>NZ_JAEBDZ010000027.1:0-125231 GCF_046548675.1 Amycolatopsis sp. cmx-8-4
CCCCCCCCCCCCCCCCCCCCCCCCCCCCCCCCCCCCCCCCCCCCCCCCCCCCCCCCCCCCCCCCCCCCCCCCCCCCCCCCCCCCCCCCCCCCCCCCCCCCCCCCCCCCCCCCCACCCCCCCCCCCACGGCCGTGGACTCGCGGATCACCAGGGTTGTCGGCACCACCAGGGGTGCGCTCGGCGACGGCGCCCCGGCCAGCTGGGCGATCAGCTGCCGGGCCGCCGTCTCGCCCATCGCACGCAGGGGCTGGCGGACCGTCGTCAGCGGCGGCTGGGTGTGCGCCGCGAGGGGGATGTCGTCGAAGCCGATCACGGCGACGTCCGCCGGCACCGCGCGCCCGGCCTTCCGCAGCCCGCTCAGCACACCGGCCGCCGTGAGGTCGTTGTGCGCGAAGACCGCGTCGAACTCCGGGCCGGTCTCCAGCAGCTGCAGGATCGCGGCTTCCCCGCTTTCACCGGTGAAGTCGCCCTCGATGATCAGCCGCAGGTCGAGGTTCCGGCCGGCTTCGAGGATGGTGTCGCGGAAACCGTCGAGCCGGTCGCTCGTGCAGCCGAAGTCGCAGGGCCCGGTCACGGTGGCGAGCCGGGTGCGGCCGGTTTCGAGGAGGTGACGGGCCGCGTCCACGCCGCCCTGGCGGTTGCTCGTGCCCACCGAAGGGAACGAAGGCCGCCGGCCGCGATCGTCGATCACCACGACCGGGAGCCCGGAGTCGTGCAGCACCCGCAGGTGCCGCACCGCGTCCGGGGGTTCGACCAGGAGCAGCCCGTCGAACGCCTTCGCCGACACCTGCCGCGAGAACTCCTCCAGCGAGTCCGCGCCGCGGTTCGCGGTGGACAGCAACAGGCCGTAGCCCTTCGACTCCACGACGTCGGCGACGCCTTGGAGCACCTCGCCCATCCACGGCCAGGTCAGCCCGGGCACCAGCATCCCGACCGTGCGGGTCACCCCGCGCGCCAGCCCGACCGCGCCGGCACTGGGGATGTAGCCGGTCGCGGCGATCACCTCGCGCACCCGGATGGCGGTCGCCGCGTCCACGTCGGCCTTGTTGTTGAGCACCCTCGACACGGTCGTCTTGCTCACCCGCGCGCGGCGGGCGACCTCGGCGATCGTGACGCGCATGCGACCTCCCGGCGGGTGCCTCGTGTGGTGCCAAGGTACTCGCCCCGGGCA
Source organism: Amycolatopsis sp. cmx-8-4 (assembly GCF_046548675.1). NCBI lineage: Bacteria > Bacillati > Actinomycetota > Actinomycetes > Pseudonocardiales > Pseudonocardiaceae > Amycolatopsis > Amycolatopsis sp. cmx-8-4. The sequence goes on from NZ_JAEBDZ010000027.1 coordinate 1,172, forward strand.
CCGTAGGAAATCGATCAGGTCCGGACGGACAACCGCGTGAGGCTCGCGTCGCCGCTTCGCCAGTCGAGCGTGCGTACCGCGAGGTACCGAACCGGGCCGGTGACGGCGGCGGTCGCCGTGCGGGTCCGGGCCGCCTTCGCGGCGGTCGTGTAGGTGACGCCGTCGGTGCTGGTTTCGACGGCGCAGGCCGGGACGCGACCGGACGTCCAGGCGAGGTCGGCCGCGGAAACCGGCCGTACCGCACCGAGATCCACGACCAGCCGGCCGTCCGGTCCCGGCCGCCACGCCGTCGCCGGGTCGTCGTCGACCGCGGCGGCGGGGCTCGACATGCCCGGGGGCAGGGGTTCCGCCGGGAACGTGACGGCGCCGAGCGCGAGGTCGGCCAGGGGGTAGGGCCGGACCTCCGGGACGAGGACGGGCACGGTCAGGCCGGGGATCAGCAGCACGGGCCGTGCGTGGCCGCCGTCCGGTTCGACCGTGATCATCACCGGGAGCCCGGACGCGGCGGTGAGGTCGACCCGGCCGGCATCGCGCACGACCGCCTTGAGCCCGGTCGGGATCGCGCGGCCGAACGTGCCGCGCAGGGTGAACCGCGGTGGTTCGATCCGGCCTTCGGCGGCCGCGAGCGTGAAGGTGAACGCGGTGCCGGTGGCGGCGACGACCTGCTCGCCGCGGTACAGCTCGAGCGCCGAACGGTCCTGCGGGAGGTTCGCCGTCCCGGTCGCCGCGGCGGCGGAAAGGTTGGCCAGCACGAGGAATCCGTCGGTGACGCTCGCGCGGACGGCGGCCGCGGTGGTGCTCGCGCGAGCGCGTCCGGCCAGCTTCGCCAGGCCCGCGGTGCCGGGGTACAGCTCGGCCAGCAGCGGCGCGGCCGGGCCGTCCGAGAGCGTGACGCTGGTGCCGACGACGGTGAGCGGGTTCGGCCCGGACACGACCAGCCCGGCCCGGCCGTCGACGTCGAGCCAGCCGCGGGTGCTGCTCAGCGCGGGCTTCGGGAAGCTCGCCACCGGCGTCCAGGCCGAGCCGTCGGGGGACGTTTCGATGCGGTAGCCGCGTCCGGCGGCGGCTTCCCAGCTCAGGACGACGCGGTCGAACGCCTTCGCCGCGCCGAGGTCGACCGCGAGCCAGCTGTCCGCGCGTGGCCGGTCCGATGTGGACACCGCCCAGCGGGTGGTCGCGTTGCCGTCGTTGGCGTATTTCGCCTCTTTGCTCGCGGTGGCCGAAGACGCCGACGCGGTGCCGGTGCGGGCCAGGTCCGGGCCGGTGCCGTCGTGGACCTCGAAGGCGTACAGCGAATAGCCGTACGCCGGATCCGGACGGACGCCGAGCATGCGGACGAACCGGGCGGTGACCGGCGTGAAGCTCAGGTCGTCGGTCCGCGGGCCGCCGGCCGGCGCGTCCTGGGCGGACACCGTCACCTTGCCCTCGGCCGCGGTGTAGGTGCGGTCGCCGTCGAGCCCGGGAACGCCGGGCATGGCCAGGTTGTAGACGGTGAACGCGCCTTCGCCGCCGCCGATGCCGGTGCTCGCGTACACCGCGGCGCCGGTCGGCAGGGTGGCGAACGCGGCGTAGCCGGTGTCGAAGCGCAGCACGCCGAAGGTGCCGTCGAAGCCGTCCCGGACGCGCGTCCACGTCGTGGCGTGGCGTTCCCGGACGGCCAGGTTCGACGCGGGCAGCAGCATCGGCGTCGCACCGCCGAGTGCGAACAGCCAGTCGTCGTGGTGGGGCTGCCAGGCGAACTTGACGAACCCGGCCTTGCTCACCGTCGCGGCCCAAGCGGCGGGGGAGCGGTGGGCGAGCAGCCCCGGCCCGGCGCCGAAGTCGGCGACGCCGGCGGCGTGCGCGTCGAATTCCGTCCCGCTCACCGGGACGACCGGGCCGCCGTGCGCGGCGCGCCACTCGTGCAGCAGGTAGCTGATGGCGACCTCGGCCCGCGCCTCCGGCTCGTACTTCGGTTCGCCGGAGAACTTCGTGATCCGGTCGGCGGGCGCGTAGGCCTGGTACGGCTCGAGCCGGGCGGCCAGGTCGGCCTCGGCGCGGGCGGCGTACCGGTCGCCGAGCACCTGCGCGCGGAAGGCCAGCGGGATGACGTCGCGGCCGTAGAGGTGCTCGCGGTCGGCGACCATCGGCATCAGCGGCTCGCCGGCGTCGCTGGTCATCAGCAGCATGGTGCGCCAGAGCAGTTCGCCGTTCGGCTGCGCGGTGAGCACCTCGGGCAGCGGCTTCCCGGCGAGCAGGAAGTGCATCGAGTTGCGGCCGGACGTGCGCCACAGCTCCTCTTGGTAGTGCGGCCCGAAGGAGCCGTGGTTCTCGACGAGGAACGTGTCGTAGAGGTTGGTCGCGGTGTTCGCGTTGATCGGGTGACCGTCGACGAGCCGCGGGTTGGCCAGGTCGGCGGCCGGCAACCCGCCCTCGTTGCGGCTCCACGACCCGAAAGCGTCCCGCCAGGCGGCGGCGCGGGCGTCACCGGGGGCCCAGGCGAGGGCGGGGGCGAGAGACTGGGCGTAGACGCCCATCTCTTCGAGCTTGGTGTCGCCGACGTGGCCGCCGAGCAGGCCGTTGGGCGTCCAGCTGCCGGACGCCGGGTCGTCCTCGGTGCCCAGCGCCGTGGTGTAGGCCGCCTGTTCGGTGGTGATGCGCTCGACGTTCGCCCGCGTGGCCGCGTCCAGGTCCGTCCACAGCAGACGCGAGGCGAGCAGGAAGTACGACTGGAAGGTGGTGTCGAAGAACAGCCGCCGGCCCCACTCGGTCCCGCCGGTGAGCAGGTTCGACGCGGCGAAGTGCCTGATCGTGTCGAGGGTGTGCGTCTTCAGGGTGGCCTGGTCGACCCCGGCGACGGCGGCGTCGTAGCCGTCGCGGGTCAGCAGCAGGGCGTTGCCGAGGACGACGGCGAAGGTGAAGTCCGTGGCCGGGTAGATCCCGGCCGTCTTGTCGAACTGCGCCTCGGCCCAGCGCGTGTGCCGGAGCAGGACCCGCAGGTAGGTCGCCGCGACGGCGTCCGGCGGGCCGCTCTTCGGCGCTCCGCCCGCCGCCGCTCCGGCGACACCCGGCAGCAGCCCCGAGGCCAGCATCGCCGCCGCACCGCCCGCACCCAGCAGGCCCAGGGCCCGTCGCCGGTTCAGCTCGCCCATGGTCCGGCCTCCGCTCTCTGACAACCTTGTCATCGCGGCGATTCTGGGACGGCCCGCCCGCCCCGGGCAACCCCGCCGGCCGATCTCGTCCGGTTTCGGACAAGGCCTGGGTAATTCGTATAACAACCTATACCCGCGCTGCCCGGTCGGGGATGACCTGGGAACTCCGTGAATGCCATTCACGGACGTGAACGGTGGGAGCAAGCTCACCGCCGGGCGCGGGCCGGGGCGTGTTGAGATGACAACGTGATCACGGACCCCGGGGTGCTGCTCCTGCTCGTGCTCGCCGGGGTCGGTGCCGGGCTGACCGGCGCCACTGCCGGGCTCGCGTCGCTCGTGTCCTACCCCGCGCTGCTCGCCGCCGGGCTGCCGCCCGTCGTCGCGAACGTGACCAACACCGTCGCCATGCTCGGGACCACCGCGGGCGGGGCCGCCGGGGCGCGGCCCGAGCTCGCCGGGCAGCGCGACCGGATCCTCCCGCTCTGCGTCATCACCACGATCGGCGGCGCGGTCGGCGGCGTCGTGCTGCTGGTGACGCCGGCCGACGCCTTCACCGTGATCGTGCCGTGGCTGATCGGCGGGGCGTCGGTGGTGCTGATGGTGGGACCGCGGCTGCGCCGGCTGGGCGAAGGCGCCGAGCACCACGGCCTCAGGCCGGTGACCGGCGCGTTCGCCTTCGTCATCGGCATCTACGGCGGCTACTTCGGCGCCGCCGCGGGCGTACTCATGCTCGCGCTGCTGGTGTCGGTGTGGAGCCAGCCGCTGGCCCGGACCAACGCGGCGAAGAACCTGGTCACCGGGTCGGCGAACCTGCTCGCCGCGCTCGTGTTCGCGGTCACCGGCAAGGTCGACTGGACGGCGGCGCTCGCCGTCTGCCTCGGCTCCCTCGGCGGGGCGTGGCTCGGCGCGACGATCGTGCGGCACCTGCCCGCGACGCCGTTGCGGATCGGGATCGGCGTCGCCGGGCTCGTGCTGGCGGTCGTCCTGGGCTGGCAGGCCTTCGCCTAGATCCATGCTGACGCCGGGCCGCCGGAGAGGGCATGATCGGGCGGGTATCGGCGAGCAGGAGACCAGATGAGCATTGTCGGGACCAGGGTGGTCCGCCAAGAGGATCAGAACTTGATCACCGTAGGCGGGACCTACGTCGACGATCTGCGGGAGGAAGCGCTTTCCGGTGCCGCACACGCGGTGTTCGTGCGCAGTCCCATCGCGCACGCGCGGATCGGCGGCATCGATGTCAGCGAGGCGCTCGCGGCGCCCGGGGTGCTCGGCGTGTTCACCGCCGCCGACCTCGGGCTCGCGCCGCACGACGCCGGGCCGGTGAAGGAACCGTGGCTGGCCGACGGAATCGTCCGTTATGTCGGCGAACCCGTCGCGCTCGTCCTCACCGAGGAGCGCTACCAGCTGGCCGATGCGGCCGAGCTGGTCGACATCGACTACGACCCGCTCGACGCCGTCGCGAGCATCGACGCCGCGCTGGCCGGGGAAACGCTGCTGTACCCGGAAACGGGCAGCAACGTCATGCAGGTCCACGGCGCCGAGGAGTTCGACGACGCGCTCTTCGACGGCTGCGACGCGGTCGTCACGCAGACGATCGTCAACCAGCGCGTCGCCCCCGCGCCGCTCGAGGTCCGCGGCGCGTCGTGCGTGTGGGGCGAGGACGGCAGGCTCACCGCGTGGCTGTCCACGCAGAACGCCCAGATCGCCCGGTCGCAGCTGGCCGGCGGCCTCGGCGTCGGCGAGGAGGCGGTGCGGGTCATCGCCCCGGACGTCGGCGGCGGGTTCGGCGCGAAGATCGGCGCGGACCCCGAGGCGACCGTCCTCGGCTGGGCCGCCAAGCGGATCGGCCGCGCGGTGCGCTGGATCGAGACGCGCAGCGAGAACCTGACGTCGATGACGCACGGGCGCGCCCAGCAGAACACCGTCACCATCGGCGGGAAGCGCGACGGCACGGTGCTCGCGTACCGCCTCGACGTCGTCCAGGACGCCGGCGCCTACCCGCGGACGTTGTTCCTGCCGACGCTCACCGAGCTGATGGCCGTCGGCGTCTACCGGTTCCCGACGGTCGAGACGCGCAGCCGCGGCGTCGTCACCAACACCACCCCGATCGCCGCCTACCGCGGCGCGGGCCGCCCGGAGGCGACGGCCGCGCTCGAGCGGGCGATGGACGTCTTCGCCGCCGAGATCGGGCTGGACCCGGCCGAGGTCCGCCGGGTCAACTTCATCCGGCCCGAAGAGTTCCCGTACCAGACGCCGACCGGCGCGTCCTACGACTCGGGCGAGTACGCGACGGCGCTGGACAAGGTGCTCGAAGCGGGCGGTTACACCGAGCTCCGCGCCGAGCAGCGGCGGCGGCGCGAGGCCGGCGACCCGGTCGAGCTGGGCCTCGGGATCGCCGCGTACGTCGAGATCACCGGGGGTGACGGGGGCGGCGAGAGCGGCCGCGTCGACATCCACCCGGACGGCTCGGTCGTCGCCTGGACCGGCAGCTCGCCGCACGGGCAGGGCCTCGGCACGTCGCTGGCGATGCTGCTGTCGGACCGCCTGGGCGTGCCGCTGGAGAAGATCACGGTCCGCCACGGCGACACCGACGAGGTGCCCAAGGCGATCGGCACGTTCGGCTCCCGCTCGCTGCAGCTCGGCGGGTCCGCCATCCGGCAGGCGGCCGACGAGGTGATCGCGCAGGCCCGCGAACTGGCGGCCAACCTGCTGGAAGCGTCGGCCGACGACCTCGAGCTGGACGTCGAACGCGGCGTCTGGCAGGTCCGCGGCGCGCCGTCGAGTGCGGTGCTCAGCTGGGCGCAGGTCGCCGAAACCGCCGGGGACGGCAAGCTCACCGCGGACGTCTGGTTCGGCGGCGGCAAGCCGACGTTCCCGTTCGGCGCGCACCTCGCCGTCGTCGAGGTCGACACCGAGACCGGCAAGGTCGTGCTGCGGCGGATCATCGCCGTCGACGACGCCGGGCCGATCGTCAACCCGCTGACCTTCCGCGGCCAGCGCCACGGCGGGCTCGGCCAGGGCGCCGCGCAGGCGCTCATGGAGGTCGTCACCTACGACGAGGACGCCAACCCGACCACCGCGACGCTGGCGGACTACTCGTTCATCACGGCCGTCGAGCTGCCGGACTTCGAGCTCGTCGACATGGCCACCCCGACCGACCGGAACCTGCTGGGCGTCAAGGGGATCGGCGAGGCGGCGACGATCGGCTCGACGCCGGCGGTGCACAACGCCGTGGTCGACGCGCTGGCCACGCGCGGCGTCCGGCACCTGGACATGCCCACGACCCCGATCCGGGTCTGGGCCGCATTGGAAGACGCCCAGAAGGAGAACCCGCGGTGAAGGTCTCGATCGAGGTCAACGGACGGCCGGTGGCCGAGGAGGTGCCGGACCGGACGCTGCTGGTGCACTTCCTGCGCGACACGGCCGGGTTCACCGGCACGAACATCGGCTGCGACACGACGTCGTGCGGCGCCTGCACGGTGCTGCTGGACGGCGAGTCGGTCAAGTCGTGCACGGTGCTGGCCGCGCAGGCCGACGGCCACGCCGTCACCACCGTCGAGGGACTGTCCGGTACCGGCGGTGAGCTGCACCCGGTGCAGCGGGCGTTCCGGGAGCAGCACGGCCTGCAGTGCGGGTTCTGCACCCCGGGGATGATCATGGCGTCGGTGTCGCTGCTTGCGGACAACCCGAAGCCGACGCGTGAAGAGGTGCGCGCCGGGCTCGAAGGGAACCTGTGCCGCTGCACGGGTTACCACAACATCGTCAGCTCCGTGATGGACGCTTCGGGTCAGGAGGTGGACCGGTGATCCCCGCCGAGTTCCGCTACGAGCGCGTGTCCACAGTGGACGAGGCGCTGGCCCGGCTGGCCGAGCACGGCGACGACGCCAAGGTCCTGGCCGGCGGGCATTCGCTGCTGCCGCTGATGAAGCTGCGGCTGGCCACGCCGGAGTACCTGGTGGACATCGGGCCGGTCGACGAGCTGCGGTACGTCCGGCTGGACGGCGACGACGTCGTCATCGGCGCCCTGACGCGCTACAGCGACCTGGAGCAGGACCCGGTGCTGCGGGAGCACGCGCCGCTGCTGGCGCACGCGTCGGGGGAGGTGGGCGACCGCCAGGTCCGTCACCGCGGCACCCTCGGCGGTTCCCTGGTGCACGCCGACTCCGCGGCCGACCTCCCGGCGGCGATCCTGGCGTCGGACGCCGTGCTGGTCGCGCGCGGCCCGGCGGGCGAGCGCCGGATCCCGGCGTCGGAGTTCTTCCTCGGCCCGTTCACGACGCCGCTGGAGCCGGACGAGCTGCTGACGGAGATCCGGCTGCCGCGTCAGACGGGCCTCGGCTGGGGTTTCGAGAAGTTCACCCGCCGCGCGCTCGACTGGGCGATGGTCGGCGTGGCCGTGGTCGGCGGCAAGGTGGGCCTGGTCAACATGGCCGGGGTCCCGCTGCGCGCGTCGGCGACCGAGGCGGCCTTGGCGTCCGGCGCGTCCATCGAGGACGCGGCGGCCCTGGCGGCCGAGGACACGAACCCGCCGGACGAGCCCCACGCGACGGCGGAGTACCGCCGCCACCTGGCGCGCGTCCTCACCCGCCGTGCCCTCACCCAGGCCGCCGCTCGCTCCTGAAGTCCGTGAATGGCACATCGAGGGACTCAGAGTCCCTCGATGTGCCATTCACGGCTGGTGATCGCGACGGCCGATTTCCGCCAGCGAGGGCAGCGGGCGGGGCGCGAGGATGGACGGCGTGAAGACGGAAACCCTTGCGCACACGCCCATCGAGCCCGGAATCCTCTACTTCGGCACCCCCGTGGTGCTGATCTCGAGCACCAATGAGGACGGTTCGGCCAACCTCGCCCCGATGTCGTCGGCGTTCTGGCTCGGCTGGCGCGCGATGCTCGGGCTCAGCGCGCGCTCGCACACCACCCACAACCTGCTGCGCACCCGCGAATGCGTGCTCAACCTGCCCTCCGACGCGCTCGCGGCGCACGTCGACCGGCTCGCCATGACCACCGGCTCGGACCCCGTGCCGCCCGGGAAGCAGCAGCGCGGCTACTTCCACCTCGCGGAGAAGTTCGAACGGGCCGGGCTGACGCCGGTGGCGTCGGAGACCGTGGCGCCGCCGCGCGTCGCCGAATGCCCGGTGGCGATGGAGGCGGTCGTCGAGGCCGTGCACCCGGTCGCGGACGCCGACGAGCGGCAGCGCGGCGGGATCGTCGCGATCGAGGTGCGCGTGCAGCGCGTGTTCGTGCACGACGATATCCGCCTGCCCGGCAGCGACGACCGCATCGACCCGGACGCCTGGCGGCCGCTGATCATGAGCTTCCAGAAGCTGTACGGCCTCGGCCCGCAGGTCCACCCGTCGACGCTGGCCCGGATCCCGGAACGGCTCTACCGCGGCCCGGACATCGACCGCGCCCGTGACGTCACGTCGCGCTCAGCTGCTTCAGCAGGGGAGCGAGCGTCGTGATCCCCGCGGTCACGGCGGCGCGGCCCTTCGCCGAGCCGACCGGCGGCTGCTGGGTCAGCAGCACGACGACGTAGCGGTCGTTGACGACACCCGTGGTGTTCAGGACCAGGGCGTCGCGCAGGATCATCCAGCCCTGCTTGACCTGCCACGACGTCCCGGGCAGCCCGTCCGGGATGCCGAAGTACTGGTCCCAGCCGTCGTCGGCGGGGTTGCGGGCGTCGCCGAGCGCGGTGAGCAGCGGCTGCGCAACGTCGTCGGGCACGGTGTCCTCGAGGAACTCGTAGGTCGCGACGACGTCGGCGGCGCTCGTCCTGGCCATGCCCCACTGGGTCGGGTCGGCCGGCGGGGTCGTGTGCGTGAGGCCGATCAGGCCCGCGGTGCGGGTGACGATCTCGTTGCCGCCGTTGCGTTCCCAGAGCTGCGACGCGATCGCGTCGTCGCTGCCGGCGAGCATGTCGGTCAGGTCGTCGACCGTGCCGGCGTCCGGGAGCGCCCAGCCGCCGTCGGTGCCGCGCACCTCGTCGATGGCGATCAGCAGCTTCACCACCGAAGCCGTGTAGTACGGCGTGTCGCGGTCCAGCGAGGCCAGCTCCTTTCCGGACTCCCGGTCGAAGAGGACGAACCCGACATCCGTGCCGCGCGAGGCGGCGGTCACGGCGTCCGCGACCCCGTCGGCGACGCCGGTGAGGTCGGGGTAGGGGACCGCGGTGGTGCTCGGCGCCGGCGGCCCGACCTCGGTGTCCTGCGGCGGATCCGGGGCCGTCGTGGTGCTCTGCGCGGCCGGCGTGACCGCCTGCCCGCAGGCCGCCACGAGCAGGGTCGCGGCGAGCGCGGAGGTGAGGCCCAGGTCCCGGATCGGTCTTCCCATGCCTGGTCAACGCCTCGCGGTACCCGTCCGGCAGCGTATTCCACCTGTCCGTTCGTTGTGTCTTGCTGTGCGGACGCTGTGGCCCCGCGCCGGCGGGTTGCGTGGTGACCGCGGGTCACGGCCGCGGAATCCGAGTTCGGCCGGGTCCGCGACCGCGGTTTGCGGGGGCCGGCCCGGCCGTCGAGCGGCGGTTCGCGTGGCGAAGCGGATTGCCCGGCGGCGGGAACCGGTGCGCCGGGCCGGATCACCGCACTCGTGAGGCGCACCGACCGGCCCGGCCGCGGGGGATCGGTGGTGTGGCGAGTCCCACCGCCCGCCACCCATCGGGACGGCGGCGGCCGGGTACCCGCCCGGCGTAGCGTCGCAGGCGTGGACGACGTGCGGATCCTGGTGGTGGGTGCCGGTGCGACCGGCGGGTACTTCGGTGGCCGGCTGCTGCAGGCGGGTCGGGACGTGACGTTCCTCGTCCGGCCCGGGCGGGCGAAGCTGCTGCGGCAGCGCGGGCTGCGGATCGTCGGGCTCGGCGAAGAGACCGTGCTCGACCCGCCGCTCGTGGAAACCGGGGCCCTGGACGAAACCTACGACCTCGTGCTGCTCGCGGTGAAGGCCACCGCGCTGAGGAGCGCCATCGACGATTTCGCGCCCGCCGTCGGCCCGGGAACGCTGATTCTGCCGTTCCTCAACGGGATGGCGCACATCGACGCCCTCGCCGCGCGCTTCGGCGACGCGGCGGTTCTGGGCGGTGTCGCGAAAGTCGTGACCACGGTGGACGACGACGGCGACATCCGGCGGCTCGGGCCGCTGCAGAACCTGACCTACGGCCCGCGCGTCGAACCCGTCCCGCCGCGATTGTCCGACGTGGACGCGGCGCTGACCGGCGCGGGCTTCCCGGCGGCCCGCGACGACGCGATCACCGGGGCCATGTGGGCGAAGTGGGTGTTCATCGCGTCCATCGGCGGGGTGAACAGCCTGATGCGCGGCACGACCGGCGACGTCGTCGCGGTGCCCGGCGGCGCGGAGTTCGCCGAGGCGGTCGTGGCGGAGGCCGCGGCCGTCGCCGAAGCCGCCGGATATCCCGTGCCCGCCGCGGATCTCGAGGCGACACGCCGAACGGTGACCGACCCCGGAACGGGTGGTTCTTCGCTGTATCGAGACCTTCTCGGCGGTCACTCGGTAGAGGGAGACCAGATCTTCGGCGATCTCACCGCGCGTGCCCGTGAGCTGGGCGTTTCCGTGCCCCTGCTGGATCTCATCACTCTGCAGCTTCGCGTGCACAACCACCGCATCGGGTGATACGGCCACCGTGGGCGCCTTGCCCGCCCAGGACAGGGATCGTGGTCTTTCGGGCATCCGGGTGGCGGTGCCGAACCCCGATCATGCGGCACTGCTACTCTTCGTAAGGGAACTTGCTTGAAGGTTTGACGTCTTGGATGTCCGGCGTTTGCGGTTGACTGAGTGGAATCAGGCGAGGGGAAATGGCGGACAGGTTCGAGTTCGTCCTCGAGGTCGTCGAAGCCCTGGTGGTCGGGCAGGCGACCGGTGGCGATGTCCGGCGGTACCCACTGCGGGCCGGGTATCTCCCGGCCGATCCGGTGCGGTTCGTCCACGTCGCCCGGCGGGTCTACGACGCGCTCGAGGAGCGGCGTCTTTCGGTGTCGGGTGAGCTGCACCCGGGTGTGCGCACGGCTTTCGAGCTGCTGGCCAGCCCGCGCGTGTCGGTCGCGGTGAGCGGGATCGACGGCCTCGGCGCCGACGTCGCCGTCCTCGTGGTCACCGACGGCGCGCAGGCGCTCGGCGTCACCCAGGCCCCGGACACCGACGAGCTGCTGTTCTCGCTCTTCGCGGACGAGGACCTGGTCGAGGTCGTCACCGGCGTGCTGCCCCCGGCGCCCGCCGCGACGACCGGCAGGCACGTCGTGCACCGCGCCGCCGGCCGCGAGGTCTCGGCGATGGCGGCCAAGCGGCGCGCCGACGCGGAGTTCGAAGAAGAAGAGACCGACGCCTTCGGCATGATCGAGGTCAAGGCCGTGGTGCGGCCGGGCCGCCGCCCGCCGGCCCGGCCCTCGTCCGACGTCGCCGTGCTGGAGCGCGTGCTCGCCGAACCGCGCCTCGGCGGCGGTCACATCGCCGTCACCGCGCAGAGCCGTCGCGGCGAGCGGCTCGCGGGCGACCCGCTGAGCTGGCTGGACACCGCCGACGGCCGCTACCTCGTGCGCACCAAGACCGGCGACGCCGGCGAGCTGACGGCCGAGTACGTGCCCGCGGGCCGCGCCGAGCTGGCCCGCGCCATCCGCGACGCGATCGCTGCGGTCTACTGACCCGGGAAGGAACCTCCTGATGACCGACGAAGTGACGGCGGCGACCACCGACGCGCTCCAAGCGACCGAGCAGTTCCAGGCCGCGGAGACCCCGCAGCTGCAGGCGATGTCCGCGGTCCGCGTCGGCCTCGCCGGCGCCCAGCTGAAGCGGCTGGCCCAGACCGGCAGCTTCGCGGTCGACGACACCACCGGCAACCGGCTGATCGAGTCGCTCGAAGGCGTGCTCGAGTCGCTGGAAGCGCGCTGGTCGGCGTTGCAGCGCCTGCACGACAAGCCGGCGCTCAGCCGGACCGCGGTCGGCCTGTGGGTCTCCGGCCACATGGTGAACACCGCGGCCGACGACCACGGCCTGGTCACCCAGCTGCAGGCCGCGCGGCAGGAGTTCCCGACCTACATCGAAGCGATCAAGCTGGCGAAGCAGAACTACAAGACGCGGGAAGAGGAGACACGGGCCACGCTCGTCGCACTCCCGTCCGCCGACCAGAGCTGAGGGAGACCGTGGCACCCACCGCCGAGTCCGTGTCGGACCCGTCGTCCCCGGACTACAACCGGCGCAGCCCGCTGTACGACCCGACGGCGGACTCGTCGTCGAAGTACTACGTCGGGCCGCTGAAGACCGACGACACGCCCTCGGGCGACGAGATCCGCGAGATGGCCACCCAGCAGATCGACGACGAGATCCGGGCCGGCTGGCTCGGTCCGGCCGTCGACCCGGTACTGCGCGACCAGAAGATCCAGGAGCTGTACCAGCAGCACCTGGACAACTCGAAGAACGGGCTCGACGAGGGCCTGTCCATGCGCGAGACCGGCGAGCCGCCGCACATGCTGTGGAGCAACGCCAGTCACGAGCAGATGAACGACGCCATCACGCTGGACGCCAACCCGGCGACCGTCGCGGAGACGTCGGAGGAGTGGGTGCAGGTCGGCAACGACCTCGGCACCCACCAGAAGAACCTGGCCGACTCGATCACCGCGAGCACGAGCAACTGGCAGGGCGACGCCGGTGACGCCGTCCGCGAGCACCTCGCCGGCGTCGGCAAGTGGCTGGGCGCGACCGCGCAGGGCGCGACGCTCGCCGGCCGTCAGCAGGAGATCCACTCCCAGGCGCTCAACGAGACGCAGCGGCAGATGGGCGCGAACCCGCCGGTGCAGTTCGACCTGCAGGCCACCAACCAGAAGCTGCAGTCGATGACCGACCCGGTGCAGTACGCGTCGGCGGCCGGCGAGGCGATCCAGACCTACCGGGCGCAGCAGGTCGCGCGCGAGCACGCGGCGCAGATCATGACCCAGTACGACCAGACCATCGCCGGCGCGGTCGCGACGCCGAAGTTCCCGGCTCCGCCGAAGCTGCCGACCGCGACGGCGAGCGCGCGCACCATGGGCACCCCGATGTCGTCCGGCGGCGCACCGCAGGGCCTGACGGGCCGCATGCTCCCCAACGGGCAGCTGGACCCGAACGGCAGCACCGACCCGTCGCTGGCGCGCCTCCCGGCCGCTTCGGCCAACGGCGCCCCCGCCATCGACCCGGCCACCGGCTTCCCGATCGACCCGGCCACCGGCCTGCCCATTGACCCGGCCACCGGCCGGCCGATCGGCGGCGGGGCCGGCGGCAGCGGCGGGTACGGCGGCGCGGGCATCCCGGGCGGCGGCTCCGGCTCGGGGGGTTCCGGCTTCTCCGGCAGCGGCATCCCGGGCGACGGCACCGGCGGTTCGGGCTTCTCCGGCAGCGGCATCCCGGGCAGCGGCGCGGGCGGGTCGGGCGGCGGTGGCGGGAGCTTCACCCCGCCGAACTTCGACATGCCGGAGACCCCCGGCGGCGGCAGCTTCAGCGGCGCGGGCATCCCCGGCTCCTCGATCCCCGGCGGCGGCGACTCGACGACGTCGTCCGGCTTCACCCCGTCGGGCATCGGCGGTGGCGGCGGCACCGGCGGCGGCAGCGGGTACACCCCGCCGTCGTTCACCGTCCCCGACATCCCGGGCGGCGGCAGCGGTGGCATCCGCGGCGGCGGCCTGGGCGGCGGCTTCACCCCGCCCGGCATCGACCCGATCACCGGCCTGCCCACGGGCGGCGGGCTCGGCGGCAACGGCATCCCCGGTGGCGGCTCCGGCGGTAGCGGCGGGCTCGGCAAGATGCCGACCATCGGCCGCGGCGGCGGGATCAACGGCGAGAGCATCGCGAGCCGCCTCGGCGGTCTCGGTGGCATCGGCGGCGGCTCCGGCGCCGGGGGCGGGTCCCTCGGCGGCATCGGCGGCTCGGGCACCGGCGGTGCCGGGGCCGGCGGCGCGGGCCTGCGCGGCACCGGGGCGGGCAACCTGAGCGGCGGCGCCGCGTCGGGTGCGGCCGCCGAGGCCGAGGCGATGGCGGCGCGCAACGCGGCGGCCGGTGGCAAGGCCGGGGCGCCGGGCTCCCCGGGCATGGGCGGCATGGGCGCCGGTGCCAAGGGCGGCAAGAAGGAAGACGACAAGGAACACAAGTCGGCCGACTACGTCGAGAACGACGACCCGAACTTCTTCGACGGCGAGCAGGTCGTGGCGCCGCCGGTGATCGGCGACTGGAAGAACCAGGATTGGAAGTGAGCACATGACGGCGGGCGGCTTCGAGGTCGAACCGGACGACCTGGTCGCGCACGCGAGTCACGTGGACGGCCTGGTGGACCGGCTGAACACGGCGGTCTCCGCGTCCGACTCGGCGATGTCGGACCACGCGTACGGGTTGCTGTGCGCGTTCCTGCCGCCGATCATCCGTCCGACGGGTGAGCAGGCGCAGGACACGCTCAAGGCGTCGGTCGAGGGCGTGCAGGGCCTTTCGGACAACGTCCGGACGGCCGCGCAGTCCTACCGCGACGGTGAAGAAGGCAACAAGCAGCCGTTCGAGCGTCAGCTCGCGGCCGCGCCGCGAGAAGCTGAAGCGAAGGTGAATTCATGACGAGCCCGAACGGCTCGAACGGGCTCGGGGACCTGATGCGGGACCCCGACGAGACGATCCGCCGGATGGACGACTGGGCGGCCGGGTTCGCGGCCAAGGCCGAGCGCTACCAGGCGGCCCAGGCGGAGACCGAGCGGCTGCGGCTGACCGCCACGAGCGGCGACGGCGCGGTCAGCGTCACCGTCGGCGCGGACGGCACCGTCACCGACCTGACGTTCTCGAACAAGGTCAAGTCGTTCCCCCTCGAAGAGCTGTCGCGGGCGATCCTCACCACGATGCGCCGCGCGCAGTCCGGCATCGCCGAGCGCGTGGCCGGCGTGATGGCCGAGAACCTCGGCGACGAGGACCGCGAGACCCGCTCGGTCATGCTCGACTCGCTCCGCGGCCGGTTCCCCGACCCGGACGAGCCCGACGACCCGGCCGCGCCGCCGGCTCCGGTCCCGCCGCCCGTGCCGCCCGCCCCGGCGGCCGGAGGCACCGGGATCCCGCCGGCGCCGTCGGGCCCGCAGGCCTCGCCGCCGCCGGGCCGCCGGCCGGGCGCCGACCCGGACGAGCAGGACAACAACCCGTGGTGAACTGATTCGCCCCTGGACACGAGGAAGGTCACTCGGTGGCGAACCCGCTGGTCGCGGAAACGAAGGACTCGACCAAGGCCTACTCGGGGGTGTCGCTGCTGGAGTCGGCGGCCGACCTGAAGTCCGCGATCGAGTCGGGCGACTGGGCCTCGGTCGCGATGGGTGGTCCGCAGGCCGGGCCGTCCGCGCCGCCGGCGGCGGGCCCGTCCGGCTCGAAGCCGGTGCACTCCCCGGAGGACTCCCGGCCTTCGAAGCGCCCGCGGCAGGGTTCCGACGTCGACATGGACGACTGACGGCGGTACCGCCCCGGCCGCCAGCCGGGCGGTGTTGCTCGACAGTGGGCGCCCGGGGGTCGACACTGGGCCGATGACCGGCCTGATCACCGGAAGCCGTGTCCGGCTGCGGCCCGCCGCAGTCACGGACGCCGCCCGGTTCGAGGAGATCCTGTCGCATCCCGATGTCGCCCGCTGGTGGGCCGACGCCGAGGAGCCGGTGGCCGCCCAGGTGTCCTATCTGCTGGACCCCGACGAGGGCACCACGACCTACGCCATCGAGCTCGACGACCGCACGGACACCGTGATCGGCGTCGAGCTCGCCTTCGAGGAAGCCGACCCGCAGTACCGGCACGCCGGGATCGACATCGCCGTGCACCCGGACTTCCAGGGCCACGGCCTCGGCTCGGACGCCATCCGGGCGCTGGCCGAGCACCTGTTCACGGTGCGCGGGCACCACCGCGTGGTGATCGACCCGGCCGCGGACAACAAGTCCGCGATCAAGCTCTACCAGGCACTCGGCTTCCGGCCGGTCGGCACGATGCGCTCCTACGAGCGCGGGCCGGACGGCAGCTGGCACGACGGCCTGCTGATGGACCTGCTCGCCGAGGATCTGGTGCCGGTCGCCGCGATGGCCGGCGCGTGAGCACGCAGGCGGTGCCCGCCGCGCCCGGGCAGCTGCGGCGGGTCGCCGTGGCCAGCGCCATCGGGACCACGATCGAGTGGTACGACTACTTCATCTACAGCACGGCGACCGCGCTGGTCTTCGGCAAGCTCTTCTTCACGACGCTCTCGCCCGCGTCCGGCACGCTGGCCGCGTTCGCGACGCTCGGGGTGGGCTTCCTGGCCCGCCCGGTCGGCGGGATCCTGTGGGGCCACTTCGGCGACCGCGCCGGCCGCAAGGCGATGCTCGTGCTGTCGCTGCTCCTGATGGGCGTGGCGACGGTCGGCGTCGGCCTGCTCCCGACCTACAGCGCGATCGGCGTGTGGGCCCCGATCCTGCTCCTCGTGCTGCGGCTGCTGCAGGGCCTGAGCGCGGGCGGCGAGTGGGGCGGCGCGGCGTTGATGGCCGTCGAGCACGCGCCGGAGGGCCGGCGGGGCCGCTACGGCGCGTTCTCGCAGATCGGCGTCCCGGCCGGGCTGATCCTCGCGCAGCTGGTGTTCTTCGTCCTCGGCAAATCACTGACCGACGCGCAGTTCGCGGCGTGGGGCTGGCGGGTGCCGTTCCTGCTGAGCATCTTGCTCGTCGGCGTCGGGCTGGTGATCCGGCTGCGGATCGAGGAGAGCCCGGTGTTCGCGCGGCTACGGGACTCGGCCGCGCGCAGCCGGCGGCCGATGGTCGACGTCTTCCGCGAGCGGCCGCGGGCGCTGCTGGTGGCGTCGGGGAGTTTCATCGCCAACACCGCGATCGGCTACATCTTCCTCGCGTACCTGTTGTCCTACGGCACTTCCGTCTTGAAGATCGACCGCACCACGTTGCTGGTGGTGGTGATCGTCGGCAGCGTCACGTGGCTGGCGAGCATCCTGGT
The DNA here is from genome assembly GCF_046548675.1 of Amycolatopsis sp. cmx-8-4. Lineage (NCBI taxonomy): Bacteria > Bacillati > Actinomycetota > Actinomycetes > Pseudonocardiales > Pseudonocardiaceae > Amycolatopsis > Amycolatopsis sp. cmx-8-4. Next base: position 18,253 of record NZ_JAEBDZ010000027.1, read on the forward strand.
GACGGCGGCGTGGTCGGACCGCGTCGGCCGCAAACCGGTGTACCTCTGGGGTTCGGTACTGCTCGTGGTGTGGCCGATCCCGTTCTTCCTGCTGGTCGACACCCGCCAGACGGTGTGGCTGATCGTCGCCGTGGTGGTGCTGAACATCGGCCTCGGCGCGACGTACGGTCCACAGTCGGCGTTGTTCGCGGAGCTGTTCGAGCCGCGTTTCCGCTACAGCGGCGCGTCGTTCTCCTACGCCGTGGGTGCGGTGCTGGGCGGCGGTTTCGCGCCGTTGATCGCGACGGCGCTGCAGACCGCGACCGGGACGTCGTTGTCGGTGTCGCTCTACCTGGTCGGAGTCGCCGTGCTGAGTCTCGTGGCGGTGGCCTTCATCCCGCGTGAGTGATCACAGGCGGTCGAGGCGGACCGCGGCGGCCATCCGCTCGTAGCCGGCGTCGCCGGGGTGGAGGTGGTCGCCGGAGTCGTAGGCGGGCAGCATCCGGAGCGGGTCGGCCGGGTCGCGGACCGCCGCGTCGAAGTCGACCACGGCGTCGAAGACGTTGCTGGTGCGGATGAACCGGTTCACCGCGGTGCGGGTGGCTTCGAGGGTCTCGTCGTAGACGGCCCAGCCCTTGAACGGCGTGAGCGTGCCACCGAGGACCCGGATGCCGCGGGCGTGGGCCTGCGCGACCAGCTGGCGGTAGGCCGAGGTGATCGCGTTCGGGTCGGTCTGGTGCGGGTCCTGCTGGATGTCGTTGATGCCTTCCAGCACGATCAGCGTCCGCACGCCGCCGACGCCGAGCACGTCGCGGTCGAACCGGGAGAGCGCGTTCTGGCCCGCGCCGCTGCCCGGGACGTCGAGCAGCAGCCGGTTGGCGCTGATGCCGGCGTTCTGCACGCCGAAGCGGCCGTGCAGCCGGTCGGCCAGGTAGTCCGGCCAGCGGTGGTTGGCCCCGGTGGTGGAGCCGACGCCGTCGGTGATCGAGTCGCCGAGCGTCACCACGGTGGCTTCGGCGCCGCCCTGGACGTCGACGCCGGACACGTAGTGCCACACGGACGTCTGCTCGGTGTAGGGCGCGCCCGACTCGCTGGCGGTGAAGTCGCCGGCGCGGGTGAAGTACGACGTCTGCGCCGCGGCCGGGTGGTAGGTCACCGGCCCGGACTTCGTCGGCACGTAGGTCGTCACGAGCAGGTTGGCGTCCGCTGGGACCCGCAGGCCGACCGGGTCGCTCAGCACCTCGGCACCGTTCGGGACGACGACGCTGGGCGCACCGCCGAACGTCAGCGACCGCAGCGTGCCGGGGACGGCGTCGGCGCCGGTCGCCTCGACCGCGACGGTGACGTGCCCGAAGGTGACGGCGGTGGTGCCGAAGGCGTTCGACAGGTGGATCCGGGCCCGCCCGCCGCCGACGCTGGTGTGCACGACGTTGCGGATCGAGTAACCCGGGTAGCCGTCCGGGGTGTTCGGCACACCGGACGCGGGAGCCGCGGCCCAGGTGCCGGCCCAGCCGCCGACGGACTGCTGCGCGAGGGCCGGGACAGCGCTTTCCGGGTTCGCACCACCGGACGTCGTGAGGATGGCCAACCCCGCCAGGACGGCCGTGCCCACGGCCAGGAAGCGTCGCATGCCCCACACGGTCGCGTCTGTCACTCGAACCAGCGACCGCTGATCAGGTGAGCGAACCGGACAAGATCCCGGACAGTAACGGCAAGTTGCTGTTTCCCCCTGGGCGGACCCGCCCGGGATTCTGGGGATGCCGGGCGGGCCCGCGCGAGGTGGCCGTTGCCGCGACGGCCGCTCGCCGGAGTGCCCCGGTCCCGATCCGAAGCGGAGGCTGGCCCGGATCGTTGCGTCGGGGCAACCCCGGAGGGCGTGTGCGAGAACGCCCTCACTCCCAAGCACGGCCGCTGCCCCGGCCCGGTTCACCCGGGCCGCCGGATTTCTCGCCCGCGAGCGCCAACCCACCGCCCGGAGCAGCCAACGCGCGCGCCGGAGCGGCCAACACGCTGCCCGCAAGGGCCAACACGCCGAAGCCCCGGGCGTGTTGGCCACTCCGGGCGTTGTGTTGGCTGCTCCGGGCGGTGAGTTGGCCGTTCCGGCGGACGGGTCGGCTCGTCGGGGGTCGCGCGTGCCGGGATTCTCATCACCGCGAGTGACCCCCGAAAGCCGTGAATGGCACATCGAGGGACGTCAAGTCCCTCGATGTGCCATTCACGGCTTTCGAACGGGAGGCTCAAGCGGCGGCGGGGACCACGTCCAGTGCGCGGTGCCCGGCGTCGGTCAGTTCGGCGGGCGTCCACTGGCCGGGCGCCGCCAGGACCGCGGCGCGGATCAAGCCGGCGCGGGCGAGGTCGTGGGCGGCGTTCTGGTCGCAGCACGACAATCCGTCGACGCGGAGGTCGGGTTCGCAGCTGCAGCGGAGTTCGGCACGGCCTTCGCCGACCGCCTTGAGCATGGCGATCGCGCGGCGGCTCAGCGCGCTCGGGTGGGTGGACATGGTCTGGCCTCTCGGTCCGGCTGGGTCTGGTGCGAGTGCTGCAGCTCGTCACTGAGAACCACGCGCCGGATGTGAGCCCGGTTCACTTTGATCGCCCCTCTTGACACGGCGAACCCGGACGAGCAGGGTCAGTCATCGGATGAATCAGCTCCATCAATCACAGATTGACCCACTGGGGGGCCAGTCTGCCCGTACTCATCCGATCCCTGGAGGTTCAGTGACGACCTTCCCTCGCCGTCAAGCCCTCGGCATGGCCGCCGGCGCCGCCGTGGCGCTGAGTGCGGCCGGCCTGACGCCCGCCGGTGCCGCCGTAGCCGCGGACGCCGCCGGCGACACACCCGACACCCCGATCGTCCCGCCCCCGCCGCCCGTGCCGGTCGCACTCGACGCCTGGTTCTCCAACGACGGCATCGACAGCGCGGCCGCCACCGGCGGCGACTTCGACGGGTCCGGCTACACCTTCCCGGCCGAGCAGCTGCCGGTCGGGCGGACGGCGACCGTCGGCGGCGTCCCGTTCCTGCTCGGCTCCGCGGCCGCCGGGGCGAAGAACAACGTCGTCGCCACCGGCCAGAAGCTCGACCTGCCGAAAGGCCGTTACTTCGTCGCGTACTTCCTGGTCGCCGCCAGCTACGGCACCACGGGCGGCACGGCGACCGTGCACTACGCCGACGGCAGCACCAGCGTCGGCTCGCTCTCCGGCCCGGACTGGTACACCGGCAGCGGCGCGCTGGTCTCGTCGTTCCGCTACGCGCCGGGCGGCGTCGTCGACGCCAACCCGGTTTCCCTGGCCACCGGCCAGGTCTGGGTCGACCCGGCCCGTGACGCCGTCGCCTTGACCCTGCCGACGACCGCGGCACCCGCGCCGAACGTCTCCAGCCTGCACGTCTTCGCGCTCACCCTGCAGCCCGTCGCCGTCGGCCGGTCCGCGCTGGTGCTGGACGGCCGGTCGACGGCGAACCTGCTGACCGACGGCGGTCCGCAGGCCGCCGAGGCGACCGTGGTGAACGCCGGCACCGTCTGGCTCGGGGCCCGCGACCGCGTCACGGTGACCCTCGACGTCCCCGGCGGCCGCACCACGGTCCCGGCGACGATCCGCGCGCTCGCGCCGGGGGAGCAGGCGACCGTGCGGCTCGGCCTGGCGCCGAACGCGTCCGTCCCGCCCGGCACCACCACGAACGGCCAGCTCCGCGTGACGGACGGGCGCGGCACGCTCGCCACCCAGCAGGTGCCGATCACCCTCGGCGTCCCGGACTTCCGGCCCACCGACGCGTCGCTCTCGACGCACCGCGCGCCGTACTGGTTCGACGACAGCAAGTTCGGCATCTTCATCCACTGGGGCGTCTACGCCGTGCCCGCGTGGGCGCCGGTCGGGCAGCAGTACGCGGAGTGGTATTGGCAGAACCAGCAGGACCCCAGCGGCGCCACGTACGCCTACCACGCCCAGAAGTACGGTGAGAACTTCGTCTACGACGACTTCATCCCGATGTTCACGGCGAAGAAGTTCGACCCGCGCGCCTGGCTGAAGCTGATCGCGGACGCGGGCGCCGAGTACTACGTCCTGACGTCCAAGCACCATGACGGCTTCGCGTTGTGGGACACCAAGGTCAGCGACCGCAACTCGGTCAAGCTCGGCCCGAAGCGCAATGTCATCGCCGAGCTGTTCGCGGCCTCGCGCAAGTACACCCCGCAACTGCGCAACGGCCTGTACTTCTCGCTGCCGGAATGGTTCAACCCCGACAACCCGTGGATGGGCCACGCGCCGCGCAACCCGTACACCGGCGCGCCGCTGCCCTACACCGGGTACACCGCCGGCAAGGACTTCGTCCGGGACTACCAGGCGCCGCAGGTGCTGGAGCTGATCCGCGAGTTCGACCCGGACGTGCTGTGGTTCGACATCGGCGGCGACAACGACAGCCGGGACGTGCTCACGGAGTACTTCAACCGCGCGAAGAACCGCCGCCACCCCAAGGACGTCACCTACAACGACCGCGGCGGCATCCCGGACCACGACTTCACCACGCCGGAGTACACGACGTACCCGAACACGGTGGTGGCGAAGTGGGAGGCGAGCCGCGGCCTCGACCCGTTCTCCTACGGCTACAACCGCGCGACCCCGGACGACAAGTACATGACCGCCGAGGAGGTCGTCCGCACGCTCGTCGACATCGTGTCGAAGAACGGCAACTTCCTGCTCGACATCGGCCCGGACTTCGACGGCACCATCCCGGCCGTCATGCAGCAGCACCTGCGCGACGCGGGCGCGTGGCTGAAGGTCAACGGCGAGGCGATCTACGGCACGACGTACTGGTCGCGGATGGCCCAGCTCGGTGACCTGCGGTTCACGGTCAAGCAGAACGAGGCGTTCTACGTGCACTCGCTCGCCGCGCCGGGCAGCAGGCTGGTGGTCGACGCGCCGGTCCCGATCCGTTCCGGGGACCGCGTGACGCTGCTGGGCTACCGCGGAAACCTGCACTGGAGCGTCGAAAACGGCGCCTTGGTGATCGACGTCCCGGCTGCGGCCCGGCAGGCGGGCCGCTTCGCCTGGGTGTTCAAGATCGCCTGGAGCTGACTGTCGTGAGGGGCACCCTCAGGGACGTCAGAGCCCTGAGGGTGCCCCTCACGGCGGAGCTTCCGCGAGCAGCGCGAGCCACCGGCAAATCAGTAAAAGCGCCGCAGTTGTGGCCACGCCGCCGACCACGGCCGGGTCAGCGTGTCGCACAGCGAGATCGTGACGCCGTCCTCGTCGTTGTCGACGCCTTCGGCGTTGTGGTGCGTCGCCACGGCGTGGCAGCCGGTGATCAGCCGCGACGCGGGGGAGCCGCGCTCGATCCGGCCGATGACCAGCACCGGCCCGACGAGCCGGTCCGGCGGCGGTCCCCAGTCGGCGTAGGACATGTGCGGTGAGTACGGCTGCGGCAGCCCGCGCTCGGGCCCGTAGTACTCGAGCGCCCCGGCCTCGCCGTAGTTGTCGGCGAGGATGACGGCGGTGTCCTTGTCGGGGACCTCAGCCCACGCCGTCGCGACCGTGTCGGCGAACTCCGGCCAGCCGACCTGCTCGCCGGGCTCCTTGTTCACCGCCAGCAGCACGCCGTTCAGGGCCGTGGCCGGCACCACCGGGAGTCCGATGAGGACGGACACGACCACGCACACCGCCGTCACCACGCCGATCGACGCCCGCAGGACCGTCCCGGTCCGCGCCGGCCACCGCAGCGCGGGCTCGGCTCCGAGCGCCACCAGCGGCAGCAGCAACGGCACCGAGTAGTACGGCTTCCCGCCCAGCGCCAGGAGTTCGACGCAGACCACGGGGTAGGCGATCGCGAGCGCGCGGGCCCAGCGCACGCCGGCGTCACGCCACGGCCGGACGAGCCCGGCGATCCACACCGGCACCAGCACCGGCGACAGGTAGACCAGCTGCATCGGCACGAACAGCACGCGGTTCTCGCCGCCGTCGTCGTCGCTGATCCCGCCCGCGACGGTGAGCATCGGCCAGCCGTGCGACGCCTGCCAGAGCACCACCGGCGCGGTGAGCACGGCGGCGACGCCGATGCCCGCCGCGAGCCACCACGTCCGGAAGACCCGGCGCGGCCCGGCGACGGCCACGCCGATGCCGAGCCCGGACAGCAGGAGCAGCACCAGCCACTTGTTCATCATGCCGAGCCCGGCCGCGGCGCCGACGGCGAGCCACCAGCGGCCGTCGCCGGTGCGCAGCAGCCGCAGGCCGGTGAACGCGATCAGCGACCACAGCAGCACGTCGGCCGAGTTCGTCGCGAGCATGTGCGACACGACCAGCACGTACGTCGAGAGCGCCGTCGCCACCGCGGTGAACACCTGCACACCGCGGCCGCCGCCGAACTCGCGGGCGATCAGCACGACGACCACCACCGTCGCCATGCCCAGCAGGGTCGCGGCGACCCGCAGGCCCATCGGGGTCTCGCCGAACAACGCCGTCGACGCCCGCGCGAGCCACGGCGTGATCGGTGGCTGGTCGACGTACCCCCAGGCCGGCCGCTTTCCGGCGGCGAGGAAGTACAGCTCGTCGCGGTGGAAGCCGTAGCGGCCGGACAGCAGCGTCAGCACCACGGCCTGGACAGCGACGACGAGACCGACCGGCAACGCGGCAAAACGTGGCAATGACCCGGATTCGCGACCGGCCCCCATGGCAGTCTCCCCTCGGCGTCCGAGGATCGTACGCTTTTGATCACCCGATCGGGAGCGCTCCGACGTATTCGCCGCCCGCGTCCGCGACCAGCTCGTCGAGGGACTGCGCCCGGCGGATCGGGGTGAACCGGACTTCGCCGGCCACGTCGATGTCGAAGCCGTGGACGGCCGGGCGCGGCAGGGTGTTGTACGCGTAGTGCGCGCCGAAGTAGTACGCGCCGGTGTCGTGGGCGACGACGAGGTCGCCGGGCTCCAGCAGCGGCAGTGGCCGTTCCCGGGCGAGCAGGTCGCCGGCGAAGCACAGCGGCCCGGCGACGTCCTGCGGCACGTCGGGGCCGGTCTTCGGCACGCCCGCGGCGTCGTACGCGCTGAGCCGTAGCGGCCAGTGTTCCGGCTGCAGCACCGTGCGCGCGGCCACCTGGGCCCCCGCGTGCGTCACGGCGATGTGGCGCCCGCCCGCGACCTTCGTGTACTCGACGGCGCTGACGAGGAACCCGTTCTTCGCCAGCAGGGACCGGCCGAACTCGGTGACGTAGGTGTAGCGCCCGTCGCCGAGCGCCGGGACCCGCGCGAGCAGCGTCTCGACGTAGTCGGCATAGGTCGGTCCGGGCTCGTCGGAGTCGAAGTTCACCGGCAGGCCGCCGCCGAGGTCGATGCTGGTGACCTGCCGGTACCCGGCTTCGGCGTTGATCTCCTCGGCGAGCGCGTGCACCGCGGCGACGCCGTCGGCCATCAGCCCGGGCGGGCAGCCCTGCGACCCGACGTGGACGTGCAGCCGGCTCAGCCACGGCCGGTGCGCGAACGCCTCGAGCAGCAGCGCGCGATACCCGTGGTCCCGCAACGGGATGCCGAACTTCGACGCCGCCGTCGCGGTGCTCGTGTCACCGATCCGGCCGGCCCCGACCTGCGGGTTGATCCGCAACCCGAGCACCGAGCGGGGCGGCGCCGAGCCGACGAGCCGGTCGAGCCGGGCCAGCTCCTGGAAGTTGTCGGCGTTGATCGCGGTGCCCTCGGCCAGGGCGTGGGCGAGCTCGCCGACGGTCTTGGCGGGGGAGTCGAGCACCAGCCGCGGCCCGCGGAGCCCGGCGGCCTCGGCGACCGCCGTCTCGCCGGGGCTGGCGACCTCGGCGTCGATCCCGAGGTCGCCGAGGAACCGCAGCAGCGGCGCGAGGCCGCACGCCTTGGCGGCGACGGTGTGCTGGACGTGCCCGAGCGGGGCGAAGGCCTCGGTCAGCTCCTCGACGGCCGCGCGGAGGCCGGCGAGGTCGACGAACCCGGCCATCGGGTCGACGAGCCGCCGGTCCGCCGCGGCGGTGAGGGCGAGCAGCCTGCGGTCGGTGCGGGCCGGGGAGGCGCTGGTCGTGGTCATGCTCCAAGGACAGCAGCGCACGGCCGTGCCGGTCCAAGACGTGGACCCGATGAATCCATAGGACACGCCTATAATGACGGCGTGGACCTGCGCCGCTGGCACTACTTCGCCGTGCTTGTCGAAGAGATGCACTTCACCAGGGCGGCCGCCCGGCTGTTCGTGTCGCAGCCGTCGCTGAGCCAGCAGATCCGCGCCTTCGAGGCCGAGCTGGGCGTCGCGCTGCTGGACCGGTCGGGCCCGCGGTTCGCGTTGACGGACGCGGGCCGGGTCGCCGCGACGGAGGCCCGGGAGCTGCTGGACCGGCTGGACCGGGCCCGGGGCGTGATCACCGCGGCCGGGCGCGGCGACTCGGGACGGCTCCGGATCGCGTACACGCGCTCGGCGCCCGGCCCGCTGGCCGGTGACCTGGTCGCGGCCTACCGCGCCCGCCACCCGGGCGTCGAGCTGGCTCTGGAGACGGGCTGGACGAGCTTCAACCTGGCCCGCCTGGCCGCGGGCGAGATCGACCTCGGTTTCGTGCGCCCGCCGGTCACCCACCCGGGTGTCGCGGTGGCGGCGGTCGGGTCGGAGGAGGTGCTGATCGCGCTGCCGTCCGGCCACGTCCTCGCCCGCCGCCGCGGCCGCCTGCGGCGGGCCTGGATCGCGGCCGAGCCGGTGGTCTTCTGGCCGCGTGAGAACGGCCCGGGCCAGTACGACGCGATCAGCGCCCAGGTCTGGCCGGCGGGCGTCCCGCCGATCGTGCGCGAGGAGCCGGAGGACGAGCAGCTGATGCGCGCGGTCGCCGAGGGCGCGGGCATCGCGGCGGTGCCGGAACACCGGGCCCGCGCGTTGCGCCGCAAGGGTGTGGTGCTGCGCCGGCTGGAGGAACCGGTGCCGCGCATCGACCTGGGCCTGGCGTGGCGCGCGGGGTCGGTGTCGTCGGTGGTGCAGGCGTTCGTGGACCTCGCGGCCGGAAAGCCGTGAAGATCCGCCCACCGGCCGGCCGGGCTATGCTCTCGGAGGCTCCCGTCGAAGGGTATTCCATGGCTGGCCACGAGATCACCGACCGCATCGCCGACCTGATCGACGAAGAACACCGGCTGCGCACCGGCGCCCTCCACCACGGCGGGCTCACCGCGGACGACCGCGTCCGGCTCAAGGACCTCGAGCGCCAGCTGGACTCGGCCCTCGAGCTGCTGCACCGCCGCCAGGCCCTGTCCGCGTTCGACGACGAGTGACCGGAGTCTCGCCCGGCTAGACGTGGGGCAGCTCGGGGGAATCCGTGTCGAGCGGCACCGAACGCGCGCGCACCAGTCCGAGCTGGACGGTCTGGCGGCCGGTCAGCGCCTCCAGGACCCAGTCGGCGACCGTGCGCACGCGGTTCCCCGGCATCGCGATCAGGTGGTAGCCGCGCGTCACGGCCTTGGCCAGGCGGCCGGAGAGCGGGATGTGCAACGGGTTCGCCGCCGCGGCCCCGGCGCCGAGGTCGACGACGAACCCGAGGTCGTGGTGGCGGTAGCTGCGGGTGCGGCCCTGGCCGAGTGACGCCGCGACGTTGCGCCCGGCGAGCTTGCCCTGGCGTTCGGCGTGCTGCGCGGTCATCGCGGTGTAGTGGCCCGGGCGGGTGAGGTCGGGCACCGCGGCCGCGTCACCGCAGGCGAACACGTCGTCGCGGCCCGGCACGGTCAGCTGGGCCGTGACGACGACCCGGCCCTTCGCGGTCTCCAGGCCGAGGCCCGAGACCAGCGGGTCGGGCCGGACGCCGACGCACCACACGAGGGTGCGGGTCGGCACCAGGTCACCGGTGGTGAGGGTGACCCCCTTGGCGTCCGCGTGGTCGATCGACGTCTTCGTCAGCACCTCGACCTCGCGCGAGCGCAGCACTTCGCCGGCGGTCTTCCCGAGCCGCCGGTCGAGCTCGGGCAGGACGCGCTCGGCGACGTCCACCAGCAGCCAGCGGATCCGCTGCCCGGCGAGCTCGGGGTGCCGCGCGGCCAGCGCGTCGGTGAAGGCCGGGCCCTGCGCGGCCACCTCGGTGCCGGTGTAACCCGCGCCGACGACTACGAACGTGCAGCGCGCGTCGCGTTCGGCCGGGTCCTCGGCCGCCGCGGCCAGCTCGATCTGCCGGGTGACGTGGTCCCGCAGGTACAACGCCTCGGGCACGCCGCGGAAGCCGTGCGCGTACTCCGGCACCCCCGGGATCGGCAGCAGCTTGTTCACACTGCCCGCGGCCAGCACCAGCCGGTCGTACCCGATCCGGTGCTCTTCGTCCTCGGGATCGGTGTACGTGACGGCCCGCGCGTCGAAGTCGACCGCCGTCGCCTTGCCGAGCAGCAGCCGGACCCCCGGCAGCGTCTCCGGGATCGACACGGTCACCCGCCGCGGGTCGAGGATCCCGGCCGCCACCTCCGGCAGCAACGGCAGGTAGAGGAAGTAGTCCGTCGGGTTGAGCACGACGATCTCGACGTCCTCGGCTTCCTTCCGCAGGCTCTTCGCCGCGTGGAACCCGGCGAACCCGCCGCCGACGATCACGACACGCATGGATCTCCTTCCGGGGCACCGATCTTGGTCCCGGCGGATTCCCCCAGGTCGGGGAAAGAAAACCCGCGGGGTTGACCTGTCGGCGCAGGGGCGTACGGTCAAGGAAGTTGGCTGTTGTTCAACCACGTGCTCCGGTCAGCGCCCCTGCATGCTGCGATGGGAGCGCCATGTACCACTTGTTCCGCACGATCGACGAAACCGGCGGGTTGACCGTCACGACCGCCGAACGCCCTGGTGGCGTCCGTGTCCTCACCCTGGTGGGAGACATCGACGCCGCCACCGTCGGAGTCCTCGACGAGGCCCTCGCCTCCGGTGACCGCCTGGTCGCCGACCTGTCGCGGGTCGGCTTCCTCAGCTGCGCCGGCGTCCGGTCCCTGCTCGAGGCGGACGACCGCGCCGAACTGGCCGTCGTCGCCGGCGGGCACGCGGTCACCCGGTCGCTGGAAGTGACCGGTGCCGACCTGCTGCTGAAGCTCCACCCCCGCACGGGCGACGCGCTCGTCGCGCTGGCGGCCGTGGGCCTGCCCGCCGCGGAAGCCGGCCCGGACGCGTGAGCGCGCCGGCCCGGCCGTCCACTGTGGCCGGTCGGGCCCGGGTCAGTCGTCCGGCCAGTCGCCGGTCGCCTTGCGGTAACCGACCGCGCCGGCTCGCTCGGTAGCGGCCTTGACGGCGCCGAAGATCGCGCCCTGGACGGCGGCCGCGATGATCACCTGGGTCCAGGTGTAGTCGCGGTCGATCGCGTCCGGGGCGTCTTCTTCGCCGGCCGCGCGTTTCCACACCTGCTTGAAGACCTGGCCCGCCAGGAGCCCGCCGAGGGCACCGACGCCCCAGCTGAGCGGTTTGTAGACGACCTTGTTCACGAGTTCCTCCGTCGCGCGATCAACCGGATCACGATCACCAGGCCCAGCACGCCCGCGAAGACCGGCAGCGGGTTGCTGCGCACGGCGTCGGCGCCTTGGCGGAACTTCACCGCGGTCGGCTCGTTCGTGATGCCGGCCACCTTGACCGTGGCTTGGTCGAGCTTACCGTCGATGTTCTCGGTGACCCGGGTCTTCACGTCGAGCTTCTGCCCGAGCGCGTCCAGGGTCTCGGTCAGCTCTTCACGGGTGGCGTCGCGGTCGAGCCGCGCCTCTTCCGCGTTCTTCGGGAAGTCCCCGCTCATGAGTGCACTCCCTGTTTCACGGTGTCCACGTCTTCGCGGACACCGGCGATGGCTTCCTCCGGCACCGGCGGCACCGCCTGCGTGACTTCCTTCTTGCCGACCAGGGCGGCGACCCCGGCGATCAGGAACAGTGCCACGGCGACGATCAGCGCCGCCAGCCAGCCGGGGACCACGAGCGCCAGCGCGAGGATCGCGGTCGCGACGAGCGCCCCGACGCCGAACAGCGCGAGCAGCCCGGCGGCGCCGAACAACCCGGCGCCGAAGCCCATTTTCCTGCCCTTGTGCTGCAGCTCGAAGACCCCGAGCCGGATTTCGTCCCGGACGAGGCGCTTGACCTCGTCGGACAGGTCCGACACCAGCTCGCCGACCGAGCGTTCGGCCGCGGGCTTCTTGTTCACCTCTTCGATCACGGAATACCTCCTGAGGCCGGGCTACCCGCGTTCCGGCGTGGATAACCACGCCGGATTTGCCCGGGTAGCCGCGCTGTCCCGCGGAAGGTCACTCGGAAGAGTGAAACCGTGGAGTGGGTACCGGCCCGTGGCGTTTCGCGTCCGGACGGCTCGGGTAGGCCGGACGCATGACCTCCACCACAGCCGATGTCCCCACCGTGGAACTGAACAACGGCGTCCGGATCCCGCAGTTCGGGTTCGGCGTGTTCCAGATCCCGGCCGACGACACGGCGAGCGCCGTGTGGACGGCGCTGGACGCGGGCTACCGGCACATCGACACCGCGCAGATGTACCGGAACGAGGCGGGGGTCGGCGCGGCGATCGCGGAGTCCGGTCTGGCGCGCGAGGACGTCTTCGTCACCACGAAGCTCGCCAACGACGCCCAGGGGTACGACAACGCGATCACCGCGCTGGAGGGCAGCCTCCGGCGGCTCGGGCTCGACCACGTCGACCTGTACCTGATCCACTGGCCGCTGCCGAAGACCGGCAAGTACGTCAAGACGTGGCAGGGCTTCGAGGACATCCTGCGGGCCGGGAAGGCCCGCGCGATCGGCGTCTCGAACTTCCAGCCCGAGCACCTCGACCGGCTCGCCGAGGAGACCGGCACGGTCCCCGCGGTCAACCAGATCGAGCTGCACCCCGCGCTGCAGCAGGCGGAACTGCGCGAGTACCACCGCGCGCACGGCATCGCGACCGAGGCGTGGAGCCCGCTGGCCCGGGCCGAGGTGCTCGAGGACCCGGTGCTGACCGGGCTCGCCGGGAAGCACGACCGCTCCGCGGCGCAGATCGTCCTCCGCTGGCACATCCAGCTCGGGAACATCGTGTTCCCCAAGTCGTCGACGCCGGAGCGGATCCGGCAGAACATCGACGTCTTCGGCTTCGAGCTCGGCGAAGAGGACATGGCGGCGATCGGCGGGCTCGACGACGGCCGCCGCACCGGTCCCGACCCCGACACGTTCACGGGGTGACCGGCGCGTTTCCCTGCGCGACGACCCGGGTACCTCTTCCGGGAAGGTCCCCCAGGAAGGAGCGTCCGGCATGAGCACGAACGCCTACCTCGCGTTTCTCTTGATCGGCGCGCTGCTGGTCGTCGCGGACGGCCAGATCATCTACCGCAGCGGCCGCCGCTACCTCGAAAACTCCTACGGTGACCCGGCGGCCGGGGCGTCGATGGCCCGCCTGGTCACGGTGCTGTTCCACCTGGCGACGCTGGGGGTGCTGGCGCTCGTCTCGACCATCAACATCGGTGGCGACCTGCCGAGCATCATCGCCCGGATCGGCGTGTTGCTGCTGATCCTGGCGCTGGCCCACGCGATCACGCTCGGCGCGCTGGCCCGCATCCGCGGCGAGCAGGAGGTCGAAGCCGTCGTCCAGCGAGGCGGCCGGCAGCGGGTCGAACCGGAGCAGCAGGGCCCCACGGTCATGCCGGTGGCGGGCCAGGACGGCCGGTACCCGGACGTCAGCCCGTCGCTGGACCAGCGACCGCCCTACACGACGCCGTAAGGCTCACGCACGCACCGAAAGGCGGCACCTCCCACTGGAGGGTGCCGCCTTTCGGCGTGTCAGTGCTCGGGAACCGGCAGGTCCAGCTCGGTGTGCCGGGTGGCCAGGGTTCTCGCCAGGTCGGCCAGCTTGACGTTCAGGTCCTGCGAGGCCTTGCGCAGGACGTCGAAGGCCTCGTCGGCCGTGATGCCGCGGCGCTGCATCAAGATGCCTTTCGCCTGCCCGATCACGTCGCGGCCTTCGACCGCCTTCCGCAGGTGGGTGGCTTCGAGCTCGGCGGACACGACGGACTCGGTGTGGGCCAGTGCCAGTGACGCGTGCGTCGCGAGCAGCAGCGCGGCGTCGATGGCGGCGCCGTCGAACGCGCCGGGCTTGCGCGAGTAGATGTTCAGCGCGCCGGACAGCCGGGGTGGCCGGGCGTCCGGGATCAGCGTGGTCGCCAGCACCGAGTGGTAGCCGTGGGCCGCGGTGCCCGGGCCGAACGACGGCCACCGCGGGTCCCGGCCCACGTCCTGCGACCAGCCGATCGCCGGCCCGTCCGGGCAGGCGGCCTCGACGCACGGGCCCTCACCGTGCTTGTACTGCAGCTCGTCGAGCGCCAGGGCGATCGGGTCCGTCTCGACCGGGGTGTGGAACCGGCCGTCCGGATCGCGCAGGGTGACGCTCACCAGGTCGGCGTCGGGGATGATCTCGACCGCCGCGCCGACGACCAGCTTCAGCACGCCGCCGACCGTCGGGGTCGCGTCGAGCAGCGTCCGGGTCAGGTCGGCGAACTGGCGCGCCAGCGGACCGGCTTCGGCCGGGCGCGCGTCGTCCACACCGAACCAGGTGCGTTCTCCGGCCCATTCGTCTTCGCCGACGCTCATTTCCCTCGCTGCCTTCGTCCCTCGTGATGCGGTCCTTCCCATTCAACCCGATCCCAGTGTGCACCCCGGGCGGGCCGGGCGTGATCCGCGCCGCGAGGTGGCCTCAACCGGCAGAGGCGGTTCCCCCGGATGCCGGGTCGAGCGCGCCGCGGACCCGGTCGACGAACCCCGGACCCGGCCGCAGCTGGTCGGCCTGGGGCATCCGGTGGGACAGCCCCGGGTGCGGCAGGGTCGCCGCGGCCTCGCGGGCCTCGACGACCTCCCGGCCGAGCTCGCCGCGGCGTTCCGGCGACCAGTCCCGCCGGATCCGCGCCACCACCTCGGGGCCCTCGTCGCGCCCGTGTCGCCGGGCGGCGCGGATCAGCCCGCTCAGCAGCCGCTCGAACCGCGTCTCCTGCGGCCCCGCGCCCTCCAGCTGCCGCATCAGCCCGTCCGCCTCGGCGAGAGCCCCGGCACCGTCGAGGTAGGGCTCTTCGGCGACGGTGTGGCGGACCAGCGCCCCGATGAGGTGGTCGGCGAGATCCTTGCGGTTCTCCGGGCTGCCTTGCCCGAGCTCCAGCTCGGTGCACAGCCGGTCGAGCTCCCGGTGGTCGCCGTCGAGGACGGTGGTGAGGTCGGTTGCGGGCCGGCTGCGGTTCATGCACGCTCCTGGTCCGGATTCGATTTCTTCCGGGTTACCCGCTGCCCGGGCGCCGAATCCCGTGTCGGCACCGGGTCCACCGGGTAGCCGGAGGGGAAACCCACCGCCACCAGGAAGGACGTCCATGGCTGCGCCGTCGACGGTGATCGAGCGCGAACGCAAGTACGAGATCGTCCCGGGCAGCGGGGTGCCGAGGCTGCTCGGCGTCGCCGGGGTCGAGACGCAGGATGATCCCGTGGAGCAGGTCCTCGACGCGTCGTACTACGACACCCGGACCTTCCGGCTGGCCCAGGCCGGTATCACCCTGCGCCGCCGGGTCGGCGGCCATGACGCGGGCTGGCACGTCAAGCTGCCCGTCTCGGCCGACGAGCGCCAGGAGATCCAGCTGCCGCTCGGTGGCGACGCCCACAAGGTGCCCGGCCGGCTCAAGCGCCTGGTGCGGGCCTACACGCTGGGGGAGAAGCTGGTGCCGATCGCGCACCTGCGCACCGACCGCTTCGCCCACCGCCTCGCCGACGCCGAGGGCCGGACCGTCGCCGTCCTGACCGACGACCACGTGACCGGCGAGGCCGGCGGCGAGTCCGCGCGGCTCGACGAGTGGCGGGAGCTGGAACTGGAGCTCGACCCCGGCACCGAGCCGGGCCTGCTGGAGGAGTTCGACCGGGCACTGGCCGCGGCCGGCGCGTCCGCGTCGCCGTGGCCGTCGAAGCTGCGGCGCCTGATCGGCGACCGCGTGCCCACGCCACGCCGCGCTCGCAAGAAGCCCGCCGCCGCGGACGTCGTGCTGACGTCCCTGCGCGCGCACTTCGACGACCTGCGCCGCGCGGACGTCGGCGTCCGGCTGGACGTCGCGGACTCGGTGCACCAGATGCGCGTGGCGAGCCGGAAGCTCCGCAGCGCCCTGCGCACCTTCGGGTCCGTTGTGGACGAAGAGGCGACGGCGCCGGTCGCCGCCGAGCTGAAGTGGCTCGGCCACGAGCTGGCGCCGGCCCGCGACACCGAGGTCACGCAGGACCGGCTGGGCAAGCAGCTGGACGGCGTGCCGCCGGAGCTGGTGCTCGGACCGCTGCGCCAGTACCTGACGCGCTACTTCGCGCGGGAGGAGGAGCAGGGCCGGACCCGGGCGCTGGAGGCGCTGACCGGCAAGCGGTACCGGAACCTGCTGCGGGCGCTCGACGCCGTACTGGCGGACCCGGCCCTGACCGACAGCGGGCGCAAGCCCGCGAAGTCGGCACTGCGTAAGCCCGTCCGCAAGGCCGCGAAGAAGCTGCGCCGCGCCGAAGCCGCAACCCGCGGCCTCGAGGGCGTCCAACTCGAGACGGCCCTGCACGACGTCCGCAAGAAGGCCAAGCGGGCCCGCTACGCCGCCGACACCGTGAAGCCGGTATACGGGAAGAAGCTGCGGGCGTGGCGCAAGAACGTCAAGGCCGTCCAGCAGACGCTGGGCGCGCACCAGGACACCGTGATCGGCCGGGAGGTCCTGCACCACCTCGCCGTCGACGGGCACGGCGAGGGCCAGAACACGTTCACGTTCGGGATCCTGCACGGCCAGGACGCGGCGAAGGCGGCGCGGCTGCGTGCGGAGTTCACGGGGGAGTGGCGGCGGCTCCGGAAGGGCGACCGCCCCGGCTGGCTCGGCTGACCGGTGCCGGCGGCGGCTCGGACAGGGCCGCCGCCCCGGACGGCGTCAGGCGTCGCCGGTGAGCTTGCCACGCAGCTGCTCGAGCGTCTGCGACAACAGGCGGGAGACGTGCATCTGGGAGATGCCGACGCGGTCGGCGATCTGGGTCTGCGTCAGGCCGCCGAAGAAGCGCATCACGAGGATCGCGCGCTCGCGGGGCGGCAGCTCCTGCAGCAGCGGCTGGAGGGCCTCGTGGTTCTCCACCATGGCCATCTCGTGGTCCGGCTCGCCCATGGTGTCGGCCAGCGAGAGCGCCTCGGCGTCGTCGTGCACCGGCTTGTCCACCGACAGCGCCTGGTACGCGTTGCCGGCGAGCAGGCCCTCGCGGACCTCGTCGACGTCCAGGCTCAGGTGCTCGGCCAGCTCCGTCGGCGTCGGCGCGCGCCCGAGGCGCTGCGACAGCGTGGCGGAGCCCTGGCTCAGCGAGAGGTGCAGCTCCTTGAGCCGGCGCGGCACGCGGACGGACCAGCCGGTGTCGCGGAAGTGGCGCCGGACCTCACCCATGATCGTCGGCACCGCGAAGGACAGGAAGTCGTGCCCACGCGCCGGGTCGAAGCGGTCGACGGCGTTGATCAGGCCGATCCGCGCCACCTGGACCAGGTCCTCCCGCGGCTCGCCACGCCCGGAGAACCGGGTCGCGATGTGCTCGGCCAGCGGCAGCAGCTCGGTTACGAGCTTGCCCCGGACGACGTCGCGCCGCGGGTCGTCCGCCGCGAGATCGCCCAGCTCCTCGAACAGCGGTTCGCAGTGGGCGTATTCGTCGGGGCGGTGGAGGAGGGTTTTGCGCTCGCCGCTCACGCGCTCGTTCCCGGGTTGAGCATCAGCTCGATCGTGATGATGCCCGCGCCCCCGCCCGGGAGGACGTCGCAGTGCGCGGTCACCGACCGGCTCAGGGTGGTCAGCACGTGCCAGCCGAACGTCCGGTCGCTGGGCGGCCGGGGATCGGTGGAGCGGGCCGAGACGACGACGTGCAGCCCGTCGAGCGACTGCCGGAAGCGGCAGTGCAGCTGGGTGCCGAGCTCCGCGAGCTGGACCAGCTGCGCGCACGCCTCGTCGACCGCCATCTTGGCGTCGGCGATGGCGTCCAGCCCGAAGTCCGCGCGGGACACCATGCCGTGCGTGAGCATCCGGACCAGGGGGATCTGCTCGGCCATGGCGGGCAACCGCAGCTCCACCACCTCGTCGAGCAGGCCATCGGCCGCCGGCTGCCCGCCGGACGTGCCACTTCGTGTTTCTTCCATACCGGACTGTCTACCCATCTGGGGGAACCCTGACACTTCGCGATCCGGACTCGAGGGCGCCGTCACCGGCCGAGAGCCCGTTCGAGCTCCTTCTTGGTCATCTTGGAGCGGCCGTCGATGTTCCGCTTCTTGGCTTCGTTGTAGAGCTGGTCCTTGGTCAGGCCACCCGGTCCCTTGCCGTTCCCGGACCGCTCACCACCACGCTCCTGCGGCGACTTGCCCCGCAGCGACGACGGGCTCGCTTCCCGTGATTCACCCGACCGGGCGCGGTTCTTGTTCACCGTGCGGGCGGCGATCTCCTCGGCGCGTTCCGTGCTCGCGCCGCGATCTTCCTGTGCGTCCTTGATGTGCTCGTACTGACGCTCGCGCTTGCCGCTCCAGGCCTGAGGCATGACCGCTCCCCTCGATGCTCTCCGGATACCCGGTCCGCGACCGGGCAAACGCCGCGGTTGATCATCATCGGGGCCGGGTAAGCGACGCGGGACGAGAGGAGCTCCGATGCGGATCGGCTACACCCTGATGACCGAGCAGACGGGTCCGAACGACCTGGTGCGCTACGCCGCCGGCGCGGAACGAGCGGGCTTCGCGTTCGAGGTCATGAGCGACCACTACTCGCCATGGCTGGCCGAACAGGGCCACTCGCCGTACGCCTGGAGCGTGCTGGGCGCGGTCACGCAGGTCACCGAACGCGCCGAGCTGATGACGTTCGTGACCTGCCCGACCATGCGCTACCACCCCGCGGTGGTGGCGCAGAAGGCGGCGACGATCCAGGCGCTGTCCGGCGGGCGGTTCACCCTCGGCCTCGGCGCGGGCGAGAACCTCAACGAGCACGTCGTCGGGCGCGGCTGGCCGGGGGCGAACGTCCGCCACGACATGCTCGCCGAGGCCGTCCAGATCATCGGCGGCCTCTTCGACTCTTCTGATGGCGGCTACTTCAGCTACGAGGGCACGCACTTCCGCGTCGACTCCGCGAAGCTGTGGGACCTGCCGGAGACGCGCATGCCGATCGGCGTCGCGGTGTCCGGCGCGCAGTCGGTGCGCCGGTTCGCCCCGGTCGCCGACGCGATGATCGCCGTCGAGCCGAAGGCGGACCTGGCGCGGGAGTGGGACGCCGCCCGGCCCGGTCCGGCGTCCCGCAAGATCGCGCAGCTGCCGGTGTCGTGGGGCACCGACCGCGACGCCGCGGTGAAGCGCGCCCACGAGCAGTTCCGCTGGTTCGCCGGCGGCTGGAAGGTCAACGCCGAGCTGCCGGGCCCGGCCGGGTTCGCCGGCGCCACCCAGTTCGTCCGCGAGGACGACGTCGCCGGGTCGATCCCGTGCGGCCCGGACGTCGAGCCGATCGTCGAAGGCGTGCGCGAGTTCGCGAAGGCGGGCTTCACCGACGTCGCGCTGATCCAGATCGGCGGCGACCAGCAGGACGGCTTCCTCGACTTCGCCGAGAAGGAGCTGCTGCCGGCCCTGGCCGGGGAATCGGCCTAGGCGGGCGCCGGCTCGGGGCAGCACCCGGACGCCCGCGACGCCCGGGAAGTCCACTTCGGACAGATCGACGTCGACGCACCGGGGGTGCGCCCAGAGCCGGGGTGCCGGGTTCGGTCCGGGGTCCGTTGCTCCGAACGGACGTGCGGCGCGCGGAGGTGGTGACCGCTTGTGCCCGCCGCTGCGGGGATGCAGTAATCTCGCGCTGGACCCGTTAAAGCGCTAGCGGCCCACTGTGGCGCGCGCCCGGGTCCTCCCTGGTCTTAGAGCGCCCTGAGCACAAGAAGTAAGGGGCGTCACCAGGATGACGGGCGGGCATGAACAGCTCACCGCGCGGCTCGACGATGTGACGGTCGCGATGGAGTCGCTGACCGCGATGCTCGACACCAAGCTGGATCTGGGCCAGATGCTGCAGGCCGTCTGCG
This sequence comes from Amycolatopsis sp. cmx-8-4, assembly GCF_046548675.1. Taxonomy (NCBI): domain Bacteria; kingdom Bacillati; phylum Actinomycetota; class Actinomycetes; order Pseudonocardiales; family Pseudonocardiaceae; genus Amycolatopsis; species Amycolatopsis sp. cmx-8-4. The sequence goes on from NZ_JAEBDZ010000027.1 coordinate 38,223, forward strand.
ACCACGCCGTGCAGGTGGTGCCGGGGGCCGACATGGCGAGCATCACCCTGGTCCGGGACGGGGAACCGGAAACGGTCGCCAGCACCGACCAGCGGGCGGTCAACTTCGACCGCGAGCAGTACCGCATCGGGGACGGACCGTGTCTGCGCGCCGCCGAAACCGGGCAGCCGGTCCGGGTCGGCGTCGGCGCGGTCGGGGACCTGTGGCCGCAGTTCGTGACGAAGGCCGAGCAGCTGGGCGTCGCGAGTTTCCTCGCCGCGCCCCTGACGGTGGACGACGACATGTCCGGCGCGGTCAACCTGTTCGGGTTCGGCGAGCACGGGTTCAGCGAGCTGGGTACGAAGATCCTCGAGCTGTACACCGCGACGGTGGTCCTCGGGCTGCGCGGCGCGCGGCGGTACTTCGCGGCGCAGGAGCTGATCGAACAGCTCAACCGCGCGCTGGAGACGCGCGCGGTGATCGAGCAGGCCAAGGGGATCCTGATGGCGGCGCACCGGATCACGGCGGAGGACGCGTTCCAGCGCCTGGTCAAGCGCTCCCAGGACGGCAACCGCAAGCTCCACGAGGTGGCGGCCGAGTTCGTCGCGGCGGTGGCGACGACGAGCAGCTGAGGCGTCGAAGGTCCGCGTCGGCCTCATGCGAGGAGGCCGACACGGCCCGTCAGGTCGCCGGAACCTCGTCCGGGGGCGCGTCGGCCTGGGGCACCGGGTCCGGCTGCCGGCTGCGCGAGCACGTCGTGCAGACCAGGGTGCGGCCGAGCACCCGGCCGTCGTCGCCGACGACCTGCGCGACGTGCATCGTGGGGAAGCCGCAGACCTCGCAGGGCAGCGAGCCGTCCTCGCGGCTGATGCGGATCTGAGTGCCCATGTGGCCTCCTGGTGTGACGTGGGTCTCACCTACCTTGCCGGTTCCGGCGCCGGGACCGGGCGATTTCACTCGTTCGGTCCAATGATCGGTGTCTCCGGCGTCCGGTCCGGTGACTCCTGTGTTTCGTCCGGTGATGCGGGGTAGCCGGGCTGGGGAAGGAACCGGGTAAAGGGGAGCACGGGATGAGGGACAAGCGGAACGATCTGCGGCCGGTCGTCGACCTGCTGGTCGACGGCGAGGACACGCCGGAGCGGCAGCGGCTGCGCCGGAAGGCGGCGCTGGCCGTCGCGGCGGGGGCCAGGGACGCCGACGACTGCGCCTTGCTGCTCGAGATGCTGGGCCTGCACCGCGGCGACAGCAGGAGCACCGAAGTCGCCTGAGCCGTTTCGCGATACCCACGCGCGGGTATCGGAGGGCGGTGAGGAGGTCGTCATGGCCAGACCGGTATGGAGTGGTGCGCTGAGCCTGGGGCTGGTCACCGTTCCGGTGGAGCTGTACCCCGCGGTGGCGGACCACACGATCCACTTCCACCAGTTCGAACGCGGGACGTCCGACCGGATCCGCAACCGCAAGGTCAATGAGCGGACCGGCGACGAGGTCACCCAGGACGAGATCGTCAAGGGCTACGACGTCGGCGGCGGCGACCACGTGCTCGTCGAGCCGGACGAGCTGGACGAGATCGCGCCCGAGCGGTCGCGGCGGATCGACATCGAGCAGTTCGTCGAGCTCGACGAGATCGACCCGTGGTTCTACGACCGGACGTACTGGCTGAAGCCTGCGAAGGAGGACTTCGCCAAGGCGTACGGCCTGCTGCTGCAGGCGATGGACCGCAGCGAGAAGGCCGGCGTCGCGAAGTTCGTGCTGCGCGGCAAGGAGTACCTCTGCGCGGTCCGCGCGGGCGAGGACGTGATGGTCCTCAACACGCTGCACTTCGTCGCGGACCTCCGGAAGCCGAAGGACGTCATGGGCGGGCTGCCCAAGGTGCCCAAGGCCCGGCCGAAGGAGCTCGACATGGCCCTGTCGCTGGTCGACGAGATGACCGCGCCGTGGCGCCCGGAGGACTTCCGCGACGAGTACTCCGAGCGCGTCGAGGACCTGATCAAGGCGAAGGAGTCCGGCAAGGAGATCGCCCACGAGGAGGAGCCGGCGCAGTCGGCCGACGTCGTCGACCTGTTCGAGGCCCTTTCGCGCAGCGTGAAGAGCCGCAAGAGCGGCGGCAAGCCGGCGAAGGGCAAGAAGAAGCCCGCGAAGAAACAGCCCGATCTGGCGGACCTGTCGAAGACGGATCTGGACAAGCTGGCGCGGGAGAAGAACGTCAAGGGCCGGTCGAAGATGTCGCGGACCCAGCTGGAGAAGGCGCTTAAAGCTTCTTGACGAGAACCGCCTCGGTGGTCCCGGACCACCGAGGCGGGGGAGACACGTTCAGTGGGCGGCGGGCTCGGCTTCGCCGGTGGTGGCCTTGCGGGTCGTCTCCGAGCGGGCGATGTGCCACGCCACCAGCGCGCCCGCGCTGACCGTGCCCCAGAGCACCAGCGAGGCGTCCCGGGCGAACAGGCCGACGACGAGCATCACCACCGCCGTGATGTCGCACAGGATCAGCAGGAGGCTCCAGCGCCGGGCTTGCCGCATGTCGCGACCGCTGAACACGTCGGCGAGCGTGGGGTCGCTCGCCAGCAGTTCCGCCTCGATCTCGCGAAGGGCATGGCGTTCACGGTCCGGCAGCATCGGGGGTCCTCCTCGGCCTCGGCTTATCCCACAGGTACCCCCGTGACGCTGCTTCCAAGCAGCGCTTTCGGGGAACGTGCCGTATTCGGGCACTACCGTCAGTGGTTGTCACGGGGGATCCCCTTTGTCGCCGCCACCCGTTGGTACGCCACGGCCGGGCGCAGCACCATGCCGTCGCAGAGCTGGTCGACCATCGAGCGCTGGATCTCCTGCCACGGCGTCTGCGATTCGGGCACCCGGTACCCGCCCGCGTCGTCGAGCTCCTTGTGCCGCAGCGCGAGCTCGTCGTCGGTGATCAGGACGTCCGCGGTGCCCGCCGTGAGGTCGATGCGCACCCGGTCGCCCGTCCGCAGCACGGCGAGCCCGCCGCCCGCCGCGGCCTCGGGGGAGGCGTTGAGGATCGACGGCGAGCCGGAGGTGCCCGACTGGCGGCCGTCGCCCAGGCACGGCAGCTCGTGCACGCCGCGCTTGATCAGCTCGGCCGGCGGGCGCATGTTGACCACCTCGGCCGAGCCCGGGTAGCCGAGCGGGCCGGTCCCGCGCATGACGAGCAGCGACTCCTCGTCGACGCCGAGATCCGGGTCGTCGATGCGGGCGTGGTAGTCCTCCGGGCCGTCGAACACGACCGCGGTGCCCTCGTACACCCCACCCGCGAGGTAGCGGCGCCGGAACTCCGGCGAGATCACGCTGGACTTCATGATCGCGGCGTCGAACAGGTTGCCGTGCAGCACGAGGAACCCCGCGTCGGCCACCAGCGCGGTGTCGAACGTCCGGATGACGTCGCGGTCGCCCGCCTCGGCGTCGCGGCAGTTGTCGCCGAGCGTGCGGCCGTTGACCGTGGGCGCGTCCTCGTGGATCAGCCCGTGCCGCATCAGCTCGTGCACCACGGCCGGCACCCCGCCGGCGCGGTGGAACTCCTCGCCGAGGTACTTGCCGGCCGGCTGCAGGTCGACTAGCAGCGGCACGGCGTGCCCGAGCCGCTGCCAGTCGGTCAGCGGCAGGTCGACGCCGATGTGCCGGGCGATCGCGGCGAGGTGGATCGGCGCGTTGGTGGACCCGCCGATGGCCGAGCTGACGACGATGGCGTTCTCGAACGCCGCCCGCGTCAGGATGTCCGACGGTTTCAGGTCTTCCCGCACCAGCTCGACGATCCGCAGCCCGGTGCGGTAGGCCATCCGCGCCCGGTCGCGGTGCGGCGCCGGGATGGCCGCGCAGCCGGGCAGGCTCATCCCGAGCGCCTCGGCGAGCGCGTTCATCGTCGAGGCCGTGCCCATCGTGTTGCAGTGCCCGGGCGACGGCGCCGACGACGCGACCAGCTCCATGAACCCGGCGTCGTCGATCTCCCCGGCGGCGAGCAGCTCGCGCGCCTTCCAGACGATGGTGCCCGACCCGGTGCGCTCGCCGTTGTGCCAGCCGTTGAGCATCGGCCCGCCGGACAGCACGATGGCCGGGATGTCCACGGTCGCGGCGGCCATCAGGCACGCCGGCGTCGTCTTGTCACAGCCGGTGGTCAGCACGACGCCGTCGATGGGGTAGCCGTAGAGCGTCTCGACGAGCCCGAGGTAGGCGAGGTTCCGATCCAGCGCGGCGGTCGGGCGCTTGCCGGTCTCCTGGATGGGGTGCACGGGGAACTCGATGGCGATCCCGCCGGCCTCGCGGATGCCTTCGCGCGTCCGGTCGGCCAGCTGCAGGTGGTGCCGGTTGCACGGCGTGAGGTCCGAGCCGGTCTGCGCGATCCCGATGATCGGCTTCCCGGACTGCAGCTCTTCCCTGGTCAGGCCCCAGTTCATGTACCGCTCGAGGTAGAGCGCGGTCATCCCGGGGTCGGCGGGGTTGTTGAACCAAGCTTCGCTGCGCAGTCCCATACCGGCCAGTCTGTCACTCGCGCGCCTCGACGCGGTCGCGTGAACGCCGTGAGGGGCACCTTCAGGGACGTGGTGTCCCTGAAGGTGCCCCTCACGGCGTGCCTCCTTGTGGTGCGGCCCGGAGGTGTCAGCCCAGGCCGTTGAGGCCGATCACCCGCGAGTACCAGTGGGCGCTGCGCTTCGGGGTCCGCGTCTGCGTCTCGTAGTCGACGTGGACCAGGCCGAACCGCTTGGCGTAGCCCTCCGCCCACTCGAAGTTGTCCAGCAGCGACCAGTAGAAGTAGCCCCGCAGGTCGACGCCGGCCGCCAGCGCCTCGTGCGCCGCGCGCAGGTGGGAGTCCAGGAACGCGACGCGGTCGGTGTCGACGATCTCGCCGCCGTCGGAGACGACGTCGGGGTAGGCCGCGCCGTTCTCCGTGATGTACAGCGGGATCTGGCGGTAACCCCGGTGGACCTGCAGCAGCGACTCCGTCAGCCCGGCCGGCTGGACCTCCCAGCCGGAGTCCGTGCGGGCCGCGGCCGGGTCCGGCACGAAGTGGACGTCGCCCGCGCCGACCCACTCCGGGCCCGCGGGCTCGCTGCCCGGCACCGGACGGCCCGCGACGCGGTAGTCGCGGTAGTAGTTCACGCCGAGCCAGTCGACGTGCGCGGCGATGACAGCGCTGTCATCGGGCCGGACGACGTCGCCGAGGCCGAACGGCGCCAGGTCCTCGACCAGGTCGTCCGGGTATCCGCCGCGCAGCACGGGATCCAGGAACAGCCGGTTCTGCAGGCCGTCGATCCGGCGGCACGCGGCGACGTCGCTCGCGTTCGCCGGGTCGTGCGGGACGACCGGGTACAGGTTGAGCGTGATCCCGGCCGGGACGTCCGGCGCGTGCGCCCGGATGATGTCCATCGCGAGCCCGTGCCCCAGCAGCAGGTGGTGCGTGGCGGCGACGGCGGCGGTGTGGTCGGTGCGGCCCGGCGCGTGGATGCCGCCCGCGTAGCCGAGCATCGCCGCGCACCACGGCTCGTTGAGCGTCGACCAGCTGGCGACGCGGTCGCCGAGGCGGGCCAGCACGGTCTCGGCGTACTCGGCGAAGCGGTACGCGGTGTCCCGGGACGTCCAGCCGCCCTGCTCTTCCAGCGCCTGCGGCAGGTCCCAGTGGTAGAGCGTCGCCCACGGCTCGATCCCGGCCTCGAGGAGCCGGTCGACGAGCCGGTCGTAGAAGGCGAGCCCGGCGGCGTTGGCGGCGCCGCCGTCGGGCCGCACCCGCGGCCAGGCCAGCGAGAACCGGTAGGCGCCCAGGCCCAGGCGGCGCATCAGGTCGACGTCTTCGCCGTAGCGGCGGTAGTGGTCGGCCGCCGGGTCCCCGGTGTCGCCGCCCACGACCGCACCCGGACGGCGCGCGAAGACGTCCCAGACCGAGTCGGTGCGCCCGTCGGCCGTGGTGGCTCCTTCCACCTGGAACGCCGCGGTGGCGGCGCCCCAGACGAAGGCGGGCGGGAACATCAACGCGGTCTCCGCCCGAACGTTTTCCGCCCGAACGCTGTCGGGATGTACGGACATGTTCACCCTTTCACGGCACCTTGCATGATCCCGGCCACGATCTGGCGGCCGAGGAGGAGGAAGACGATGAGGATCGGGATGGTGGCCAGGGTCGTGCCGGCCAGCACCAGCGAATAGTCGACGTAGTAACCGCTCTGCAGCTTCTCCAGCGCCACCTGGACGGTCGGGTTGCCCGCGTCCAGGACCACCAGCGGCCACAGGAAGTCGTTCCAGGACGTCATGAACGTGAACATCGCCAGGATCGCCGCCGCCGGGCGTACCGCGGGGAGACAGACGTTCCAGAAGATGCGGATCATGCTGCAGCCGTCGACGCGCGCGGCCTCGATCAGCTCGTACGGCAGCGCGTCCACGGTGTACTGGCGCATCCAGAACACACCGAACGCGGTGACCAGGTTGGGCACGATCACCGATTGCAGCCCGCCGGCCCAGCCGAGCTTCGACATGGCGATGAACAGCGGGATGATGCCGAGCTGGGTGGGCACGGCGAGGGTGATGACGATGAACACGAACAGCCCGTTGCGGCCGCGGAACCGGAGTTTCGCGAAGGCGAACCCGGCCAGCGAGGAGAACAGCACCGTGGTGAGCGTGACCGTGCCGGACACGATGACGCTGTTGGCCAGCGCCTTCCAGAACGGCACGGTGTCGAACACCCGGGCGGCGTTGGCGAAGAAGTTCCCGCCGGGGAAGAACGGCGGGATGCGCTCGGTGAGCATCCCGTTGTCGCGGCTGGCGACCAGGAACGACCAGTAGAACGGGAACAGCGAGCCGAGCACGAAGATGGCGAGCACCCAGTAGGTCGCCTTGCGCGGCTTGCCGAGCGTCGCGACGCTCCTGCGGAGTCCACTGTGGATGGTGGTCATCTCTTCTTCACCGCCGGGGTGCGGGCCAGCCGGCCGGTGAGGAAGAAGTTCACCAGCGCGATGACCACGATGATCAGGAACAGCACCCAGGCGATCGCCGAGGCGTACCCGAGGTTGAAGTTCTCGAACGCGGATTGGTACAGGTACAACGTCACGGTCTGGAACTGGTTGGTGGAACCGCCGTTGTTCGACCCGGGCATGGCGTCGAACAGCTTGGGCTCGGTGAAGATCTGCAGCCCGCCGATCGTCGAGGTGATGGTGACGAAGATCAGCGTCGGCTTCAACAGCGGCAGCGTGACGGCGGTGAACCGCCGCCACATCCCCGCGCCGTCGATCAGCGCGGCCTCGTGCAGTTCCTTCGGGATGGCCTGCATGGCGGCCAGCACGATCAGCGCGTTGTAGCCGGTCCAGCGCCAGTTCACCATGATCGCGATCGCGACGTGGCTGCCGAACCGGCTGGCCTGCCAGTCGACCGGGTCGAGGCCGATCGTCTGCAGGACGCCGTTGATCAGCCCGTACTTCGGGCCGAACAGGTTCGCGAAGATGATGCCGATCGCGACGAGGCTGGCCGCGTACGGCAGCAGGATGCCGACGCGCCAGCCGGTCGCGCCGCGCAACCGGCCGCCGAGCAGCGCCGCGAGCGCCATCGCGATGATCAGCTGCGGGATGCTGGAGAGCAGGAAGATGCTGACGGTGTTGGCCAGCGCGTTCCAGAACTGCCCGTCGGCGAACAGTTCCTTGTAGTTGTCGATGCCGATGAAGTCGGGGTTGTCGTCCCCGGCCTTCCACTTGAACAGCGACACGTACGCGGTGTAGAGCAGCGGGAACAGCCCGACGACACCGAAGACGATGAAGAACGGTGCGACGTAGAGGTACGGCGATACCTTGACGTCCCACCGGCTCAGCTTGTGCCGGAAGGTGGGCCGGGGAGACGTGCGCTCCCCGGCCTTACTCCTTTCCGGCGCGACCTTGTCGATGACGGTCATGAGGTCAGCGGGTGATCTTCTTCGCCGAGTCGACCAGTTGCTGCCAGCCGTCCGCCGCCGACTTGCCCTGTTCGACCGCCTGCAGCGCCGGGCTGGAGGCGTTCTCCTGGATCTGGCCGTCACCGGGGCCCTTGTACTGCGGCTTCTGGACCTTCTTGGCCTGCTCGGCGAACAGCTCGCCGACCTTCGCGTTGCCGAAGTAGGCGTCGGTCTGGCTCAGCAGCGCGGGGTCCGAGAGCGCCTTGACCTGGCTCGGGAAGGTGCCCTTCGCCTGGAACGCCTTGATCTGCTGCTCCGGCGCGGTCAGCCAGGCCGCGAGCTCGGCGGCCTCCTTCGGGTGCTTCGACTGCGTCGGCACGGTCAGGTACGAACCGCCCCAGTTGCCGCCGCCACCGGGGAAGGCCGCGGTGACCGCCCACTTGCCGGCGTTCTCCGGGCCGGCCTGCTCCTTGATCACGCCGAGCATCCACGCCGGGCAGACCTTCGTGGCGAACGCGCCCTGCTTGAAGCCGGAGTTCCACTCGTTGCTGAACGCGGTGAGCTTGGCCGACTCGCCCTTGGCGACGGCGTCGGTGACCTTCGTCCAGGCGTCCTTGATGCCCTGGTTGCCCTCGACGGCGAGCTTGTCGTCACTGCCGATGTAGCCCTGCGGGAGCTGGTTGACCATCGCGTTGAAGTTCTGCGCGGCGGAGTCGAACCAGGCCTTGCCCTTGCTCTTGCCCACGTAGTCGGCACCGGCGGCGAAGTAGCTGTCCCAGGTGGCGAACAGCGGCTTCACGGCTTCGGGGTCGGTCGGCAGGCCGGCCGCGGCGAACATGTCCTTGCGGTAGCACATGGCGAGCGGCCCGATGTCCGTGCCGTAGCCGATGACCTTGCCGTCCTTGGTCTTCGCGGCGTCGTACTTCCAGCCGAGCCAGCGGTCGGGGGAGGCGTCGGCGGGGCCGATCTTGGTCAGGTCGTTGAACTTCGAGCCCTTGTCGAGGACGTCGGACAGGTGGCCCTCCTCGACCGCCGTGACGTCGGCGAGGCCGGAGCCCGCGGCCAGCTTGGTGATCAGGTCCTGGTGGTAGGGCCCGCCCTGGCCGGTCTTGCGGTGGGTGATCTTGATGTTGGGGTGCAGCCGCTCGTATTCCGGGATGAGGGCCTCGTAGCCGAACTCGGTGAACGTCGCCAGCGTCAGGTCCACGTGCTCGTTGGGGCCGGCCGCCGGCGGGGTCGCGTCACCGCCGCCACCGCAGGCCGTGGCGCCGAGCGCCGTCATCGTGATGCCCAGTGCGAGGACCAGGCCGTTCCGGATCGTTCTCACGTGTCCAACCACCTTGTTGACGGGAATGAGCGCTCTCACTACTGGGAGCCGGTCTGGGAGCGCTCCCAGGTGTCGCAGAGTCTGCTTGTGGCCTCCAGCGGTGTCAAGGGGCTGTAACCGGAGCGTTTCCTGCGAGGAGCGCTCCCGGACCCTGGGATGCGCGGGCGATAAGCTGGGGGCGTCCGGGTGGGTGTGGTGAGCGAGGGCGGTGCCGTGGGGCCTCGAGCAGGGGATGAAGAGCGGCCGACGCTGGAGGACGTCGCGGCGTTCGCCGGCGTGTCGCGGTCGACGGCGTCGCGGGCGTTGAACGACGACGCGTACGTCAGCGCGGCGGCGCGGGAGAAGGTCCAGGCCGCGGCCCGTGACCTGGGCTATTCCCCGAACCAGGCGGCCCGCTCGCTGGTCACCCGGCGGACCGGGGCGATCGCCGTGGTGCTCTCGGAGCCGGAGGCCCGGCTGCTCGACGACCCGTACCGCACGGCCGTCATGCGCGCCGGCTACCGCGAGCTCGCCGACATCGGCCGGCAGATGGTGCTGATCTTCAGTGACACGCGCGAAGACCTGAGCAAGACCGTCCGGTTCCTCGAAGGCGGCCACGTCGACGGCGCGCTGGTCTTCGCCCCGCACCGGGCCGACCCGCTGCCCAAGGCGTTGCGGCTGCTGCGCATCCCGGTCGTGTTCGGCGGCCAGGCGGCGGGCATCCGCCGCGGCGTCCACGTCGTCGACTTCGACAACGAGGGCGGCGCGCGCTTGGCCGTGGAACACCTGGTCGCGTCCGGCCGCCGCAAGATCGGCACGATCGCCGGCCCCCAGGACCAGAGCGCCGCGATCGACCGGCTCGCCGGCTGGCGCAAGACCCTGCTCGACGCCGGTCTCGACCCCGTCGACCTGGCCGCGGAGGCCGACTTCACGCTCTCGGGCGGCGCGAACGCGATGTCCGCGCTGCTCGCTCGCCACCCGGACCTCGACGCCGTCTTCGTCGCGAGCGACATGATGGCGGTGGGCGCTTTGCGTACTTTGGACGCGGCCGGCCGCCGCATCCCGGCCGACGTCGCGGTGGTCAGCTTCGACGACAACGCCACCCTCGCCCCGGCCATGGACCCGCCCCTGACGTCCGTGCACCAGGACCCGCGCGAGCAGGTCCACGCCATGGTCGAGACCATGCTGCAGCTCCTCGACGACCAGGCCCTCAAGCCCCGCCAGCAGGTCCTCCCGGTCTCCCTGGCCATCCGCGGCTCCAGCTGACCCCCGCCGCGTCGTCCCTCCAGCCACGCAACCCGACCCCCGGGTTTGTGTGCCGCCCTCCCGGAGCGCCGTGTCGTCCCTCCAATCACGCGTGTCGGCCTCCTGATCACGGGTGATGCCCCTTCCCGCACGGCCGGAAGGGGCGAACTCGCGTGCATGGACGGTCGGTTCGCGTACCTGGAGGGTCAGCTCGCGTGCCTGGAGGGTCGGCTCACGTGTCTGGAGGGTCGACACGCGTGATCCGGGGGACGACACGGCGCACCGGGAGGGACGACACGGTGGCGAGTAGTGGGCTGGGGAGGCTGGGAGCGCTCCTAGTCCAGGTGTACGCCTTTGGCGCAAGCCGGCGCCGGAAAGGCACGGCGGGTGACCGGCGCGCTGGGCCGGTTGGGTGACGGGGTGACGAACGGGTGGGGCCGTTCAGGAGTGTTCAGCGGGCTGACTACTCGCGGGTCGGCAACGTCGAGGCCGTCGATGGCGGTGTGCTTCTGACTCGATTCTTTACAGGGGTGTTTCCGGCTGGCTACCGTCTGCGCCTGGAAGCGCTCCCAGATCGCTGGCTCCCTACGGACAAAGGAGTTCCGCAGCCATGCGTTCCCCTCATCCCATCAAGGCCGGCGTACTGCCGCTGGTCGCGAGTTCGGTGGTCTTGGCCGCCCTGCTCGTCCCCGTGCCACCGGCGCTCGCCGCCGACGTGGCCTGCTCCGTCACCTACACCACCAACGACTGGGACACCGGGTTCACGGCCAGCGTTTCACTGCGGAACGACGGTGCGCCCCTCGACAGCTGGCAGGTCGGCTGGACGTTCCCCGACGGCCAGAAGGTCCAGCAAGGCTGGAGCGCCACCTTCGCCCAGACCGGCGCCGCGGTCACGGCGACGAACCTCTCCTACAACGGCCACCTCGGGACGGGGGCCAGCACCTCCTTCGGCTTCAACGGCACCAAGGGGTCCGCCAACCGGCCGCCGACGGACTTCTCCGTCAACGGCTCCGCGTGCACCGGCGCCAACAAGGCCCCGACCGTCAGCCTGACGTCGCCGACGTCGACCGGCACCTACTACGCCCCGGCCACGATCCCGCTCGCCGCGACCGCGGCCGACACCGACGGCACCGTGAGCAAGGTCGAGTTCTACGCCGGGGACACGCTGCTCGCCACCGACACGTCCGCGCCGTTCGAGGGCAGCTGGGGCAACGTTCCCGCCGGCACCTACTCGATCACGGCCAAGGCCTACGACAACAAGAACGCCTCCACCACGTCGAACCCCGTCAGCGTCAAGGTCCTGTCCGGTCCGACGATCGTCGCCACCCCGGCGACCGCGCAGGTCAAGCAGGGCGGCACGACGACCTTCGGCGTCACTCTCGCCGGCGCCCCGACGAGCCCCGTGACCGTCGCGATCGCCAAGACCACGGGCAGCGCCGACCTGGCGGCCACTCCCACGAGCCTCACCTTCACGACGGCGAACTGGAGCACCCCGCAGAACGTCACCGTGAAGAGCGCCGACAACGGCGGAGCGCTCGGCAGCGCGACCTTCACCGCGAGCGGCACCGGCTACACCGCCGCCACCGTGACGGTCACCGAGATCTCGGCGTCCACATCGGACTACCAGGTCGAGTTCCTCAAGCAGTACAACAAGATCAAGGACCCGAACAACGGCTACTTCCGCAAGTTCGGGAACATCCTGGTGCCCTACCACTCCATCGAGACGCTGATGGTGGAAGCGCCGGACTACGGCCACGAGACGACGTCGGAGGCGTTCAGCTACTACCTCTGGCTCGAGGCCTCCTACGGGCAGATCACCGGGGACTGGACGCCGTTCAACGCGGCGTGGACGTCGATCGAGACCTACGCGATCCCGTCCGCGGCCGACCAGAGCGGCAACTCGGGGTACAACGCGAGCAAGCCCGCGACGTACGCGGCGGAGTACCCGAGCCCGAAGTCGTACCCGTCGCAGCTGCAGACCGGCGTGGCCGTGGGCAGCGACCCGATCGCGGCCGAGCTGAAGGCCGCCTACGGCTCACCGGACGTCTACGGCATGCACTGGCTGCTCGACGTCGACAACATCTACAAGTTCGGCCACTGCGAGGACGGCACGAACACCGCGCCCGCGTTCATCAACACCTTCCAGCGCGGCTCGCAGGAGTCGGTGTGGGAGACCATCACGCAGCCGAGCTGCGACACGATGAAGTTCGGCGGCAAGAACGGCTACCTCGACCTGTTCACCGGCGACTCGTCCTACGCCAAGCAGTGGAAGTACACCGACGCGCCGGACGCGGACGCCCGCGCGGTGCAGGTGGCCTTCCAGGCCGAGAAGTGGGCCCAGGCACAAGGCAAGGGCGCCGACGTCGCGGCCGTCGTCAAGAAGGCGTCGAAGATGGGCGACTACCTGCGGTACTCGTTGTTCGACAAGTACTTCAAGAAGATCGGCAACTGCGTCGGCGCGTCCACCTGCGCGGCGGGCAGCGGCAAGGACAGCGAGCACTACCTCATCTCCTGGTACTACGCCTGGGGCGGTTCGCTCGACCAGAACGCGTGGGCGTGGCGCATCGGTGACGGCGCGGCCCACCAGGGCTACCAGAACCCGCTGGCCGCGTACGCGCTGTCGGCCGACGCCGGCCTGAAGGTGACGTCGGCGACCGGCGCGAGCGACTGGGCGACCAGCCTCGGCCGGCAGATGGAGTTCCTGCAGTGGCTCCAGTCGTCCGAAGGCGGCCTCGCCGGCGGCGCGACCAACAGCTGGGAAGGCCAGTACGGCACGCCGCCGTCCGGCACGCCGACGTTCTACGGCATGTTCTACGACCAGCAGCCGGTCTGGCACGACCCGCCGAGCAACCAGTGGTTCGGCTTCCAGACCTGGGGCATGGAACGCATCGCCGAGTACTACCAGGCCACCAAGGACGCCCGGGCCAAGAAGATCCTCGACAAGTGGGTCCCGTGGGCCATCGCGGGCACCACGGTCGGGGCCGGCGGGAGCTTCCAGGTCCCGTCCGACCTGACCTGGAGCGGCGCGCCGGACACCTGGAACGCCACCAGCCCGGGCGGCAACACCGGTCTGCACGTCACGGTGAAGAACTACAGCACCGACGTCGGTGTCGCGGCTTCGCTGTCGAAGACGTTGCTCTACTACGCGTCCGGCTCGGGCAACGCCCAGGCCAAGACGGTGGGGGAGCAGCTGCTGACGGCGCTGTCGGCGAACGCGGACACCCAGGGCATCGCGGTGCCGGAGACCCGGACGGACTACAACCGGTTCGACGACGCCTACAACGCCACCACGGACCAGGGGCCCTACGTCCCGACGGGCTGGACCGGGACCATGCCGAACGGCGACCCGATCAACGCCTCCTCGACGTTCACCTCGATGCGGTCCTTCTACAAGAACGACCCGCAGTGGCCGAAGGTCCAGTCCTACCTGGACGGTGGCGCCGCGCCGACGTTCACCTACCACCGGTTCTGGGCGCAGTCGGAGATCGCCACGGCGTTCGCCGCCCACGTCGCCCTGTTCGGCTGAAAGGCACTCGATGAAGCGACTGCTCGCACTCGCGGTCGCCGCACTGGTCGGGGGCGCCGTTCTCACGGCGTCCCCGGCCACCGCGGCCCCGCAGGCCACGACCCAAGCCGCGGTACAAGCCGCAGGCACCGGCACCGGGTACTGGCACTCCTCCGGCTCCCAGCTGGTCGACGCCACCGGCGCGCCGGTCCGGATGACCGGCGTCAACTGGTTCGGCGCCGAGACCGGCAACTACTCGCCGCACGGCCTGTGGAGCCGCAACTACAAGGACATGCTCGACCAGATGGCGAGCCTCGGCTACAACACGCTGCGGCTGCCGTACTCCAACCAGCTCTTCGACCCGGGTGTCAAGCCGAACAGCATCGACGCCGTCCAGAACCCGGACCTGCAAGGGCTTTCCGGGCTGCAGGTGCTCGACAAGATCATCGGCTACGCCGGCACCAAGGGCATGCGGGTGATCCTCGACCAGCACCGGCCGGACTCCGGCGCGCAGTCCGCGCTCTGGTACACCAGCGCCTACCCCGAAAGCCGCTGGCTGTCCGACTGGACGATGCTCGCCCAGCACTACAAGGGCAACACCACGGTGATCGGCGCCGACCTGCACAACGAGCCGCACTCGATCCAGGGTGGCGGCGGCGCGTGCTGGGGCTGCGGTGACACCGCGACCGACTGGCGGCTCGCCGCCGAACGCGGCGGCAACGCCGTCCTGGCCGCGAACCCGGACTGGCTGGTCATCGTGGAGGGTGTCGACTGCGTCAGTGTCACCGGCGACCCGCAGTGCGGCTGGTGGGGCGGCAACCTCTCCGGCGCGCGGCAGTTCCCGGTGCGACTGTCCAAAGCGGACAAGCTGGTCTACTCGGCGCACGAGTACGCGACGTCGGTGTTCGCCCAGCCGTGGTTCTCCGACCCGGCGTTCCCGGCGAACCTGCCCGCGCTGTGGGACCACTTCTTCGGCTACCTGCAGAAGCAGAACATCGCGCCGGTGCTGCTCGGCGAGTTCGGCACCACGCTCGCCGACCCGCGCGACAAGGTCTGGCTGCAGGAGCTGATGAAGTACGCCGGCACCGGAACCACCGGGATGAGCTTCACGTACTGGTCGTGGAACCCGAACTCCGGGGACACCGGCGGCATCCTCAACGACGACTGGACGACCGTCAACCAGGCCAAGCAGGCGATCCTGCAGCCGTACCTGATCCCGCCGGTCGGGGGCGGCGGCACGACGGATCCGCCGCCCGCGGTGAGCTGCGCGGTGACCTACCACGTCGACAACGCGTGGCAAGGCGGATTCGTCGCCTCCGTGACGCTGAAGAACACCGGCACCACCCCGCTGAAGGCCTGGTCGCTCGGCTGGACCGCGGCGTCCGGGACGCAGATCACCGGCGGCTGGGGCGCCACCGTCACCCAGTCCGGCGCGCAGGCGACCGCGAAGGCGCCCACCTGGGCCCCCGACCTGGCCGGCGGCGCCTCGACGTCGATCGGCTTCCAGGCGACCGGCGCCTCGACCCCGAACCCCAGTGGCTTCGCCGTCGGCGCGACCGCGTGCACCACCTGACCCGTCAACAGAACAGAAGGAGCACACTCGATGAAGAGTGAATTCTGGTCCGCGAGGAGGAAGTCACGGCTCGCCGTGGCGTCCTCGGTGACGGCCGCGGCCGTCGTGGCCGGTCTGGTGGTGGCCGGCGGCAGCCCGGCGGTCGCCGCCACCGGCTGCAAGGTCACCTACACCGTCAACCAGTGGGACACCGGCTTCACCGCGAACCTCGCGGTGACCAACCTGGGCGACGCCGTCTCGAGCTGGGACGTCCAGTGGGACTTCGCCGGCAACCAGCAGGTCCAGCAGGGCTGGAGCGCCACGTTCAGTCAGACCGCCAAGCACGTCAGCGCGAAGAACCCGTCGTGGGGCGGCACGCTGGGGTCGAACGCGACCGCGAGCTTCGGCTTCAACGGCTCCTACACCGGCACCAACGACATCCCGGGGTCGTTCTCGCTCAACGGCGTCCACTGCGACGGCGGCACCGGCACGCCGACCACCACGCCCACGACCCCGACGACGCCCACCACCCCGACCACGCCCACGGTGCCCACCACGCCGACCCAGCCGGGGACGCACGTGGACAACCCGTACGCCGGGGCCAAGGGGTACGTGAACCCGGACTGGTCCGCGGAGGTGACCGCCGCGGCCGCGGCCAAGGGCGGCACGCTCGGCACCCAGATGGCCAAGGTGGCGAACACCTCGACCGCGGTGTGGCTGGACCGGATCGCGGCGATCGAGGGCACGTCGAGCGCCCGCGGTCTGCGCGGGCACCTCGACGCGGCGCTCGCCCAGAGCGGCGGCACGCCGGTGACGATCCAGATCGTCGTCTACGACCTGCCCAACCGCGACTGCGCGGCGCTGGCGTCCAACGGTGAGCTGCAGGCCGGCTCGGGCGGTCTGGCCCGGTACAAGAGCGAGTACATCGACCCGATCGCCTCGATCCTGTCGGACTCGAAGTACGCGCCGCTGCGGGTCGTGGCGGTCGTCGAACCGGACTCGCTGCCCAACCTGGTCACCAACACCGCGACGGCCAAGTGCGCCGAAGCGCAGTCGACCGGGGCGTACACCCAGGGCATCCAGTACGCGCTGAACAAGCTGCACGCGATCTCGAACGTCTACAACTACCTCGACATCGCGCACTCGGCGTGGCTGGGCTGGGACAGCAACTTCGGCCCGTTCGTCAACCTGGTCAAGCAGACGCTCCAGGGGACGACCGCCGGGGTGAACAGCATCGACGGCTTCATCAGCGACACGGCGAACTACACCCCGCTCACCGAGCCGAACCTGCCGGACTCGAGCCTCAACGTCGGCGGCCAGCCCCTCCGGTCGGCCACGTTCTACCAGTGGAACCCGTACTTCGCCGAGGTGCCGTTCGCCACGGCGATGTACAACGCGTTCGTCGCCGCGGGCCTGCCGAGCGGCATCGGCATGCTGATCGACACCTCCCGCAACGGCTGGGGCGGCTCGGCCCGGCCCACCGGCGCGTCGGGGTCCACTGTGGACAGCTATGTGAACTCCGGCCGGATCGACCGGCGGCTGCACCGCGGCAACTGGTGCAACCAGAGCGGGGCCGGGCTCGGCGTGCGGCCCACCGCGTCGCCCGCGGCGCACTTCGACGCCTACGTCTGGATCAAGCCGCCGGGTGAGTCCGACGGCGCGAGCCAGCAGATCCCGAACGACGAAGGCAAGGGCTTCGACGGGATGTGCGACCCGGCCTTCCACGGCAGCGATCAGGCCAACGGCGGCAACCTGACCGGCGCCCTGCCGAACTCGCCGCTGTCGGGCAAGTGGTTCGAGGCCCAGTTCGAGCAGCTGGTCCAGAACGCCTACCCGGCGGTGCAGTAACCGATCTCCCGGGCCGGGCGGTGCCTGCGCAGCCGCCGTCCGGCCCGGGTTTCCACCCGTTCCGCAACCGGAAGGAGTCTTCATGAGCAACCGGCTACGAGCCACAATGGCGTCGTTCGGAGCCACGGCCGTGCTGCTGTCCGGCGGTGTCGTGCTCACCGCGCCACCGGCGGCCGCGGACACGCAGCTGTGCGACAAGTACGGCTCGCTGCGCATCCAAGGTGGCCGCTACATCGTGCAGAACAACAACTGGGGTGACGACACGACCCAGTGCCTCTCGGTGTCGGCCACCGGCTTCAGCGTGACGACGGCGTCGCACAACCGGCCGACGAACGGCGCCCCGGGCAGCTACCCGTCGGTCTACGCCGGCTGCCACTACGGCAACTGCAGCACCGGCAGCGGCCTGCCGCGCCAGGTCCGCTCGCTCGGCTCGCTGACGTCCCGGGTGGACTACGCGACCGTCCAAGCCGGACAGTGGGACGCCTCCTACGACGTCTGGTACGACCCGGCGCCCAACCCGGCCGGGCAGAACACCGGCGCCGAGGTGATGATCTGGGGCAACCACCGCGGGGCCCCGCAGCCGGTCGGCAGCGTCATCGGCACCGCGCAGCTGGCCGGCGCGACCTGGAACGTCTGGTTCGGCAACATCGGCTGGAACGTCATCTCCTACGTCCGGACCAGCGGCACCGACAGCCTCGGCGTCAATCTCACCGACTTCACGCGGGACGCCGTGAACCGGGGCAAGATCAGCGACGCCTGGTACCTGACGAGTGTCCAGTTCGGCTTCGAGCCGTGGCAGGGCCAGACCGGGCTGGGTGTGAAGACGTTCAGCCTGTCGGGCTGAGGTCCTTCCGGAACGTCATCCGGTCCAGCCCGGGCCCGTCGTAGTCGGGCTGGACCGGCCGCCCTTCGAACTCCTCCGGCCCGGGTTCGGTGACGAACCCCATCCTGGTGTGGAACGCGTGCGAACCACTGTTCTGCGGCGACGTGATCGCCCGTACCACCGAACGCCCGTGCGCCCGGCTGTGGGCGAAGAACCGCTCGTAGAGTTCCGCGCCCAGCCCGCTCCCGCGCTCCGCGGGGTCGACGCCGACGAAGTGGATGTAGCTCTCGTCCGGCCGCGACTGCGACAGGAACCCGATCAGGAACGCGACGATCCGCTCGTCGGCCGTCACCAGGAAATTGCTGTCGCCGAAGTGCTGGAACATCAGCCTCGGCAGGAGGAGGGCCCGTTGCCGCATGCCCTCCTCGCCGCCGAGGCCGCCCCACCAGTCGTCGAGGACGCCCAGGACGGGCAGGTGGTCGGCCGGGCCGGGACGCCGGATCCCGAGGTGCGGCCAAGGCGCGGGCAGGGGAGTCGTCATACCCGGCACCCTGCCCGCTCCGGTGCGTCCGTTCCACCGGATTTCCGGTCAGGGCACGACCTGGGCCGCGCCCAGCTTCACCTGCTGCCAGACGGCGGCGGGGTCCGCACCCTGCTCGATGGCCTTGAGCGCCGGCGCGACGACCGTCTCCTGGATCTTCCCGTCGCCGGGGCCCTTGTACTGCGGCTTCCCGACCTTGCGGGCCTGCGCGACGAAGACCTGCCCGCTCAACGCGCCGCCGAAGTAGCCGTTCATCTCGCTGAGCAGGTCGGGCGAGGTGAAGGCGTCGACCTGGCTGGGGAAGTTCCCGCTGGCCCGGAACGCGTGCAGCTGCTGCTCCGGCGCGGTGAGCCAGGCGGCCAGCGCGGCGGCCTCCTTCTGGTGCGGGCTGGTCGCCGGCACGGTCAGGTAGGAGCCGCCCCAGTTGCCGCCGCCGTCCGGGAAGGCGTCGGTGATCGCCCACTTGCCCGCATTGGCCAGCCCGGCCTGCTGCTCGATGGCGCCGAGCATCCACGAAGGACAGACCTTCGTCGCGAACGTCCCGGCGCGCAGGCCGGCGTTCCCGTCGTCGGCGAAGGCCGTCAGCCCGGCCGACTGGCCCTGCTCGACGGCGGTGGTGACCTGGTTCCAGGCGGCCGCGAGCGCGGTGTTCGTCTCGAACGTCGGGCGGTCCTGCCGGTCGAGGTAGCCGACCGGGAGCTGGTTGACCATGGCGTTGAAGTTCTGCGCGGCGGAGTCGAACCACGCCTTGCCCTTCGAGCGCTTGACGTACCGCTCGCCCGCCTTGAAGTAGCTGTCCCAGGTCGCGAACATCGTCTTCACCGAGCCGGGGTCGGTCGGCAGGCCGGCGGCCTCGAGGAGGTCCTTGCGGTAGCACATGGCGAGCGGGCCGATGTCGGTCCCGTAACCGACGAGCTTGCCGTCCTTGCCGAGCCCGGCCTCGTACTTCCACTCCAGCCAGCGCCCGGGCTTGACGTCGGGCGGGCCGATCGCGGCCAGGTCGGCGAACTTCGCCGACTGCGCGAGCACGTCGGCGAGGTGGCCTTCCTCGACGGCCTGGACGTCGGCGAGGCCCTGCCCGCTCTGCAGCTTGGCCAGCAGGTCCTGGTGGTACGGACCGCCCTGCTCGGTCCGGACCTGGTTGATGGTGAGCCCGGGGTGGGTGAACTCGTACCCCGGGATCAGGTCGTCGTAGCCGAACTGCCCGAACGTCGCCAGCGTGAGCGTGAAGCGCTCGGGCGTGGCGGGGCCGCAGCCCCCGGTCAGGACCAGCAGGACGGCGGCCGCCAGTGTTCTTCGGATCTTCCTCACGTGTGCGCACTCCCGGTTCGCGACTCGCGCTCGCACACGAGGGTGGGAGCGCTCCCGGGGAGGGAGTCTTGTTTCCGCGGCCGACGGGTGTCAAGGTGGGCGACTGCGGGTGTCCGGACGGACACGGGCACGCGATGAATCGGTCAAGCCCTGGGGTCGAGTTCTTGTGGCGCAACGGGTCCAGTGGAGGAGCGCGATGAAGCGTCCGACGATCACCGACATCGCCCGCGAGGCCGGGGTGTCCAAAGGGGCCGTTTCCTACGCCCTCAACGGCCGCCCCGGCGTCTCCGAGGCGACCCGGCACCGGATCACCGCGATCGCCCGGGAGCTGGGCTGGGCGCCGAACGAGACCGCGCGGGCCTTGTCCGGCGGCCGGGCCGGTGCGGTCGGGATGGTGCTGGACCGCCCCGCGGACGTCCTCGGCGTCGAACCGCTCTTCCTGGCCCTGCTCACCGGGATCCAGCGCGAGCTCGGGCCGGCGTCGCTGATCCTGCAGGTCGCGCCGGACCACGCCACCGAGCTGGAGGTCTACCGGCGCTGGCACGGCGAGCGCCGGGCCGACGGCGTGCTGCTGACCGGCCCGCGCCGCGACGACGACCGGATCGCCGAGCTGCTGCGGATCGGCCTGCCGGCGGTGGCGCTGGGCGGCCCGCTCGGCCGCCCGGGCGTCCCGTCGGTGCGGGTGGACGACGCCGCCGCGGTCGGCGAGGTCCTCGGCTACCTCGCCGCACTCGGGCACCGCCGGGTCGCGTGGGTCGCCGGGCCGGCGGTGCTGGTGCAGACGCGGGTGCGGGCCGAGGCGTTCGCCGCGGCGGCGGAGCGGCTGGGGCTGCCCGCCGCCCGGACCGTCCACACGGACCACTCGGCCGAGGCCGGCGCGGGTGCCACCACCCGGCTGCTGGCCGCGGCCCGGCCGCCGACCGCGCTGCTGTTCGACACCGACGTCCTCGCCGTCGCCGGGCTCGCCGCGCTGCGCGAACGGGGCCTGGCCGTGCCGGGCGACGTCTCGGTGGTGGCGTGGGACGACTCGGTGCTCTGCCGCCTGGTCCGCCCGGCGCTGACGGCGGTGCGGCGCCCGGTCGCGGAGTTCGGCGCGCTCGCGGTGTCGGTGCTGCGGGACCTGCTGACGGGCGGCGACGCGGGCGACGTCCGTACGGCCCCGCCGGCGCTGATCACCCGCGGCAGCACCGGCCCCGCGCGCCCAGCTCCGTGAATGGCACATCGAGGGACTTGAAGTCCCTCGATGGGCCATTCACGGACCTTCAGGGTCAGGTGCCCTGGCAGGTGGGCGACGGCTGGGCCGGGTTGGTGCCGGTGGTGTTCACGACCAGGCCGAACGTCGTCTCGCCGTCCGGCGGGATCCGGCCGTTCCAGTCCGCGTCGCGGACCGTGACCACCGAGCCGGACTGGCTCAGCGTGCCGTTCCAGACGCTGCCGACCGTCTGGCCCGTGGGCAGCGTCCAGCCCGCCTGCCAGCCGGAGTACGCCGTGGTGCTGTGGTTCATGATCGTCACCGTGGCCTGGTAGCCGCCGCTCCAGGTGTTGGTGATCTCGTACATCGCCATGCACGAGCCGCCGGTGGGCGGGGGAGACGTCGGGGTCGTCGGCGTGGTGGGCGGGGTGCCCGGGTCGTGCACCCCGGTGACCTCGCCGTGCCCGCCGTCGAAGGTGACGTCCGAGCAGCCGTAGAACGTCTCGGCGCTGTCGGAGCGCTTCCAGACCGAGTAGATGACGTGCCGTCCCGACTTGCCCGCCGGCAGCGCGCCGGTCCACTTGTACTGGCCGTCGACGGTCCCCACCTGGCCGGTCACCGGCGGGTGGTCGACGGTCAGGAACGGCTGGTCCTCCAGCGAGTCCCAGGTCAGCGGCAGGCTCGGGTCCCAGCCGTCCTTGGTCACGTAGGTGTAGAACCAGCCCGGGTGGGCGGCCCACGCGTTGTAGGAGAAGTCGAACGTCGCCCCGGCGGTGAGGTGGGTCAGCGGCCAGTCGCCGACCTGGTCGAACCCGGCGTAGTTCGGGTTCCCGCCGGAGCACAGTTTCCCGTCCGGGATGAAGCCGCGGGTGCGGCCGGCGCCGTCGGAGCGCAGCACGGCGAACCAGTTGTACAGCGAGTTGGCGCCGCTGGTGGCCACCGCGGCCGAGCAGGCGGGGTTCTGCGGGATGATCTGGCCGGTCGAGCTCAGCCCGTCCTGCCAGCACAGGAACGTCCGACTGCCCGGTTTCATCAGGGCGCCGTGCGCTTCGGCGGTGCCCGTGGTCAGCAGCACGGCGGTCAGGCTCGCCAGCAACACGGTGACGGCGGCGAGGATCGTACTTCGTCTCCTGGTCACGTCGGTCCCTTCGTCGGGTACGTGCGTCGAAGACTGGGAGCGCTCCCATTACAGGGTACGCGGTGGCGGCGGCTCGCGGAACATCCGGTGAGGGGGCGGGTGACCCGCGTCCGAGCTCTGGCATACCTTGGGAAAGCCGGCCGATCACCCGGGCCGGCCGGTCGAGAAAGGCAAGGTTGTCGGAAAGTGGACATTCCGTCTTCGGTTCCCGCCTGGGTGCGGGCCGAACCCGCCCGGCTGCTCGGTTTCGCCGCTCCGGCGGCCCACCCCGCGGGCGGCTTCGCCTGGCTCGACGAGACCGGGCGACCGGTCCTCGACCGGCCCGTCGAAACGTGGATCACCTGCCGGATGACGCACGTCTTCGCGCTCGCCGCGCTGCAAGGAGTACCGGGGGCGGCCGAGCAGGTCGCGCACGGCGTCGCGGCGCTGACCGGCCTGCTGCGGGACCCCGAGCACGGCGGCTGGTTCGCCACGGCGACCGCGGCCGGCCCGGTGGACGACGGGAAGCGCGCGTACGAGCACGCGTTCGTCGTGCTGGCGGCCACGAGCGCGGTGGCCGCCGGAGCCGACGGAGCGGACGCGCTGCTGGCCGAAGCCCTCGACGTCGTCGACCGCCGGTTCTGGGAGGCGGGGCCGGGCCGGGTCGCCGACGTCTGGGACCGCGGCTGGACGCGCCTGGAGACCTACCGCGGCGCCAACGCCAACATGCACACCGTCGAAGCGCTGCTCGCTGTCAACGATGTCACCGGCGACCCGGTCTGGGCCGCCCGCGCGTTGTCCATTGTGGAGCACCTGGTGCACGGCGAAGCCCGCGCGCACGGCTGGCGCCTGCCGGAGCACTACGACGCGGACTGGCACGTGCGGCTGGAGTTCAACCGGGACGAGCCCGCGCACCCGTTCCGCCCGTTCGGGGTCACCATCGGGCACCTGCTCGAGTGGTCCCGGCTGGCGGTTCACCTGAAGCGCGCGCTCGGCGCCGCGGCACCCGGGTGGCTGCTGCCGGACGCGGAGGCGTTGTTCGCCACGGCGGTGCGGGACGGCTGGGCCGTCGACGGCCACCCGGGCTTCGTCTACACCACGGACTTCGACGGCGTCCCGGTGGTGCGCAACCGCCTCCACTGGGTGGTGGCCGAGGCGATCGCCGCCGCCTGGACGCTGCACCAGGAGACCGGCGACCCGGAGTACCTGGCCCGGTTCGAAGAGTGGTGCGAGCACACCGAAGCGTGCTTCGTCGACCGCGAACGCGGGTCCTGGCACCACGAGCTGGACCCGCGCAACCGCCCCGCCGCGACGGTCTGGGCGGGGAAGCCGGACGTCTACCACGCCTACCAGGCGACGCTGCTGCCCGTGCTGGCGCCGGCGGTGTCGTTCGCCGGGGCTCTGTCCCTCGACCGGGGCGCGGTCACCGAAGGAAGCTGATCACGCCCGTAGACTGCGGGGGCCTTTTCCCTCCCGACAAGGAGAATCATGTCGCCTTTCGCCGCCGCCGGAGACCGCTACGCGGGCATGCCGTACCGACGGGCCGGGCGCAGCGGGCTCAAGCTGCCCGCCGTGTCGCTCGGCCTGTGGCACAACTTCGGGGACGACAAGCCCCTCGACGTCCAGCGGGCGGTGCTGCGGCGGGCGTTCGACCTCGGGGTGACGCACTTCGACCTGGCCAACAACTACGGCCCGCCGCCGGGCGCGGCCGAGGCGAACTTCGGCAAGCACTACGCGGCCGACTTCCGGCCGTACCGCGACGAGATCCTGGTCTCGTCCAAGGCGGGTTACCTGATGTGGGACGGCCCGTACGGTGAGTGGGGTTCGCGCAAGAGCGTCCTCGCGAGCCTGGATCAGAGCTTGGCCCGCACCGGTCTGGACCACTTCGACATCTTCTACTCGCACCGCCCGGACCCGGACACCCCGATCGAGGAGACCATGGGTGCCCTGGACACGGCGGTCCGGTCGGGGAAAGCGCTCTACGCGGGCATCTCCAACTACTCGCCCGAGCAGACGGAAGCCGCGCTGCGGGCGTTGGGCGAGCTCGGCACGCCGTTGCTGATCCACCAGCCGTCGTACTCGATCCTGAACCGCTGGGTCGAGGACGGCCTGCTGGACACCCTGGCCGAGCACGGCGTCGGCTCGATCGCGTATTCGCCGCTGAGCCAGGGCCTGCTGACCGACCGCTACCTGGACGGCATCCCGGCCGACTCCCGCGCCGCGGGGGCCAGCCCGTTCCTGACCCAGGACCGGATCACCGAGGAGACCCTGGGCCGGATCCGCGCGCTGAACGACGTCGCCCAGCGGCGTGACCAGTCGCTGGCGCAGCTGGCGATCGCCTGGATCCTGCGGCGCGGCCGGGTGACGTCGGCGCTGATCGGGGCGAGCAGTGTCGCGCAGCTGGAGAACACGGTCGCGGCGGTGGCGAACCTGGACTTCACGGACGAGGAGCTGGCGGAGATCGACCGCGTCGTGGCTTAGCAGCCGATCCGGGCGGGGCCGGTGGCGACGTCGTCGAACCACAGGGTGTCCGGGTCGGTGCCGTAGCTCTCCCAGCCCAGGCGCAGGTCGGTGAGCGACGGGTGCCACGCGCGGGCGAGCCACTGCTGGTCGACGTCGGGGGTCGGCACGCCGTCGACGACCAGGCCGGGCACCTCGGCGCCGTTCAGCCAGGTCCGCAGCTGCCCGCCGGGGCCGTCGACCTCGAACTCGAAGCACGACCAGGTCCCGGTGGCCAGCGGCACGCTCTGGGCGACGCCGGCCGGGCTCTGCGCGGGCAGGGTCGCGTCGTCGGACTCGCGGTTCCACTGCAGCGCCCGGTTCTGGCCGCCGGCCCGCAGGTCGCGGCCACCGTCGGCGGTGTCCCGCAGCGCCAGGAACGCGACGTGCCCGGCCGGCAGCGGCGTCGTGTGGCGGACCCAGAACCGGCCGTACCGCACGCTCCCGGCGGCCAGGGTCGTGCCGAGGAAGGCGTGGTTGCAGTACCCGCCCTGCCCGGTGACCTTGACCGAGCGGGTGCCCGAGTGCGCGACCGTGTTGTCGACGGTGACCGTGCCGGTGCCCTGGCAGTTCGCCGCGCCGCCGGTCCACCGGCCGCCCGGTGTCGTGCCGGTCTGCTGCTCGAAGTCGTCGCAGACGTCGGCGCACCCCGCGGGCGGCGGCGAAGAAGTGGTGGTGGTGGTCGGGGTGGGTGGGGCGTCGCCACCGCACGAGACGCCGTTGAGCGCGAAGTCGCCCGGTGCGGGATTGGTGCCGGAATAGGTGCCCTGCAGGCCGAACGTCACGGTGCCGCCGGCGGGCAGGGACGCGTTGTAGGCCAGGCTCTCCGCGGTCACCGCCGTGCCGGACTGGCGGACGGTGGCGTTCCAGGCCGACGTCACGGCCTGGGTGCCCGCGTAGTGCCAGGAGAGGGTCCACGACGAGAGCGCGGTGGCGCCGTTGGTGACGGTGACCTGGGCGGTGAACCCGGTCGCCCACTGGTCGACGCGGTAGTCGACGCCGCAGGCGGGGGCGGCGGCGGCCGGACCCGCGGCGAGGACCGCGGTGGTGCCCGCCGCGGCGAGGCAGAGCCCGGCCAGGGCACCGGCGAACCTCTTCATCGGGCTTCCTTTCCCGGTAACCGGGACACCGGACACGAGCAGGGGCGCCGTAGCGGAAGCCACGGCGCCCCTGGTGTTTCGTGGTCACGGTCTGGTGATCGTGACCTGGCATGGGAGCGCTTCCAGCCGACGAGAAGGTAACCCCGCCGTATCGTCGTTGTAAAGCGCGACCCGGACGCGGCTCGATCCGGTGGACGGCTTTCCGGGGCCGTTTCCCCGGGATCGGCCACTGAACACTCCTGAACGGCCGAACCCGTTGGCGGCAAAGAAATGTCCCGGTCGCGCTGCGCCACCGGCAGGAGCGGGCGGATGCCGCCGTTGGAGTGGATTCCGGGTTGTTCGCGGGCGTTCGCCACGAGGTTTACAGCCGCCGGGCCGCGCGGTAGCGTCCACCGGTGCTGGGAGCGCTCTCATATCCAGGTCGTGCACAAAGGAGTGATCGATGCGTTCCGGACCAGCACTGCTCGGCGCCCTCAGCGCGCTCGCCGTCGTCGGCGCGACGACGGCCTTCACCCTCGGCACGCCTTCGCCCGCTTCGGCGGCGACGGCCTGCGAAGTCGGCTACACGGTCAACGACTGGGGGAGCGGCTTCACCGCCAACCTCACCCTGAAGAACCTCGGGACGGCGCCGCTGTCCGGCTGGCAGATCAGCTACGCCTACGCCGGGAACCAGCAGCTCCAGCAGGGCTGGAACGCCACCTGGGCCCAGACGGGCAAGACGGTCACCGTCACCCCGGCGGGCTGGAACGGCACCGTCGCCCCCGGCTCGTCGATCACCGCCGGGGCCAACTTCGGCTACAGCGGTACCAACACCGCGCCGGCGTCGATCAGCGTCAACGGCGCGCCCTGCGGCGGCACGCCACCCCCGACGACCACCCCGCCGCCGACGACCGTCACCACCACCCCGCCGCCGGCCGGGGGCGCACCCGCGCTGCACGTCGCCGGCAACCGGCTGGCCGACTCCGCGGGCGCGTCGGTCACCCTGCGCGGCGTGAACCGCTCCGGCGGCGAGTTCGCCTGCGTGCAGGGCAACGGCATCTTCGACGGCCCGATGGACGCCGCCTCCGTGGCCGCCATCAAGAGCTGGCACGCGAACGTCGTGCGCGTGCCGTTCAACGAGGACTGCTGGCTCGGCCTGCCGAACGTCGAGCCCGCCTACGCCGGCGCGACCTACCGCGCCGCGCTCAAGTCCTATGTGGACCTGCTGCACCGGAACGGTCTCGTCGCGATCCTCGATCTCCACTGGACCCAGGGCGTCTACACCGGAAACTCCTCGGCGTGCACCGACGTCAACTCGACGTGCCAGAAGCCGATGACCGACGCCGCGCACGCGGTGGACCTGTGGACGTCGGTCGCGACCGCGTTCAAGGGTGACGACGCCACGATCCTGGACCTGTTCAACGAGCCCTACCTCGACCGCGCGGTCGCCGGCTCGGCGGCGGCCTGGACGTGCTGGCGCGACGGCGGGTCCGCGTGCACCGGCATCGGCTACGCGGTGGCGGGCATGCAGACGCTGGTGAACGCCGTCCGCGCGACCGGCGCCACCAACGTGCTCATGCTCGGCGGCCTGGCCTACTCCAACGACCTCACGCAGTGGCTGCAGTACAAGCCGAGCGACCCGGCGGGCAACCTGGTCGCGTCGTGGCACTCGTACAACTTCAACACCTGCAGCTCGTCCTCCTGCTGGGACGCCCAGCTCGCGCCGGTCGCGGCGGCCGCGCCCCTGGTCGCCGGCGAGATCGGCGAGAACGACTGCGGGAGCGGGTACGTCACCGGCCTGATGGACTGGCTCGACCGCCACCAGGCGTCCTACCTCGGCTGGACCTGGAACACCTGGAACTGCTCGACCGGGCCCGCGCTGATCTCGGCCTACGACGGCACGCCGACGGCGTTCGGCGCCGGCGTCCGGCAGCACTTCCTCGCCGCGGGCTGACCCGCGTCCACCGAAGTGTGAGAAGTTCGTCCGGCGCTGCGCGCGGGCGTCCGCACATGCATAATGGCGGAGGCGGGTTCGCCCGCCCCGTGGTGCCGGCCGATGACCCCCAGGTCGGCCGGCACCACCCTTTTCCGGCCTCGTTCCGCCCCTGACGGCGATTTCCGGACGTGAGCCGCACCTTTGTCACATCGTGGGCCGTAACGGTCACGCTGCGGTACTGTCGACCGGTGCACCAGTACTCCGGAAATCGTTGGATGAACGATGAGTCGACAGGTCAAGCCAGGGAGTAAGCCCTACCGTGCACAGCTGCGCGATCGCTTGGCCGCCCTGGGGTTTCCTGACGAGGTGATCCCGGCGCGCGTGGCGGAGAACCTGATCGTCGAATGCCGGGTCCCGCCCCGCACGGCGTGGCGGCTGGCGTCCGAGTTGTCGCTCGACGTGGCGGCGCACCAGTACAACACCCTTACGGGTGACCCCCGCGCGGGTATGCGCGGGACCCGTATCTGGGAGTACGAGCAGTGGCCCGACCGCGGCGTCCGGCCCACGTTCGCGGCGCTGCGGGTGCTGGCCCAGGTCTACGGCACGAGCTGGAAGTCCCTGCTCGGGCTGCGTGACCTCGAGCAGCTCCCGCCGAAGGACCTCGCCGAGTACCACGCCGACGTGGAGCCGGTGGAGCAGGTTGCGCCGGTCGCGCCCGTGGCCGTCGTCCCGGTCGCCGCCAAGGCCGCGGCGCCCGCGCTGACCTACCCGATCCGCTCGATCGTCCACGTCGACCCCGGCGCGGCCATCGAGGTCGGGGTGACCTCGCTCGACGACGCCATCCTGCTCACCACGACCAACGTGGACGAGGTCCAGCTCGACGACCTGTGGTCGGACCTCAACTTCCTGGGCAGCGCGTACACGCGGACCGCCCCCGACTCGGTGCTGGGCCAGCTCGCCGTCGTCGAGGAACGCACGGCCGCGCTCCTGAAGGGCCGGCAGCGGCCGAAGCAGACCCAGGACCTGCTCATGGTCGGGGCGAAGTGCGCCGCGATGATGGCGTGGATCGCGGGGGACCTCGGGCGGTACCGGCTTTCGCGCGAGCTGAACTCCGCCGCCTGGCTCTACACGCAGTACGCCGACGACTTCCTCGCCCGGCGCTGGGTCCGCACGTCGCAGGCGCGGGTGGCGTTCTGGGCCGGCAACGGCGTGGAGTCCGCGAAGCTCGCCGCCGACGGGCTCAACTACCAGGTCGGCGGCCGGCTCACCGACGCGCCGCTGATCCTCGCCGAGGCGCGCGGGTGGTCGTCCGTGCGGGCCGAGCCGCAGGTGCTGGACGCGATCGCGCGCTGGACCAGCATCGAGGACCCGGAGCTCGGGGCCGGCGGCGAGGACCAGTTCTTCAACATCACGAAGGACCGCCGGCACTACATGGCCGGCACGTCGCTGCTCTCGGTCGGGCAGGCTTCGGCGGCGTTGCGCGAGTTCGGGACCGCGCGCGAGGCCTACGAGAGGCTGTCGCTCGAGAACCGCTGGGAAGCGATGGACCCGATGATCCGGATCGACATGGGCCGCGCGCACCTGCTGCTCGACGATCTCGAGGGCGCCGCCGCGCAAGTGGAACCGCTCTTGATCGCGGATGTGAGCAGACAGCCGGACATGGTGCGTGCCATGCTCAAGGTCCTCGCCGCCGAGCTGTCCGGTCCGCGCTGGCGCTCGGTCCCGACGGCCAGGAACCTCGCGGAGGCCCTTGTGGACGCGCAGGCGTCCACGCGGGAGTGACGCTCGACCCGATCCCGGATGGAGGTGCCGATGGCAGGACCTGATGGTTCTGCGTGCCGGGCACCCCACGACAGTCCTGCCGAACCGGCCGACGCCGCCCCCGACTGGGCGTTGCACGGCCGGACACGCCGGCAGGTCGTGGTGGTCGCCGACCGCTTCGCCCGGTTCGCCCGCGGTGACCAGGTGTTCACGGTGTCGGGGCTGCTGGCCCTGATGACGTCCGACGGCCCGGACGTGGCCGGCTGCAGCTGGGTCGTCCACCCCGGCCAGGGCATCGACGGGACGGACTGCGACCTGCTGGAAGCCGCCGCCGAGAAGAGCGGCGCCACCGTCTTCCTGGCGGACCCGGACGCGTTCCGGCCGCTGCCGGTGGCCCCGGCGATCGTCCACAAGCACCGCGCGGAGAACGTCCTCCTCGCCGGCGTGCACAGCCCGGAGGTCACGCTCTGCCGGGCCGACCTGCGCGTCCACCGGGACAACGAGCTCGTCCTCGACCACCACACCGGCGAACACGTGCAGGGCATCGTGATCATCGAGGCGATGCGCCAGATCTGCATCGCGCAGTTCGAGACCGCGGTCCGCCCCGCCTTGACCTCGGCCGGTTACGCGGGGGTGTGGAAGCGGATCGACATGTCCTTCGAGGACTTCCTGTTCCCGCTCCCGGCCACGGTCGAGTCGCGCATCGAGGAGTCCGACCTCGAGCGGGCGCACCACCTGAAGTTCCGGGCCACCGCGACGGTGCGCCAGCACGGGCGCACCGTCGCCACCGCCGGCATCGACTACGCGATGATCCGGCTGGAACGCATCGACACCCTGGAACGCCGCAAGGCCGACCAGGCCACCCGGGCCTACCTGGGCTGAGCAAGGCACCACCGCCCGACGAAAACACCACTGCGGAAGGAACCTCACGACGATGTCCGACGTGCCGGAGCAGGACCGCGCTGCCGCGTCCTTCGCCCAGGGATTGGAACTGATCCAGCAGCTCGGCGGGGTGGACCGCCCGGCCGTGCTGGACCTGTTCGAGAGCATCGGCGAGGCGGAGTTCGGCGAACAGTGCGTCGGGTTCATCTACGGCGACGTCTACCACCGGCCCGGCCTCCCGCTCCCGGACCGGCAGCTGGCGACGGTCGCCGCGCTCATCGCGCTGGGCTACGCGGGTTCGCAGCTGCAGTTCCACGCCAAGGCCGCTCTGAACGTCGGCTGCACCCGCCGTCAGCTGGTCGAGACGGCCATCCAGATCAGCTCGTTCGCAGGGTTCCCGGCGACGCTGAACGCGCTGGGGGAGCTGAAGACCGTGTTCGCCGCTCTGCCGGCCGAAGAACCGCCGACGGGTGAGGCGGCCGACGTGCCGTGGGCCGGCATCGAGGACCGCTACGAGCGCGGCCTGGCCGCGATGAAGGCCGTCGACGGCGACGCGGGGGAGAAGGTCGCCCAGGCGCTCCAAGACATCGCGCCCGACCTGGCCCGGTACATCGTCGAGTTCACCTTCGGCGAGATCTACACCCGGCCGCACCTGACCCTGCGGCTGCGCGAGATCGTCACGATCGCCGCGTGCGTGGCGCTCGGCACCGCGACCCCGCAGCTGAAGGTGCACCTGCACGCCACGCTCAACGTCGGCGGCACCGAGAAGGAGATCGTCGAGACGATTCTGCACCTGGCGTTCTACTGCGGCTTCCCGGCCGCGCTCAACGCGATCGCGGCCGCGCGGGAAGTGTTCGCGCAGCGGTGAGCGCCCTGCGCAAGCTCCGCGTGGTCGCCCTCGACTGCGACGGCGTGCTCATCGACGACACCTACCTGGACATGATCGCCCGGTTCGTCACCGACCACGGCGGGGTGTACGACGCCGAAGCCGAGCGGGATGTGATCGGGCTGCGCGACCTCGTCGTCGCCGAGAAGGTCACCCGGCTCTGTGCCCTGGACCAACCGGCCGAGGAGACGCTGAAGCAGCTCTGGGCCGCGCGGCAGGAGTACCTGCGGGAGCATCCGATCCGGGTGGCCGAGGGCGTCCAGGACTGCCTGACGGCGTTGAGCGGCCTGCCCGTGCGGCTGGTCTGTTATGGCGGGCGCACCCGGGAGCACACGTTCGACCGGTACCTCGGCGACTTCACCGCGCTGCTCGACGCCGAAGTGCCGTACGTGAGCATCAACGAGCACCGGCCGGGTGTCGAGCACATCGCCCGCACGGTCTTCGACGTCGCGTTCGACGAGATCGTGTTCGTCGACGACGTGAGCCGGGTGGCCGCCGACGCCCGCGAGCACGGCGCCGGCTTCCTCGGCTTCCCGTCGAGCCCGGCGCACGCGCGGCAGCGGGAGTTCATGGCCGGGCTCGGCGTCCGGCACTTCCCGGCGACACTCGCCGAACTGACCCCGGATCTTCTCGCGATGGTCGACGAAGAGCTGGCGACTTCGACACACTGGCCCTGTTGATGGGTTTCCCACCTCCTTGGAGCCGCTGTGAAGTACTTTTCCCTGCCGCGTCCCGGCGCCGGACTCGTCCTCGGCGAGCGTGACGCCCCCGAACCCGGCCCCGGCCAGGTCCTGGTCCGGCTGCACGGCTGGGCGGTCAACGCCCGCGACCTGATGATCCTCAAGGGCTTCTACCCGAAGCCGGTCAAGCCGGACGTCGTCGCGCTGTCCGACGGCGCGGGCGAGGTCGTCGGAGTCGGCGACGGCGTGCGCGCGTGGTCGGCGGGCGACCGGGTGGCCGCGACGTACTTCCCGAACTGGCTCGCGGGCCCCGGCACCCCGGAGAAGACCGCGGACGACCTGTTCGGCTCGCTCGACGGGACGCTGGCCGAGTACGCCGTCTTCCCGGAGGACGCGCTGGTGGCCATTCCCGCGCACCTGGACTACGCCGAGGCCGCGACGCTGCCCAGCGCCGGCGTGACGGCGTGGCGCGCGGTCGTCGAGGAGGGCGGGGTGTTCCCCGGCCAGACGGTGCTCACCCTGGGCAGCGGCGGCCTGTCGACGTTCACCCTGCAGTTCGCCGCGCTCGCCGGCGCCCGCGTCATCGCGACGTCGAGTTCCGACGAGAAGCTGGCGCGGCTGCGTGAGCTCGGCGCGGCCGACACCCTCAACTACACGACCACCCCGGAGTGGGGTCTCGCCGCGGCGGAGCTGGCCGGCGGCGGCGTCGACCACGTCGTCGACGTCGGCGGGGGCGGCACGATCGGCCAGTCGATGCTCGCCGCGCGCGTCGGCGGGCACGTCAGCGTCGCCGGCGTCCTCACCCACGAAGGTGCGGCCGACCCGGTGCTCGTGCTGGTCAAGCAGCTGACCCTGCGCGGGCTCACCAACGCCTCCCGCGAGTCGTTCCAGACCATGAACCGCGCGATCGAACGCACCGGCCTGCGGCCCGTCATCGACCGCCGGTTCGCCTTCGACGACGTCGCGGCCGCCTTCAAGCACCTGGAGTCCGGCGCCCACGTCGGCAAGGTCGTGCTGGAAAGCGCGTGACCGGGTAATTTTTGCCGCCCCGGCTGGGTAGTTCTGCACCTCGATCTACGATTTCCGCAGCTCAAGCGGGGTGCGCGGGGCCGAAAAACTGCCCTCCGGGCAGGAATGGCGGCGGATGCCGGTACCGAGGAAAGTGGTACTCGACAGACATCGGACATCGTCCGAGCAGGCTGCGGCTGCTCGGCACGGCGGTCCGGTCTGGGGGCGCGGAGGGGGTTCAACCACCTGGGGGTGGGTTGAACCCCCTCCTGCTGCGTCCGGACCTCCTCTTCCCCCGCTCGGCGTATAACGCCGAATACGTCCGGTTGCCGCCCGCCGGTTCCGGGAGCGCTTTCACGAATCGCGCCCCGCATTTTGTCCATTGTGGATCTTTGCACCGTCTTCCGGGCTGATCCGTGTCCACTGCGTACCCATTCGAGGTTGTGAATGAAGAGTCGGCGTACGGAGCAATGACGTGCGCCTTACCCTGTCACATATGTGAATGGCGATCACGTTTCTGAATCGTTATCAAGGACTGTCTTGCCCGGTTTTTTCCGGCGTGTGAGTGTGGTGGCCGCTGGCTGGACTGGACCTATGAAAGAGGCGACCCGGCAATGACGCAGACGGCCCCGCCACGGCATATCAGCCGAACAACTTTGTACTTCTTCGGCGCACTCGGCGGAATCCTGTTCGGATACGACCTCGGGGTGATCTCCGGGGTGCTCCCGTTCATCGGGAAAGCGTGGTCGCTGACCGCCTGGGACAAGGGCGTGATCACCGCCAGTCTCTCGGTCGGTGCCATCGTGGGCGCGCTGTTCTCCAGCCGCATCAACGAAGCACTCGGCCGGCGGCGCACCATCATGGTCGCCGCGGCGATCGTCATCGTGGGCACGCTGGCGGCGACCTTCTCGCCGACGTTCGCGTTCCTGGTGATTTCGCGGCTGGTCATCGGGCTAGGGATCGGGCTGTCGTCCTCGACCGTCCCGACCTACCTCTCCGAGCTGGCACCGGCGCGGCTGCGCGGCGCGATGGGCGCGCTGAACCAGATCTTCATCGTGCTCGGCATCCTGATCGCGTTCCTGACCAGCTACTTCCTCGGCCCGATCTCGGCCTGGCGCTGGATGTTCGCCGGTGCGATCGTGCCCGCGGCGATCCTGCTCGTCGGGCTCGCGTTCCTGCCGGAGACGCCGCGCTGGCTGGTCAAGAACGGCCAGGAGGAAGAGGCGCGGCGGGTGCTGGCGAGTGCGCACGGCAACACCGTGAACCTCGACGAGGAGATCGCGACCATCCGCGACGTCATCCAGATGGACACCGAGGGCAAGCCGCGGTTCCGCGACCTGTTCTCCGGTTTCGTGCGGCCGATGATGATCGTCGCCGCGCTGCTCGCGATCGGGCAGCAGTTCAGCGGGGTCAACGCGATCAACGCGTACTTCCCGACGATGCTGATCGGCCTCGGGTTCGCCACGCAGGCCGCGCTGCTGTCCGGCGTGCTGCTGGGCGTGACGAAGTTCCTGTTCACCGCGTGGGTCGTGTTCGTGGTGGACCGCTGGGGTCGCAAGCCGCTGCTGCTCATCGGCAACGTGATCATGGTGATCACGCTGGTGGCGGCCGGGCTCGTGGTGCTGAACGTCCACGACACCGGCACCCGCGGCATCCTGATGCTGGTGATGATGGTGCTGTACCTGGTCGGCTACGAGCTCGGCTGGGGCGCGGTCGTCTGGGTGATGATGGCCGAGGTGTTCCCGCTCAAGTACCGGGCGGCGGGCATGGGCGTCAGCAGCGTCATCCTCTGGGCGGCGACGGGCATCGTGAGCGCGGTGTTCCCGCTCATCTCCGCCGTGGGCTCGCTCGGCATTGGCGGTTCGATGTTCCTGTTCGCCGGGATCAACGTGGTGCTGTTCGTGCTCACCAAGTGGATCGTCCCGGAGACGAAGGGCCGTTCGCTGGAGCAGATCGAGCTGGATCTGCGAGCGCGTCAGGGCGTGGCCGTCAAGAGCTGATTCCGGAAGTCCGAACGGCGGGGGTGCGGGAAGACCGCACCCCCGCCGTTTCCGTTCCCGAGTCCTCGCGCCGCAGTCGGGTTCCAGCCAGCGTTCGGCTACCTGCACCGCCAGCCCGCGCCCCACAAAACCCGGCAGCCACGCAAGCCTCGGCGGTTTCCGTCGGCGGCCGAAGCTGACCGGAGTGGCCAACACGGTGACCGGAGTGGCCAACACGGTGACCGGGGTGGCCAACACGGTGACCGGGGTGGCCAACACGGTGACCGGGGTGGCCAACACGGTGACCGGGGTGGCCAACACGGTGACCGGGGTGGCCAACACGGTGACCGGGGTGGCCGGGTTGGTGGTCAGGCGACAGGGGCCGTGGCCAGGCCGAGTTTTCCCGCCAGCCGGCCGATCCAGGCCGAGACCTCGTCGGGGGAGCGGTCCGGGAGTCCGAAGATCACCTCGGTGACGCCGAGCGAGTCCAGGTGCGCCAGCCGCGGCGGGTCCGGGCGCTCGCCCAGCGCGTGGATCGACGGCGCCCCGGAACGGCCCTCGTCGCGCCAGATCTCCTTCAGCAGCGCGACGTGGCCGTCGAGGTCGGTGTCCGCCGGTGTCGTGATCCAGCCGTCCGCGTGGCGGGCGATCCAGCGGAACGTCTTCTCCGTCGGGCCCGCGCCGAGCAGGACCGGGATGTGCGCCTGGACCGGTTTCGGCCACGCCCAGCTAGGACCGAACGACACGAACTCCCCGTCGTAGGCGGCTTCTTCCTCCGTCCACAGTGCACTCATCGCCTCGAGGTACTCGCGCAGGGCCGTGCGGCGGCGGTTGCCGGGCACGCCGTGGTCGGTCAGCTCGTCGACGTTCCAGCCGAACCCGGTGCCGAGCGTGACGCGCCCGCCGGAGAGGTGGTCGAGGCTGGCGATCGTCTTGGCGAGCGTGATCGGGTCGCTCTCGACCGGCAGGGCCACCGCCGTCGAGAGGCGGATCCGCTCGGTGACCGCCGCGGCCGTCGCCAGCGCCACCCACGGGTCGAGCGTGCGGCTGTACCGGTCGTCGGGCAGGGACGCGTCCCCGGTGCGCGGGTGCGGTGACTCGCGTTTCACCGGGATGTGCGTGTGCTCGGGCACGTAGAAGGTGGCGAACCCCGCGGCTTCCGCGGCCTGTGCCGCGGCCGCCGGGGTGATGCCTCGGTCGCTGGTGAACAGCACGATTCCGTAGTCCACGCGACGGACTGTATTAGAACGTGTTTCAGTTTTCAAGCGGCCGTCGTCCCGCATCGCGGGACCGGTGCGGGTGGCGGATCTCGCTTTCGGTATACCTGTGCGTGCTGTGCGTGACCGGATCGAGCGTCGATCGAGTGTTGATGGATGCCGCTCGGGTAAGCAGGCAGGGAGCAGAGCGCCGACGTTTGCCGGGTCATAGTGGGTGAGCCCGGGAACGGCCGGACGGAACGGGGTGGTGGCAAAGTGGAGCCGACGATCCATTGTGGACGCGCGTGGGTGGCGTCCCAGCCAGTGGACGGCCCCGTGGGGCGGGATGGTGTGCCGGGCCGGGGTTCCAGTACCCTGGTTCGAAGGCCGAGAGGCGCTGCAACGGGCCAGGGGGCCCGCCACGCTCGGCCGGGACCAACCACCCAAGGGCGCCTCCCGATTGAGGGAGGCTGCCGGTGAACCCGATCACCCCGCACGAGTCCGAGGCCACCGCGCGGCTGCGCGAGCTGCTCAGCCAGCGGGTGGCGGTTCTCGACGGCGCTTGGGGCACGATGCTGCAGGGCGCCGGGCTCACCCCGGCCGACTACACGGGTGACCGCTTCGGCGACCACACCCACGACGTCACCGGTGACCCCGACCTGCTCAACATCACCCGGCCGGACGTCATCCTCGACGTGCACCGCCAGTACCTCGCGGCCGGCGCGGACATCACCACGACGAACACCTTCACCGCCACCAGCATCGGCCAGGCGGACTACGGCCTGCAGGCCCACGTCCACGAGATGAACGTCCGCGGCGCGCAGCTGGCCCGCCAGGCCGCCGACGAGTTCGGCGGCAAGTTCGTCGCCGGGTCGATCGGCCCGCTCAACGTCACCCTCAGCCTGTCGCCGAAGGTCGACGACCCGGCGTACCGCGCCGTCTCGTTCGAGCAGGTCAAGGCCGCTTACGCGGAGCAGATCGCCGGTCTCGTCGAGGGCGGCGTCGACCTGCTGATGATCGAGACCATCTTCGACACGCTCAACTGCAAGGCCGCCATCGCCGCCGCGCGCGACGTCGCGCCGGAGCTGCCGCTGTGGATCTCGGTCACCATCGTCGACCTGAGCGGGCGGACGCTCTCGGGGCAGACCGTCGAGGCGTTCTGGAGCTCGATCGAGCACGCGAAGCCGCTGGTCGTGGGCGTCAACTGCTCGCTGGGCGCCGAGGAGATGCGCCCGCACGTCGAGGAACTGTCGCGGATCGCCGACACCTACGTCGCCTGCCACCCGAACGCCGGGCTCCCGAACGCGTTCGGCGGGTACGACCAGACGCCGGACGAGACCGCCGGGCTGATCGGCGGCTTCGCCCGCGACGGCCTGGTCAACCTGGTCGGCGGCTGCTGCGGCACCAGCCCGGCGCACATCGAGAAGATCGCCGCCGCCGCGAAGGGCGTCACCCCGCGCGAGGTCCCCGCGCCGCCCGCGTTCACCCGGTTCAGCGGCCTCGAGCCGTTCGGCATCAACGCCGACACCGGGTTCGTGATGATCGGCGAGCGCACCAACGTCACCGGCTCCAAGCGGTTCCGCCGGCTCATCGAGTCCGACGACCACCAGGCCGCCGTCGACGTCGCGCTGGAGCAGGTCCGCGGCGGGGCGAACCTGCTGGACGTCAACATGGACGCCGACCTGCTCGACAGCGAGGAGGCGATGACGACGTTCCTCAACCTCATCGCCACCGAGCCCGAGGTCGCCCGCATCCCGGTGATGGTGGACAGCTCGAAGTGGACCGTGCTCGAAGCCGGCCTGCGCTGCATCCAGGGCAAGGGTGTCGTCAACTCGATCAGCCTGAAGGAGGGCGAGGAGCCGTTCCTCGCCCAGGCCCGGATCATCCGCAACTACGGCGCCGGCGTCGTCGTGATGGCCTTCGACGAGCAGGGCCAGGCCGACACCGCCGACCGCAAGGTCTCGATCTGCGGCCGCGCGTACGACCTGCTGACGCAGAAGGCCGGGTTCGCGGGCGAGGACATCATCTTCGACCCGAACGTGCTGGCCGTGGCCACCGGCATCAGCGAGCACAACGGCTACGCCAAGGCGTTCATCGACGCGCTGCCCCGGATCAAGGAGCGCTGCCCCGGCGTCCACATCAGCGGCGGCATCTCGAACCTGTCGTTCTCCTTCCGCGGTAACGACATCGTCCGCGAGGCGATGCACTCGGCGTTCCTGTTCCACGCCGTCCAGGTCGGCCTCGACATGGGCATCGTCAACGCCGGCCAGCTCGCGGTCTACCAGGACATCCCGCCTGACCTGCTCGAACTGGTCGAGGACGTGCTGTTCGACCGCCGCGAGGACGCCACCGACCGGCTGGTGAGCTTCGCCGAGAACGTCAAGGGCAGCGGCACCAAGCGCGTCGTCGACCTGTCCTGGCGCGAAGGCACGGTCGAGGAGCGGCTGTCGCACGCGCTCGTGCACGGCATCGTCGACTACATCGAGGACGACACCGAAGAGGCGCGCCGGCTCAAGGCCCGGCCCCTCGAGGTGATCGAAGGCCCGCTGATGGACGGCATGAAGATCGTCGGCGACCTGTTCGGCGCGGGCAAGATGTTCCTGCCGCAGGTGGTCAAGAGCGCGCGCGTGATGAAGCGCTCGGTCGCCTACCTCGAGCCGTTCATGGAGGCCGAGAAGGAAGCGGCCCGGCTGGCGGGCAAGGCGGCCGTGTCGAACGGCCAGGGCAAGGTCGTGCTCGCCACGGTCAAGGGCGACGTCCACGACATCGGCAAGAACATCGTCGGCGTGGTGCTCGGCTGCAACAACTACGAGGTGATCGACCTCGGCGTGATGGTGCCGGCGGCGAAGATCCTCGACATCGCGGTCACCGAGGGCGCCGACGCGGTCGGGCTGTCCGGGCTGATCACGCCGTCGCTCGACGAGATGGTCAACGTCGCCACCGAGATGCAGCGCCGGGGCCTGAAGATGCCGCTGCTCATCGGCGGCGCGACGACGTCCCGCCAGCACACCGCGGTCCGCATCGCCCCGGTCTACGACAACGCGACGGTGCACGTGCTCGACGCGTCGCGCGTGGTCGGCGTGGTGTCCGACCTGCTCGACCCGGACCGCTCGATCGTGCTGGCCGAGAAGAACCGGGCCGACCAGGAGGTGCTGCGCGAGCAGCACGCCAACAAGCAGCGCCGGCCGATGCTCAGCCTCGAGCAGGCGCGCGCGAACCCGGAGACGGTGTCGTTCGCCGACCTGCCGACCCCGGAGTTCACCGGCGTCCGGGTCGTGGAGCCGAGCATCACCGAGCTGCGCGAGATGGTCGACTGGCAGTTCCTGTTCCTGGCCTGGGAGCTCAAGGGCAAGTACCCGGCGATCCTGGACCAGCCGGTCGCGCGTGAGCTGTTCGACGACGCGAACACGCTGCTCGACCAGATCATCGCCGAGGGCGGCTTCACCGCGAAGGGCGCGTACGCGTACTGGCCGGCGCACACCGAGGGCGACGACATCCTGCTCGACGGCGAGTTCTCGCACATCGGGTTCCCGATGCTGCGGCAGCAGACGTCGAAGCCGGAGGGCCGCGCGAACCGCTCGCTGGCCGACTACATCGCCCCGGAGGGCGACCACCTCGGCGGCTTCGCGGTCGCCATCCACGGGGCCGAAAAGCTCGCGGCCAAGTACGAGGCCGAGCAGGACGACTACCGCGCGATCATGGTCAAGGCGCTGGCCGACCGGCTCGCCGAGGCCTTCGCCGAGTACATCCACCTCAAGGCGCGGCGCGGCTGGTTCGAGCCGGACGCCGACCCGAAGCTGGAGGACCTGCACGCGGAGCGCTTCCGCGGCATCCGCCCGGCGCTCGGCTACCCGGCGAGCCCCGACCACAGCCAGAAGCGCGAGCTGTTCGAGCTCCTGGAGGCCGACGAGCTGGGCATGGCCCTGACCGAGTCGTTCGCGATGACGCCGGCGGCGAGCGTGTCCGGGCTGATCTTCGCCCACCCGGACTCGAAGTACTTCACCATCGGACGGCTCAACCGCGACCAGATCGAGGACTACGCGCGCCGCAAGGGCGTCGAGGTCGCCGAGGTCGAGCAGTGGCTGCGGCCGAACCTGGCCTACGAGCCCAAGGCGTAGCCGGTCAGCTCGAGTAGTCCTTCAGCTCGATGTCGGTGGCGAACTTGTCGGTGGCCTTGAGCATCATGCGGAGCAGGAAGCGGGACTTGAACGTCCAGTCCCGCATCCTGATCCGCAGCGGGGACGGCGGCGCGAGGAACGGGCCCGCGCTGCCGCGCTGCGAGATCTTGGCGTAGCCCCGGAACTGCTCCTCGTAGCGGGCGAAGGCGGTGCGGTGGTCGCCGCCGGCCGCGAGCAGCTCGCCCGCCAGCACGTACGCGCCGACGATCGCGAGGCCGGTGCCGAAGCCGCCGAGGGTGTTGCCGTAGGCGGAGTCGCCGAGCAGCACGACCCGGCCGCGCGAGTAGTGCTCGATCGTGACCCGGGCGAGCGAGTCCAGGTAGAACTC
Source organism: Amycolatopsis sp. cmx-8-4 (assembly GCF_046548675.1). Lineage (NCBI taxonomy): Bacteria > Bacillati > Actinomycetota > Actinomycetes > Pseudonocardiales > Pseudonocardiaceae > Amycolatopsis > Amycolatopsis sp. cmx-8-4. Next base: position 78,906 of record NZ_JAEBDZ010000027.1, read on the forward strand.
GCGCGCCCGCGGCACCTTTGTCAGCAGGTCGGGCACCCGCCAGCCGACGCCGCGGTAGGCGTCGATCAGCAGTGCGCGCTGCCGCTCGGTGTCCGTGCGGTCGAAGTCGAGCTCCGGTGAAGCGAAGACGAAGAACGCCGACGCCTTCGGCCCGCCGACCGCGGCCATCCGGCCCGGCTCGTTGTACATCACGGCCTCGCCGTCGGCGACCTGCTCGCCGAGCTCGGCCAAGGCGTAGTAGTGACCGAGGAACTTGACGTAGTCGTGCTCCGGGCCGAAGGCCAGCCGCCGGACGTTCGAGTGGATGCCGTCCGCGCCGACGACGAGGTCGAAGCGGCGCGGCGCGGCGTTCGCGAAGGTGACGTCGACGCCGTCGGCCGTCTCGGTCAGCGACGTGATCGTGTCGCCGAAGACGTACTCGCAGTCCGCGGCCGTGCGCTCGTACAGCAGTTCCGCCAGGTCGCCGCGGCGGATCTCGATCTCGCCGCCGGTGAACTCGCCCGGGATCACCGCCTGGGGCCGCCCGGCGGCGTCGACGACCGTCTGGTCCTGCCCGCCGGTCGCCCGCTTCCGGACCTCCTCCAGGATCCCCATCCGCTCCAGCACGGTCCGGTGGGTGGGGCCCTTGAAGTCGACGGCCTGGCCGCCGGGGCGCACGGACGCGGCGCGCTCGACAACGGTGACGCTGCAGCCGTAGCGGTGCAGCCAGTGGGCGAGGGCCGGGCCGGCGATGCTCGCCCCGGAGATCAGGACCTTGAGGTTCTTCATGGCGTCGTTGGTCATGGGGCAGAGCTTCGCCGCCGGGCCTTACCGGTCGCTGGCGAAGCGCTGACGGCCACCGTCAGCACCCGGTGCGTCACCGTCGAGAGTGGACGGTGACGACGGAAAATTCCCGGCGGGGAGGCCGGTTTTCCCGGTGGTTTTCGCTTGTTGACCAGCCTCGGGTCCGGGAGGACCATTCTCGCGGGGGAGAGGGGGCGCACGGTGCTGGGGATGGAAACGCAGCCGGTGACGACCGGGGTCGGCGAGCTGCTGAGCCGCGGTGAACGCGCGCTGGAAGCCGACGGGGACCTGCGCGCGGGCCGGGAGTGGTTCGACCGGGCCTACCGCGCGGCGGATCAGGAGTGCGACGGCGCCGGGATGGCCCGCGCGGCGCTGGGCCTGGCCGGGTTGTGGGTGCACGAGCACCGCGGCGCGCCCGCGGCGGCGTTGCTGCAGGCACGGTTGCGCAGCGCGCGGTCCGCCGTCGACCCGGGTTCTTCGCTCGCGTTGCGGCTGAAGGCCCGGCTGGCCGGCGAAGCGGACTACGTGGCGGGGGAGAGCAACGAGATCCTCGCCGTGCTGGAGGAGGCCAAGCGCGCGGGCGACCCGGTCGCCTGGGCCGAAGCCGCCAGCCTGGCCCACCACTGCCTGCTCGGGCCGGACCACGGCGGGCAGCGCCGGGCGCTGGCCCAGGAGCTGATCACCGAGGGCTTCCGGACGTCGCGGCGCAGCGACCTGCTGATGGGCCTGCTGTGGCGGACCGTCGACCTGTTCCTCGACGGTGACGCGCACGCCCAGCGCGGGCTCGCCGACCTGCGGAGCCTGCTGGCCGAGCAGGACCACCTCGCGGTCGGGTTCGTGCTCGACGCGATCGACGTCATGCTCTGCATCCGGGCCGGCCGGTTCGCCGAGGCCGAGCAGCGGGCCGCGGCCTGCGCCCGGCGCGGTGAGCTGGCGGGCGACGCCGACGCGACCGGCTGGTACACCGCGCAGCTCGGTGCCATCCGCTGGTACCAGGGCCGGGTCGCCGAGCTGCTGCCGGTGCTGCGTGAGACGGTGCATTCGCCGACGCTCAGCGCGGTCGACAACGCGCTCGTCGCCGGGCTGGCCGTCGCCGCCGCTTCGGCCGGGGACGAGCGCGAGGCCGCCGGGGCGCTGGCGCGGCTGCGTGGCCGCGACCTGGCGCTGCTGCCGCGGTCGAGCAGCTGGCTGGTGTCGATGTACGGCATCGTCGAGTCCGCGTGCCTGGTCTCGGACGTCGAGTCCGCGCTCGCCGCGTACGCGCTGCTGACGCCGTTCGCGCGGCTGCCGATGACGGCCAGCCTCGCCGTCGCCTGCTTCGGTTCGGTGCAGCACGCGCTGGGCGTCGCGATGCTGACCGCGGGCGAGCCCGAGCGGGCCGTCACCCACTTCCGGGCGGCGGTGCGGGACAACCTGGCGCTGGCGCACTGGCCGGCCGTCGCGCTCTCGCGGGCCCGGCTCGCGCAGGCTTTGGCGTTGCTCGGTGTACCCGATGCCGCCCGGGAACTGGCGACGGCGACCCGGGAGGCGACGGAACTCGGGATGACGCTGCCCGCTGCACCGGCGCGCCCGGCCGGGCGGGTCACCTGCCGCCGGCAGGGCCGGCAGTGGCTGTTCGCGCTGGGTGGCCGGTCGGTGCTGGTCGAGCACAGCGTCGGCATGGGTTACCTCGCCACGCTGCTGGACAACCCGGGCTACGAGCTGTCGGCCGCCGACCTGGCCGCCGGTCCCGGCGTGACGGCCGCGGCGACGTCCGGGCAGCCGGTGCTGGACCCGGCGGCGACCAGCCACTACCGCAAGTGGCTGGCCACCTTGGAAGCCGAGCTCGACGAGCACGAGGCCAACCACGACGACGGCCGCGCCGAGCGGGTGCGCTCCGAGCGTGACTGGCTGGTCGGCGAACTCTCGGCGGCGGCCGGGCTGGCCGGCCGCGTCCGCGAGTTCGCCGGCGCCGAAGAGAAGGCGCGGATCGCGGTGGGCAAGGCGATCCGCCGCGCCCTGACCCGGATCGCGACGGCCGACGCGGTGATCGGCGACGTCCTGCGCGACGGCGTCCAAACCGGCAACCGCTGCTGCTACCGCCCCGGCTGAGCGGGTCCCGGAAAGCCGTGAAGGCCTCCTTCCCGGCCATAAGAGCCGGTAAGGAGGCCTTCACGGCTTTTCGCTACTGGACCGCGCCGTTCTGGGTGAGCAGGGTGTCGTACCAGGCGTCGTACGGGTGGTTCGACGCCGGATAGCTCGCCAGGGGTGTCGTCGCGTCGCCCGCCGAGTCGAAGTCCCAGCCGCGGACCAGCTTGCCCGACTGGCGGGCCGCGGTGATGAACGCCGACTCCGTCGCGGGCGCGCCGTAGAACAGCGCGCCGTCCTGCAGTTCCGCGCTGTCGCCCTTCTGGAACTCGTCGAAGGCGACCTGGCGGTAGCGGATCCGGTCGCCGGTCACGCCGGGCGTGTCCGCCCGCAGCGTCTGCGCCGGGGTCGGGCCGTCGGCCGCGGTCCGGACCGTCACCGTCCGGCCGCCGCTGGTGGCCGTCGCGATCGGGAACCGCGCGTCGGACGTCTTGGCGTTGCCGGACCACGCGACCGTCGTGCCCGAGAGCGTGCCGTTCCAGCTCCAGTTCTGGCTGCTGCCCTGGCTCCGGTGGATCTCCCGCAGCTGCGTGCCACTGGTGAATGAGACGCTCGGCAGCACGCCGTTGTCGTACTGGTGGCTGGCCTGCCAGGTGATCTCGCCGTCCGCACCCAGCTTGCCGACGCGGTACCAGAGCGTGGTCGCGGTCTGCGACTGGTGGACCTCGACGAGGTCGCCGTTGTCGTTCAGCGCGACGGCTGGGGTCTGCCCGTTGTCGTACTTCCCGTGGCGCAGCCAGGTGATCCGCCCGTCGGCGCCGTAGGTCCCGGTCCAGTACCAGAGCCCGCCGCCGCCGGAGTCGTGCACCTCGACGACCTGGCCGCGGCCGTTCAGCGCGACCGCCGGGTGGTAACCGACGTCGCGCTTGTACTCCGCGCGCGTCCCGGCGTCGCCGGAGAGCAGCGGCAGCACGCGGCCGCGCAGCGCGTCCACGGTCGGCTGGCCCGCGGGGTAGTCCTTCGCCCGCAGCATCCGGCTGCCGAACACCGACTCCAGCTCCTGGTTCAGCGCGGTCAGGTTGCCCGCGGCGAAGTTCGCGTTGTCGGTCAGGTTGTCCTTCAGGTCGAGCATGACGACGATCGGCGCGGCGGCCGGGTGCGCCGCCGACCACGTGTTCACCGTGGCCAGCCAGTCGCGCAGGTTGTTCGACGCCGGGTTGCCGCCGCTGTGGTCGACGAGGTTGCCGGGCGAGTCGTGCCCGACGCCGTAGTCGTGCGAGGTGGCGTAGCCGTTGTCGTGGATGTCGAGCTCGATGAACCGGACGCCGTGGTCGAGCTGGTAGGCCAGGGCGTTCTTGGCGCCGTCGACGTTGCCCGAGTAGCTGTTGTGCGTGGCCCGGAAGACCGAACCGGTGAACGGCGGGCTCGCGGCGTGCGCCGTTCCGCCGGTCAGGAGCGCGGAAGCCGTCAGAACGGAGACGGCCAGAGCGGGCAGACGGGTCATCCTCGGGTCCTCACCTCGGGTACGGGGAGCCGTCCCATCCTGGCGGGCCGGTGCGGGCGCTGTCTCGAACTTCGGGTGGAACGTGGTGGAACGGAATGGAACGCCCAGGAGGTGACAGCAGGTTCCCGAGGGAGGAAACGTCATGACCCAGGCAAACGGACCCCAATACCCGGAGCCGACCGGGCCGGTGCCGCCGCAGGCCGGGATGCCCGGCCCGCCGCCGCCCGGCGGCGCACCCCAGCCCAAGGCGAAGAACCCGAAGCGGCGCCAGAAGATCGTGCTCACCATCTTCTTGATCGTGGTCGCCGCGATCCTCGCGCTGGTCTGGGTGGCCACCCGGTCCAACGGCGAGAACGCGCAGGTCGGCAACTGCGTCACCGAAAGCGGCGAGAACTACGTGAAGATCGTCGACTGCGGCGACAGCACCGCGACGCTGAAGGTCGTCGCCCGCGTCGAGGACAAGACCCAGACCGAGGCGCAGGTCAGCGCGTGCAGCGCCTACCCCGACGCCGACCAGGTGTTCTGGGAGGGCAAGGAGGGCGAGACCGGGGTCGTGCTGTGCCTGGCGAAGACCGGTAAGTAGCGCGATGGCGGCCGGGAAGTTCGCGTTCACCGGCTCCGGCGAGCTGCGGATCTGCAGCGGCGGGCGCACGCTCGCCGCCGCGGGCGACGAGATCGCGATCGGTGACCGGGTCTTCCGGCTGGGCGAGGTGGACCGGGTCGCCTACCACGCGGCGGCCCGGCCGCACCGGGCCAGCTACTCGATCGGCCTGGCCAGCGGCCTCGCGCGGTGCCGGTTCGGGTTCGACGCCGCGCCGGGTGAGCTGGACGACGCGCGCGAAACCTGGCGGCGGCTGGTCGAGCTGGTGGAGTCGGCGGCTTGCCCGCGGATCGCGTCGACCATGGCCGAGGTCATCACGGCCGGCGGGACGGCCCGTTTCGGGGGAGGCGGGCAGCCGCGGATCGACGCCGACGCCGGCGGGCTGCGCGGGCACCGGTTCTTCGCCGGGAAGGTGCCGTGGGGCCGGGTCCTGGGCAGCGACCTGCGGGCGGGGCAGGTGCGCGTGTGGACCGGTGGCCCGGAACCCGGGCTCGTCACGGGGATGGCGGGCTGGAACGCCGTCGTCCTGCCACGGGTCGTTGGGATCATGGTGTGCCGGGAAAAAGAATCACCGGGAAACCATTGATCACGATGTCGGGAGAATGCTCGGGAAATGCTCACGGAATAGCGGATCCGTTGTCCGTTCTGTCGCATTTGCCGGGCCGCTCGGCGATTAATGCGAAATTGTCGTGCGAATCCGGTACTTGGGCGCCCCCGGCGTCGTCATTATCCGGAGAAGAGGTGTGCGCGGACACCGGAAAGCCGCGCGAGGGGTGGGGAGGCAACACGCGTGGGCATGGACTGGCCGCTGGTCGGCCGAGAACGGGAGCTGGCGTTCGCACGCCGGGCGCTGGGTGACGCCGAGGTGTGCGGGCTGCTGCTGACCGGGCGGGCCGGGGCCGGGAAGACCCGGCTGGCCAAGGCTTTGCTGGCCGAACTCGAGGCCGGGGGCGCCCGCACGCACTGGGTGCGGGCGATGTCGTCGGCCTCGACGATCCCCTTCGGGGCGTTCGCCCACCTGCTGCCCGGCGGCGCGACCGGTACCGCCGACCGGGCGCACCGGCTCAACCAGGTCGCCGCGCATCTCACCCGCGGCGCGGAAGGCAGACGGCTGGTGCTCTGCGTCGACGACGCGCACCTGCTCGACGATTTGTCCGCCACTCTCGTCCACCAATTGGCGGCGACGGCGGCCGCATTCGTGCTGGTGATCGCGCCACACGGGGTGAGCGTGCCCGATCCGGTGTTCGCGATGTGGAAGGACCGCGTCGCGGAACGGCTCGACATCGGGGAACTCACCCGCCAGGAAACGCGGGAACTGTTCACCGCGGCGCTGGGCGGGCGGCTCGACGACGGCGCGGAGCACCGGCTGTGGCACCTCACCCTCGGCAACCCGCTGTTCCTGCGCGAGCTCGTGCAGGGCGGCCTCGACAGCGGTTCGCTGTCGGCCGAGGACGGCGTCTGGCGCTGGAGCGGGGCGCTGCGTGCCACCCCACGCCTGGTCGAGCTGATCGAGACCCGCACCGACCGCGTCGACGCCGACGAGCGGCGGCTGCTGGAACTGCTGGCCTTCGGCGAGACGCTGGGCAGCGACCCGCTGGTGCGGCTCGGCGCCGGGCGCGTTCTCGCCTCGACCGAGCAGGCCGGGCTGGTCGTGTCCGAACGCACCGGGCGACGTCTCGAGGTCCGGCTCGCGCACCCGCTCTACGCCGAGGTGATCCGGCGGCGGACGTCGCCGCTGCGCCAGCGGGAGACGTTCCGGATCCTCGCCCAGACGCTCGACATGACCGGCGCGCGCCGGGCCGAGGACAAGCCGAGGCTGGTCCGGTGGCGGCTCGCGGCCGGGCTGCCGACCGACCCGCAGCTGGTCCGCGCGGCGGCGGAGACGTTGCTGCGCAAGGACTTCCCCCAAGCCGAGCAGCTGGCGAAGGAGGCCGTCCGGCTGGGCGGCGGGTTCGCCGCGAAGTTCCTGCTGGCCCAGGTGCGGATCGCCGGCGGCCGGCACGCCGACGCCGACACCCTCCTGGCCGAGCTGGCGGGCGAGACGGTGTCGGACGTGCAGCACGCCCGCGTCGCCGCGACCCGGGCCCGGAACCTGGCGTTCGGCCTGGGCCGCGCCGAGCAGGCCGAAGCGGTGCTGGACACGGCGGAGACGGCCGTTTCGTCCGGCGTGGACGAGCTGGCGACGGCGCGCGCGGCCCTACGGGCGGCGTCAGGTGCGGCCGGCGCCGCGCTCGACCTGCTCGGACCGGTGCTGGACCGCAACCGTCGCGGCGACCCGCTCCGGCTGGCGGCGCTGGTCGTCGCGGCCGGAGCCCTGGCGGAGAGCGGGCGGGTCGAGGCGTGCCTCGGCGTCGTCGAAGAGGGCCTGGCGCTCGCCGGGCGGATCTCCGACGCCGACGCTCCCGGCGCGCGGGCCCGGCTGGAGCACGCGCGGATCGTCGCGCTGTGCGGGGCGGGGCGCGTCGAAGAGGCCGAGGACCTGGCGGGCGACGGCTACCGCGACGCGATCCGCGACCGCTGGGGCCCGGCGCTCGCCGGCGCGTCGGCGTCGCTGGGCACGGTCGCGCTCGCCTACGGCAACCTCCGCGGCGCGATCCGCTGGCTGCGTGAAGCCCTCGCGACGGAGGCGCACGACCAGCCGCACGCGTTCCGCCCCGCAGTGGTCGCGGCCTTGGCCCGGGCGACGGCGATGACCGGCAAGGTCGCGAACGCGCCCGATGTTCCGGGGCCGCTCGGCACGTGGGCCCACGCCTGGGTCGCGGCCGCGCGGGGCGAGCTGACGCGGGCGGCCGAACTCGCTGCTTCGGCGGCCGCCTCGGCTGTCGCCGAAGGCCGGCTCGCGCTCGCGGCGGAGATGCGCCACGACGTGCTCCGGTTCGGCGCCGAGGTGGTTCCGGTGGATCTGGAGGGGCGCCTTCCGTCGTTGTACGCGGAGCACGCGCGCGCTGCGGACGCGGCTTCCTTGGACGAAGTCGCGACTGGCTTCGCCGACTCCGGGGCCCGGTTGCTCGCCGCGGAGGCCGCGGCGCAGGCGGCGCGGGTGTACCGGGCGGAGGGGAAGCTCGGCAGCGCGGGGACGTCGGCGCAGCGGGCGCGGTCGTGGCTGGCGTCCTGTGAGGACGCCGCGACGCCGGCGTTGGCGTTGCTGGAGACGCCGCTGGACCTGACGGACCGGGAGCTGGAGATCGCGCGCTTGGTGGCGACGGGCCTGACGAGCCGTGCCGTGGCCGACCGGCTCGTGGTGTCGGTGCGGACGGTCGACAACGTGCTGCACGGCGTCTACGCGAAGCTGGGTATCTCCGGGCGCCGCGAGCTGGCTTCGGTGGTGGGCCGGCCCGAGGTGGGGAGTAGTCCCGCCGACGCCCCGTAGGTAGTCCGCACGGTTCCCGGCCGGGAAGCCGAGTAGCCCGCTACTCATGACCGGCGGCCGGTTCGCCCCAAGACTGGTGACAACGGAGGGGCACGGGCTTCACCGATCCGAATGTCAGGAGTGCACGAGATGACGACTTCGTCGGGCGACGTTTTCCAGAACGAGCAGGGTTCCGGTGGCGGCAACCAGTTCAACGAGCAGGCCTCGGCCGGTGGCTCGGGCAGCATCTTCCAGAACGAGCAGGGTTCGGGTGGGCACGGCGGCGATCAGTTCAACGAGCAGGCGTCGAACGGTGGCCGCGGGGACATCTTCCAGAACGAGCAGGGTTCGGGTGGGCACGGGGGCGACCAGTTCAACGAGCAGGCGTCCAACGGTGGCCGCGGGGACATCTTCCAGAACGAGCAAGGTGCCGGACGTGGCAACCAGTTCAACGAGCAGGCTTCGGCCGGCCACGGCGGGGACGTCTTCCAGAACGAGCAGGGTTCGGGCGGGCACGGTGGGAACCAGTTCAACGAGCAGGCCTCCTCCGGCGGCGGCGTCGGCGGCGCGATCTTCCAGAACGAGCAGGGTTCGGGTGGGCACGGGGGCGATCAGTTCAACGAGCAGGCGTCGAACGGTGGCCGCGGGGACATCTTCCAGAACGAGCAGGGTTCCGGTGGGCACGGTGGGAACCAGTTCAACGAGCAGGCCTCCACGGGTGGTCACGGCGGCGACGTGTTCCAGAACGAGCAGGGCGCGGGCGGTCACGGGGGCAACCAGTTCAACGAGCAGGCGTCGACGGGCGGCTCGGGCAGCATCTTCCAGAACCAGCAGGGTTCAGGCCACGGCGGCAATCAGTTCAACGAGCAGGCTTCCACGGGTGGTCACGGCGGCGGCATCTTCCAGAACGAGCAGGGTTCCGGTGGCCACGGTGGGAACCAGTTCAACGAGCAGGCCTCGACCGGTGGTCACGGCGGTGGCATCTTCCAGAACGAGCAGGGTTCCGGTGGGCACGGGGGCAACCAGTTCAACGAGCAGGCCTCGAACGGTGGCCACGGTGGCATCTTCCAGAACGAGCAGGGCTCGGGCGGCCACGGGGGCAATCAGTTCAACGAGCAGGCGTCGACCGGTGGTCACGGCGGGAGCATCTTCCAGAACGAGCAGGGTTCCGGTGGCCACGGCGGGAACCAGTTCAACGAGCAGGCTTCCACGGGTGGTCACGGCGGCGGCATCTTCCAGAACGAGCAGGGCTCGGGCGGGCACGGTGGGAACCAGTTCAACGAGCAGGCCTCGTCCGGCGGCCACGGCAACATCTTCCAGAACGAGCAGGGGCACGGCGGCGGCAGCCAGTTCAACGAGCAGGCGGCCACCGAGCACCACAGTCACGAACACGAGCAGCACCACGACGCCGCGCAGCACGATCACCACGTCGATCACCACCACGACGTCGACCACCACATCTGAGCCGGCTTGAGGGAAAGGGAGCGGTCATGCAGGAGCCGAGCGGCGGGGGGCGCATCGCCCTCGACACCCTCGACCTCGCGGTCAAGGGCGCCAAGGCCTACGGACGGGAAGACCTCGTCCAGCGCCTCACCGACGCCCGGCGCCTGCTGTCCGAGCCCGACATCACCGTCTACGTCGTCGGGGAGTTCAAGCAGGGCAAGAGTTCTCTCATCAACGCCCTGCTCACCGCCAAGATCTGCCCGGTCGACGACGACATCGCGACCGCGGTGCCGACGGCCGTCCGGTTCGCGCCGGAGTCCGGGGCCCTGGCGACCTACGAGCCGGCCGATCCGTCGTCGCCGCCGTGGACCGAGCGGATCTCCCTCGAAGACCTGCCGTCACACGTGAGTGAAGCCGGGAACCCCGGCAACGTCCGCAAGCTCAAGTCCGTCACGGCGTCGATCAGCCGCCAGCTGCTCTCCGGCGGGCTGGTGCTGGTCGACACCCCCGGCGTCGGCGGCCTCGGCTCGCTGCACAACGCCGTCACCGTCAGCTCGCTGCCGCGGGCGCACGCCGTCCTGTTCCTCTCCGACGCCTCGCAGGAGCTGACCGCCGCCGAGCTGCGGTTTCTCCGGACGGTGAAAGAGCTCTGCCCGTCGGTGTTCTTCGTCCTCACCAAAACCGACCTCTACCCGCACTGGCGCCGGATCCTCGAGCTCAACGCCGGCCACCTCGACGCCTGCGGCATCACCATCGACACCATCGCGGTGTCCTCGGAGCTGCGGACCGTTGCGGCCCGCTCGGCCGACCAGGAGATGAACGTCGAGTCCGGCTTCCCGCAGCTGGTCAAGCACCTGCAAGGCGTGGTCGGTGACGCCGAACGCTCGGCGCTCAACGCCGTCGGCCTGCACGTCGGGTCCGCCGTCGGCCAGCTGCACGCCGCGCTGCGGTCGCGCCGCACCTCGCTGGCGCACCCCGAGCAGTCCGCCGCGCTCATCGCCGAGCTGACCCGCGTCAACGACCGCGTCGACGCCCTGCGCAGCCAGTCTTCCAAGTGGCAGCAGCTGCTTTTCGACGGGTTCGCCGACATTTCGTCCGATGTGGACTACGACCTGCGCGCCCGTTCACGCGGTGTGCTGCACGAAGCAGAAGAGGCCATCGAAGAGGGCGACCCGGCCAAGAACTGGCCCGAGTTCGAGAAGTGGCTGCGGCAGCGCCTGGCGAACGAGACCCTCGAAAACTACGCGACGTTCATCAAGCAGGCCCGCGGCCTGGCCGGCCGGGTCGCCGAGCACTTCGAGCTCGCCGAGTCGCAGGCCGTGCTGCCGCGCGAGGTGCAGGCGCCCGTCACCGTGGTCGAAGAGATCGACATCGACTCGTCGTTCACCGGCGTCAAGACCCGCGGCACCACCGGGATGGCCGCGTTCCAGAAGGCCTACAGCGGGTTCCTGATGTTCTCCATGCTCACGAAGATGGCCGCGCTGGCCATCCCGACCCCGTTCGGCATCGCGGCCGGCCTGCTGATGGGCCGCTCCGGGTTCCTCGACGAGCGCAAGCGGCAGCTGGAGAAGCGCCGCGGCCTGGCCAAGACCGCGGTCCGCCGGTTCGTCGACGAGTTCAACCTCCAGGTGGGCAAGGACTCCCGCGACGCGATGCGGACCGTCCAGCGAGAACTCCGCGACGCCTACAGCGCACGCGTCGAAGAACTGCAGCGCTCCCTGACCGAGGCGCTGGCCGCGGCGAAGAAGGCCGTGGTCGAAGACGAATCGGAGACAGGCGAGCTGAACCGGCTGGAGGCCGACATCGAAGCCCTCGAGGTGCTCGGCCGCCGCGCCGACGAACTCACCCTGCGTAGCACGCCCAAACCGGTCGCGGCGGTGACGCGATGACCACGCTGTACGTCCAGGTCCGCGGCTTCGTCGCCCGCGCGTGCGCCGGGTACGCCGGCACGCCCGCCGAGCCGGCGCTGCGCCAGATCGCCGGCCGGCTGGCCGAGCCGCTGCGCGTCGCCATCGCCGGCCGGGTCAAGGCCGGGAAGTCCACTCTGCTCAACGCGCTGGTCGGGCAGGAACTGGCCGCGACGGACGCGGGGGAGTGCACCCGCGTCGTCACCTGGTACCGCAACGGCCCGACCTACCGGATCATGCTGCACCCGGTCCGCGGGATGCCGCGCCAGCTGCCGTTCGGCCGGCTCAGCGGCACCCTCGGCCTCGAGCTCGGCATGGCGCCGGACGACGTCGACCGCCTGGTCGTCGACTGGCCGTCCGCCGCGCTGCGGGCCATGACGCTGATCGACACGCCCGGGCTGGGCTCGGCGCGACCGTCGGTCTCCGAGCGCACCGAGGTCGCGCTGGTGCCGGACCGCGACGGCGTCGGCACCGCGGACGCTGTGATCTACCTGATGCGGCACGTGCACGGCGACGACGTCCGGTTCCTCGAAGCCTTCCACGACGACCCCGCCGAACGGCGCCCGGTCAACACGATCGGTGTGCTGTCGCGGGCCGACGAGGTCGGGCACGCCCGCACGGACGCGCTGGACTCCGCGGCGAAGGTCGCCGCCCGCTACGCCCGGGACCCCCGCGTGCGCGGGCTCTGCCAGACCGTCGTGCCGGTGGCCGGCCTGCTGGCCGGCTCCGCCGCGACGCTGAAGGAAGCCGAGTACCGCGCGTTCGGGCTGCTGGCCGCCGCGCCACCAGACGAGCTGGCGCGGCTGCTGACGTCGGCGGACCGGTTCGCCCGCGCGGAGTCCACAGTGGACGTTCCGGCGATGCAGCGCGCGGACCTGCTCAACCGCTACGGCCTCTTCGGCGTCCGCCTGGCCGTCGAGCTGACCGGCGGCGGCCTGGTGACCGGCGCGCGGGCGCTGTCGGGGGAGCTGCTGGCCCGCAGCGGCCTGCACCGCCTCCGGTCGCTGCTGACCACCCAGTTCGCCGCGCGGGCCGACGTCCTCAAAGCCCGTTCGGCGCTGCAGGCGGTGGAACTGGTGCTGCGGGCCTACCCGGACCGCACCGGCGGGCTGTTGCACGAATGGGAACGCATCGTCGCCGGCGCGCACGAGTTCGCCGAGATCCAGCTGATCGACTCGATCCGGCTCGGCGTCGTGCTGCTCACCACCGATGAGGCCCGCGACGCGGAACGGCTGCTCGGCGCGGCCGGGGTGGACGTGCCGAGCCGGCTGGGCCTGCCGGCCGACGCCGGCCGCGCGGCGATCCGGCAGGCGCTCGGCGCGCAGCTGCTGAGGTGGCAGCGGCGCGCCGAGCACCCGGCCTCACCCCGCGACGTCCGCGACGCGGCCCGCGTCCTCGTGCGGACCTGCGAAGGAATCCTGCTCAGCGAAGCCCGGGCGGAGGTCTTGTCGTGAGCGACCACGTACCGGGGAAGATCAAGAAGGCGGTCACGGCCGTCGCCGGCGCCACCGTCTCCGAGGTGCTGGGCAACGCGCTCACGCCGGGGTCACCGAGCGCGCCGCCGCCACAGCCGGAACCGGCCGCGGCCGGGACAGCGCAAGACGCGTCCGGCCACGAGTACGTGCCGCACGTCGAGACGACCACCGTCACCCGCGGCGAAGACGGTTCCGTCGAAGCGCAGACCGGCACGACCTGGCACCCGGAGACCACCGACGGCACGCCGCTGGCGGACCTGCCCACGGTCGAGGAGTTCGAGCAGATCGACGTCCACGAGGACGCGTTCGGCAACTTCGTCATCGACGCCACCGAACGGTTCGTCGTCCACAACCACGGCCACGACGAGGTCTACGTCGACCACCAGCACCTGGTCGTGCCCGGCGACGGCACCCCGGGCGACACGGACATCGACATCTTCCAGGACGCCGACGTCGTGGTGCACGAGAACCCGGACGGCACGATCAGCGTCGAGCACCAGGGTTCGCTGAGCTACGCGCTGACGCCCGACGCGCCGGGACACGGCGACATCGAGGTCTTCCAGGAGGAGACGGTCGTGCTCGACGCGGCCGAGACCGGCCCGCCGGGCATCGAAGTCGGCATCACCGCCGACGAGAAGGCGACCGCCGAGGATCCCTTCGGCGAGCCGGCCGGGCCGACCATCCACCAGACCGAGACGGTCGGCGACCGGGCCCGCGGCACATCCGTGACGACGTCGGTCACCGCTCCCGCGCCGTCGGTGCCCGGTCCGCCGTCGGCGCCGGTCGTCACCTTCAGCCGTCCGCCGTCCACAGCAGACGCTCCGGCCGCCGCGCCGGTCGCGGTCGAGACGACGACGCTGGCGACGTCGTCCGCGCTCGCCGAGCACCCGGCGTCGAAGCCGCTGAGCTTCGCGACGGAAAAGCCGAGCTTCGCGACCGAGCCCGAGCGGGCGCACCACGACGCCGGGGAAGTGACCGGGTCGCGGCCCGAACCCCGGGAAGAGCACCCGTTCGAGCCGCCGAAGGACCACCACCACGAGCCGGAGCCGGCGGACACGGCCGACGAGCCACCGGAACCGCGCGACGTGCACGACCAGCACGACCCGCGGCCGCCGGAGCCACCCGGCCCGCCGGACCACGAGGAACCGCCCGAGGAGCCGCAGCCGGTTCCGGACGCGGACGAGCACCACCACTTCGATCACCATGCGCACGCGGACGGCGGAGGCTGACAACAATGGGCTACGGACTGGGCATCGACCTCGGCACGACCTTCACGGCCGCCGCCGTCGACAGTGCCGGCCACGTCGAGATGGTGTCGCTCGGCGACCGCACGGCGGCCATCCCGTCGGTGGTGCTGCTGCGGGCGGACGGCAGCGTGCTGGTCGGCGACGCGGCGAACCGGCGGGCGGCCATCGAGCCGGACCGGGTGGCGCGGGAGTTCAAGCGGCGCCTCGGCGACCCGACGCCGGTGCTGCTCGGCGGCGCGCCGCACTCGGTGGCGTCGCTGATGGCGCACCTGCTCGGCCACGTCGTGCGGACGGTCGCCGGGCAGGAAGGCGGGCGGCCGGACCGGATCACGCTGACGCACCCGGCGAACTGGGGCCCGTACAAGCGGGAGCTGTTCGAGCAGGTGCCCAAGCTGACCGGGATCGACCGTGTCGGCCTGATCACCGAACCCGAGGCCGCGGCCGCGCACTACGCGGCGCAGGAACGGCTGGAGGACGGCGCCGTCGTCGCGGTGTACGACCTCGGCGGCGGCACGTTCGACGCGACCGTGCTGCGCAAGCGCGGCGGCGGCTTCGAGATCCTCGGCACCCCCGAGGGCATCGAAGGCCTCGGCGGCGTCGACTTCGACGAGGCCGTGTTCGGCCACGTCGACCGCGCGCTCGACGGCAAGCTGTCGCAGATCGACCCGGACGACCCCGGCGCGGTGGCCGCGGTGGTGCGGCTGCGCCAGGAATGCGTGCTGGCCAAGGAAGCCCTCTCCGCCGACACCGAGACGGCCGTGCCGGTGCTGCTGCCGTCGGTGCAGACCGAGGTGCGGCTCACCCGCGGCGAGTTCGAGGAGATGATCCGCCCGTCGATCACCGCGACGATCGGTTCACTGCACCGTGCGCTGCGCTCGGCGAACCTCCAGCCCGTCGACCTCGGCGCGGTGCTGCTCGTCGGTGGGTCGTCGCGGATCCCGCTGGTGTCGCAGCTGGTGTCGGCCGAGCTCGGCCGCCCGACCGCGGTCGACATCCACCCGAAGTACGGCGTCGCGCTCGGTGCCGCGGCGCTGGCGTCCGGCCGGTCCGGGCTGGTGCAGGCGACGCAGGCCCAGCTGCCGCTCCCCGGGGTGCCCCGGCCACCGGCCCCGCGCACGCCGCCGAACGGCCTTGCGGTGCCGCGGACGCCGCCGAACGGCGTCCCGGCGCGACCTGATGCCCGGCGGGCGCCCGCGCCGCGTGAGGAGACACGCGCGATGGCCACGCCCGGTGTGGGCGCGCCGCCGCCGTCGCTCGGTCGCGGCAAGGGCGAAGGCGCGAGCCCGGGACGTCGCGCGTCGCGCCGCGGGGTCGTGGTCGGGCTGTGCGCGGTCGCGGTGGTGGCGATCGGCGGGGTGGCCGTGGCGGTGAGCAGCTCCGGCGGTGGCGGCTCGGCCGGCGACCCGACGTCGGCGCCGGCATCGACGAGCGAGACGCCGACGCTGGTCAGTATCCCGTCGCCGTCGGAGACACCGGAGACGACCCACGCGACCGTAGCCCCGCCGCACACGAACCCGCCGGCCACGACGCACCGCAAGACCCCGCCGCGGACCACGACCCCGACGCACACCACGACTCCGACGACGACCACCAGCTGGACGACCACGACGAGCGCGAAGCCCACGCCCTGAGCCAGGGGGAGTCCGGAAGGGGCGCGGGCCGTGCACCGTCGGGGGGCACGGCCCGCGCCCAGGCTCCGGGCCGGGCGGCGTGTCGTCCCTTCAAACACGCGAGTCGACCCCGCAATCACGAGTGTCGGCGTGCTGATCACCCGAACCGCCGGCCCACGCACGGTCGGCCGCTGCTTGGCGCGCCGGTGATGAGCCGGCGCCGGTAACCTCGCGGACATGGTGGCAGAGCACGTGATCGTGACGACCACGACCGACTCCGAGGCTGCGGCCCGCGAGCTGGCCGCGCAGGCGATCGAGGCGCGGCTGGGCGCGTGCGCGCAGATCGTCGGGCCGGTGACCAGCGTCTACCGCTGGGAGGGCGCGGTCCAGACCGATCAGGAGTGGCGCGTCGAGATCAAGACGACGACCGACCGGGTGGCCGCGCTGACCGCGCGGATCGCGCAGCTGCACCGCTACGACCTGCCCGAGGTGATCGCCACGCCGATCGAGGGCGGCAGCGCGGCGTACCTGGCCTGGCTGACCGCGGAAACACGTGGCTGAGCGCGCCTTTCGCTGATTAGGGTCAGGGAATGGACGATCTCAGGCAGCGCTTCGCGACGCTGACCACCGCCCACCTCGCGGACGCCTGCGTCCGCGCCGGGCTGCCCGTGCGCTGCGCCCCCGCGCCGACCCGCGCGGTGGTGCCGGGCAGCCGCCTGCTCGGGCCGGCGGTCCCGGCCCGGCACGTCGGCAGCGTCGACGTCTTCCTGGAGGCCTTCGAGCACGCCGTCCCCGGCGGCGTGCTGGTCGTCGACAACGGCGGCCGCGTCGACGAAAGCTGCGTCGGCGACCTCGTGGTCCTCGAAGCGCGCGCCGCCGGGCTCGCCGGGGTGGTGATCTGGGGCCTGCACCGCGACACCGCCGACATCCGCGAGATCGGCCTGCCCGTGTTCAGCCTCGGCTCGCTCCCGACCGGGCCGCTGAGCCTCGGCCCCCGCGTGGACGGCGGGCTGGCCGAGGCGATCGTCGGCGCGTGGCGGATCGGGCCGTCGGACCTGGTGCTGGGGGACGACGACGGCGTCCTGTTCGTTCCGGCGGACCGGGCGGAGGAGCTGTTCACCCTCGCCGAAGGGATCCGCGACACCGAACGCCGTCAGGCCGACCGGATCCGGGCGGGCGAGTCGCTGCGCGAGCAGGTCCGGTTCGCGGATTTCCTGGCCGCGCGGGAAACGGACCCGGCGCTCACCTTCCGCGCGCACCTGCGGGCCGTCGGCGGCGCGATCGAGGAGTGAGTCACCGGGCGGACGAGAGGCTTTCCGCCGGCAGCAGGGCGAACAGCCGCCGGACCGCGCGCGAGCCCTCGGCGTCGATCGTGAGGCGGGCGCCCGCGGTGTCGGCGAGGAGCTGGGCCCGCATGAGCGAGTTCAGCCCGGCGACGGAGAAGAACGTGATGTCACCGAGGTCGACGATCACCTCGTCGATCTCCGGGGCCACGCGGGACTGCAGGACCTCGTCGAGCTTGCGTGCGGTGCTCAGGTCGATCTCGCCGGCCACCCGCACGAGCACGGTGCCCGGCCGGGGGTGGCGGACGTCGATCGAGAGCCTGCCGTGGGCGTCCACCCAGGCGGCGGCGAGTTCGTGGTCGGCCGGTCGTGGTTCGGGAACCATCGCGGCACACCTTTCCTCGGGGCTGCGGAGAGCCGTGAAGGCCCGGCTCAGCCGTTAATCCTCATCGTACTGCACTCGATCTTCGTGAACCACTGCCGCCAAATTCGCTGGACAGGGCGCACGGGTACCCGCTGTGATCGGCCGTGTCCGCCGTACCCCGGCCGGGCATGCCGAATGGGGGACGTCCTTCGTGGTCATCGGTGATCTTTCCTCGGCCGAAGCGACGATCACGGCCGCCGTGGTCCGCCGCCTCGTCGAGACGCAGTTCCCGCGGTGGGCGGGACTCGCGGTGGAGCCGGCGCCGGCCCAGGGCGTCGACAACGCGACCTACCGCCTCGGGCCGGACATGTCGGTGCGGCTGCCGCGGTTCGCGCGGTGGACCGGGCAGGTGACGCGCGAACAGGAGTGGCTGCCGAAACTGGCGCCACACCTGCCCTTCCCGGTCCCGGTCCCGCTGGCCGAGGGGAAACCGGGCGCGGGCTACCCGTTCCCGTGGTCGGTCTACCGCTGGCTGCCGGGCGAAGCCGTCGACCCGGACCACGTCGACGGCCTCGCGGCCGACCTCGCCGCGTTCTTCACGGCGTTGCGCGGCGCGGACGCCACCGGCGGCCCACCGCCGCAGTGGAGCAACGGCTTCCGCGGCGTCTCGATGACCGACGAGCGCGACTCGGCGATCGCACCGGCCCGGCTGGCACCGCGCATCGAAGCCCTGGCGGACCTGGTGGACCTCGACGCGGTGGCCGCGGTCTGGGAAACGGCCCGCGCGGTCGCGCCGTGGGCGGGCCCGCCGGTCTGGGTCCACGGTGACCCGGCCCCGGCGAACCTGCTGTCCCGCAACGGCCGCCTGAGCGCGGTGATCGACTTCGGCACCCTGGCGGTGGGCGACCCGGCGTGCGACCTGATCGCCGCGTGGTCGGTCCTGTCCGCCGACGGCCGCGTGGAGTTCCGCAAGGCCCTCGACGTCGACGACGCGACGTGGGCCCGCGGCCGCGGCTGGGCCTGACCGCGGTGCTGCCGTCGCGGGCGGAGCTGACCGGCCCGGATCCGGTGCGGGTGGCCGCGGCACGACGGCGGCTGGACGAGCTGGTGGCGGACCACGCGTCGGCGTCCCGATGAGACGGTGCCACGCCCCGGTCATCGCGGAAATCGCAGATCACCGGCCGTAACGAAACGCACCCCCTGGGCGAGTAATCTGACACGAGGGGGTGGTCGACGGGTGGCCGGGCAACGACACGGCGGGTTCGATCAAGCGGAGCTTCCGGAAGCACACCGGATCAGGTGGTGGCTCGCGGCGGTGACGGCGGGACTCGTCGCGGCCGGTTTCGCGATCGTGCCGTACCTCCCGTTCTTCCAGGAGCTGACCTTCATCCGCGACCCGAAGGTCGCGAGCGTCATCACCTGGACCGTCCTGCAGACGTCGGTGGTCGTCATCTCGGCCGTCCTCACGCTGTACTTCACCGGCAAGGCCCGGCTCGAAGCCGCGGCGTTCCGGGCCAACCAGATCGACATCCGCCTCTTCGCCGACGAGCGGCCGGACGCCAGCCACGACCGCGAGATCGACTCCGCTGTCGAGCTGACCGCCGCCTTCAAGCGGATCCTGAACGATTCGCGGCTCTACACCCCGACTTCCGTGCCCGGCGTCGGCGGTTCCTACGACTTCATCCAGATCGTCGAGCACGCCGGCGAGTCGGCGGACGGCTGGTGGAAGGCCGCGACCAAGCTGATCCGGCTCGCGCAGCCGCCCGCCGCGTTCACCGTCACCGGCACCGTCCGGCCCGGCAACACCGCCGGCCGCTACCAGCTGATCCTGGAGCTCGTGCGGTGCCCGCGCTTCGCCGCCAGCCCGCTGGTGATCGAGGACGAGAGCTGGCCGCGCGTGCTGCACCGCGCGGCCAACGCCGTCGCCGCGCTCGTCATCCCGCGCAGCGCCTACGTCCGCACGAACATCCACTGGGCCGCCTGGCGCGACGCGAAGATCCCGTACGAGCTGTTCGACGCCTACCAGCGCGCCAACCACTTCATCACCTACCGCCGCTACGACGAGGCCCTCGCCGAGTACTACCGCGCGCTCAGCCTCGACCCGTCGAACGTCTACATCAGACTCGAGATCGCCGCCCTGCAGGAACAACTGGACCTGCACCTCGACGCGCTCGCCACCTACGACGACGTGATCACCCTGTGCAGCAGGGGAAAGCCGAAGCTGGCCCGGTGGTGGATCGGCGAGGACTTCGCCCGCCAGCCGCGCCACGCCGGCCGCAGCCGGGACGTCGCGCTGCTGATCGCCCGCTACCGGCACGCACTGGTCCTCGGCCACGGCGACTCGGTCGCCGGCTCGTGGTGGGTCCGCCGGACCACCGCGGGCGTCCCCGGTGACGCCCGGGCGCTGCGCCGCGCGGAACTGCGGGCCGCGCTGGAGCTGCGGTTCCGCCGCTACGTCGAGCTCGACGTCCGGACCCGGCCGTACGCGATCCCGCGGGAGAAGCGGCTGGAGCTGCACCGGCGCGTGATGCGCGTGTCGGTGCCGGAGCTGGTCGTGCAGGACGCCACGCTCGAGCAACTCGCGGAGTACAACCAGCGCGCCGCCGAGATGCGGTCGTACTTCTGCGCGCTGTCGCAGTACGAGATCGAGCGGCTCGTCGCGGACTACCGCAACTTCGGCAGGCGCTGGCGCCGCAGCTGGGAGCAGCTCACCAACCGCGCGCTCGACCTCTCGCTGGTCTGGGCGGTGCTGCGGCGGGCGATGGCGGACGTCGAGCCGATGTCCGGCGCCGTCCCCGAACCCCGCCCGGCCTACCCCGGCAGCCGTGTGAAGCTGGCCGACGTCTGCCCGGACCGGCGCTGGCCCCCGGACCCGCAGGCGCTCGACGACACCGTCGAGGCGGCGGGGCCGCGCAAGTCGTGGGAAGAGTGCTACAACGCGGCGAGCGTGTACGCCGTCGCGATGCTCGAAGTCGGCCCGCGCGGCGAGCGCGACCTGCGTGACCGCGCCCGGAACCCGCGCCTGACCGGGGAAACGCGCGACGAGGTGGCCCGCCGCGCCGTCCGCGAGCTCTACCACGCCGCGACGATCAGCCACAGTGGACGGTTGCCCGAGCGCCGGTCGTGGGTGATGGGGGAGGACCCCGACCTCGCCGCGTTGCGCGGGCACGAGCTGTTCCGCGTGTTCGAGATGGTCACCTTCTCACCGGACCGCGCCGCGCCGCTGCGCCCGCAGCGCGCGCACGTCTGGGAACAGGTCAGCTACGTCCGCCGGCTCGTCTGCGAGATCGCCAGCTGCCGCGCGCACTTCTGGCGGCTGCGGGCCCTCGACCCCGACCCGGTGCAGGACGGCCGGGTGCTCGACCGCTGGCGCGCCACCGACCGCGACGCCTGGCGCCGGCTGGCGGACCTGGCCACCGGGAAGCAGGACTGGTACACCCGTTACCAGGCGATCAGCGCGTTCCGCGAGTGGTCGGCCGACTGCGCCTACCCGGGCGCCATCAGCGGTTTCCCGCTCTACAACGAGGAACGCCTGCACGCCCAGCTGCGCGGCGCGGCGGGCGCGAAGGGCCGGACGGGCATGGACGCGAACATCGTCGTCCGCGAGTACGTCCGCCTCTGCGACCTGCGCCTCGACCAGCTCGTGGCCGACATCGCCGAAGTCGAGCAGACCCAGGACGACTTCGCGGCCCGCGCGGACCTGTGGGGCGCGCTGTGCTCGTGGTTCGACGACGACATCGCCGACGGCTCGTCGTCCGACGAGCGCCGCGAGCGGTTCCGCAAGCTCGTCAAACCCTAGGACGGCCGGCGTGCGGACGAGGCTGCGGAGGCTTCGCATCGGGGACCGGGTCTTCACTTGGCGAGCCACGATCGGCGCGGTGCCGGGTGCCGGCACCGACGTTCACCGGTGCGTGTGGCAGGACCTTTGTGCTCGGCGGGGCGCCCGGCTTCGAGCTGCCCGGCTTCCGGATCATCGATCGTGTCACCTGGGCTCAGGACGGCCGCGTGTAGCGGTGCTTCACCCCGGCCGGGAAGTACTCCGGGTCGCCCGCCGGTCGCAGGACGACGTCGGGCAGCTGCCGCTCCGCCGGGACGTAGTGCGCGTACTCGCTGTTGAGCCGCAACAGCTGCTCGCGCACGGACTCCGCGATGCGGCCCGCGTCCGCCGTCGCGCCCGGGGCCGTCTCGACGGTGATGCGCAGCCGGCGGTCGCGGTCTTCGTTTTCCACCGACTCGATGACGAACTTGCCGGTCACCGTGGCGCTGATGCCCGGCTGCTCCAGCCCGACCGTGACGTTCTCCGGGTAGACGTTCGCGCCGAAGAACGACACCGTGAACAGCGACCGGCCGAAGACGTACACGAACGGCAGCTCCGGGCCCTCGGGCGGGGTGAAGCCGTGGCGGGCGCAGTAGGCGAGCAGGCCGGCGTGCGGCAGGACGCCGCCGTCGTCGGCGATGTGGTAGCGGATCAGCGGGATCCCGCCGTCCGCGGTGAAGACCAGCGTGCCGTCGTGCACCTCGAAGAACCGGCTCGCCGGGTCGTACTGCACCAGCGTCGGGAGCCGCGCGTCGCCGAAGACCTCGCGCGCCAGCTCGGGCCGGTCCGCGAAGAACCGGCGGATGCCCACCGAGACCGGGGTTTCGGTGCCGAGCACACCGGCGTCGGCGGTGCCGTAGAGCGACGCGATGTCGCGGACCGGGTCGGCGACCCCGGCCCGCTGCGCGACGAGGTCACGCCACTGCTCGCTGAACACCTCGCCCGCCAGCACGAGCTTGATCGCGTACGCGGGCCAGTCGACGCCCTCGGCCACGCCGGTGTCGACGACGTCCTTGACGAACGGCGGGTAGCCGAGCAGCACGACCTGCTCGAAGTGCGGCGCCAGCTCGGGCAGCACCCGCAGGATCTCGGCCTTGTTGTTGCCCGGCGCCACGACGGTGATCGGGCTGCCCTTGGCCGCGAGGTGGCGCACGCACGCCGTCGTGAACAGGCCGCCGACCCAGGTGCCGAGCGGGAAGCAGACGACGGCGAGGGTGCTGCGCTCGTCGGCGTGGAAGCCGTCGACCATGACCTGCTCGAAGCGGCGGGCGACGTGCAGCTCGTCTTCCAGCGCGCGCGGCCAGATGGTCGGGTGCCCGCTGGAGCCGGAGGAGACGGCGATCATGTCGAGGCCGGCGAACGTGCCGTCGCGGCACAGCTCGGGCAGCGGGTACTTCCGGTGGTAGCCCGCCTTGTCGACCAGTGGCAGTCGCCGGAAGTCCTCGAGCGTCGTCACCGACTCCGGCGTGATCCCGTGGTCCCCCAGGAACTTCCGGTACGCGGGCACGGTCTCCGCGGTCCGGCGGAACAGGTCGAGGACCCGGTCCGCGGGCGCCGGCCCGGGTGCGGTGAAGAAGGTGTCGAACGCCTGGCGCACGCGGGCCTGCCGACCGTGGTCCATGATCGCAGCATAGCGTCCGGCCGGCATCGCCCCGAGGTGCCATGATGGGCGCGTGAGCACCTCCGCGGAGCAGCCCGCCACCGGCGCGCCGTTGACCCTGTACCTGGTCAAGCGGCTGGAGCTGGCCATCCGGGCGCTGCTGGACGACGCCCTGCGGGAGCTCGGGCTCACCACGCTGCAGTACACCGCGCTCACCGTGCTGGAGGCGAGCGGCCCGCTGTCGTCGGCCCAGCTCGCGCGCCGGTCGTTCCTGCGGCCGCAGACGATGCACGAGATGGTGCTGGCGCTGGAGAAGCGCGGCCTGATCGAGCGGACGCCCAAGCCGGACAACAAGCGCGTCCTGCTGGCCAGCCTCACCGGCACCGGGCGGGCCCTGCTCGCCGGCTGCGCGCCCGCGGTGGGGGAGGTCGAGCGGGAGCTGCTCGCCGACCTGAGCCCGGGCCAGCGCACGACGTTCCGTGAAGGACTCCAGCACGGCGTCCTGGCCCTCGGTTCACTGGCGGAGTCCCGGCGCCAAGATCCCTGACGGGTGGTGGATCGGGCTCGGCCGACTGGCGGGTTAACCCGGTCCAGCGGCCCGAAAGAACTAGGCCGGACGAGTGGAAGCGGCCTGCGGTGCGTGGCGTACGGCGTGGCTGGGTACGTCCAGATTCGGTCCCGCATCTGGAGGTTCGCCGACCGTGACCTGGGCACGCAGCGTTGCGCCACCGGCCAGTGCGGCCATGACCGCACGCCGTGTGCTGGTCGTGGCGGGTGCCGTGGCGGCCTTGTGGCTGTTGTCGTGGCTGGTACCGGGCCGCGCCCAGGCGGTTTCGGCGGACGGCGACCCGACGGTGCCGGACGCGCGGCGGGTGGTCGCGGAGCTGGTCTCGGGTCGGCCGGCGCCCGGAACCGTTGTGGCGCCGGAAAAGCCGCGCTCCGATCCGCGGGAAACTTCGGTGACGCAGGCAGTTCCGGCATCGCTGCCGCCCGTGGGCATCGTGGAGCCGGTCGTTTCACGGGTGACGAAGCCGGTTGCCGCCGCGGTCGGTTCCGGTGTCGTGACGCCCGTTGCTTCGAACGTGGCCGAGCCGGTTTCGGTCCTGGTGGCGCCGGTTCTCTCCGGCGTGACCAGGCCGGTCTCGGCACTCGTGCGCCCGGTCGTCACGGAGATCGTGCGCCCGGTGACGGGGCCGGTCGAACCAGTGGTCGGTGACCTGGTCCGTCCGGTTGCCGGGGTACTCGATCCGGTGATCGGCGATCAAGGTGCGCCGGCGCCCGCGGCGCAGGAGCCGGTAGCCGGCGACCCGGCCCGGCCGGTCGGTTCCCGGGCCGGGCCGGTGCCCACCAAGCCGTCTCCGGCCGTCGCCGATCCCGCCCCGCCCGCGCTGTCCGCGTTCGAACCGGCGTCCGTCGGACCGTCGGCCAAGGCAGCGGCGCCGAAGCGAGCCACGCCGCGAACGGCCACCTCGGCGCGACCGGCCGGACCAGAGCAGCAGCGTCGCCCGCGCCCGGCCGAAAAGCCTGGTCACCCTGGCAGCGTCCCACCGCCGGCCGATTCCGCCGGCGGCTCCGGTTCCGCCACCCCGGCAGCCTTCCTCGCCTCGGATGGCCAGACCGCCGAGCCCCGTGCTTGCACCCCACCGATCGGGGACTTCGCAACGCTCCAGCGGCCGTCCGAGCCGGGGGCCGGGCCCGGTTAGGTGGCTTCCGATCTCTCGCGTCGTCGGGCGCTCCGCAGGCGCCGACGTAGGACAACTGGGTGAAAACACACGCGTGAAAGAGGGACGGAATGCAACCGAAGGTGTTCGACCTGGGGAAGGTACGAAGAGATGCGGTGGTCACCGTCCGGCTGGCCGCCATGGCCAACGTCAGGCTCCTGACGGCGGTCAACTTCGAGGCCTACCGGCGCCGGCAGTACTACCGGATGCACGGCGGGGTGGCCACCGCACCGATGTTCAAGATCCACATCCCGGCCAACGCGCACTGGTTCCTGGTGCTCGACGTCGAGGGGCTGGAAAGCCTGCCCCTGCACCCGCGGGTGAGCGTCGCGCCCTGAGTCCGCACGCCTCGTGGACGCACCGGCCGCCGGTGAACGTCATCGCGACCTTCGACGGCCCCGATCCCGCTTTCGGGGCCGTCGAAGGGATCCCGGTCGAGCACGACCAGGTCCGCGCGGTGGCCGCGCCGGTGTCGTCCAGGCGGTTGACGTACGCCGAACCCGCAGTGCAGGCGGCGAGGCCGATCCGCTGCTCCGGACCGCGGCAGAGCGCCGTGATCCGGTCACCGGTGACGGCCACGGGCCGGC
This sequence comes from Amycolatopsis sp. cmx-8-4, assembly GCF_046548675.1. Taxonomy (NCBI): domain Bacteria; kingdom Bacillati; phylum Actinomycetota; class Actinomycetes; order Pseudonocardiales; family Pseudonocardiaceae; genus Amycolatopsis; species Amycolatopsis sp. cmx-8-4. The sequence continues at coordinate 104,264 of NZ_JAEBDZ010000027.1, forward strand.
TGGGCAGGGTCCGATTATGCCCGGAGTGGACAGGAACCGGCCAGACACCGACCCGCGCCGAGCGGCCTGAGGAGGGCTGTCCGGCGTGCGGTCCGCGGCGACCCCGAACCACTGTTCGGCCAGGTCAGCACCGACCGGGCGCCGGACGCGGGTGGCACCGGACCTGAGCGCAGCGTGGTCCGGTCGGCACCCGGCGCAACCGCGGACGCCGACCATCGGCGGATTTACAACGTTGTATCAACGATGTAAAAGTGTCCCTGCGTTGTTCGTCGCTCCGGTCACACGCCGTAGAAGGGGCCATCGATGTCCTCCCGTGCACGCGATCACCTGACCCGCCGCGACCTCCTGCGGCTCGCCGGCGGGACGGCCGCCGCGGTCGCCGCCGCCTTGTGGCTGCCCGGTGTGGCCGCCGCCGGCACCTTCAGCCCGCTCCGGCCGCCGGCCACGCCGCTGATCGTCCGCTCGCCGTACCTGTCCACCTGGCAGCCGTCCGACAACCTGCCCGGCACCTGGGCGAGCTTCTGGAACGGACACACCACCGCGCTGTGCGGCCTCGCCCGCATCGACGGCGTGGCCTACGTCTTCGCCGGCTCGCCCGCCCTGCCGTCCGGGCCCGCGCTGACCCCGATGACGCAGGTGAGCCTGCAGGTCACCGGTACTCGCTCGACCTACGTCCTCGGCGGCGGCGGGGTGAACCTGACCGTCACGTTCTTCTCGCCCGTCGACCCGGCGAACCTGCAACGCCAGTCCGTGCCGTTCGGCTACGTGACCATCCAGGCCACCAGCACCGACGGCCGCGCGCACGCCGTCGACCTGCACTTCGACACCTCGGCCGAGTGGGTGCACGGCAACACCGCGACCCCGGTCACCTGGACGCAGCAGCAGTCCGGCGGCCAGACCCTGCTGAGCTGCACCCCGGCGAGCCCGGGCGTGCTCCAGGAGAACGGCGAACAGGCCAGCTGGGGCTCCCTCGTCGTGGCGGCACCGACCGCCGGGACGACCTGGCAGATCGGGCAGGACACCGTCGTGCGCGCCGCGTCCGCCGGGCAAGGCACCCTGCCGAACACCGGCGACACCGCGCAGCCGCGCGCGATCAACGACCGCTGGCCGGTGCTCGCGTTCAACAAGAACCTCGGCACGGTCGCGGCCGGTGGCACGTCGGCGCCGTTCACGCTCTCGATCGGCCACGTCCGGACCCCGGCGGTGCGCTACCTCGGCGCGGAGCTGAAGCCCTGGTGGACGCACTACTGGGGCAGCTGGCAGGACATGGCCGTCTGGTTCGCGGCCGACCACGCGGCCGCGCTGTCGGCCGCGACGGCGATCGACCAGCGGCTGCACGACGACGCCGTCGCCGCGGCCGGCGGCGGGACCACCGGCGAGCACTACGCCGGGATCTGCGCACTCGCCCTGCGCCAGGCGTTCGGCGGCACCGAGCTGGTCGACCGCGGTGGCGCGCCGTGGGCGTTCCTCAAGGAGATCTCCTCGAGCGGCAACATGTCCACAGTGGACGTCACGTACCCGGCGTTCCCGGCCTACCTCTACCTGTCCCCGGCCTACCTGCGGCTCATCCTGGAGCCGCTGCTCGACTACCCCGAACACGGCGGCTGGCCGATGCAGTTCGCCGAGCACGACGTCGGCACGCACTACCCGGACGCGACCGGGCACAACGACGGCAACGAGGAGAGCATGCCGGTCGAGGAGTCGGCCAACATGCTGATCATGGCCGCCGCGCTGGTGCAGCGGCTGCCGGCGGCGGAGGCGAGCGCGTTCGCCACCACGCACTACCGGATCCTGCGGCAGTGGGCCGAGTACCTCGTCGGCAACACCCTCGACCCGGGCTTCCAGAACCAGACCGACGACTTCACCGGGTTCATCGCCCACAGCGCCAACCTCGCGCTCAAGGGCATCGTCGGTGTCGGCGCGATGGGCGTCATCGCGAGCGCCACCGGCAACACCGCCGACGCCCAGCGCTACCGGTCGGTGTCGCGCAGCTACGTCAGCCAGTGGGTGACGCTCGCGCAGGACACGTCCGGCCAGCACCTGAAGCTCGCCTACGACCAGCCCGGCACGTGGAGTCTCAAGTACAACGGCTTCGCCGACCGCGTGCTCGGCCTCGACCTGGTCCCGCTGGGCGTCGCCGCGCAGGAGGCGGCCTGGTACCAGGCCCGCGCGGGAGCCCACGGCGTGCTGCTCGACCCGCGCAACAACTACACGAAGGCCGACTGGGAGCTGTGGACGGCGGCCTGGCTCACCGACCAGCCGAACATCCGGAACACCATGGTCGAGGGCGTCTACAGCTTCGCGAACACCACGCCGCAGCGCGTGCCGTTCACCGACTGGTACGTCGTCGCCGACGCCACCCAGCGCGGCTTCCAGGCCCGCCCGGTCGCCGGCGGCTACCTGGCGCTGCTGACCCGCCCCGCCGGCTCGGCGACGGTGTGGCGCAAGCTCCAGAACCAGCGGTCGGGCAAGGTCCTCGCCGTGTCGAACATGTCCCTGGCCGACACCGCCGAGGTCACGCAGTGGAGCGACAACGGCAGCGCCGACCACCTGTGGGCGGTGGTCGACAACGGCGACGGCACGGTCCGGATCGTCAACCGCAACAGCGGCAAGATCCTGGCCGTGCACGACCAGAGCCTCGACAACGGCGCGCACGTGCAGCAGTACCAGGACAACGGCACCCCGGACCACAACTGGCGGATCGTCGACGCCGGCGCCGGCTGGTCGAAGATCGTCAACGTCCGCAGCGGCAAGGTCATGGCGGTCGACCAGCAGTCCACCGCCGACGGCGCGCAGGTGACGCAGTGGGACGACAACGGCTCCCCGGACCACCTGTGGCGGTTCGTCTGACGCCGTTTGCGAGACTGGCGAGGTGTGCGCCGACTTCAGCCGGATCCGCCGGTTCCTCGACGAGCGGGATCCGCCGACCCCGTGCCTCGTCGTCGACACCGACGTCGTCGCGGCCCGGGCGGCGGAGTTCCGCGCGGTGTTCCCCGCCGCGCTGATCCGCTACGCGGTCAAGGCCAACCCGGCCCCGCCGGTGCTCGACGCGCTGGTGGCGGCCGGGATCGGCTTCGACGTCGCCGGGCCCGCCGAGGTCGCGCGGTGCCTCGAGCGCGGCGCCGACCCGGCGGACCTCGCCTACGGCAACCCGATCAAGAAGGCCCGGGACATCGCCTTCGCGTACGAGCGCGGGGTCCGCGAGTTCACCTCGGACGCGCCGGCCGACGTCGAGAACCTGGGCCGCCACGCGCCGGGCTCGGCCGTGTCGATCCGCGTGGTCCTCGACGCGCCCGACTCGGTGACGCCGTTCGGCCGCAAGTTCGGCTGCGACCCGGCCGAGGCCCTCGACCTGGTGCTGCGGGCGGCCGGCCTGGGCCTGCGGCCCGGCATCGCGTTCCACGTCGGCTCGCAGCAGCCCGACCCCGTCGCCTGGGAGATCGGCATCGCCACGGCGGCGAAGCTGGCCGCCGAGGCCGCGGCCCAGGGCGTGCCGATCACGCGGCTCAACCTGGGCGGCGGCTTCGCGACGGCCCACCGCACCGGTGTCCCGCCGCTGGCCACCTACGCGGCGACGATCGCGTCGGCCCTCGATACGCACTTCCCCGACGAGCGCCCGGAGCTGCTGCTCGAGCCGGGCCGGGTGCTCGTCGCCGACGCCGGCCTGCTGCGCACCGAGGTCGTGCTGGTCGCGGCCCGGGGCGAGCGGCGCTGGGTGTACCTCGACATCGGCCGCTACAACGGCCTCGCCGAGGCCGAGAACGAGGCGATCGCCTACCGGTTCGAGCCGGTCGAGCCGCCCGCCGGACCCGCCGGGCCGGTGGTGCTCGCCGGCCCGACCTGCGACGGCGACGACGTGCTCTACCAGCGGACGCCGTACGAGCTGCCGCTGTCGCTGTGCGCCGGTGACCGTCTCGACCTGCCCGGGACCGGCGCCTACACGGCGTCCTACGCCTCGGTGGAGTTCAACGGGATCGAGCCGCTGCGCACCTACTGCCTGGGGAAGTGGGGAGATGCCTGAATTCGGCCGGTTCACCGGACGGCACGTCCTGGCCGAGCTGCACGGCGTCGACCCGGGCCTGCTCGACGACGCCCCGAAGCTCGGGGAACTGCTCCGCGCCGCGGTGACGGAGGCGGGCGCGACGGTCGTCGACGTCGTCGCCAAGAGCTTCGCGCCGCAGGGCGCCACCGTGATCGCGCTGCTCGCCGAGTCGCACGCGTCCGTGCACACCTACCCCGAGCACGGGTCGCTGTTCGCGGACGTGTTCACCTGCGGCGAGCGCGCCGACCCCGAGCACGCCGTGCGGCTGCTGGCCAAGTCGCTCGACGCCGCTTCGGTCCACCTGTCCGTCGTCCGCCGGGGAGAAGCCTGATGCCCGCGATCCACGAACCACTCGGCCCCGGCCTGACCCGCGTCTGGGAGGTCGAAGACGTCGTGTTCAGCGCGCGCACGGCCTACCAGGAGGTGCTGATCGGGCGCACCACGCAGGGCGTCTCGCTGTTCTGCGACAACGAGCGCCAGAGCACCGAGGCGAGCCAGCTGCTGTACCACGAGGCGCTGATGGTGCCCGCGCTGCTGCTGGCCGAGCAGGTGCGCCGGGTGCTCGTGATCGGTTCCAGCGAAGGAGTCGCCTGCGCACTGGCGCTGGCCGCCGGCGCCGAGGTCGTCGACCACGTCGACATCGACGAGCAGGCCGTCCGCGCCTGCGCCGAGCACCTGCCCTACGGCTACACGACGGCCGACCTCGCCGAAGCCGAACGCGGGTCCGGGCCGGTCCGGCTGTCCTTCGCGGACGGCTGGGCGTTCCTGGCCGCCGCGGAAGAGCGCGGTGACACCTACGACGTGGTCGTGATCGACCTGCCGGACGAGAACACCGACCCGGACGCGCAGCACAACCGCTTGTACGGCACGGACTTCCTCGGCCGCTGCGCCCGCCTGCTGGCGCCCGGCGGAGTGGTGACCTGCCAGGCGGGCTGCCCGACGCTGTGGCGCAACGAGACGCTGCTCGCGTCGTGGCGGCGGTTCCGCGAGGTGTTCGGCACCGTGCTGTACTTCGGCTCCGACGAACACGAGTGGGCGTTCCTTTCCGGGCGCGCGGACCGCGTCGACGAGCCGGGCGCCCTGGTGGCCCGGCGGTTCGATGAGCGGGGGAGCAAGGCCGTGACAGTGGACGCGGAAGCGTTGCTCGCGGGCGCGACGCGCCCGTTTTCGCTGCGGCGCGATGACGGCGCAGGCCAGTGATGGCCTGCGTTTCGCTGCGGGGCGATACCGGCCAGTGGTGAACCGCGCTTCGCTTCGGCGTGCGATAGGTGCGGGCCGGTGATGACCTCCGTTCTGAAGGCGGTTCTGGCGGGCGCCGGGCGTTGGCCGGCCGCGGACCGCGTCGACGAGCCGGGCGCCCTGGTGGCCCGGCGGTTCGGTGAGCGGGGGGAGCAAGGCCGTGACAGTGGACGCGGAAGCGTTGCTGGCGGGCGCGACGCCCCCGTTTTCGCTGCGGCGCGATGACGGCCACTGACGGCTGGAGAGACCGGCCCGCCCACCGGCGGCACCGGTGGACGGGCCGCTCGCTCAGACGTGCGTGACCAGCAACGTCACCCCTGCTTCGCCGCCGCAGTCGACGAAAACGGGGCCGACGCCGTTGCCGATTTGTTCGGACAGCGTGGCTTTCGCCTCGAATTCGTCCGGTCCGGACTTCAGGATCCGGATGTTCTCCAGGATCGGATGCTCGGGAAAGCCGCCGAGCACGGACTTCAGGCCCGTGCCGCCGCCGCAGTTTCCGGTGATGGTCACTTCTTCGCCGCGCTTGGTCGTGGGGTTCGGGCTCACCTGAACGGTGGCGCGCGCCCCCTTCGGCGGCTGCGGGTGTGCTTCGGTCATGGTTTTCCCCTCCGTGGTCCCGGAATCGGCCGACGCCCCGCCGGCGATCCCGATGCTCGTGGCCGTGATCAGCCCGGCCGCGAGGGCCAGGCCGAGCAGCGTCCGCTTCGGCTTCGTGGTGCCGCGCATGGTGATCTCCTCCCTTGATCCGGTGTCGCCGGATCTACCCCGTAAGTCGTGAGGGGAAGAGCGGAGGTTCTCGAAGAGGTGTGGATCACTCGAAAGGGTGAACGCGAAAGGCCTGGCACTTTCGCGGGAAAGTGCCAGGCCGCAAGGAAATCCAGGTCAGTTGCCGACCGGTGGTCGTTCGGCTTTCGCGGTGGGCACGAGGGTGCATCGTCGCTCGAACCGCTCCATCAGCACGGTTGCGATCAACAGGGCGACTGGGGTGCTCACCGCGATCCACATGCCTGCTCAGTTACCCAGCCGCGGTTGATCTCAACCGGCCGCCGACAGACCGCCGATCAAAGAGAGCAACCGCGCGCGGAAGGCGTCGTCGTCCCCGAGGCCGCCGAGCAGGGCCGGGTCTTCGCGTTCGGCGCGCACCGCGCGCTCGTGGACCGTGCGGCCGCGCGCGGTCAGCCGCGTCAGGTGACGGCGGGCGTCGGCCGGGTCCGGCGTGCGGGTGACGAAGCCGGCCTTGGCGAGCCGGTCGAGGGTGCGGCTCATCGTCTGGTCGGTCACCTGGCAGCGCTGGGCCAGCGCCCGCTGGGGGAGCGGCCCCTCGCGCAGGGTGTGCAGCGCGATCAGCCCCGCGTGGGTGAGGCCCATGCCGGCCAGCACGGCGACCCAGCGCTGCTCGACCAGCCGCGCGGCCACGGCCAGGAGCCGGCCGGTCGGCCACGTGCTCAGGTCCGGTTCGGGGGCTGTGTTCACCGTCACTCCCGGTCGTCGTGCAGAATGTTCAGCCTGCTGAACAATTGGGCGTGTTCGCGCTCGGAAGGACTTTAGCGACCATGAACGAGACCACCCCACGCCGTCTTCGCTGGCTGATCCCGGCCCTCCTGGTGATCGGCTGGCTCGCGATCGGCGGGTTCGGCGGGCCGTTCGCCGGGAAGCTCAGCGAAGTCGCGAAGAACGACAACGCCGCCTTCCTGCCCCGGTCGGCCGAAGCCACCGAGGTCTCCGACGAGCAGAAGGCGTTCACCCCGCGCCAGGTGCTGCCCGCCACCGTCGTCGCCGAACGCACGAGCGGCCTGACCGGCGCGGACCGGCAGTTCCTCGCGGACAAGGCCCGGCAGCTGGGCACCGTGCCCGGCGTCGTCGGCCCGCTCGGCGCGCCGCAGCCCGCACCGCGCGACGACCAGGCCGTGCAGCTGGCCGTGCCGATCCTCGCCGACGGCAACCCCGCCGACGTCGTCAAGGAGGTCCGCGCTCAGCTCGCCGGCGCACCGGACGGCCTGACCGTGCTGGTTACCGGCCCGGCCGGGCAGATCGCCGACCTGGTCACGGCGTTCGGCGGCATCGACGGCATCCTGCTGCTCGTCGCCGGCGGTGTGGTCGCGCTGATCCTGATCGTCGTCTACCGCAGCCCGCTGCTGCCGTTCCTGGTGCTGGTCTCGGCGGTGTTCGCGCTCGGGCTCGCGAGCCTCGTCGTCTACCTGCTGGCGAAGAACGACATCCTCGCGCTCAACGGCCAGAGCCAGGGCATCCTCTCGATCCTCGTGTTCGGCGCGGCGACCGACTACGCCCTGCTGACGGTCGCGCGGTTCCGCGAGCAGCTGCGCGACACCCCGAGCCGGTTCGACGCGCTGCGGATCGCCTGGCGCGCCACGCTCGAACCGATCGCCGCGTCGGCGGGCACCGTCGTGCTCGGTGTGCTGTGCCTGCTGTTCAGCGACCTGAACTCCAACAAGGGCCTCGGCCCGGTCGCCGCGATCGGCATCGGCGCCGCGCTGCTGGCGTCGACGACGTTCCTGCCCGCCGTGCTCGCGCTGTGCGGCCGCGGCGCGTTCTGGCCGTTCAAGCCCGCGCTCGGCTCGCCGCACCCGGAGACCGCCGGGATCTGGGGCCGGGTGGCCGGCCTGGTCGGCAAGCGGCCGCGCACGGTCTGGGTGGTGACGGCGCTCGTGCTCGGCATCGGCGTCGCGTTCCTGCCGCAGCTCAAGGCGTCCGGCACCGCGCAGTCGGACGTCTTCCTCACCCAGGTCGAGTCCGGGACCGGCCAGGACATCCTCGGCCGGCACTTCCCGGGCGGCCTCGGCGCGCCCGCGATCACGATCGCCGACGCCGGCGCGCTGCCCGCCGTGCTCGCGGCGTCCAAAGTGGATGGTGTGGCCCAGTCGCTCCCGCTGCCCGGCCCCGACGGGCAGCCCAAGGTGGTCGGCGGCCGGGTGCAGATCCTGTCCGTGCTGAACGACCCGGCGGACTCCGAAGCCGCCGTCGCGACCGTCGGCCGGCTGCGCGACGCCGTGCACGCGGTGCCCGGTGCGGCCGCGAAGGTGGGTGGCCCGACGGCGATCCAGCTCGACACGCAGCAGACGTCCGTGCACGACCGGGAGCTGATCATCCCGATCGTGCTGCTGGTGATCTTCCTGGTGCTGGCCCTGCTGCTGCGGTCCCTGCTCGCGCCGTTGCTGCTGATCGCGACGGTGGTGCTGTCGTTCGCCGCGACGATGGGTGTGTCGGCGCTGGTGTTCAACCACATCTTCGGCTTCCCGGGCGCGGACCCGGTGGTGCCGTTGTTCGGGTTCGTGTTCCTGGTGGCGCTGGGGATCGACTACAACATCTTCCTGATGACGCGCGTCCGCGAAGAAGCGCTGACCCGGGGCACCCGCGCCGGCACGCTACGCGGGTTGTCGCTGACGGGCGGCGTGATCACGTCGGCCGGCGTCGTGCTGGCCGCGACGTTCTCCGCGTTGTCCGTGATCCCGATCCTGTTCCTCGCCCAGATCGCGTTCATCGTCGCGTTCGGCGTCCTGCTGGACACGTTCCTGGTGCGGTCCCTGCTGGTCCCGGCGCTGACCGTGGACGTCGGCCGCCGCATCTGGTGGCCGTCGAAACTGGCCCGGGGGCAGGGCTAGGAGCCGGCCCGGGCGCGGGAGATCGGGGCCTCGCCGGTCAGGTGCGCGAAGGTCCCGGTGCAGGCCAGCGCGCTGCTCACGCGGACGGCCCGATCCGGCGGCTCGGGCCGCCAAGTGCGTGTGCGCGGCGCCGAGCAGCTCGGTGGCCCGGGGAAGTCGCGGAGCTCCGCCTGGTTCAGGGCCCGGACCACGCCGGCGCCGTCCGCGACGATAACGCGCTCAGCCGTGGGCACCCGGGTCCGTCGTCAGCTCGGCCCACAGGGTCTTGCCGGTGGGCCGGCCGAGCTGGCCCCACGCCGCCGCGCAGCGTTCGACCAGCAGCAACCCGCGGCCGCCCTGGTCGGACGGCGTCCGGCGCCGGGCCGTCTCGCCGCTGCCGTCGTCGACCTCGATGCGGACTTTGGCCGCGCTGGGCAGCAGGCGCACGTGGTAGGGCGCGCGACCGTGGCGCAGGGCGTTCGAGGCCAGCTCGTCCACCACCATGACCGCGGTGGCGACCACGCTCGCCGGGAAGCCGCCCAGCACGGTCCGGACCCAGCTGCGGACCTTCGCCAGCTCGGAGAGGTCGGCCGTGATGCCGATTTCGTGCCTGTCGAAGCGCAGGTTCACGTCCGCCTCCTTCACCGTGCCGGGCCCCGAAGGGATGTCGTCCCCTTCTTCATGCCCGGAACCGGGCTCGCCCACACGGGTATCGGACGTCGTCATTCGTCCTCACCCCAGGAAGCGCGCGCCGCGTCGACGGTCGGGTGCAGCGGCATGACCGCGCCGAGGCTCAGCAGCTCGATCGGCCGCACGACGGCGGTGACGGTGGTCGCGATGGCGAAGCGGCCGCCCGCGTCGCGCAGCCGGTTGCCCAGCCGCAGCAGCACCTGCAGGCAGCTGGAGTCGCAGTACGTGACCTCGGTCATGTCCAGCACGATCCGGTCGGTGGCGGTGCCGGCCGGCAGCAGGCCCTCGAGTTTCGCCGAGACGGCCAGGTCGAACTCGCCGCGCAGGACGTAGACGGTCGCGTCCCCGGCGTCGTGCTTGGCCAGCGACCAGCCTTCACCGGAGGAGCGCTGCCGAGGCCGCGTTGCGTCGGTGGTCATGGGTTGTGCTCCTGGAGGGGACGGGCTTCGTCTGACAGTGGGCCGGCGGTTCAACCCGTTCACGCAAATCTACCAGCGGCGCCTGACGCGGGCAGCGCAGTGGGTTGTGCCGTCCTCAAAGGACTTCCTTGGCGCGGGCGGGCGCAGGTGCCGGTTCGGCCGGGGTGATCGCAGGTGGGGGCACGATCGCGACGTTCACGGTCCGGGTCAGCCGTTCGTAGGGTGCGCGGTGCTCGTCGTCGAGCAGGACGGCCAGTGGTGTCCACACCAGCACGACGAAGGCCGACGCGGCCAGGGCGAGGGGCAGCAGCAGCTGTTCGGGGTGTTCGCCGAGGTCCCAGTGGTCCAGGTCCAGCAGCAGCCAGGTCAGCCAGATCGGGGAAAGCAGGACGCCGTTGCGGACCAGCAGCGAGATCGGCCCGGCCCGGCGGCCGCTGCGCCGCGCGACCTTCAGCAGCATCGCCCGCTTGCCCGGCGTCGACCCGGTGACCGCGGGCAGCACCACGAACCACGCGAGCGCGAGGATGACGACCGGCGTGTCGCGGTGGCGCATGTCCTCGCCGAACAGGGTCAGCAGGCCGAACAGGAACCCGAGCAGCACGGCGAATCCGAGCAGGTCCGTGGCCAGCGCGAACAGCCGCCGGGTGAAGGTGACCTTCGTGGCGTAGCGGCGGCGGTCGTGGTCCGGCTCCAGCGCGGGCAGCACCCGGCCGAGCGGGCCGGCGATCAGCCAGCCGAGCGCGGCACCGGCGGTGTTGAGGATGAGGTCGTCGACGCTGAACAGGCGGTACGGGCACGGGTAGACGAACCACAGCCCGGTGAGCTGCGTCAGCTCGAACAGGAGGGAGAGGCCGAACCCGGCCAGGATCGTCGGCACCGCGCGCATCCGCTGGGCGTAGCGCAGGAAGAGGCCGAGCGGGACCAGCATCGCGACGTTGAGCGCGGTGGTCCAGACAGCGGGGTTGTGCAGGATCGCGCTCGGGCTCCAGTGGCCGCGGGCGCGTTGCGACACGACTTCGACGAAGTAGAACGGCCGCAACTGGGGAGAGCTGGCGTAGCTGCTGCCGGCGCAGAAGTTCGCGTTGTCGGGCAGCGGCAGGATCGTCTGCGTCGCGATCGCCAGGAGGTAGAAGACGAAGGTGTAGAACACGACCGTCGTCCACCCACCCGCACGTCCTCGGCGGCGGTAGCTGACGAATGCCGCCGGCAGCATGACGACCAGCGCGATGAGCGGGAACAGGTAGAGGGCGGTCCGGACGGGGACGAGGTAGGTGGCGACCACGGAGCCGGTGGTACCCAGCCGAGGCCCGGATGAAGCGTGCTTCGCCCGGACGGCTGGGCAGTCACCGGCATCGCGTCACTGCGGCGGTGCGTCCTGCTGGCCGCCGCCCTGCTTGTGCAGGAAGTCCTTCACCTTGTCCGAGCCCTGGTCGATCTTGTCGGCGTGCTCGCCGAACCGGCCCTTGGCGGCTTCGGCGGCCTTGTCGACACCCTGGTCGGCCTTGTCGGGGTTGTTGCCCAGGGCCTCTTTCGCCTTGTCGAAAAGACTCATCGGTAGGGCTCCATTCGGAATAGCGGGGCTTCGGTCTTCCCGAGCAAAACACCCGGCCGACCGGCCCGCAACCGAACGGCCGCTTTCCTTCCCCGGTAGGGGGTATCGAGGCTCTTTCGTGGGTGAAAGACGGAGAACGGGGGTTTGAGACCACGGGCATCGGGTAACGGCGATTCCTTGCGGATCCGCCCGATCGGCGGGAATCCGGAAACGCGCTGCCGCGTGGCTGTACGACCGGGACCCGGGTGGGCGGACGCCGCCCCGGAACCGGGCGCCGGGCGGCTGATCGTCCGGATCGTCCCGGAAAGGGGGCCCTCCGGCCGCCGGCGTCGCGCCGCGTGAACCGCGCGCCGCCGCAATCCGTATATGCGGTGAGGATCGCCGTCCCCGCCGCACGGGCCCGGCGATCGCCCGTGAACTGTGATGTGAGGCCGCGCCATGATGGGAACCACCGGTCTGCCGCTGTCGCGGCGAGCCCGCCGCCGCGCTCCGGACGGAGGTAGGACGCTGCCCGACTTCGGGCTGCCCCGGGCCGCCCGGCGGCACGCCGTCGCGGGCGTGGTGCTCACCGTCGTGGCCGCGCTCCTGGTGCTGTTCGCGCTCCTCGCGCCGGACGACCTCAACTCGTTCGCGCCGGAAGCGCTGGTCCGGGTGCCGGTGGAAGGCCTGATCGTGGCCGCGTTCGTGCTGGTCCTGCCGCCGCGGGCGCGCCGGGTCGTCGCGGTGCTGGTCGGGCTGGTGCTGGGCCTGCTCGTGGTGATGAAGGCGCTCGACACCGGCTTCTACGCGACGCTCGAGAAGCCGTTCGACCCGGTCTACGACTGGAGCTTCTTCAACGCCGGTCTCGAGTTCCTCGCCGGGGAGATCGGTGACGCCGCCGCGTACGCCGTGCTGGCCGGTGCCGTGGTGCTCGCGATCGCCGTGGTCGTGTTCATGGTGCTCGCGATGCTGCGGCTCACCCGGATCGCGGCCGGCAGGCGGACCGGCGCGACGCGCGTGGTGGCCGTGCTCGGCGTGATCTGGATCGTCTGCTCGGTCTTCGGCGTCGAGATCGCGCCGGGCCAGCCGGTCGCGGCCCAGAACGCCGCCGCCCTGGCCTACGACGACCTCCGCCAGGTCGGCACGGACCTGCGTGAACAGCAGCCGTTCAGCGAGCTGGCCGCCGACGACGCGTACCGCAACACCCCCGGTGACCAGCTGCTGGCCGGGCTGCGCGGCAAGAACGTGGTGCTCACGTTCGTGGAGAGCTACGGCCGCGTCGCGCTCGACGACCCGGAGTTCGCGCCGAAGATCGGCGCGACGCTCGACGCCGGCACAGCGCAGCTGCGTGCGGCCGGCATCGGCGCGAAGAGCGCGTTCCTGTCGTCCTCGACGTTCGGCGGCGGCAGCTGGCTCGCGCACTCGACCGTCGAGTCCGGCATGTGGATCGACAACCAGCAGCGCTACGACAACCTCCTCGACAGCGACCGGCTGACCCTCGGCGGCGCGTTCCAGAAGGCGGGCTGGAAGACCGTCTGGGACGTGCCCGCGCACACGAAGGACTGGCCGGAGGGCCAGCGGTTCTACCACCCGGACGCCTACTACGACTTCCGCAACATCGGTTACCGGGGCCCCGGGTTCGCCTACGCCACGATGCCGGACCAGTACACGTTCTCCATGCTGCAGCGCAACGAGCTGGCGAAGTCGGCTCAAAAGCCGGTGATGGCGGAGGTGGACCTCGTGTCCAGTCACGCGCCCTGGTCGCCGCGGCCCTGGCTGGTCGACTGGAACCAGGTCGGCGACGGCTCGATCTTCGCGCCGCAGCCGGGCGCGGGGGAGGCGCCCGAGTCGGTCTGGAAGGACCCGGCGAAGATCCGCGACGCCTACCGCGACGCCACCGACTACTCGCTCAAGACGCTGATCTCGTTCGTGCAGCACTACGGCGACGACAACCTCGTGCTGGTGTTCCTCGGTGACCACCAGCCGCCGGTCGTCACCCCGCAGGGCGCGGTCCACGACGTGCCGATCACGATCGTGGCCAAGGACCCGAAGGTGCTGGACCGGATCTCCGGCTGGGGCTGGACCGACGGCCTGCACCCGGCCGCGCAGGCGCCGGTCTGGAAGATGGACTCCTTCCGTGACCGCTTCCTGACCGCGTTCGCCCACTGACCGCCCCCTGAACGTCCACTGAGGACGCTCCCGTCGCACCGGGTTCCGGCCATCTCGGCGTGGCACGCGCGGGCGGCCGGCGAGCTGAGCTGGGCGGCCCGCGTCGATTGGGGTCGCGGACAAGGCCGTCTCCGCGGCGAAGAGGGCGGGTCGCGACCGGGATTGTCTCGGTGGTCGAAGAAACGCCCGCGGGCGTCACCCCTCCGCGAGCCGACCGGGGGTCCGCGCTCGCCCGGATGGAGCAGTGTCGTGACTTTCCGCTGCGCGGAATTCACTTGCCCGATGAATTGCCGGTAATTCTCCCGCGCTTCTACGCTTCGTCAGGTCGGGGTTCTCCGCGCTGAGGAGTGGTCATGCGAAGGAAATTGGCGGTTCTCGCCGTCGCTCTTTTTTCCCTGTTCGGTTTGACGGTCGGTACCGCGGCCGCGGCCGGCAGTGATTTCGCGCCACCCGGTTGCTTCGGGGAGCGGTACGGCGTGGTTTTCGGCCAAGGCGTCTCGGTCACCTGCTTCCCCGGTGAGGGCTACGGCTACCGGGTGATCGCGCACTGCGCGAGCGGCAACGCCTTCTGGTACGTGGTCGGGGACTTCGTGCCGTACGGCTTCGGCCCGGCCGTCGCGGAATGCACCGGCGCGTTGCTGGTGCCGGCCAGGGTGGTCGCGTACCAGGTCGACGAAATCTGATTTCGGCGCTTTTCCGCCCGGTCGCCCATTCGGGTGGCCGGGCGGAAGTGCGCGCGTTTCGCGGCTCAGGAAACGCGGCGGTCGTCCATCGCGTCGCGGTCCCAGTCGATTCCGAGACCGGCGGTTTCCGGCGGCACCGTACGGCCGTTTTCCACGGTCATTTCCGTGCGCGTGATCGCCCGCAGCTGCGGGATGTGCTCGACGTAACGGCCGTTCGGGACGGCCGCCACGAGGCTCACGTGCAGTTCCATCAGGAAGTGCGGGCAGACGTCGACGTTGAAGGCCTCGGCCGGGTGGGCGACCTTGAAGCAGGGCGTGATGCCGCCGATCCGGGCGACGTCGGGCTGCACGATCGAGCCGGGCGTGCCCGGCCACGTCGTCGGCGGGCAGTGGCTCTTCCAGCCAGTACAGGTCCAGTGCGGCGAACGCGGCGGCCCGCCGGATCGCCTCCGCGGCCGTCATCGACTGGTTGGCGTCCACCATCAGGTCGAACCGCGGGCCGACGGCCGCGCGGACCGCGGCGAGCCGCTCGACGTCTTCGGCGGCGGTGGTTTTGCCGACCTTGACCTTGACGCCACCCCAGCCGGCGGCCTCGGCGGCCTTCGCCCCCGCGACGAGCTCCTCGGTGCCGAGGTGCAGCCAGCCGCCTTCGGTGTCGTAGAGCGGAACCCGCGCGCCGAACCCGCCGGCGACGCGCCACAGCGGCTCGCCGGCCCGGCGGCACTTGAGGTCCCACAGCGCGGTGTCGACGGCGGCGAGCGCGAGCGAGGTGATGGCGCCGACGCTCGTCGCCCGGGTGGCGGCGAACAGGTCCCGCCAGATCGCTTCGACCAGCCGGGAGTCCTGCCCGACGAGCCGGGGGAGCAGGTGGTCCCGCAGCAGGGTGACGACGGAGCTGCCACCGGTGCCGATCGTGTAGAAGTAGCCGAGCCCGGCCCCGCCGTCGTCGGTGCCCAGCTCGACGAAGACGGTCTTCTGGGACAGGAATGCCTGCACGGCGTCGGTGCGGGCCTGCTCGACCGCGACGTCGACGAGAAAAGCTCCGGCCCGCGTGACGACAGTCGTCGATCCCCCTGACGCAGAATCCTATAGGAAATAGGATTCTGTCGCGGTTGAGGTCGGTCTGTCGACGAGCCGGGGGTAAGGGCCCGCAGGGGCGGCCGGGTTCCGGATTCGCGCCGGGCCGGGGGACGGTCATGCACGTCTGGTGCCCTGCCGTCCCTGGTTCCTGGCCCTGGGCGTGGGGGCGTGCTGTACTTGGTTCAGACCTTTTACAACGTTGTAATGGAGGTTGGCGAGCACGCGCCGCGAACGGCCGGGAGCCGGGTCGCGCTTCTTTGGTGCGTGCAGAACATGTTGGGGTGCAATGTATTGCAGAGTTGAGTCCGTTGTGGATGGTCGTTCGCTCCCGCTAATTCCAGACAGAAAACCGGACAATTCTGGACCTGTCGCGAACCCGCCCGCACACTCGGCCCACAGTGTGTTTCTTTCCCCCGGCATCGGAGGAGTTCCTCATGCGTCGAAGAATCGCCCTGGCTCTCGGCGGCGCCGCCGTCCTCACCGCCAGTCTCGCCAGCAGTGCCCTCGCCCCCGCCGTCGCGCAGGCCTCACCCGGCCTGATCGCCGCCATGCAACGGGATTTCGGGCTGACCGCCGCCCAGGCCGAAACCCGGCTGGGTCAGGAGATGACCGCCTCGCGGGTGCTGCCGGACGCGCAGCGCGCCGCCGGCGCCGCGTTCGGCGGGGCCTGGTTCGATCCCGCGCTCGGCAAGCTCGTCGTCGGCGTGACCGACCCCGCCGCGGCCGCCGCCGTCCGCCAAGCCGGGGCCGAGCCGACGACCGCGGCCGTCAGCGCGGCGAAGCTGGACGCCGCGAAGGCCGCCATCGACTCGGCGGCCAAGGCCCACCCCGCCCCGGCCGGCGTCAGCGGCTGGCGGACCGACGCGCGCACCGGCAGCGTCGTGGTCACCCTCCGGCCCGGAGCGCAGGGCTCCGACGTCGACGCTTTCGTCGCGCAGGCCCGGAAAGCCGGCCCCGTCACCGTGACGTCGACGCCGAAGGCCGAGACGCTCTCGGCCGGCACGGTCGGCGGCGACCCGTACTACATCAACGGCAACACCCGCTGCTCGATCGGCTTCTCCGTGAACGGCGGGTTCGTCAGCGCCGGGCACTGCGGCGGCGCCGGCAGCTCGGTCGTCGGCTGGGACGGCTCGGCGATGGGCACGTTCGCCGGTTCTTCCTTCCCCGGCAACGACTACTCCTTCATCCGCATCGGCAACGGCTGGTGGACCGCGCCGGTCGTGCTCGGCTGGGGCACGGTCAGCGACGCGATCGTGCGCGGCTCCTGGGTCGCGCCGGTGGGCACCTCGGTGTGCCGCTCGGGGTCGACGACGCACTGGCACTGCGGTGTCGTGGAAGGGCTGAACGAAACCGTCAACTACTCCCAGGGCGCCGTCTACCAGGTGACCCGCACCAACGTCTGCGCCGAACCCGGCGACTCGGGCGGCTCCTTCATCACCGGTGACCAGGCGCAGGGCGTCACTTCCGGTGGCTGGGGCAACTGCAGTTCCGGCGGCGAGACGTGGTTCCAGCCGGTGAACGAGATCCTGCAGACCTTCGGCGTCGGTCTCGTCACGGGCTGACGGCCGGTGCGACGCCGGTCGCGGGCACCTAGGCTGAGTCGATGACCCCGCCACCGTTGCCCGCGATCGGCGTCGTGCGCACCGCCCGGACGGAGCTCGAGCACACCCCCGTCCAGGCGGCCGCGAACCGCGCCGAAGAAGGCACCATCGAACTCGACGACCGCTTCGCCGAAGGGCTGGCCGGGCTCGCCGGGTTCGACTACGCGTGGCTGCTGAGCTGGCTGGACCGGCCCGACCGGCCGGGTGGGCTCACGCAGGTGCCGTACCTGCTGCGCCGCGAAGGCCGCCGGACGGGCATCTTCGCCACCCGCGGCCCGCGCCGGCCGAACCCGATCGGGCTGAGTCTCATCCGGCTGCTCGACGTCTCCGGCACCACTATCCGGTTCGCCGGCGTCGACCTGCTGGACGGCACGCCGGTGCTCGACGTGAAGCCCTACGTCACCCGGTTCGACCGGCCGCCCGGCGACCCCGCCTGCGGGTGGTTCGACGCCGTGGACGTGCTCGAAGGCGTCACCCCGGCCCGGCTCGCGGAGGAACCCGGTTAGGTCCGCAGCAGGCTGACCAGCCACGCGTCGAGCACCTGCTGGACGTCGGCGCGGGTGTGCGCGGGATCGTCCGCCGCGGCGATCATCCGGGCCGCCTCCATCACCGCGCTCAGCACGAGCTGCGCCAGCGCTTGCACCGGCAGCTCGACGATCAGGCCGTCCACTTTGGCCTGCTCCAGCACGCTGACGATCAGCCCGAGGCCGTACTCCGCCTCGATCTCGCGCCAGACCTCCCAGCCGAGCACGGCGGGCGCGTCGGTGAGGGAGATCCGGCGGACGTCCTCGCGCAGGCACGCGTCGAGGAACACGCCGAGGCCGAGCGTCATGCCGGTCAGCGGATCCGCGGCCTGGGTGAACGCGGCCGCGACCTCTTCGGTCAGCTCGCGTTCCAGCTCCTCGACGACCGCCCGGAACAGGCCCTGCTTGTCGGCGTAGTGGTGGTACAGCGCGCCGCGGGTGACGCCCGCCGCGCGGGTGATCTCGTCCGCCGGCACGGCCTGGTAGCCGCGGGTGGCGAACAGCTCGCGCGCGGCGGCGACCAGGGCGGCCTTCGTGCCGGCGGAACGGTCCTGCTGGGTACGTCGCACCCGCCTAATCTGCCATGACGCCCGCGAACTCGACGACGTGGCGGGCCAGCACGGCGGGCTGGTCCTCGGAGACGAACGTGTAGGAGTCCGCGATCTCGACGAGCTTCGCGTCCGGTAGCAATGCGGCGAGCCGGTGGGCGAGGGCGATCGGGAACAGCTTGTCCTCGCTCGCCCAGGCGAGCAGCACCGGCCGGTCGAACGTCCGCAGCGCCGCCGCGGCGGCCAGCGTGTGCCGCGGGTGCACGTCCCGCAGCAGCTTGCGCAGGTCGCGCCGCACCCCGGCGGACTTGCGCAGCGGCGCGAGGTAGGCCTGCGCGACGGCGTCGGGCAGCCGCCGCTTGACCACCCAGCCGAACAGCATCGGCAGCGGGTAGAGCGCGCGGAACCGCAAGAGCTGGCCGAGCACGGCCATCGACCCGGGGATCCGCGCGATCACCGGCAGCGGCTTGAAGATCGGCGGGAAGAAGTACTCGAAGCAGTCGGACGGCGTGAGCACGACCCGCCCGACCCGCTCCGGGCGGCGGCTGAGCAGGATCTGCGTCAGTGCGCCGCCGGTGTCGTTCGCGACCAGCGTGACGTCGCGCAGGTCCAGCGCGTCCAGGAAGTCCGCGATCACGTCGGCGGCGCCCGTGGGGGAGAGGTCGGCATCGGCCCGCATCGGGAGGTCGTGCGAGCCCAGCGGCAGATCCGGGGCGACACAACGGAATCCGGCCGCCGCGACGTCCGGGACCACCTTCCGCCACAGCTCGGCGTTCGTCAGCACGCCGTGGACGAACACCACCGGCGCGCCGCTGCCCCGCTCGAAGTACCGCACCTCGCCGGCCGGCAACCGGACCCGGCGTTCCCGGCCCAGGGATTCGCTTCTCGTCATGTGGCTCATGGTTACATACATACGCCATGTATGTAAATGGATCGGCTCAGTACCCCCGTGACCGAGCGTGAGGCCAGGTGATCGTCAAGGATTCACGGGCCGCGTGCCGGTCGTGGCGGATTCTGGCGCCGGGCCGCCGGGGTGTTGGCGGATGTTTGGCCACCCGGTGTCTCCTGCGGGCCCGTTCGCCGAGCACCCCGGAGGCCTCGATGAGCCCGTTCCACCCGTCCGCCGGCTTCGACCGCCGGACCCTGCTCAAGGCCGCGGCCGGGACCGGCGTCGCCCTGGCCGGCGGCCTCGCCGCGATGACGGCGTTCCCCGGGGTCGCGGCGGCCTCCATGTGGCCGTCGTCGCTGCGGTCCGGCTCGACCGGCGCCGCGGTGAAGGAACTGCAGATCCGCGTCGCGGGCTGGGCCGCGGACGGTCCGAAGCAGGCCTACGTAGCCGTCGACGGCGACTTCGGTCCCGGCACCGAGGCGGCGCTGAAGCGGTTCCAGGCCGCGAACCACCTGACGGCCGACGGCGTCGCCGACGCGGACGACTTCGCGGCCCTCAACGCACTGGAATCCGCCGACGGTTCGACCGCGCACTTCGAATTCAGCGAGTTCACGTCCAACGACGGTACGGGTTTCGGAGGCGGCAAGGTCGGTTCGACGACGGTCAAGGAGAACGTCCGGCGGCTGATGTACAAGCTCGAAGCCCTGCGGACGAAGGCGGGCAACCGGACGATCACGATCTCGTCGGGCTTCCGCAGTGTCGCGCACAACCAGGCCATCGGCGGCGCGTCGAACAGCATGCACGTGTACGGCACGGCGGCCGACTGCTACGTCAGCGGCCTGAGCACGCGCCAGGTCTACGTCCTCGCCGAGGCCTGCGGGTTCTCCGGGCTGGAGCGCTACACGCTCTCGGACGCCCACCAGCACGTCGACAGCCGCATCGAGTACGCCTACGGCTCGCAGAGCTGGTGGTGGGAGAGCGGCACGGTCAGCTGAGCTCGAGGGTGATTGAGCTTGAGGGTGATGCCCCCGGGCGAGGCTTCGGGGAAAGGTCGGATCCAGGGGCATCACCGCCCGCGGGACAGCTGACACGATGTCCCGCGGTGCAACTACCTTACGAACTCACGAGCCGTCCGACCAGGGCCTCGATACGGTGTCGAAGGTTTGTCGCCCGGTCGGTCGCAGGACCCACGGAGAGTGGGTCTTCCGGGGTGATCAAGGGGTGCTTGTGCTCGCTTGACCGTTTGCTCGTTCGCGCCTAGCCTCAAGTTGAAACTTCAACCTATTCTCGCGCGCAGCAGCACGGGCCAGGAGAGCCGATGTCGATCTTTCGCCTGAACCACGCCGTGCTGTACGTCCGGAACGTGGCCGAGAGCGTCGCGTTCTACCGGGACCTGCTGGGCTTCGACTACATCGAGGGCGGCGACGCGCACCGCGGCGCGGCCTTTTTGCGGGCGCCCGGCTCGACCAACGACCACGACCTCGGCCTGTTCGAGCTCGGCGCGCACGCCGAGGACTCGGGCGCCGGGCAGACGTCGGTCGGTCTCTACCACCTCGCGTGGGAGGTCGACACCCTCGGCGACCTGGACCGCCTCGCCGGCCGCCTCGAAGCGGCCGGCGCGCTGGTCGGCTCGTCCGACCACGGCACCACGAAGTCGTTGTACGCCAAGGATCCCAGCGGGATCGAGTTCGAGGTCGTCTGGATCATCCCGCGCGAGCTGCTGACCGACGCGGACCGTGACCCGGGCAAGGCCACGGGCCGGCTGGACCTGGCGCGCGAGCTGGCGAAGTACGGTGCCGACGCCCGTAGCGGCGTCGGCATCTCGCGCCCCTAGATGATTGATTCCGTGAAGATCATGTGAGCTGACCCGGTTCAGGACGTGAGAGGAGGGTGTCCAAGATCAATGTGTGAGCAAAGAACTAGACACCCTCCTGACAGCACTCTACGTGCTCGT
>NZ_JAEBDZ010000028.1:0-117488 GCF_046548675.1 Amycolatopsis sp. cmx-8-4
ACGGTTCCGGGGAAGCCGGGGGCGGCAGTGTCATGCAAGCCCACGAAGGGCTACCGCACCAGGCCGTCACCCCGGCTTCCGCCTGATTCCTACCACAAGCCCCATCCAAGGACTCGCAGAGAAGAGGATGCACTAGTGACCACACAAGCCACCCGCTCGGTCGAGCGCGCCATCACCACCATCGCCAAAGGCGGCATGGTGGTCGTCGTGGACGACCACGATCGCGAGAACGAGGGTGACCTCGCCGCCGCCGCCGAGCTGATCACCGTCGAGCAGATGGCGTTCCTCGTCCGGCACAGCACCGGCATCGTCTGTGCCCCGATGACCGCCGAGCGCGCCGAGACCCTACGGCTGCCGCCGATGGTCGCCGACAACACCGACACCCACGGCACCGCGTTCACCGTCAGCGTCGACCACGAGAGCACCACCACGGGCGTGTCGGCTGCCGACCGCACGCGCACCGTCCGTGCCCTGGCCGACGCAGCCACCCGGTCGGAGCACCTGCGACGTCCCGGCCACATCTTCCCCCTGCGAGGCCGCCCAGGAGGCGTCCTGACCCGCGCCGGCCACACCGAAGCCGCCGTCGACCTGACGACCAAGGCGGGTCTGTCCGGAGTCGCCGTGATCAGTGAGCTCGTCGACGAGGACGGCTCGATGCGCCGCGGTACATCCCTGACCGCTTTCGCCGACGAACACGACCTGCCCCTTCTGACGATCGCCGACCTCGTGCGATACCGACGCACCACCGAGAGCCAGGTCGAAAGGGTTGCCTCGGCGCGAATGCCCACCGCGTTCGGTGACTTCGAAGCCATCGCCTATCGCGACATCCTCGAGGGAACCGAGCATCTGGCTCAGGTGACGGGGGACCTTGTCGCAGCCGGCCGGAGTGAGGTCGGGGCGTTGGTGCGAATCCATTCCGAGTGCTTGACCGGTGACGTGCTCGGCTCACTACGCTGCGACTGCGGAACCCAGCTTCAGCACTCGCTGCGGGCCATCGCCGCGGAGGGCAGCGGTGCGGTGATCTACCTGCGTGGACACGAAGGCCGCGGCATCGGGCTGGCCCGGAAGATCTGCGCCTATTCCCTGCAAGAACAAGGTTTCGACACCGTCGATGCCAACATCGCTCAGGGACTGCCCGTGGACGGGCGTAGTTACCACATCGGCGCCCAGATCCTCCGCGACCTCAGCGCCACCCGCGTCCGGCTGATCACCAACAACCCGGACAAATCCGCGGGACTCGCCAACTACGGCATCACGATCACCGAACACATCACCGTGCCGGCCCAAGAGACACCGCACAACGTCCGCTACCTCGCCACCAAACGCGAACGCCTGGGGTCACCATCTGGCCAGTATCGCCGCCGGACACTGATTCCCACGCGGTCCGCAGGTTCAGCGGTTCCGTTCGTCGCTGATCAGATTCAGCGTACCCAGCTCGTCGTTAGTGCAGTACGGGCCGAGGTTGTCATGACGAAAAGGGGTCCACGGAAGTCAACTGTGTTGTCCTCGATCAGGTCAGGGCGGCCAGCAACAGGTCGCACACCCGGGCGAACCGCTCATCGGCGTCCGGGTCGCTCCACTCGGCGGAGTGCGCGGGGTGGTGGAACGACGTCGTGGCTTCGAACACCGCTCGGGCCGTGGTTTCCGGTCGCTCGACATCCAGATCGGCCACGATCCGAGTCAGGTGAGAGACGAGCTCGGCGACGTGTTCAACGACCGCAGTTGAGTTATTGCCGAGCAGGCTACGGTAGGTCTCGAACAGCTCGGGATCACTGACCGCTGCAGCGCGTTTGCTCGCGAAGAGGTGCCACAGCCACGCCCGTAGCCGCTCCAGGGCCGGATCGGCGCTGTCGGCGATCGCGGTCAGGACGGGGGCGGCGCGGCCGAGGAAGCGCCGCGTGACGGCGTCCTGCAGGGCCGCTTTGGAAGGAAAGTAGCGGTACACCGCGGCGTGGCTGACACCGAGTGCCCGCGCGACATCGACCACGCCAGCTTTGCTCGCGCCGTGGCGGCGCAACACATCTTCGGTCGCCGTGAGAATGGTTTCCCGGTCCAGCAGCGGCTTCGCTCTGCCGGTCATTCGCGTTCGCTGTCCAGCATGGCCATCAGCGCGGGCGCGTAGCGCTCGCCTGCCACCGCACCGTGGGGCACGGCGGTCTCGATCGCAGCCAGGGTCGCCGGGGTAAGCGCCAGCTCGGCGGCGGCCACGGCGTCCCGGATCCGGCTCGGCTTGCTCGCGCCGACCAGCGCCACGATGTGCGTCCCCTGAGCGAGCACCCACGCCGTCGCCAGCTGGGCGACGGTCGCGCTGAGTGCGTCCGCGATGGGCCGCAACCGGTCGACTAGAGCCAGGTTGTGCTCTACGTTCCCGGGCTGCAGCTGTGGTAGGTGCCCGGGAGTTTCACCGCTCGCGCGGTAGGCGCCGGAGAGCAGACCGTGCGCGAGTACCCCGTACGCGGTCACACCGACGCCCAGTTCGCGGCAGACGTCGAGGATCGCCCGCTCCGGACCTCGGTTGAATAGCGAGTACTCGACCTGAACGTCCGAGATCGGGTGCACCGCGTGGGCGCGCCGGATCGTCTCGGCTCCCACCTCGGACAGACCTATATGCCGCACGTACCCGGCCTGCACCAGCTCCGCGATCGCCCCCACGGTTTCCTCGATCGGCACGGCGGGGTCGAGCCGCGCGGGCCGGTAGACGTCGACATGGTCGGTACGCAGCCGTTGAAGCGAGTACCCCAGGAAGTTTTTCACGTGAGCCGGCCGCCCCTCGACACCGACGAAGCGCCCTGCGGGATCGCGCAAGCCGCCGAACTTCACGCTCAGCTGTACTCGTTCCCGCTCGCGGGGGCGCAATGCTCGCGCGACCAGCTCCTCGTTCAGCCCCGCTTGGTAGAAGTCCGCGGTGTCGAGAAGAACCATTCCGGCGTCGACCGCTGCGCGGACCGTGTCGGTCGAAGCCGGCGTGTCGGTGAGCCCGCCTGCTCCGAATCCGATCGCAGAGGTGGTCATCGTGCCGAGCGTGCGCGTCTCCATAACGAGCATCGTAACAGATATCAGATTTTGTAAGTTGTCACCTCTGAGGCCATGTAATCCTTGACGACCAAGCCTCATCGCTCTACAGTTTTGCTATAGCAGGTAGCACACTGCAGATAGCGACTTCGCGTTTGGACCGAACACCCCCGTCCAGCCGGTGTGGACGGGCGCTTGACGCAACGCTTGTGGAATCTCCCGGACAGGCCGGGAGAGCGCGCTGACCCAACGGAGGAATCAACGCATGCAAAGCAAAGACATTCCGTGGTACCCCGCCGATCTGACCGATGAGTCACGGTGGATTCATGTCTTGTCGGGCGCGGAAATCGACGACATCGACGCGGCGCTGAACGCGGCAAAGGACGCCGGTCACACCTGCGAGACCCTGACCAAGGACGGCTTTCCGCTCGAAACACTTCCCGGCATCTTGACCCAGGCACGAGACCACCTCGAGAACGACCTCGGGATCTTCGTCCTGCGGGGTTTCCCGGTCGAAAATTATTCGAAGGCCGACCTGCGACTGATCTACTGGGGCGTCGGCCTGCACATGGGAACGGCCGTGTCCCAGAGCAGCAAGGGAGACGTCCTCGGAGACGTGAAGAACTTCGGAAACAAGGTTTCCACCGCCACGGGACGTGGCTATATGTCCCGCGAGCACCTGGGCTTCCACACGGACACGTCCGACGTCGTCGCCCTGTTCGTACTCCGTACCGCGAAGAGCGGTGGACGGAGCCTGTTCTGCAGCTCAGTGGCCATCCGCGACAAGATCGCGAACACGTGGCCCTGGCTTCACGACGTCCTGACGCAACCGTTCTACTGGAGCTGGAAGGGACA
Organism: Amycolatopsis sp. cmx-8-4; assembly: GCF_046548675.1. Lineage (NCBI taxonomy): Bacteria > Bacillati > Actinomycetota > Actinomycetes > Pseudonocardiales > Pseudonocardiaceae > Amycolatopsis > Amycolatopsis sp. cmx-8-4. The sequence continues at coordinate 3,868 of NZ_JAEBDZ010000028.1, forward strand.
GGAGGCCGAGGGTGAACTCCCGTACTACCAGCAACCCATCTTCAGCTACGAGGCCGACCGCTTCTCGTCCCGCTACATCAAGACGCACATCCTCGCGGCACAGGATTTTCCGGATGTCCCGCGCCTGACCGAAGAGCAGCGGGCCGCGATGAACGCCATCGACCTGCTGGCCAATGATCCGGTGTACCACTTCTCGATGATGTTCGAGCCGGGTGACTTCCAGTTCCTGAACAACCACGTCACCTACCACGCGCGAACCGCGTTCGAGGACTACGAGAAAGAGGATCGCCGTCGGCACCTGCTGCGCATGTGGCTCTCGGTCCCCAACAGCCGCCAGCTGAGTCCGGCCATGTCCGCCATCTACCGGGACCCGCGCGCCGGCGCCGTCCGCGGCGGCTTTCCCTCGCGTATCGACGGACACGTCTTCGAAACCAAGGTCTCCGAGTTCTGATCACACGAAACGAAAGAGATCACTCGCTATGACCGAAAGCGACAACGCAGTCACGGACAGCATCCTCGATCGGCTCGGATCCCGTGTCGCCACCCTCTCGTATGACGACCTGACCGAAAGCGGTCGCCGTCTGTTCCGCGTGGCCTTGGTCGACACCCTGGGAGTCGCGTTGGCCGGTTCCGGTTTCCCTGGTGCAGTCATCACACGGGCCGCACTGCACGCATCGCTGGGGGAAAGCCTGATCCTGGGGTCGCCCGACCGGGTCGATGTTCTCGATGCCGCGATGCTGAACGCGATCGCAGCCCACGCGCTGGACTATGACGACGGCAATCCGATCATGGGCGGACATCCCTCGACCCTGCTGATCCCAGCGGTCCTCGCCGTCGGCGAGGAACTGGGTGCCTCGGCCACCGAGGTGATCGCCGCGTACGCGGCCGGCTACGAAGTGATCATCCGTCTGTCCCGTGGGATCAACTCCGCGCACTACGAGAAGGGCTGGCATCCCACTTCGACCATCGGGGTGTTCGGAGTCGCGGCCGCCGCGGCCCGGCTGCTCGGACTCGACGCCAAGCAATGCACGGTTGCGCTGGCGATCGCGGCATCGATGGCCAGCGGCGTCAAGGCGAATTTCGGGACCATGGTCAAGTCGTTGCATGTCGGGCACGCCGTGCGCGACGGTCTGCTGTGCGCCAGGCTGGCGGCCGGCGGGTTTACCGCCAACCGGCTGGCGCTCGAGGCCAGGCAGGGCTTCCTCGACGTCTACAACGGCGCAGGATCCTACGAGCTCCAGGCGATCGTGGCGGACCGTGGCGCATTAGAGATCAATACTGGTTTCAATCCGATCAAGGCCTATCCGTGCTGTGCCAGCACTCACTCGGCGATCGGTGCGGCGATGGACATCCGGCGCACACACGGAGTCCGCGGGCAAGAGGTGGAGACGGTGCGAATCGTCGTGGACAAAAACCGCATGCCGCACACCGATCGGCCGCACCTGCAGGAAGCATTGTCGGGCAAGTTCAGCCTGCAGTACGTCGTTGCCCGCGCACTTCTCGAGGGCCGCGTCGTGCTCGAACACTTCGAGAACGACGCCCACCTCGATCCGTCGGTGCAGGCACTGATGGGCCGAATTGAAGTCTCCGCCGCGCCGCCGGGCGAGGTGCCGAACTCGTTCGCAGCAAATGTCTCCGTCACCGTCGGCACCGGCGAGACATTTCATTCGCGAGTCGACCGACCGGCACTCGGCGGTGACGGAACAACGGCGGATCCGCCACACCTGTGGGAGAAATTCGCCGATTGCGCAGGACGAGTGCTCGCCGCTTCGGACGTCACCGCCCTCGCATCGGCTCTCGATTCCTTCCCGGAGTACGAGGATGTTCGCGACTTTGTTCAGCTGGCGCAGGCGACGCCGGCGCGGCAGACCACCCTGGCGGGTTCAGCTACCTGATCTGAAGGGGGTCGCCACACCTCGTCGGCTTCCCCTACTCGTCGGGCACACTGACAGCGGACAAGCAGAGTCGACCTGGAAGACGCCCAGAGGAGATGGAATGGCTGCCGACAGGACACGGGACATGCTGACGGTGAGTCCGAGCTTGAGTGACCAGGCCTACCGGGCGCTGCGGAAGATGATCACTGACGGTGAACTGGCCTGGGGAGAGCGGATCACCGAGCGGTCGCTGGGAGAGCGGCTCGGCGTGTCGGCCACGCCGGTACGAGAGGCGTTTCGACGCCTCGAACACGAGCGCCTCATCGAGCGCCGCGACGGTCGAAATGTCACGGTGGCCGATCCTGCCGCGACCGACCTCGCCAAACTGAACCTGATCCAAGCCGCGCTGCGCGGAGTCGCGGCCCGGCTGGCGGCCGAATCGGCTACCGACGATGAGCTGACTGCGATCAAGAACAGCTATCAGCTCAGCATAACCCAACGCTCGACAGTCCAGAACCTCACTCCAGCCCAACGTATCTCTGTCACTCGAGAATTTCACGGGCTCATCGACCGCGCGGCACACAGCGAGATACTGCTGGACATGATCGCGACGACAACCGCGTTCGACCTCGGCGAACGGGTGCGCGCTGTCGAAACTCTGCGCGAACGCTACCCGGCCGAGAAGGGTCTCGACGAACACCGCGAGATCCTCGAAGCCCTCCTTGCGCGCGACGGTGAGCGCGCCGAGCAGTTGATGCGCGCACACCTGACCCGGACCGGCGACTTCTTCCTCGAACTCCGCAGGTTGGCCGACAACGAAATCGGCGCCACCGCACGCAGTGACAACCACGGCGGTGCGAACAAGGAGTCCACCGGTAAGGAACTACGTGGATAAGCACAATCTTCACGAACTGGAGACATCGGACCGTGGCGTGCTCGCCGCCGCTCACCATTCTCCGGCCAAGTCCCATCAGAGGAATCGAGGAAACCTGACGTGAGTACCCCCTCGCCGCCACCCGGCCCGACCGACGCAACGGTGCGAGTACTGGTGCCGGTCGGCATGCTCGGCGGCGGCTTCCCCCCCGAGACCGTCGACCGCGGGATCGCACTCGGGGCGGACATCATCGCCGTGGACGGCGGCTCGACCGATTCGGGCCCATACTACCTTGGTGCCGGTGTCGCGAAGACTGCCCGCGCCGCGGTCGCCCGGGACCTCCGGGCCATCCTTCCTGCCGCACATGCCGCCGGCATCCCCGTGGTTGTCGGCTCCTGCGGGACCGCCGGCACCAATGCCGGCGTTGACTGGGTGCACGATATCGCTCGAGAGATCGCCGCAGACGAAGGCCTGAATGTACGGGTGGCGCGCATCTACAGTGAGCAGCGCGCCGAACATTTGACAAAACTCCTGGCTCGAAAACGGATCCATCCGCTCGAACCCGCCGGAGCGCTGACGCCGGAGACCCTCGGGCGGTGCAGCCACATCGTCGGGCTCATGGGGCACGAGCCGATCGCCGACGCTCTTGCCGCTGGGGCAGACATCGTGCTCGCCGGCCGATCGACGGACACCGCGCTCAGCGCAGTGCTGCCACTCACGTGGGATCTACCGCCCGGTCCGGTGTGGCACGCCGCGAAGATCGCCGAATGTGGAGGCCTGTGCACGACCGACCCCCGCGCCGGCGGCGTCCTGGTCACCCTGGACCCGGGCGGCTTCACCATCGATCCGCTCGCCCAGACCGCAGCGTGCACACCGGCCAGCGTGGCCGCCCACATGATGTATGAGAACGCCGACCCGTTCCTGCTGCGGGAACCCGCCGGCGTACTCGACACCAGCCGCGCCACTTACACCGCCCTCGACAACCGCAGAGTCCGTGTCGAGGGGTCGCGGTTCGAGCCGGCAGCTCAACACACCATCAAGCTCGAAGGCGCGGCTCCGGTCGGTTATCAGACCATCGTCATCTCCGGCATGCGTGATCCGGGCGTCCTGGCGCGGCTCGACGAGTGGTGCGATCGAGTGCTCAACGATCTCCATCACCGCATTCCCAAGGTCTTCGGCTTGACCGCCGACGACTACGATGTGCAGATACGCCGCTATGGTCATGATGCGGTGCTCGGTGCCGCCGAACCGGATTTCGGACATCCGCCGCGAGAGGTCGGGATCGTCTTCATCGCCACGGCCGCGGACCAGGCCACCGCCACCCAACTGGCGAAATTCGCCAATCCGAGCATCCTGCACGCTCCACTCGCCGACGAAAAGTCTCTACCCAGCTATGCATTCCTCGGATCTCCGGCGGAGATCGAACGCGGACAGGTATACGAGTTCCTCCTCCAACACGTTGTGGACGTCACGGCACCCGACGAGTTGTTCAGCACCGTCTATGGCGACCTTACGCAGACACCCGAAGAACTGCTCGCCACTATCGAGAACGAGAGCCTGCGATGACCGTCCCACTCGGTGAACTCGCCACCCTCGTGCGATCGAAGAACGCCGGCCCCTTCTGGGTCACCATCGACATCTTCTTCCCCACCACAGCGACCTACGAGCGCGCATCACACTCGGCCGCGACCGACCCCCGGACGATTGGCGACCTGTACCGCGTCGACCACAACCGGATCCGTATCTTCCACCTTCCCGAACTGTGTGCCATCAAGATCTCTTTTCCCCGGCCCATCACCCAAGGCGCCCTGCGTGATCGCGACATGCACGCCGGCCAGCAACACGTACCGCTCAGCGGCCTCGCCATCGCATAACCAAGATCAAACTGGACTACAGACCATCTCGACAAAAGGTTCATCGTCGACGCCCGGGCCATTGATCCCCCTGCGTCAGGATATTTCTTCCGCCACTTACCGTTGAAACCGATGAAGCGTTGATCGCGCGGACAACGAAGTCCAAGGAAACGAGGCGTTATGGAAATAGAGTCCGCGTCGCCTGAACAGGCTCGACTCGAGGCCGAGGTCGGCGATCGCCTGGACCGGCTGCCGGTGGGAAGTTGGCACCGGCGTCTGGTCGCGCTCGTCGGGATCGGCACCGTCTTCACCTTCTTCGAAGCAGCACTGGGGGCTGTGCTGGTGCCCTTGCTGCCAGCTGGATGGGTCGTCACGACGGCCGACAAGTCGATAGTGATCGGCTCGGTGTTCGTCGGCGAGATCCTGGGGGCGCTGTTCCTGGTGCCACTGGCGGACCGGTTCGGCCGTCGCACCATGTTCCAGGTGAATCTGGCCGGCTACGCGGTACTGGCGGTCATCAGTGCGTTCGCGAGCGACCTGCCGACCTTTGTCGTACTTCGCGTCCTCATGGGCATCGGCCTCGGTGCCGAGCTGATCCTGGTGGACAGCTTCCTCGCCGAGTTGCTGCCCGCCGCGCGACGGGGCAGGATGATCGGCCAGTGCTACGTGTTCGGATACCTCGCGCCCGCGGCCGTAGGACTGCTGGCGGCGTTTTTGCCGCGCAAGCTCGCGGGCATCGACAGTTGGCGTTGGCTGCTCGTGTTCAGTGCCCTCGGCGCCGTGGTGGTCTTGCTCTTGCGCCGACACCTTCCCGAATCACCACGCTGGCTAGCCGCGCGAGGGCAAAACCGGGCGGCTCTCACCGCGATGTCCCGAATCGAGACCGCGGCAGCCAGGCTTTCTGGCCCATCCCCTACAGTTCGACACCAGGCACCTTCTCGGGTTGGTGATGACACCAGTGCACACGGCGCCATCGCAGACGATGAATCCGGTCGTGCAGTGCCGCTGCGGATGTGGCATCCACCGCTCCTGAACCGCACGCTACTGGCCTCGATAATCTGGACCTGCCAGACTGTCGGCTACTACGGGTTCGCATCGATCGCACCTCTAGTACTGCTCGAGAAGGGATTCACCGTCACAAAATCCCTTGGCTATACCGGCTTCACCGCACTCGGTTACCCGCTCGGCGCGCTGCTGATGATGGTTTCGGCCGAGCGAATCCAGCGCAAGTACCTGCTCGTTGCTGCTTCCTTGGTGGTCGCCTGCCTCGGCATCGTCTTCGGCGTAGCCGATGCGACGTGGTTGATCGTCGTCGCCGGGTTCGGACTCACCGTAGCCAATGTCGTCATGGGCAATGTCAGCCACGCCTATACTTCCGAGCTGTTTCCCACCAGCCTGCGCGCCACTGCGAACGGACGTACCTATTCACTATCCCGCGGCATGTCCGCAGTCTTGCCGTTCATTGCACTACCGATTCTCTACAACCTGGGGTCCGGTATCCTCTACGTACTCTGCGCACTGATTCTCGTAGTCGTCGCCGCCGCCGTGTTGATCTGGGGTCCACACACCAACGCCCGCCAACTCGAATCCATCTAGCAGCGCGCGTACCGAACCAACTCAATCCGAAAGAAGATTCCGCAATGGCTCAGCCGACGATCGGAGATTTCACCGCGGGCTCGCTCCCCACGTCCGCGAGTCTGTACGTTGAGACACTGCTCCCGGATCGGCCATATCACCGGACCATCATAATGGTGCACGGCTCGATGCATACCGGAGGCTGTTATCTGTCCACAGCGGACGGCGGCGACGGGTGGGCACAGGTACTAGCGCAAGCCGGCTACCGAGTACTCGTTGTCCACTGGCTCGGCAGTCGGGCGGCTGGCCAACCGAAAGGACCACTGGGCAGCGGTGAGGAAGTGTGCCACGCACTGGGCAGGTTGATCGGCTCGATCGAGGGCCAGGTTGATCTCCTTGTCCATTCCATGTCGGGACCCTTCGGCTTCAGGCTCGTCGAGACACACGGAAATCGGATCGCCACACTTGTCGCTGTCGCACCCGGCCAGCCCGGAAACATTCAGCCGGTCCCGAAAGTCGTGCACGAAGACGACAACACCATCACGATACAGCTTGGCGATCGCCACCAAACGATACCTAAGGATTGCCAGGTGCCTCCTTACCCTGAAGCAATCCTTCGGTATACACACAGTGCACGCTTCCCGCAGCACGCCATCGAAGACTACGTCGCCACGCTCGTCAGCGTGCACAGCCGGTTCATCCTCGAACGTGTCAACGTCAACGGATCTCAACTGTGTGTTCGGGCCGCCGAACCGTTCGCGAACAAACCGGTACTCGTAATCACAGGCTCCGACGACACGCTGCATCCCCGCGAGGTGGACGAAAGGACCGTGGCCTGGCTCGCCGACATGGGTGCCTCGGTCGAATTTCTCTATCTCCCCGACTTAGATGTGTACGGCAACGGACACATGATGATGGTCGAGGACAACAGCGAAGACCTTGCGAAGATGATCGATCACTGGATTCGCTCACCGCATTGAGCCAGAAAGCCCGAGTCCGTGTAACCACCAGGTGCGTATGCGGCACTCCTCCGCCGCTGTGCGCATTTCTCACCCGTTGTGCCGATCACGTCCTTTTCGGCACCAACTACCCCTTTCAGGCCATGAGCGCCGCGACCGAGTTCTGCGCACCGCACCGATCAGCGAAGCCGACTGGACCAAGATCGCCCACGGAAACGCCAAGCACTTGCTCGGCTTCGGCCGGCATCACGCAGTGCCCCGCCGGGCACGTAGGGCATCCCGGCGGGGCACTGCTGTCCGGAAGGTTACGGGGTGGGGTCCAACCCAGGCAGCAGCGCCGGTGCCGGCGTGGTCGTCGCCGTTCGGCGTCGCGGAACCAGGACGCTGCTCACCGCCCCGGCCAGCGCGGCCACGGCGAACACGACGACGTTGCCGGCCAGCCCGACCCCGGACGCGACGAGCAGGCCGCCGATCGCCGGTCCCGCCGCCGCGCCGAGCCTGCCGATCCCCGAGGTGACGCCCAGGGCGGTGGCGCGGGCCCCGGTGTCGTAGTGCATGGCGACGTAACCCCACAAGACCGACTGGCTGCCGACAATCATCGCGCCGGCCACGAAGACCAGAACCGAGGTCAGTGCCGGCGAATGGGGCGCGGTCAGCAGCAGCATGGCCGCGGCAGCGAGCACGAACAGCGTGGTCGCCACCACTCGTCCGCCGAAGCGATCCGAGACAGCGGCACCGACCAAGCCGCCGACCACCGACCCGATGTTCAGCAGCAGCAGGAACGTCAAGGCCGAACCCAGGTCGTAGCCCGCGCCGCGCATCAGTTGCGGCAGCCACGTGTTGAGCCCGAACACCAGGAGAAACCCGCAGAAGTTCGCGACGGCGAACAGGACGGTGGCGACTGCCGCTTGGCCGCAGACGAGCGCGCGAACCTTGCCGCCCCCGGCCGCCTGTCCGGCCGACGCGAAACGCGCCGACTCCGGCAGCACCCACCACGCCAGGGGCACCAAGGTCACCAACGGCACCGCCCCGAGCGCGAACAGCCCGCGGAACCCGATCGGCCCCAGCAGCGTGATGGAGGCGACCGCCGCGACCACACCGCCGACCGGGAACCCGGACAGCATCACCGAGTTGTAGAAGAGCTTGCGGCCCGCCGGCGCGACCTCGACAACCAGGGCGATCGCGGTCGGCGGGATCCCGCCGAAACCCAGTCCGGCCAGGAAGCGGAACAAGCCGAGCAACCCGGGTGACGGCGCGAGCGCGACGAGCACCATCATCACCGAAAACCACACGAGCAGGCCGATGAACAGCCGGCGGCGCCCGAACCGGTCGGCCAGCCACCCCGATGCCGGCGCCCCGAGGAACATGCCAAGCAGCGCGTAGCTGCCGATCGCGCCGGCCTGTCCGGCGGACATGCTCCACCCGGGATGAGCCAGCATGGTGGGAACCACCGAGCCGTACACGATCAAGTCGTAGCCTTCGAACACGATCGCGCCGAAGCCGAGAGCGACGACGAGCCACGCGGACCGTGCGACAGGCGGGGTCGCGGCGGCAGGAGAGGACATCAGCGGCCTCCGGTTGTCTGGGGTCAGGAAACTTCGATGCGGCGGACCGCCGCCCCTGGTCGCCCGGATCGGGCCCATGCGCCGCACGCCGTGCGGCCGGTCAGTTCTACGTCTTCGAAGTTCGAGTTGTCAATGAACTTTCGAATCTTGGGGTTGTACTCGTAACCGGCTACGATGTTCGCTATGAGCGGGAGTGCGGGCGTGACGCGAACGGACGCGGTCTACCAGCGACTGCGCGCCGACATCCTCGGTGGCCGGCTGCCCCCCGGCGAGCGATTGAAGTTTCCGCTGTTGTCCGAGCGGTACCAGACCAGTGTGGGCGCGGCCCGCGAAGCGCTCACCCGCCTGGCCGCCGACGGCCTGGTGACGACCCGGCCGCATCAGGGCTACCTCGTCACACCCTTGTCGCACCGCGACCTGGCCGAGCTGACCCAAGCCCGCGTCGAGATCGAGTCACTGGTGCTGCGCCTGTCCATCCTGGAAGGGAGCGTGCACTGGGAGGCCCAGGCGATGGCCGCCCACCACCTGCTGGAGCGCGCTCCGTTCGAGCACCCCGACGACCCGGCCCACCCCTGCGACGAATGGTCCGTCGCCCACAGCGCGTTCCACGCGGCCCTGCTGGCCGGATGCAGCAACCAGCGCCTGGTCGACATCGCTCGGTCCCTGCGCCAGGAGGCGGAACTCTACCTGCAATGGTCGGTGTCCTTCGGCACCGAACCGGACCGCGATCTCACCACCGAGCACCGGCAAATCCTCGAAGCGGCGATCTCGCGTGATGCCGACCGCGCCCAGGGACTGCTGCGCGATCACATCGCCCACACCGCGTCACTGCTCATCCGCGGCGCCCCGGACGAGCCGAACGCCCCGGCCGGCACGTAGCCCGGCCATTCGGCCGGGTTACCGCCAGGCTTGACACCTCTGGTGTTATCAAATATTTCTGATACTGCCGACTCGTGTTCCGCCCAACGATGAGAGGACATGACACCATGAGCAACACTCCCTGGACCAGGAGGAAGTTCCTCGGCACCGCCGCGGCAGGTGCCGCGGTCGGGATTCCGGCGCTGGCCGCCGGGCCGGCGCAGGCTGTCGGCACCACGGCAAGCGAGAAGATCGCACTGACCAACGTGCGCGTCTTCGACGGCCGGGCCCTTTCGGCGCCGCGAACCGTGGTCATCGACCACGGCCTGATCGGCGCCAGTACCGTCGGTGCCCGCGTGATCGACGGAAAGGGCGCTACGCTGCTTCCCGGCTTGATCGACGCGCACATCCACCTGGAGAACGTGGCGACGCTCGAGCAGCTGACCAGCTACGGCGTCACCACCGGCCTGGACATGGCGTGCTGGCCACGATCCCTAATCGACTCGCTACGGCGCCGCCCCGGCCTGACCGACATCCGCAGCGCCGGCGTACCTGCGACCGCACCCGGCAGCCTGGAGAGCCAGATTCCCGGGTTCCCCCAGTCCGCGCTGGTCAGCAAACCGGAGCAGGCCGAGGCGTTCGTGGCCGCCCGGGTGGCCGAGGGATCCGACTACATCAAGCTCATCGTAGACATACCCGGCCTCGACCAGCCCACACTCAACGCACTGACCGCGGTCGCGCACCGCTACGGAAAGCTGGTCATGGCCCACGCCCCCGCCTCCGCCGCGGTCGACGAGGCCCTGCTGGCCAGCGTCGACATGATCCACCACGTACCGCTCGACACCGCGCTGACTGCGGCGGTCGCGGCGCAGTACGCCTCGCGCCGACGCATCTCGGTGCCGACCCTGACGGTGATGGAAGGCTTCGCCGGGCTCGGAATCCCGGGCACCAGCTACGGCGCCGCCCGCGACAGCGTCACCGCCCTGCACCATGCCGGCGCTCAGATCCTCGCCGGCACGGACTCCAACCACACCCCGGGAATCCCCGTGAACCCGCCCTTCGGCAGCAGCCTCCACCACGAACTGGAACTGCTCGTCGGCGCCGGGCTCAGCACCGTCGAGGCACTGCGGTCGGCGACCATCCTGACCGCGCAGGCGTTCCGCCTCCCCGACCGCGGCGTCATCGCCCCGGGCTACCGCGCGGACCTGGTGCTCATCGACGGTGACCCCATCGCCGACATCCGGGCGACCCGCCGCATCCAGCGGGTCTGGGCCGGCGGGATCGAGCACACGGCCGCCGCCTGACCATCCGCTTGCCGCGTCGCCATCGCGACGCGGCAAGCGCCCGTCAGCCTGCAGCCGGACTCGGTGGTTACAGTGATCAAGTTGACGACGCGGCCGGGGGGATGCGCAATCTACGGTGTCAGGATCACTTTGCCTCGGGTGGTACGGGATTCGACGAGCTGCAGAGCGGCAGCCGCGTCGGTGAGCCGGAAGCGTCCGGCGATCTGTGGGGTGATGACGCCGTCGGCCAGCAGGGCGAGGACCTCGTTCAAGTCGTGACGCAGGCGGGTTCGAAACGCTCGGGGTGAGGTGCTGCGGCCGGCCCAGAAGTTGTAGAAGCCGGCGCGGCGGCCGTTGGGCGCGAGGTTGTACGCCTGTAGCCGGGCCAGCAGACGGGTGATCGTGAAGATCACGCTATCGGTGTCGTTGAGGCCAGTGGCGTTGCCGTAGCAGACCAGCGTGCCGCCTGGCGCCAGCAACCTGAAGGACTGGCGTGCGCTGGCGATGCCGAGGTGATCGAAGATCGCGTCGACGCCGTTGGGAGCCACTGAACGCACCGCCGCCGCGAGGTCGGCGTTGTGGTAGTCGAGCGGCACAACGCCGGCGGTGGCGAGGGCCGGGTGGTGTCGAGGTGCCGCGGTGCCGATTACGCGGACGCCGGCATAATGCGCCAACTCGACCAGGACCGACCCCACGCCACCGTTCGCACCATGGATCAGAATTGTCTGTCCGTCCCGTATCTGCGCTCGGCGGTGCAGCATTTGCCACGCGGTGATCCCGTTGAGCAGCAACGTCTCCACCTCGACGGGGTCCAGTGAACCGTCGACGGGCAGCAGGTCGGAAGCGTCGATGAGCTGGTGGCTCGCCCATCCTCCGGTTTTGGTGACCGCCGCTACGCGCGTGCCGAGCACGGACGGGTCGACGCCGGCACCGACGGCCGCGACGGTGCCGACCATGTCGTAACCCGGAACGAAGGGGAACTTGGGCTGGCCGGGATAGCGGTTACGACGCATCAGTTGTTCGGCGAAGGACACTCCGGTGGCCTCCATGCGGACGAGCACTTGCCCTCGTCCCGGCATGGGAAGCGGGCGGGAGCGGATGAGGAGTCCGGTGGGCTCCACGAGTGCGGGAAGCACAACTTCGGTGAGCACCGACGTCTCGGTGTCGGGCGGGTCGAGCGGCATGGACAGCGGGGAACGAGCCGGGTTACTTGTCTTGCGAGTCATCGAGGGTCTCCTGAATTGGTCCGGTCATCGGGCGTGCGGTGCCGGCAGCGGCTGGTGTGTGCCGGCGAGGGGATAGCCGGTGAGTGTTCCGGTGCGGGCGCCCCCGCGGCGGCTCGACCACTCGAACGCGGCGATCAAGGGCCGGGTGGACGCCACCCGCATGAGCGCATTGCGAATACGGATTCCGCGTTCGGTTCCCGGCGTCAAAAACGTGCCCACGGTCCACGCGGCCGTCCGCTGCGACGTGGCCGCCTTCTCGCGCATCACCCGCTCGTAGCGCTGGTATGCCTCAACATGGTTGTCCGCGGCGAGTGCCAGTTCTCCGGCGAGTGTGTAGGCACCCAACATGGCGAGCCCGGTCGCGCTGCCGCCCGGACCCGGGCACCACGCCGAGTCGCCGACGAGCGCGATCCGGCCGGTCGACCACCGGGCGAGGCGGATTTGGCTGATGCTGTCGAAGTACAGGTCCGGGGTGTCCTGCAGAGCGGCGAGCAGGGCGGGGACCCGCCAGCCTGCCCCGGTGAAATGGCCTGCGATGAGACGCTTCTGATCCTCGACGCTGTGGCGGTGGTCGTCGCGGTCGGCCGAGGCGAAGATCATGGTCACCAAAGCGGTCGTCGTGTCCCTGCCGCTGTTGACCATGACGAACTTGCCGGGTTCGTTGTAGACCACCCCGCCGTGGACGATCCCGAAGTCGTTCGGGATGCGGAATCCCGCGACGTACAGACCAAGATCATGCCGGAAGAACGTTTCCTCTCCGAACGCCAGCCGGCGCACCCCTGAGTGCGGTCCATCCGTGCCCACGACGAGGTCGAAGCGCCGCGCCGGACTACGGGCAAAGGCGACCTCGACGCCGTCGGGCGTCTCGGCCAGTGCGGTGACCGCGTCATCGAAGCGGTATTCGGCGACGCCTTTGCTCCGGTCGTACAAGATCCGCGCGAGATCGCTGCGCTCGATCTCCACCTCGCCGCTCAGGAGTGCGGAGGGCAGTGTCGACACGCGACGCCCGGTCCGGTCGACCACGATCTGATCGCCCATGCCGGTCTGATGTGCCTTGATCTCGTCGTCGATGCCCATGCGCGCGAGCAGGTCCATCTGGTCGCCGCGGAAATCGACCGGCGAGCCACCACTGCTGCGCAATGCCGGGGCCTGCTCCACCACCGTCACCGCGTAGCCGGACCGGCCCAGCCAGTACGCGAGTGACGGTCCGGCGATACCGCCCCCGGAGATGAGGACCGACCTGGTCATAGCTGCTCCTCGTACGCTCGATCGTGACGCTGACGAGAACAGCCTCGCACAAGTTATCCATTTGGTCAATCCAATCGGAGGAACCGTGCGGATGATCCATCCGGTATGGTGCACGCATGGGCAACAAGGAAGATTTGCTGGCCGGCGCCTTGGAGTGTCTGCGAACCAGAGGCTGGACGCGCACGACCGTCCGGGATATCGCCGAGGCCGCCGGCGTCAACCACGCGGCCATCGGCTACCACTTCGGCTCACGAGACGCCCTGCTGACCGAGGCGTTCACTCAGGCGATGGATACCTGGGGTGCCGAAACCACACGGGCCGTCGAGGCGGCCACGATCTCGGACGCCGGACGCGGGGGCCAGTATGAAGTGTTCTGGCGATCGGTCCTCGCTTCGTACGCTGAGAACCGATGGCTCTGGCTGGTCATGATGGAAGTAGCCGTGCAAACCGCACATTCCCCGACCTTGCGTGACCTGATGGCCACAAGCCTGCGGGAAGGACGCATCGGGCTCGCCGCTGGGCTGCTCGGCATACCGCAGGACACTCTCGACTCGCGATCCGAACGCTCTCTCGGCTCGTTGCAGATGGCGCTCGTATCCGGCATCTTCATCCAGTGGGTGCTTGATACCGAAGCCACTCCCGACGAACACGAGATCTCCGATGGCATTCGGACGCTCGCCGACCAGATCCGTCTTCCACCAGAGCTGGCCTGATCAGTGATTTATCTCGACAAGTAATGGGCGGGGCGACCCCGCGAGCGGATGATCGACGACAGCGTCTTGCGGGTCGCCCGGGAACTGGTCAACGAACGCGGCTACGACGCGTTCAGGAATGTGTGAAGTCGGCGAACGCGTGGGTACCAGCCTCGGCGCGCAGTACCGACGCTGGCCAGCAAGCACAACTTGATCGTCGCCACCCTGCGCGCTGCCGCCCCGGCGTCGACGTCACGCCCGCCGATGATCCCGCCACAGGCCTTCTGCAAGGAATGGTCGTCCCGCCGAGAGCCTCCACGGCGGTGCGCGCTCTATGCCGGCCCCCTCTTGGCGAAGCCTGGCTCCGAACTCGTCCGCACGATACGCGAAGCGAAGATCGACCCGTTCGGTTCCGCGCATCGGCAGCGGCTGCGCCGGTTGATCGGAGCAACGCCGGACTTCGAGGAACGTGCCGGACAGCCCTCAATACAACCGTTGCCCCAGGAGACCGAACGGAAATCCTGTAGGCCGATGCAGGCCATCGTGTCGAAGAGGTTCAGGTGATCATCGCAAGTGGTCGCCGAAGAAGGCTTCGATGCGCTTCCACGCATCGGCCGCGGAGTCCGGTTCGGGGCCGATCCCGGCGACGCGCATGAGCGGGCGCAGCACGCGCGGGCCGGCTTCGGCGTCGTTGAGGAAGGCGTGGCTCGCGGCCGGGTATTCCTTGACGTCGTGGGCGACCCCGGCGTTCGTGAGCGCCGTCTCCAGCTTCGCCGCGGCACCCCGCAGGGACGGGTCTCGGCGGCCGTAACTGCCGACGATCGGGTACGCGCCCGTCAGCACCTCGTCGAGGTTCTTCGGCAGCTGCCCGTAGTTGACGGCCGCGGCGTCGTACCCGGCTCCGGCGTTCAGCAGCGCGAACCCGCCGCCCATGCAGAAGCCGATGACGCCGATCTTTCCGGTGCAGCGCTCGGATCCGGCCAGGTACCGGCGCGCGACCTCGATGTCGGCGAACGCGCGGCCGCTGCCCTTCAGCATCGCCCGCATCGTCGACACCAGGCACCGGCGGGCGCCGCCGTCGCTGTAGAGGTCGACGGCGAGGGTCAGGTAGCCGAGGCTCGCGAGCCGGTCGGCGTGCCGGCGCATCACGTCGTCGATGCCGAAGATCTCGTGGATCATCACCAGCCCGGGCCAGGGCCCGTCACCCGGTGGGGAGGCGAGGTAGCCGCGCAGCGACGGGGATCCGCCGTGCTCGGCGGCGAGTCCGGACAGATCGAGGTCGGTCATCGTGCCTCCCGTGGCAGCGCGTCGATCATGGTTCCCAGCATCAGGCACGGAGCGTCGGAACGGTTGCTCCAGCCGTGGTTCGTACCCTGAATGATGACGGTGTCCGACGCCTCGAGGGGCACCTCCTCCTCGTCCAGGATCAGGTGGATCTGACCACGGACGACGTGGATCACATCGAGGGTGTCGGTGCGGTGCATGGTCGGGCTGCGCTGCCGGTCGGTGTCGGTCGGCTCGTGCTCCTGCCCGACGAGCTTGTTGACGTCGGCGAACATCTTCTGGTGCGTCCCGGGTTCCGGGTCCGGCCACAGTTCCAGGGCCCGCACGAGCATCCCGCCCGGGAACGGCGAGCGCGCGGCGCCGCCGTCGAGCGAGCGGTCGCCGTCGATGTCGTTGTCCACCGGGGTTTCGCGGGTCTTCCACAGGGTGCCGCGCCAGAAGAACCCGGGCTGCTCCTGCTGGTTGGGCAGGCCGGTCCGGAGCACGGCCGACCGGCCGTTGTCGTCCAGGCCGACGACGTAGCGTTGTAACTGCGCCATGGTGGTGGTCCTTTCAGTACGAAGAGGGGAACCCGCTCGGCGGCGCCGGCGGCCGGGTGTAGCCGTTGCTGGCCGCGACACCCGCGTCCGCCGCGGCGACCGTCGTCTCGCACAGCCGCCGGAACGCGAGGACGTCGAGCCCGACGCACAGCACCGAGATCCCGTTTTCCAGGGCGGCGGCGCAGGTTTCGGCCGACGGGTCGAGGATCGGGCCGCCGATCAGGGCCACGCCGTGGCGCTTCGCCGCGGCGTGCACCGCGCGCTGGGCCTCCCGCACCGCAGGGCTGCTGTGCATGCCGGGTCCTTCGCCGAGGGCGAAGGCGAGTTCGCCGGCCGCGAAGACGAGCAGCTCGACCTGCTCGAGCGCGCAGATCTGGTCGATCTCGGCGACGGCCTCGACGGTTTCGATCATCGGGATCACCAGCAGCCCGGCGTCGCTTTCCCGCAGGTAGTCGTCGAAACCGGCGACGGTGTAGCCCGGCACGCGCAGCGCGGGACAGAGACCGCGGGTGCCTCGCGGTAGGAAGGTCAGCGCGTCGATCACCTCGCGCACGTCGGCGGCGGAACGCACCATCGGCACGACGATGCCCGCGGCACCCGCCTCCAGGGCTCGCCGGGCCGACGTCGTGTCGGCCGGGTCGGGGATCCGGACCAGCGGGACCAGCCCGGCGACCTCGCAGGTGCGCATGGTGTCCTCGAGCGCGCGCGGGTCGAGGGCGCTGTGCTCGCTGTCGAGCCAGACGTAGTCGAACCCGGTGGCGCCGAGCACCTCGATGAGCGTGTGGTCGCCCGTGAAGCACTGCATCCCGATGGGGACGACGTGCTCGTCGAGCATGGTCAGCAGGCGGTTCCGCGCCATTTCTCACTCCAAACCGATCGTTTCCGTTATCGCGAGAGCTAGTGATCGACGTCTCGCTCCTGGAATGGGACCGCGCCGAAGCCGCCGGCGGGCGCGGTGAAGAGGCGGACGACGATCCCGTCCGGACCCTCGACCTCGATCGACCGGCCGGTCCGGCGCCGCTTGATCGGCGTGCTGGCCGCGCCGGCGGTCCGCAGGTGCTCGGCCCAGGCCTCGAGGGCCGCGTCGTCCGGGACCTCGAAGGTGACCGGGTCGTAGCCGGGCCGCGCCGGGTAGCTGTCCTCGGCGATCCGCAGCTCGATCATGCCGGGGAAGCCGGGCAGTTCCAGGATCACGCCGAAGCGCGCGCCCGAGGCGTCGTGGTGGTCGAACCGTGGGACGTGCCGGGCGCCGAGGATCCGCGCGAACCAGGTGGTTCCGGCGTCGAGGTCGCCGACGACGAAGGTGACGTGGTGGACGCCGCTGATCGCGGGCACGTCTACTCGCCGGGGTCCGCGGCCAGCCCGGCCGCTTCGATCCCGGCGACCGCGCACGCCTCGTCGGCGTCGGGCAGGTGCCCGCTGACCCCCACCGCCCCCGTTACGTCGCCCGTGGCGTCGCGGACCAGCACTCCCCCGGCCACCGGCACGAGGTTTCCTTCGGCCAGCG
This sequence comes from Amycolatopsis sp. cmx-8-4, assembly GCF_046548675.1. Lineage (NCBI taxonomy): Bacteria > Bacillati > Actinomycetota > Actinomycetes > Pseudonocardiales > Pseudonocardiaceae > Amycolatopsis > Amycolatopsis sp. cmx-8-4. The sequence goes on from NZ_JAEBDZ010000028.1 coordinate 21,205, forward strand.
CGGTCAGTGCCCCGACGAAGTGGGGATGGGCCTCGGCGCGCCGGGCGAGCGACCGGCTGCCGACGCCCAGGTTCAGCGCGCCGGCGGCCTTGCCGCGGGCGATCTTCTCGCGCAGCAGGGAGGAGCGGTCCTCGCGGGCGAAGGCGACGAGCGCGCCGCCGGCGTCGAGGACCGCGACGGTCATGGGCGGTAGGTCTGCGGCGCGCGCGTGCGCCAGTGCGGTGGCGATGATCGCCTGGGCGTCGGTGAAGGCGACCACGTCACTTCCCTTCGAGCTGGGCGCGCAGCCCGGCGATGTCCGCGACGGCCCAGTGCTCGACGTAGCGGCCGTCGTCGAGCCGGATGATGTCGATGACGCCGAACTCGACGGCCCGCCCGGTCGGCGCCAAGCCCTGGAAAGCGCCTCGGTGGGTGCCCCGGTAGGACTTGCGGGTGACGACCCGGTCATCTTCGGCCACCTGGTCGTGGATGGTGACCGCCAGGTCCGGGAAGGCCGGGCGGAGGACCTCGGTGAAGAAGTGCGCGGCCCCGTCGGCGCCGGCGGACTGGCCCGGGTGCGGGGTGCGGTTGACGAACCCCGGGCCCATGGTTTCGTGGAAGACGTCCGGGTCACCGCCCTCGATGAAGGCCTGGTTGAAGCGGGTGACGACGGCCTTGTTGGTCTCTTGCCGGGTACTCATGAGGTACCGCCTTTCCGGTGGTTGCGGCTGAGGAAGCGGGCAAGGGCGAAGACCGCGAGGGCCGCGCCCAGCGACGTCGCCCCGGTGATCAGGAACAGCTCCGGCGTGCCGACCCCGAGCGTGACGAGCAGGCCGCCGAGCAGCGGTCCGGCGATGCCGCCGATGCGCCCGACCCCGACGGCCCAGCCGATCCCGGTGGCCCGCACCGACGTCTCGTAGAACCCGGCGCACAGAGCGACCGTGCACATCTGCGCACCCACGCTGAGGCTCCCGGCCAGGAAGGACGCGACCAGCAACGTGCCGGCCGAGCCGCCCGCGTGGCCGATCGCGGCGATGGCCACCGCGCCGAGGGCGAAGGCCGACCCGATGACCACGGTGGGCCGGGAGCGGTCGGCGAGCCGGCCGATGACCAGGCAGCCGAGGACGGCGCCGAGGTTGAGCGCGACGACACCGAAGATCGCCGATGCGGCGTCGATGCCGCTTTGCCTGGCCAGCAACGGGATCCAGTTGGTCAGCAGGTACGTGAGCAGCAGGCTGAGGAACAGCGTCGCCCACAGCAGCAGCGTGCCGCCCGCCCGCCGCTCGGTGAGCAGCCGCGCCACCGACGACCGGGTCTGCGCGGGCTCGGGTTCGACGGCGCCGTGGATGCCCAGCCGCCGCAGGACGGCGCGCAGCGCGTCCTCGTGCCCCTTGAGCGCGAGGAACCGGGCGGACTCGGGCAGCCGCGCCCACAGCAGCGGCAGCAGCAGGATCGGCACGGCGCCGCCGACGAGGAACACGCTGCCCCAGCCGAAAGCCGGGATCAGCCGGGCTGAAGCGAGGCCACCGGCGACGGCGCCGAGCGGGAACCCGCAGAACATCAGCCCGACCACGGTGGCCCGCATCCGCGCCGGGGTGTACTCGGCCGTGAGCGCGATGACGCACGGCAGCGCGCCGCCCAGGCCGAAGCCGGTCACCAGCCGCAGCAGGCCGAGCGTGGTGAGCGAGGTCGCGAGCGGGGTGAGCAGCGAACACGCGGCGAACACCGCCATCGCCACGAGCAGGGTCGGCTTGCGGCCGAACCGGTCGCCGGTGAAGCCGAAGAAGATCGCCCCGACCAGGCCGCCGAACAGCCCGACGCCGAACACGACGCCGAAGGCCGCCGTCCCGGTGCCCCACTCGGCGGCGATGTCCGGGGCGACCAGCGCGATCGACTGGGTGTCGAACCCGTCGACCATGGCGACCAGCGCGCACAGCACGACGACGGCGACCTGGCCACGACCGAGGCCGCCGGCGTCGAGGAGGTGGCCGAGCCGGGGACGAACTTCGTTGTCCATCGCGGAGCCTCTCACCAAAGCGAAACATGCGTTTCCGTTTGATCTGGAAGCCTAGGCTGACGACCGGCGTAGCGCAAGCGATCGTTTCCGCTTAGACTGCGAGACGTGCCCAGACTCAGCGAGAAGACCCGCGCGGACCGCCGGCAGCACATTCTCACGAGCGCGTGGAAGTGCTTCTCCCGCAACGGCTTCCACGCCACGTCCATCGACGACGTGATCGCCGAGACCGGGATGTCCTCCAGCGCGGTCTATCGCTACTTCCGCAGCAAGGACGAGATCATCGACGCGACGACCGAGGAGGGCTTCGCGCGCGTGCGCGGGATCTTCGTCGCGATCCTCGACCGGGACCCGTGCCCCTCCCCCGCCGAGACGGTCGTCCTGCTGACCGGCGAACTGGACAGCCGGACGACCCACCCGGACTACGACATGACGCGCATCGCGCTGCAAGCCTGGGCCGAAGCGCTGCGCAACCCACGCCTGCTCGAGCGCGCCCGCACGATCTACACCGACACCCTCGACCACATCGACGAACTGGCCCGCCGCTGGCGCCAGGACGGCCACCTGCCCCCGGACGCGGACACCCGCGCCGCGGCGGCCACGCTGTTCTCCCTGATGCACGGGCTGATCGTGATGCACCACCTGGTCGACGACGTGCCCGCCACGACCCTCCACACCGGGCTGTCCCTGCTCGGCGCCGGCCTCACCCGCTGATGCGTTCACACGCGCCGCAGGTTGCCTGCCGCCTTCGTCCCGAAGGCGGCAGCGTGCACCGGTCGGCTTCGGACCAGGCCCGCCCAGCGGCTACCCGGCCGGACCGGCGAGGAACCCGGCGACCAGGCTTTCCCACTCGGCGGATTCACGGTGTACGAGGTGGCCCGCACCGGCCAGTTCGACGTAGTGCGCGCCACGGATCGCTCCGGCGATCTGCTGCAGGTGCGCGCCGGGAACACGCACATCGAACTCTCCGCCCACCACCAGCGCAGGGGCCGTGATCCGGTCGGCCCCGAGGAGCAGATCCAGGCCGTTCACCATCTCGGCGGCCATGACCGCGGGCGCGGTGAAGTTGGTCGGTGCCGCACAGAGCCGATCAAGGAATCGTCGACGCGGCTCGTCGAGCTGGGCGATGTAGGTGTCCATCATGGCGCGCAGAGCGGCGTGGCGTTGCCGGTCGGTGATCGCGGTGCGCAGAGCTGTCCGTCCCTGCTCGGCGATGCGTAGTCGTTCAGCACCATCCGGAATACGGGCTGCGAAGTGCTGGTGTGCCTCGAGAATGCCTGCGGCGAGATCGGCGTCCATGCGCGCGGGGCCGTTGGCCAGCACGAGCCGGCGCACACGTTCGGGAAACCGCACCGCGTAGGCGAGCGCGGTGGACGCGCCATGGCTGCTGCCGTACAGCATCAGCCGCTCGAGACCCAAGTGTGCCCGTAGTTCTTCGACGTCTTCGACGTATCCAGAGATGCGGTAACCCTCAGGGTCCACCGGCGGGTCGGACAGGCCGGTGCCACGCGGGTAGAACACGACGAGCTGGAACGAGACCAAACGCGTGTTCTGGTAGTAGCTGCGCGGGTCCAGGCCTGGCCCGGCGGGTAGCAGGACGACCGGGGTGCCTTCTCCGACCAGGTCGTAGGACAACCGGCGACCCGAACCGGTCACGAAAGTCGGCATCGCCGGTCACCTGTCTCGCGAGGCTGGGACCGAGTGCCGTGCCTTGACGACGAGCCCTGCGAGCGTGCCCGGCTCCGCTGGTCGAAACTCGGTGCGGTCCCCGATGTGGGCGAGCATCCGGGCGTTGCCCCGGTAGGCCGGCCAGACACGGCCATCCGCCGAGGCCGGGACTCCGGTACGGGCGAATTCGGTCCAGGCGTGCTGCACCTCGGTGGCCACCATCGCATCGGTGCCGTCGTAGGCATGTCCGGGTGTCATGCTGCCGAAGAGATAAGCGATCTCGGCGCTGTGCTTGGCCAGCAGCCCGGTTGCACGGGCACCGGGTGACACCCGCGCGAACTCGTAAGCGAAGACGGTCCGCCCCAACGCGGAGAACCGCTCGAGGCTGGCGAGTGCCGGCTCGTGCCAGACGGCGGCGGTAATGATTTCGGCGATGGCCTCGTACGAAGACCTCCCGCTCTTGGCGGCGTACTCGATCACCTGAGGCGCCTCCAGCCCGGCCAATGCCTGAGCCATCACAGCCAAAGTCGGCGGAGTGTAGACGTCCTCCGGCCGCAGCTCGGGGTGGCCGTAGAGCGCCTCCGGCTGCACGAACATCCGCGCCTCGTCCCGAGTGAACCCGAGCAAGACCGGCACGTCCTGCGGCCAGCCGGAAAACTCCGTGGTCATCGTCTCGCCGTCGACCACCGGGTACCAGACCAGGTTGGCCGGCGTGTGCACCTGTCCAGCTGGGGGGTTGATACCGGCTTCGGCCAGCGACGCGGCGCGGACCGCTACGGCAGATGTCTGCCGCAACGCCTCCACGCCGGCTGTGCCGAGTCGTTCGCACACCCGGTCGGACGCGGCGCGGGAGCGCTGGAACGACGGCGATCCGACGACCGCGTAGTCCTCGTAGCCGGCGCTCTGGATGACCGCCTTGTGGAACAAGCCACGGGCTGCCGGTGCCGACAGCAGCGCTCGCGTCGCCGCGCCGCCGGCCAACTGGCCGAAAACCGTGACGTTGGCGGGATCCCCACCGAAGGCGGCGATGTTGTCCCGCACCCACTCCAGGCCGGCAACCCAATCCTGCAGCCCGAAGTTCGTGCCCAACTCGGGGTGGTTGAAGAAGCCGAAAGCGCCCAGCCGGTAGTTCACGGACACGACGACGACGCCGTTGCGGCACAGTTGTTCGCCGGTCCAGATCGGCAGAGACGACGATCCGTTGAGGAACCCACCACCGTGGATCCAGACCATCACCGGCGACGAGGCCCCCTCGGCGTCCGTCGGCGCCCACACATTCAGGTACAGGCAATCCTCACTCTGCTCAGCCCGTAGATCCATGCCGGTGTCGGCCGTCTGGATCGCGGCGTTGCCGAACCGCGTGGCATCACGCACACCGTCCCAACGCTCCACAGGCGCCGGCGGCCGCCAGCGCAATGACCCGACCGGCGGGGCCGCGTACGGAATCCCGAGGAACGTCTTGACCTCGTCACCGGCGGTTCCCCGGACCTGCCCGCTCCGCGTCGCGGCAATCACATCCACAAAGGCTCCTCGCTCCCCAGCATCTTCGATCAAGATCAAACGGCGCAATGCTTGACCCAAGGCCCTTCGGCCGCATGGTCACAGGTCGTGGTGGCCTTGGCCGCCGGCGGCGGCCAAGCGAAACGATGGTTTCTCTTTGATGCACCATAGTCGGCGTCGCACTCAAACGCAAGGAACCGTTTCCGCTTGAACTGAATCCGTCCGTCAGCGCAGCAAGCAGACCAGCACTCAGCCGGCTCGGGTGCGGCACGCTGGCCAGGCGACAACAGCCGATTCCCGGGCCCGGCCGAGTCCGCACGCACCTCATCCTCGCGATGGGGCCGACGGGCAACGTGGGTACCGAGGCGACGCAGGACCTCAGCACCTCCGAGGTGGAACGTGGGGCGGCCGGCCGACGTCTGGGGCTCAACACACCAGTTGACACGGTTCGACCCCGGCGACCGCTCGACGTGGGCAGCCGCACCGGCCGGCGTCATCACGTTGCCTGCGGTTTCTGCTGCCGAGCAACAGGGGTGGCCGCTGCGAGATCGTTTTCGTTGATGCAGGAAACCCATGCGGCCACCGCGAGTCGTTCCTCACTGCGCCGGCCGAGAAGAATCAAGTGGTCGGACTGGGCCGGTCGCCCCATCCACCCCCGACCGCGCCCACGCCGAATTCCCCGCTGTGCCGGCTACTTCGACTGCACCAATCGCCACATCCGTCTTAGCACACATATCACCCGATCGTGGTGAGACGTTCACCATGATCCGCGCGACTTACTGGAAAGTCACCCACTTCATCCTGGATGCGGCCGTCCGCTGTTCACGGTGCAACCGAGGAGGCACAAGTGCACAAATCCCGGCGGACGTGGTCCGCCATCCTCGTGGCATTACCCCTGCTGACCGTCATTTCCGCGCCCGGCTCCGCCGCTGAGGCCGCGGAACCACGCGGATTTGCCTTCGTGGTCAACAACCTGTCGGACTCCGTCACCACCATCAGCGTGTCCACCGGGGGAACAGCGACCATCGACGTCGGCCGCGCACCCACCGCCGTCGCGATATCCCCCGACGGTGACCAGGCCTACGTCACCAACGGCCGGTCCAACGATGTCTCGGTCATCGACACCGGCGACAAGCGCCGCGTCGCGACCATCCCCGTCGGCGATCGTCCCGCCGGCGTCGCCTTCAGCGCCGACGGCACCCGGGCCTACGTCAGCAACAGCGGCGCCGGCACCGGCACCGTCTCGGTCATCGACACCACCCGACGCAGGGTCCTCGCCACCATCCCCGTTCGGATCCAACCCGACCGGCATCGCCGTCACCCCCGACAGCACCCGGGTGTTCGTGACCAACACCGACTCCAACACCGTCAGCGTCCTCGATCCCGCGACCAACACCCGCCTGCGCAACGACTCGGTCGGCAGGCGCCCCGTCGGACTGGCCGTCACCCCGGACGGCAGCAAAGTCCTCGTCGCCAACAACAACTCCGGCACCGTGTCCGTGCTGGACGTCGGCTCCGACAAGCTGATCCAGACCATCCGGGCCGGCACCGGACCGTCCGGCATCGCCATCACCCCCGACGGCACCCGCACCTACGTCTCCAATGTCGACTCCAACGACGTTTCGGTGCTCGACACCAGCACCGGCAAGGTCGACTCGATCAACCGCACGACGACGATCGGCGTCGGCGCACACCCCCTGGGCGTCGCCGTCAGCCCGGACGGCGACAAGGTCTACGTGCCCGGCAACGGCACCCGCAAGACCTCGGTGATCAAGACCAGCGACAACACCGTCACCACCGCCGACGTCGCCCGAGGACCGGCAGCGGTGGCCACCGGCCGCCCGCAGGAACTCTCGGCGATCGTCACCCTCGGCGACAGCTTCATCTCCGGCGTGGCCGGACGGTGGCAGGGCAACGGCCTGCGCTCCGACCTGCTCACCGACGTCCACGGCACCGACCGCTCCGTCTTCGCCTGCGAAGCCGACTACTACGACGCTCCCTGTAGCTACGACGCTCGCCTCGTCTACGGCAATTCCTACCAGAAAGCGGCCGGCTGCATGCACTCCAACGTCGCCGAAGCCCAGAGCAGCGGCATACCGGTGTACCGGCGGATCAACATGGCCTGCTCCGGAGCAGAGACCGCCAACATCATCGACCAGCCGCTCAAGGGCGAAGCACCGCAGTCCCAGCAGCTCGCCGCCTTGCTGCCGCACTACAAGATCAAGATGATCGTGCTCAACATCGGCGGCAACAACCTCGGCTTCCGCGAGCTCATCACCAACTGCGTCTACGCCTTCCTCGAAGGAGGCGACAAGTGCTACCACACCGAAGACCCGCTTCTGCGTGAGCACATCGGATCGGCCCAGCCGCGCGCCGCCGCTGCCGTCGACAAAGTCCGTGACGTCATGCGCGCCGGCGGCGCGCCCGACAGCTCCTACCGGCTGGTGCTGCAGTCCTACCCCTCGCCCATCCCCTACGGCAACGAATTTCGCTACCCCGAGACTTACCAGCGTTACCAGACCCGCGGCTGCGCCGTCTACAACACCGACTCCACCTGGGTCCGCGGCGCAGTCGTCCCCCTGATCGGCACCATGATCCAGAACGTCGCACACCAGAAGAACACCGAGTACCTCGACGTCGCCGACCTGTTCAACGGCCACGAAGTTTGCTCCATCAAGGACAAACAAGCTGAAAAGCAGAACTACCACGAGAACCCCTGCCAGGCAGCGACGCCGAGTGGGCCCGTTTCCTCGACGGCACCAAGGGTTTTCGCCAGGGCGATCAAGACGAATCCGTCCATCCCAACTACTACGGCCAGCAAGCACTCGGCTCCTGCCTGAACGCCCTGTACAACGTGAGCAGCAGCGTGCATGACCACGCCTGCTTGAACATCGCCGGCAAAGGCGCCGAACACGTCACACTCACCGAGAAATAGTCATACCTCGGCCTCGCGCACCGTCCGCGAGGCCGAGCAAGCCCGCGGCGGAATTTCACCTGCGACGTGTTTGCTTTCCAGTACTTCGCACAAAGCAGGGCTGGGACGAAGTGGTGTTCCAGCTCGCCGGGGACGTCTACCGACTCCACCGGCTGCGCTGGGTCATGGAGACTTTCATGCTCAAGACCCTGGCAGGCAAGCACCGCTCGTCGATGTCGAGGATGGCGGCCAAACACAAAGCCAAAATTCAGACACCGCACGGGCTACGCACGCACCTGCTTCGAGGCACGCATCGAACGCGACGGCAGGCAGCCACTGGTCGCACGGTTCGGCGAAACACCACTCCACCGGCAGAAAACGGCGACGGTCATTGATCGCCAGCCGGTCCGGGTCGACTATCCGCATAAGGAGCTCGTGTCACGGCTTCTCGCGGACACCTGCGAGATCTGCCGGCGAACGGTCGACGTTCAGGTTCACCACGTCCGCAAGCTCGCAGACCTCGGCGAACCCGGGCCACTACAATCCCTGCGGGCCAAAGCGATGGCGAACAGGCGACGCAAGACTCTCGTAGTCTGCGCCTCCTGCCACGACCAGATCCACACGGGACGATCGGCCGCACCACTCACGCAGTAGTCACTGGAGAGCCGGATGATCGGGAAACCATCAAGTCCGGTTCGGCGGGAGGCCGCGCGGAAAAGGACCAGCCCCACAGCTGGCACCTCGCTGCGCGGCCGACCCAACGGCCTGGTTCCCGGCTACCGGCGCGGCAGCGCTACCACCAACCCCCGCCGCAGACGAGGTGGCCGGGGTCGACGGTCAGTGGCTGAAAGTCAACGGCGGCAACACTCTGCCTGGGGGTCCCGATCTGTTCGGCCACGATGTGGAACCAGGCCCCAGACCGACTGGAAGTCGGTCATGACGCCGGGATCTCAGGAAGCTTTTGACCGCAGCGGCCGCAGAGCTTCGGCAACCCGGGTGAGCTCCTCGAACATGGCCTTGGCGGAGGAAGTGATGACGTCGTTGGGAACGAAGCCCTCCTCTTCGTTGATGAACTGGTGCACGAACGGGAGGGAGACGGCTTCGGCGAGCGGGGTCATCTTGAGGGTGGTAACCACCTGCTTGATCATCTGGGCGGCCCTGGTACCGGCCGACACCCCGCCGTAGCTGACTAACCCGACCGGCTTGTACTGCCACTCGGTGTGCAGGTAGTCGATGGCGTTCTTCAGCTCCGCGTTGTAGCCGTAGTTGTACTCCGGCATCACGAACACGAACGCGTCGGCCCCGGAGACTTTTGCACTCCAGTCACGGGTGTGCTGGTGGGTGTACCGGCCCAGCCGCGGGTGGTGCGGCTCGTTCATGAATGGCAGGTTCACCTCGGCCAGGTCCACCATGGCCACCTCGGCGAAGCCGCCGTACATCCTGGCCTCTTGCTCGACCCATGCACCGACCGTGGGACCGATCCGTCCAGGACGGGTACTCGCGACGATGATCTCCAGCTTGGCCATGGGTATCTCCTTCAACGGCTCTGATAGACGCAATAAAGCCAAGTAGTCTTTTGGTGACTATGAACATCTGATCGCCAGCAGTCGCCCATCTCGTCCCTATCGCCGAGGCTGCCGTATCCGGCGACCGCTGGGTCCCAAGGAGGAACTTCGGGCTCGCTGCGAAGTAGTGGTAGCTCTTTAAGGAAGCGGAGCCATGGCTCGGATGTGGCGGGCCGGTTCGTCGCCGGCGAGTACACAAGCTCGAAACGGCCCTTCGGACCCGGCGCTCGCCACGTGGACCATTCAGGTGTCGGAGATCAACTGATCTTTCTGATTCGTGATGCAGCCGCTGCTCCGGTGATCGCGAGGACCCCGGCGGCGGAGAACAGGGCGTCATACCCGCCGAGGTGGGTGATCAGCAGTGCGGCCACGAAGGGGGCGACGATCTGGGGGCCCGCGTTGGCGACGTTGAGCGTGGCGAGGTCACGGGCGGCGTCACTCTCGCTGGGCAGCACGGTGATGACCACGGCGGTGTCCACGGCCATGAAGCAGCCGAAGGCCAGGCCGTTGAGCAGAGCGAACGCCATCATGGCGGGCCACGTGGGACTGGCGATCGGCACGATCATCACCAGGCCGAGTACGACTCCGGCCACTGTCATGAAGACCTTGCGCCGTCCCAGCCGGTCGGACAGTGTTCCGCCGAGCATGGCGGCCGCGCCGGTGGCCGCCATGCCGATGGCGGTGAGGATGCCGACACCGGTGGTTGGGCTGAGGCCGCGCGGCATCGTCACATGGTCCTGCAGGATGTAGAGCTGGTATCCGAACACCGAGAAGTACCCCATGACGAGCAGGGCCCGGGCGATGAAGGCCCAGCGGAAGTCGTGGTCGCGCAGGCTGCTCGCGAAGGAGGCGGCCTGCTGTCTGACGCCCGGTCGCGACTCGTTTCCGAGGCGCCGAACCTCCTTGATCCGCCAGGCAAACAGCACCGCGGTCAGTGCGATGACGACGGCGAACACGAGGTAGCCGATGACGGGGGCCTTCGACATGGCACTGGCGGCGAGGACGCCGACCAGGCCGCCGAACGGCAGGCCGGCTCCGATGATGGCCGATGCGGCACCGAGCCTGTGCTTGGGGATGCGGTCTGGCACGATGGCGGTGAGTGCCGCCTGGTAGGCGCCGAGGAACAGCTGACTCAAGGACCACAGCAGCGTGATGAGAAAGAGGCTGCCGGCGCTGCCGAGGACGGCGAGGAATACTGCCGCGAGCAGCCCGCCGCCGAGGATGAACGGGTTTCGGCGACCCGCCCGGTCGGACCAGGCGCCCGCGACCAGATTGGCCAGCGTCGCGAACACGGCGCTGACGCCGGACACGACCCCGAGCGCCGAAACCTTGTGGGCGCTGCCCACGACATGTTCCACCAGCAGGGGATTCAGAACTGTGCCAGCGCCCAGGGAAACGATGAACATCGAGGCGTAGCCGGCAGCCAGCCAGCTGAACAGGTTGCGAAGAGTGCCGGACGGTGCCTGCGGCTGCGCCGGCGCCTCGGCCGGGATCGTTGTCCCGGCATTCGTCGTGGCGGCCGGCTCTGCATTCAACTCACTCATGGGACACCTTCGCGGGGGGCAGCGCCGGAGGTTCCGGCGCACGGGCAGGAGGTGAAGAAGGGCAGGCAATGATCCAGCTGCATTCCCTAACGGACGGTCGGCACGAAGGGGCACACCGGCGCGAGGGTGTCGTGATCCGTCTCGTCGCAAGCCGAAAAGAACCCTTGACGATGACGAGCGACTCGTGCTCATGTGTGCCAGCGATGGCCGAAATCGGGCCGGCGCGCCTGGCGTCCATGTTCAGGGGACGGTCGGCGCGCCGGTGGGTGTTGGGCTGTCCAAAGGTCTTGATAGCGGCTGAGACCAAGGCCACGTTCTCAGCTGGGGAAGCAGCTTGCAGTTCGAGACGGGGCGCGGTGACGCTCGTTTCCACGACCGTGGAGACCGGGAATACCGCCGTGTCACGAAGGTGTTGAAGGCCGCCGCCACGGCGGGTGTCGTCGGGATGTATAGGCTAGTACGCCGGCGTTGTCGATGGCCATTCCGCCACCGACGCCCATGTGCGCGGGGGTTGCGCGGCGGCGTCGCTCGATGAGAATGGTGCGTCCGCGGTGCCATGGGACGGGCATCAGGATTCGCTCGAAGGGCCTGCCGATAAGATCGGCGACCGGCGTCAGCCGGCTCCGCAGCTCGACCATGGCAGGAGCGGTGTACGAGTAGAGAAGACGGGCGAAGAGTCAGAGAACCTCCGATCTCCTGTGCGGTGTTCCCCAGTGTCTGGAGGAGCGCCGGTCGGTGGATACCGATCACGCTCTTGGCTCCGCCCCACTGCGGCCGCGGCGGCCCGACGCTGAGCACTCGGCCGGCAGCGTCGGTCTGCGAGGCGAGCTTCGTGCCGGCGTCGAACGGTGTGCTGATGGCGTGGAGCGCGTCGTAGGCGCCCAACTCGTCGAGTGTCTCAGGCACCCGGCTGGAGCCGATCGATGCTCCGGCGGCTGAGTGGGCGAGCTCCACGACCTCGCGCCGCGCCCCGGCCCGGGCCAGGGCCACGGTCACGGAGGGGCCGGCGATGCCGCCTCCGGTGATCAGTGCTGTTGAAACACTCGACATGGATGTACCGCCTGTCTGTGGACCGCCGCAGGGCGTCCGGATGGGGTTGTGCCGTCAGTGGCGTCAGACGTGGCGCAGGGCGAGGCGCTTCAGCAGACGGTTCGCGTTACGGGTCGTGAGGGTCCGCCAGGTGTCCGTCGCCGACGGGTGCGGCGCGGCGTCGATGGCGGAGATCTGGGCCTGCGCCAGAGCCGGCGGCGTCCAGCAGTAGTCGCTTCCGTACAGCAATCTCTCGGTGCCGACGGCTCGGACGAGAGCGGGGATCTGGTTGGGGAAGGGCGTGCCCGCCATGTCGAACCAAACGGTGCGCAACTGCTCTTGTACCGTTACGAAGGGTGCGTCGCCTTCGGCAGCACCGATCCGCAGCCCCTGGCGGAACAGTTCCATGCGGTCGGCGAGCAGCGGAAGCGCTCCGCCGCCGTGGGTGAAGACCCACTGGATCCGCGGGTACCGCGTCAATACGCCGTTGAAGACGAGGTCGCCAGCGGCACGCGCGGAGTCGAACATGAACTCCAGCATCGGGCGGGGCCGACCGAGTGAGACTGCATCTGCGTGAGGGGGCGACGTGGGGTGGACGAACACCACCGCGCTCGCGGCGTCAAGGGCCTGCCACAAGGGTTTGTAGAGCGCGTCGCCGAGGTAGCTGCCGCCGTGGTTCGTCTCGACGGCGATGCCGTCGGCGCCCAGGGTGTCCATGCTGTAGGCGGCCTCCCGCAGGGAGCCTTCGATATCGGGCATCGGCAGGGAGGCGAAGAACCCGAATCGCGTGGGGTGCTCGTCGCGGATCCGGGCGGCGTATTCGTTGACGTCGCGGCTGAGCAGGCGCGCGGCCCGGTCGTCGCCGAAGTGCGTTCCGGGCGAGGAGACGGACAGGAAGGACATCTGGATTTCGCCGCGGTCCATGAGGTCCAGGTGGTCAGGGGTACTCCACGTGGGCCAAGCCGGCATTCCGTCAGGGTGGGCGATGCCCGCGGCTCGCGCGGCGGCTATGTAGTTCTCGGTAACGAAGTGTGCGTGTACGTCGATTAAGGCGTCCGACGGAAAGGGCATGCGGGGTACCTACTCTGTTGGTCTGTCGTCGTCCTGGTGGCTCCCCGGTCAGAAGATGGCCAGGGGGTTGACCGGCAGTCCGGTAGCGCCAGTGATCGCTGCTGCGCCGACTACGAACAGGAAGCTGTAGCGGTTGAGTTCGCGGCACGTGGTCGCCAGCCCGGTGACATCGGGGTTGTCGATCAGTGGCATGCCCAGCCTTGCGAGTGCGACCTGATGCATGGCCAGGGGAACGCTCGAGCTGATCGGTGGCGGGTCGCCGATGTCACCGGCGTAGAGGCTGACGTCCCGTTCGGCCATCCAGCGCACGGCGTCGACGGTCATGGCCGGTACCGGCTCCTTCAGATGGTCGGCGATCCTCCAGCCTCCTCGGACGATGAGTGCATCGCCGGATTCGAGACGGACGCCGGCGTGTTGCTCGGCTTCGTCGAGGTCTTGGCCGGTCACCCGGTGGCCTGGTTGCAGACGTCCTTGCGGTGCGAGGTCGAGCAGGATGCCTCGGGTGGTGATCCCGGCTGCGAAGGGGGTTGTGGAGCCGCGCTGGACTGTCCCGCTGACGGCTGCCTGGGCGAGGGGGACGCCGGGGTACACCTGGTCGCCGGCGGGGATGTGGGCCAGGGCGTCGATGTGGGTGACAGCGCCGTGGTGGGTGTTGATGATCAGTACGTCGGTCAAGGCCCGCGTGGGTGATCCGGTGAAGTTCAACATCTGCAGGACGCCGGCGGGCAAAAGGCCGTTCGCGAAGGGGACAGGGCCGGCGAGCGGTGCGGGCTGCACGGAGAAAGCCAGTGAGACCACCCGCCCCACGCTCGCTGCCGCCACCCCCCGGGCGCGAGCGTCGTCCGAAATGTGGTTCAGGGTGCCGAGCTCGTCTTCGGGACCCCACCGACCCCAGTTGGTTGGGAGGTTTTCGGTGTCGTCGGGTGTTGTCATGGCTCGGTCACCTACGCTCTTTCGTCCAGGCCAAGGGTGCTGAGAGGAACAGAGGGCCACGCCGTGCCCGGTGGCTCGGTGTGACTCGAAACATGCGCTTCACTCCTGGTGCGACTGGGCTTGATGGTGCAGTGGGTTTCGATCGGTGCCCGAGCAGTCCGAGGCGCTCCCGCGTGAGTGCGGGCCGACCGGACGTGCTCGACTCCGACAGGGCCACCAGCTCACCGGGGACTCCTACGCGTCGCAGCCACCGATTCGGCGGTCGCCGTGGCCAATGCGCCAGCCGCCCGGCGTCTGCGCGGCACGCCGCGCGGCCATATTTCCGGGGGAGTTGCCAAGATTCTCTACTCAGTAGGGCTGTGCGAGGGCCTTGAACGCGTCAGAAGCCAGAGCCATGTTTCGGGAGGTGGGAGCGCCTTCCTGTTCCAGGCGGGACATCGCCACGCTCGTCTCCACGACCGTGGCGACACGGGTGTAGCGGCGTTCCATGAAAGCGTCGAAGGCCTGAGCCGGCGTGGTCGTCGTCGCCACGCACTGGGCCAGGACGACGGCGTCCTCGATCGCCATCCCGCCACCCATACCCATGTGCGCGGTCGTCGCGTGGGCAGCGTCGCCGATGAGGAGGGTGCGACCCCGGTGCCACGGGGCGGCCAGGAGGATCCACTCGAAGGGTCTGGCGATCAGATCCGCGTCCGGGGTCAGGCGGCGCCTGAGTTCGACGACGGCGGGTGCCGTGTACGAGTCAAGGAGACGGGCGAAATGCGCGAGAGTGTCCTTGTCGGTCAGCCAGGCGCCTTCGGGCAGGTCGATGACCGCGGGAACGTAGATGAGGTCTTGCGGGAGATGGTAGAACCCGAGCCTTCCCTCCGGCCCGATGTACCACCCCTCGCCGTCGATAGGCGGTCCGGACAGCATCCAGCGGAAGCTGAACTGGCCCGCGTAGGAGGGCTTGGGCGCCTCGGGGAAAACCCGGGAACGGGTGCGGGAACCGATCCCGTCGGCTGCGACGACGAAGTCGTAGCGACCGTGGTGGCCGTCGGTCATGGCCACGGACACACCATCGTCGTCCTCCACGGTCGTCTGCGTTGTCACGCCCCGGTAAACCTTCGCACCCAGGCGTTGCGCCGCCTCTTCGAGGATCTCAAGAAGTACGGGCCGGTGGATGCCGAGAGGGGTCTTGGCTCCGGGCCACTGCGGCCGCTGGGGGCCTTCGCTGATCAGCCGTCCCTGCGCATCCCTCTGGTGGGACGCGGTCGTCCCGGCGGCGAACGGTGTGCTGCGGGCATGGCATGCGTCGTAGACGCCGAGTTCGTCCAGCGCTTCCGTGGCCCGGCCGGACAGGGCGAGCGACGCTCCGCCGGAAGCGTCGGCCAGTTCCACAACGTCGCACTGCACTCCTACCCGGGCAAGGGCCACCGCCGCTGACAGACCGGCGATACCGCCACCGACGATCAATGCTGTTGAGGCACATGCCATTGTTATTCTGCCTTTCGGACCGGAGCGCTCCGCTGGGGGTCTGGGTGCTCACGTGCTGCTGGTGGTGGAGTATCGCGAGTCCGCGATACTCCCTGAGGTCCAGAAATGGGGCTCTGGCCTTGGAAGGACCGTGATGGGTTGGCGCGGCTTCTGCCTGCCGCCTCGCCATGCGGATGCTTTCAGCCTAGTAAAGCTGCCACTGATCGGCTATCCTTGTGCCACTGAGTGAAACGCGGGAAAATTTGACAGTGGGACTACTGGCCGCGGATCCTGTGCAGCGGGCGTAACGCTGCCTCGATCGTCGCTGGTTCGTCGAGCAGAGACTTCGCACACGCGTCCTCGTCGCTCGGGGGTGGACTCTGTGTCGATGGTGATCTGTTGCACAAGGTGGCTGGAAAGTGCGTCTGCGAATGGAGACCACCCTGCTGGGAACTCGGATGCCTGCCGAGGTGCCGCCGCAAGTGGCCAAGTCGACCGTGGCAACCCATGCGCCGCTGAGTGGAACGGGTGATGATGACAGTCTCCAATCGGTCTTCGAAGAGCGAACAACCTTCCTCCGGGGTCGAAGGGCCGACCGCGGGTGAAGGACTCATCGAGAAGGCCTTCGCCGTTCTCGGCTCGTTCGACGCCGAAAATCGGGCCCAGCCACTGGCAGAACTCGCCCGCCGGACCGGTATGCCGCGCAGTACGGCACTCCGCCTCGCCCGCCAGCTTGCCGCCGTCGGTGCCCTCGAACGTCAGGAGGACGGCCGCTTCGTGGTCGGTCTGCGTCTGCTGGAGATCGCTTCCCTGGCGCCCCGCGGACACGGACTGCGTGCCGTGGCGATGCCGTTCATGGAAGATCTTTTCCACGTCACCGGTCAGCACGTCCTCTTGGCGGTGCGCGACGACGACGAAGCCATGCTGGTGGAGCGGCTCTCCGCGCACGATGCCGCTCCCGTGCGGTACCGCGTGGGCGGGCGCATGCCCTTGACCGCCACTGGGGTCGGCCTCGTCCTCCTCGCGAACGCACCGGTCGACGTGCAGGAACGGATCCTGCGGGACTTCTCCCCCGGCGAGACTGACGATGCCATCCACACCGCCGAGGATCTGCGTCGCAGCCTCGCGGAGATCAGGAGAGGCGGCTACGCAGTGGCACGAAGCGTGGACCCGACATTCCCGCGCACGACAGCTGCTGCACCCGTACGAGACCGGGAGGACGTTGTCGCAGCCCTGTCCGTGGTCGCACCGAGCCCGGCTTTCGACCCAGCGGCATACGTCCCGGCCGTGCGTGCCACCGCCCGCGCGATCTCGCGGCAGTTGCAGCAGACCGAAGCCGCTCGATAGGCGGTGGCAGAACCAGCATGCGGAGGCGGTGATGGCGCTTCATGATCGGCGTCACCAGCGAGATCGGGCGCGGCGCCCGGGTCGTCTACCTGATTCCGGCGGTGGACCGCCGGGAACTCACCGCAGAAGAATCCGCCTCCCTGCTCAACCCGGTCGTCGACGTTCTCCGACCGGCCGGGATCGTGCTCGCCGGCACCGGCGAGGTGACCGCCGAGACCTTCTGGGACGGCGAGGAGATACCCCTCGGCCGGCTCTAGCGCCGGTGAAAGACCTCGCGCCGTGGACAAGAAGCCACCACCAGGGACCGATTGCCGGGCGCATTACACCCCCTGCACCCGCGTGGCCGCCCGAGCCAACCGATCCGGCGATCTCACCCCGACCGCGATGCCGGGCCGCCATCGCGGCGCCGGACACGGGCGCGCCACCTCGCCCACTTCCGGCCCGGCACAGCAGGTCGGAAAGGCTCACGGGTCTTTTCGGTGAGGCAGCTCCGCGGAGGACGTCTGTTGCGCCGGCCTGCCGAAGGCGTCGTCGCAGGTGACGTCGCAGGCATCGGCGAACCTTCAGCGCGGCCACGCCCGCCTCAGGGTGTCGCGAAGCTCCGCCACTGCCGCGGGTCCCAGCTGGCTACTGAGAACCTGTTCCAGGTCACGAAGAATTCCCAGGGCCACGTCACGACGCCGGCAGCCCGTGTCGGTCAGCCGGATGAGGGTGCTGCGCGGAAACCCGGGCCCTGGCGTGCTGGTCAGGAGACCTTCATCGATGAGCTGCGTGACGGCGCGGTGCATCGTCTGGCGGGTGACGCCGGCACGGCGGGCCAGCTCGGCGATGCTCAGGGACGTGTCGTGATTCAGGTGCGCGAGCACGGTCATGTGCGCCGGCGTCACGGGGGTCACTCCTGCGGCGTCCAGGCGCGCCACGAGCTCGTCGGAGAACCATCGGGCGCCTCGTTGCAGGAGCAGGGGCAGGGGCAGGTATGACTCCGAGCGATCCTCAGTGGTCATGATTCGCGCTCTCCTCACCTGAGGGATATCGTCCCTGTGTCAGCTAAGCTAACACAGGGAGTGTGGTTGCATGACAGGCTATGACGTCGACGTCCTCGTGGCCGGGGCCGGTCCAGTCGGGTTGATGGCGGCATCACGTCTGGCACGGTCGGGCGTTTCGGTTCGCCTGGTGGATGCCGCGGCTGGTCCGGCGACGACCAGCCGTGCGCTGGGTTCCCACGCCCGGAGCCTGGAGATCTACGATCAGCTCGGGATCCTCGGCGAGATCGCGCCGCACGGAACGAGGGTCAACGGGTTCATCCGTCATCAGTCCGACCGCGCATTCCGGGTGGACTTCGACTTCGGCGGCCTGCCGACGCGCTTCCCGTACATGTTCAACGTCGACCAGGTGATCATCGAGCGTGTCCTGCGCGGGCATGCCGCGTCGGCAGGGGTCGCGGTGGAGTGGAACACCCGGCTGGAGTCGTTCCGGCACGACGACGACGCCGTCACGGCCGTGCTGCGCAGCGGCGACGGTGCCGGAGCGGCCGAGGAGAGCGTGCGCGCACGGTACTTGTGGGGCTGTGACGGCGGGCACTCGACCGTCCGCAAGACCCTCCGGCTCCCGTTGGCGGGCGAATCCGCCCACACGTGGCTGATCTCCGATGCGATCGTGCACACCGATGTGGACATCGACGGCGTGCACTGGCTGTTCCCGCCCGGCGGTGTGCTGATGCTGTTCCCGTTCCCGGAACCGGGCAAGTGGCGGCTACTGGACACGTCCGGCGAAGGAGATGCCGAGCAACCCGAGCAGATCGCCCGCCAGTTCAGCGCCAAGTTGTCGCAGGCTCTGGGGCGCGACACCGTCGTGGACAGTCCCAGCTGGACGTCGAAGTTCACCATCCAGCAGCGCGCGGTACCCGCGATGCACGTCGGACGGTGCTTCGTCTCGGGAGACGCCGCTCACGTCCACTCCCCGGCGTCCGGACAGGGCCTCAACACCGGCATCCAGGACGCGTACAACCTGGCGTGGAAGCTGGCCATGGTTGTTCACGGCCACGCCGACGCCACGCTGCTCGAGACCTACGACGCCGAGCGTGTTCCCATTGGCCAGGCCCTGCTCGCCTCCACCGGCGAGGTCATGAACACGGCCATGGTCGACACTCCCACCGGGGACACCCAGGACACCGAAGACTCCGATCGTGGCTACATGCGGCAGCTCATCCGGAGCATGTCGGGCCTGGCCATCGCGTACCCCGACAGCCCGCTGACGGTGCCCGGCGACGAACCGGGTGAAGGCCCACGACCCGGCGAGCGACTCACGCAGATCTCGGCCGCCGACGCCCAGTCACCCGGCTGGACGATCCTGCGAGCGGTCCTCAGGTCGCCTGCCTGGCACCTGCTCGTCTTCGCCGGCAGCACAGACGCCCCCGGACAGGATCACCTCACCGCCGAGACCGGGCCGCTCCCAGCCTGGGTGGACACCGTGACCATCAGCCGGCACCGCCCGGACGAGGACCATGGCGTGTGGGACTCCGACGGCCGGGTCCACGACACACTGGCCGCGACCGGCGGCGACTGGATCCTCGTCCGCCCCGACGGCTATCTCAGCGCCCGTGGCATCGGAGACGCCAGCCTCCGCGCCGCCCTGACCCGGCTGACGAGCGTCCACACGCCGGAGTCAGCACGCGGGTGATTCAACGACTACCGCCCTCCATGCTGCAGGAAACACGCAGCTCGGCTGGATCCGGGTTGGTCGCCGCAGTGACCAACCCGGGACAAGAGGAAAGAGAATCGGATGAACGAGAACGATCTGCCCCTCAACTGGGGGCGCTGGGGTTACACCGACGAGATCGGCGCGCTCAACCTCATCGACGAAGCGGCGCGGGCGCGCGCCGCAGCCGAGGTACACGACGCGACCTTTGTGAGCCTCGCGCGTCCCACCACCCCCGCACCGCTCACCACGGGCCTCGCACCCGTCGGAAGTCCCGCAACGATGCCTGCACCCGTCATGCAGGTCGTGAACTTCAACGGAGCCCGACCCATGGTCATCACGGACTCCTTGCTCGTCAACACGCACAACGCCGGACTGACGCACTTCGACGCACTCTCGCACGTTCCTGTCGGCGACAAGCTCTATCCGGGCGTCCCCATTCAGGAAGCAGTCACACCGACCGGGGTACGTCATGCTTCCGCCGACCACGCCGCTGGGGGCATCGTCACGCGGGGTATCTTCCTCGACCTGGCCCCCGATCACGGGAGTCTCGACGCGGACCACCGCGTCAGCGGAACAGACCTCGACGCGGCCCTCGACCGAGCCGGTACAGCGGTGCACCCAGGCGACGCGATCATCGTCCGCGGTGGCTGGAACGTGAACCAGCCCATGACGCAGCCCGTCCCAGGGCTGGACCTCAGCGCCGTCGACTGGCTGGACGAGCACGGTGCGGCCCTCTATATCGGTGACATCAGCGACGCCCGCCCACCGACCTTCCCGATGCCGATGCATCAGGTCGCACTGGCACGGCTCGGTCTGCCGCTGGTGGACGCCGCCCACCTCGACGACCTCGCCGACCGGTGTGCCTCCCTACAGCGATGGAGCTTCATGCTCGTTCTCGCACCGCCGCGCATCACGGGCACCACGGGACTCGCAGTCAATCCGATCGCGATCTTCTGATCGCGAACCGAGCTCAGGCACCATCAGGGACGCCGGGCGGGGATGGGCGATGTACCGATACAAGTTGATCGGCTTCTTCGCCGCCATGGCCGAAACCATCCGCGAATCCACGCTGGAAGGCCTGAATACCGCTGTTCACAAGGGAAACGATGGCGGTCGACCAACGGTGATCACCGCCGACCTGCTGTACACCGTGCTGCGGCGACGTGCGACCAGCGAGTCCGTCGAGGACATTCGCCCGGACCAGCACACTCAGCGCGAATGGCGGCTCATGACACGGCCCTTGACGGCAAACCGACTCCAACAAGCACCGCCTCCGGTCCCCCGCCCCCGCGGGACAGGAGGTGGTGCGGTCAACAGGGTCTTTCATGTCACCGGTTCCTATTGAGGTTCGCGATCAACTCACGATCGGCCGTGCGGGCCGCGTCGAGTTCCTGGTCACGTTCCTCAAGTCGGCCCCGTAAGTTCGACCAGGACGCGGCGAACCTGTTCTTCCAGCTCCGTGGCCTCCCGCTATGAACAGGGCTCGATCATGGTCACCTCGAACCTGCCCTTCGGGCGCTGGGGCGAGACCTTCTCCGACGATGTCGTCGCCGCGGTGATCTAACCCCTCGGACTGACTGTCCACGATGTACACGATCGTGGTGGCAGGTCTCCCGAGTATCTGTTGTGGACGGACTATCTTGCTGCGTCTATGACGGAGTCTGTGAGGGTGCGGCGGGTCGTGATGCCCTCGGGCACGGAGTCGGCGACGGTTCTGGCCGGCGGCCTGGTCGTGGTTCCGGTGGACCGGTTCCTGGCGCATCTGACGGCGATCGATCGTTCGCCGAACACGGTCCGCGCCTATGCGCACGACCTGCGGGACTACTTCGACTTCCTGACGTGCCGTGGTCTGCAGTGGGATGAGGTTGTGCTGGAGGATCTGGGCCGGTTCGTGACGTGGCTGCGGCTGCCGGTCGAGGCCCGCGACGGGCGGGTGGCGATGCTGCCGTGGGTGGAGGCGAACCTCGCGGTGATGGCGCTCTGTGATTAGGGCCAGTCGTCGTTCTCCATAGCGATGACTCAAGACAACACGTGCTCAGGCAAGCCGGCAGGCATGTTCGCGCAGGGCGCACTCTTCTGCCGCTGATCGCGCGAACGCCCGGCCCACGATAACCAGACGAAAGCCGACCATGATGGCCAGATCTGAGCAATCGGGATCAACGCCGACCCCTGAAGAAGTTCAGTAGCCTGTCCAGCGTGGAGGCAGCGGCGCGACGACGCGTGCGAGACCGCGACCAGACAGCTGTCAACGCCAGGCAGGTGATCAATCCACACATCGTCAGGATGACAGGCACCAAAATAACGACTTGGTAGCCGTCTCCCGTTGCGTTACCCAGCAAGATGTCCTCCTCGATCCTCCAATGGCGAGCGGGTCTGGGGAAGAACGTCGCAATGCTGGCGGCGTCCGGGAAGGGAGTACGGACCAACCCGGACATCACCGACGGCAAGCTTGCCAATCACTACAGGTGTGATACATCTGTAAAGTGTCCGGACCTGCCGGACACCTGGACAACGGACCGGATGCACGGAGCGTGCACATGACGGTGCCCGACCCGCAACTCGAGGCCTTCACGGCCGCATTCAGCGCGCTCACGCGCACGGCCGGGCAGAGCGTGCGGGCCCTTGCCAGCTCCAGCGGCGTCGGCCGCTCGACAATCCACAGTTGGATCACCGGCCAGGCCCTACCTCGCTCCCACGAGGATCTGCTCGCCGTCGTTCATGCCTGCACTGCCGTAACCAACGCTGAAGGCACGCTGCGAGGCAGGCCACGCAGCGACCGTGAGTGGCGGGGACTGTTAGCCGGGGCAAAGCAGGCGCGCGATGCACGGTCGCCAACACCCCGTCACGCCATCACCGCGCCATTACGACCTGTTCCGGGCTCGAGCCCGGTGGCGGTACTCAACGTGCCGCCACGCAACCCGTTCTTCGTCGGCCGGGACGACCTGTTAGAAGCGATCCACCACCGCCTACATCCCACCGATGTGACCAACCAGCTAGTCAGCGTGCTACCTCTGCATGGGATCGCCGGAGTGGGTAAGACCCAGCTCGCCATTGAGTACGTGCACCGCTATGCCGACCACTATCACCTTGTATGGTGGGTGAGTATCGACAACCCCACAGTCGCGTTTGCGTCGCTGGCCGCCTTAGCCGGCCAGCTCGGGCTTCCCGTCCAAGGCCCACCGGAGACAGCTTTAATTCCGTTGTGGGCTGAACTAACCCGGCGAACTGATTGGTTATTGATCTACGACAACGCTGATTCTTTTGACCTCCTCGCAGACTTGCTACCGCCAAGCACAGGCAGGCTGCTGATCACAGGGCGCACCCCTGCGATCGGACGCATCGCTGCCATCCTGAAGATTGGCGAGTTCGACCGATCGGAGTCGACTCAACTACTCGGCGCACGATGTCCGGTCCTGACCACCGACGAGGCCGATCTGGTCGCCCGTGAGTTGGGTGACCTGCCTCTAGCGGTCGAGCAAGCAGGTTGCTTCCTCGACGGATTCCTCACCGACACCAGCCTCAGCGTCGAGGACTATCTGGAACAGTTGCAGGTTCGGCCCACGCATGCCGGGCTAGCAGAGCCGACGCTATACCGCCATTCCGGTTTGGTCGCAGTAGTGGTGGCCAGCCGGGACAGATTGGCCCAGCTATGCCCACCTGCGGCATGCCTACTGGACCAGCTGGCCTTTCTGGCTCCCGAGCCGCTACCGGTGATTCCGGTGCGCTCTACGCCACGAGCAGGCCAAGATGGTGTCCACCTTGGTGATGTCACGACCACAGCGTTGGTCTTGCGACATCTGAGCGACCTTGGCCTGATTAAACGCATAGATGGAGCTATCCAGGTCCACCGTCTCGTCCAATCCGTCGTTCGGGCACTGCTGACCGTGCAGGAGCAGCTCCGAACGCGGCTGATGGCCGGTGAGCTATTAGCTTCCTCGTCACCTGGCAACCCCGACAACCCGGCAGACTGGCCCGCATACGCCGTCTTGACCCCCCACGTGCAGGCACTGGCCAACACCGCCGATGTCCACAGTACCCTGCCGCCGTCATGCCGCGAGCTCCTGCTAAAAGTTCTTCACTACCTGCATGCCTCAGCCCAGTACTCGACGGCGCGCGATCTAGCGGAACACACGTTCCATGCCTGGCGTCAATTACTAGGGGCCAATGATCTCGATACTTTGTGGGCTGCACAATATCTCGGTGCCACTCTGCGAGCTTCGGGAGAGCATGAGAAAGCCCGAGTCCTCAACGACGACACTTTCGCACGGCGTCGGCGAATACTAGGTCCCGACCATCCCGACACCCTGCGCTCCGCCAACAATCTAGCGTTTAATCTCTCTTTTCTGGGTGAGTATAAGGAAGCTCGAGTCCTCAATGACGACACTTTTGCACGACGTCGGCGAATACTAGGTCCCGACCATCCCGACACCCTGCGCTCCGCCAATAGTCTCGCGTTCAACCTCTCGTCTCTCGGCCAGCACGAGGAAGCCCGGAAATTTAACGAAAACACCTTAACGAGGCAACGGCGGACCCTTGGCGCCGACCACCCGGACACACTACTATCCGCCACCGACCTAGCTCTCAACTTACGACATCTAGACGACTGCGCGAGTGCTATTGAATTGGACCAGGACACACTAGCAAGACGACAGAAAGTGTTAGGCGTCGACCACCCCGATACCCTGATATCCGCACGAAATCTCAGGGTCGATCTAGCGACATTGAATTTTCATGAGCAGCCTTCAGATTGAACGTTGACTCGGCAGTGCGCTGACACGACGCAACAACGAGTTTCGCCGTCTACTATGCCGGAGGCTGGGCGTCAGGAGTGGACGCGCATCATACTGCCGACAGGGCGTTCTGTTGGGCAGCTCGGTGCGGACCAGCGCGCACGTCGGCTCGGACAGCGTGCGGATCTTGCCCCCGAGCGGCCGCTGAAGATTCATCAACACGTGACCCGCTCGTCGATCAGAGTCGGAAATTTACCGAGACGAGTCAACAGGCCGGCCGCACATGCCAAAGCGCGTGGCCGTAGGCCACTGATCGATTGCGGCGACGTCCTCTTCTGCCGATGGGCGGATGTTCGGCGGCACCGTCGGTCGGGAGTCCGTAACGACCGCAAGGTGGCTGCGGGATCGCCCGCCGACTCGTAGCAGGCCATGTCGCGCGCTCATGCAGTCACTTGCATCGCTTCGACCGTGGGCTCACCCAGGCGTTCGGCGAGCCGGGGGCGCTCAGCTGCACCGGCTGGTGCTCAGCACGCCGGACAATCACAACCGCTGCGACCGCTTCAGACCTGGATGACGCGGTGTTGCGACTGGCGACTGGGGAGTACCACAGATGCTACTTAGCATCGCCCTCTGATGCTATTTCTTCCAGGAGCTCTGCGGCGTCGACGTCACCCCACGAAGCGGCTGTGGAAAGTACACTTCGAGCTTCATCTTCGCGACCCAGCTCAACCAGGAACGAGCCCAGCTCGTATCCCCACCCTGGCTCGTCGTGCTCCTGCGCAAGCCGAAACTCGCGCTCGGCACCGACTAGGTCTTCTCGCTTCTCCCAGAGGAATAAGGCGTAGTTCTGGTGTACTTTACGGGCTTCCAGTCGGATAGCTTCCCGGAACTTATCCTCAGCCTCGTCAAGCCGAACCTGCTCGGCGTAAACGTTGGCCAACGACACAAAAGTACTGGGCTGGTCCTTACTCAGGTGACGCAGCGCCAACTGCTCGGCGGTGTCGAGGTCACCCAAGTCGTCTAAGTACAACGAAACGAGGTTCGCCGCGGCCAGGCTGTCACCTTCCGCGATCGCTCGCTGAAGAATATCGATGGCTTCGGCATATCGTTCCCGGCTCCGGAGAAAGACGCCGTAGTCGTTCAAGGCATCGTTGTCTCCCGCGTCGATCGCCTGCCGGTACGACGACTCGGCTAACTCGTCGTCTTCAAGGTCATCCGCAACATCTCCGAGCAGGCCAGCCAAACTCGTCTGCCCGTCGGCTATGGCATCGACAAGTACCTGTTTAGCGCTTTCGAGGTCGCCGGTCTCCATGAGCGTCAAGGCCAGAAGACGGTCAGCATCCGGCTCGTGTGCTGCGGCAGCCTCGCGCAAGACCACTATGGCTTCCTCGTGACGGTCCTCTTCACGCAACGCTGTCCCCTTCGCGGTGAGGTTCCGGGCGTCTTCGTTGCTACTCATGTTGTTCCTGTCGATGTAGGTGAACGCTAGAAGGCGATCGCGCAGAGTGGTAGGGCGGGCCCACAAGCGGGCGAGGCAAGCTTACCCACCCACCAGAGTATCCCTCCGATCCCGGCTCCTGCTGCGCCGGCGCCGAGCCAGCCCCACCCATTGTCAGGACTCGACTGATAGCGAGGTGCGCGAGCGCTGCTGCGGTAGCTACCGCGGTTGAGCGAAGGAGAATCGCGCATCAATTCGCGGTTCCGCAAAGACAACCCACCGCCGTGGAGTCGGGAGAACGAGCTCTGTCCCTTTTTTTTAGGATTACCGTTTTTGTTGGGGTTCAAGGGGATATTTCGACGGCCGCCGTGACGGTTTCCCTTGCTGTGCTTGTCCGACTTGGCCTTGCTCTTGCCCTTCCGGTGTCCCTTGCGGCCTTGTTGGTTGAGGCCGTTGTCGTCGCCGTTCTTGGGTCGCATACCGTCGGTGTCAGTAGCGTTGATCGGATCGGCGTTGACGTAGTCGTAGTCGTTGGCCGAGCCACCGTCCACCGGGTCGACTGAGAGGAACCTCCCGAGCGCCGGCACATAAGGACGTGCGCCCATCTGGACCATGGCCAGGCCACCGGCATGTTCGTAGGGACGCTGGTGGGTACCGAGCCAGCCATAGTCCATGGCTCCCGGCTGGTTGTCCGGCACGTTGTTCTTGTCGGTGTTTCCTGCCGTGGTCAGCGGCTCCCCGTAGGGCGTGTAGGTCCGCAGCGTGCCGACTTGATGGCCGCTTCCGTCAGTGGTCAGGACGAGGTCACCACGGATGCTGGAGGCGTCCCAGGTGGTTGCGGCACCGTCGTAGCGAGCGGTGTAGACGACGCCGCCGGGAAGGCTGAAGGTACGGCTTAGCAGCCGCTTGTCGCCGGTTGCAAGGGTCAGCGATGCGGAGTCCCCGTCACCGAGGTAGGAGTAGAGCAGGTCCGTGGCGGTGTCGCCCTGGGCGACATTGCGCCGGGTGATCCGATTAGTCGCGTCGCGGACATAGGCGACATCGGCGCTTGCCGCGCCGGTGACACGGACGGTGAGGTTACGGTTGTCGCTGTCCCACCCCAGCGACGTTGTCCCGCTGGGTGTCGTGAGCTGCGTGGTGTTGCCATGGGTGTCGTAACCGACGGCGCTGATGGCCGTGGCTCCGGTGACGGCCAGCAAACGGTCGGCGTTGTCGTAACAGTATCCAGTCTCCGCGGTGCCGGCGCCGGTTTGGTCGAGGAGGCGGACCCGGTTGGTGTTGAGGCCCGCGTTGCTCGCGCTGCCCACGGGGCAGGTGGCGGCGGTCGGCGAGGTGAAGTCGTAGGTGTAATGGTGCCCGGTGACGTAGGCCTCGGTGATTCTGCCCGCCGTGTCGTACACGTAGTTCGGGCCCTCAGGTCGTGCGTCGACGCCACCGAGGGATTCGTCGATGACGGTGCCCGCGCGACTCCGTCCGACCTGAGCCACCGTCGTGGTGCCATCGCTGGTCTTCCACGTGAGGCTCGTTTCCTGACCTGCGGCATTCCGGCCGATGCTGCTGAGGCTCATGCCGTTGGCGTAGGTGACAGTTGCCGGCTCGCCGGCGGCGTCGTACGTCGACGTGGCCAGGATCGTCGTGCCGTGGGTGACCGTCGTCGGACGGCCGGCGTCGTCGTAGCCGAACGTCGTGACCTGAGGTGCGTCGGCGGTGTTGGGTGGCGTCACCTTCTGTTGGCTGACCCGCCCGGCGACATCGTAGGTGGTCTCGGTTCGGGTGCCGTGGACGTCGGTGTACGCGACGACGCGTCCGAGGAAGTCCGCCACGGCTGTCACGGTGCCGAAGTTGTCGCTGATCGAGGTGGTCAGCGGGTCACCGCCGACGGCATAATTGTGGGTGACGGTGCGTTCACCGCTGGTCGGGTTCGCGGGGCTCTTGACCGAGGTGACGCGGTCTCGAACGTCGTAGGTGGTGCAGATCCAGTCTCCGCTGGTGGCCTGGGCGATGATCCTGCCTGAGGCGTCATAGACGTTCTCGTCGGTGCGGGCTGTACCCGATGCCGGGGTGGGTGAGGTCAGCAGTTTGGGCTGGCCACCCTGGTTCACCGCGGGACTCCCGGCGATGCACGGGTTCGTGCGGGTTTCGATGTCGCCGTAGAACGCCGTGGCCGTGGCTGCGCCGGTCGGGGCACTCCGTGTGGTGGCGCGGAGGTAGCCCGTGCCTGGCGCTTCGTATGCCGAGGCTGTGGTGAGGCGGCTGACTCCAGTGCCTGTAGAGAAGCTGGTGGCTGCTCCGAAGACGGGGTCGAGCCCGTTTTGACCGTACTGCGTGGCGGAGGTCTTGTCCGGCACGCCGTCGGACTCGGAGTCGACGCTCGAGGTGGTCAGGCCATAGCGCGGACGCAGCTGGGTGCCGGGGACGAGTTCCTGAGTGCCGGTGGGGGTGGTCCAGTTGAGGTCGAGTTTGGCGTAGCCGCCGTTGTCGTAATAGTCGATGCGGATCTTCTTGACCTGGCCAGGAGTGTCGCTGTGAACGACGGCTTGGCGCCAAGCGGGATTGCTGATCTGCCAGTAGTCCATGACGAGCTGGTCGTCGATCCACATGCGTATGCCGTCATCAACGTAGGCGCGCAACGTGTAGTCGCCGGAGGCGGGGAATGCGATCTCCCCGCTCAGCCGGAGGGAAAACCCGTCGCTGGACACGCCTGGAGTGACGTCGTTGCTGTACTCCCACACGCTCTTGAGCGTGCCGTCGGTGGTGCCGATGCCGGTGGCGTACGCCTTCGGGGCGCCGGTCAAGGCGAGGTTGTCGTAGTAAGCGGCGGACAGGCCGTTGGTGCCCTCGTCGTAGCCGGTGTGGGTGTGTCCGACCGTGCCTGCGCACGCCGCGGTCGGGAGCTGGCCGGCGAAACAGGAGGCAGGCGCGGGACCGTAACTGTCGGTGGGCCGGTCGGCGTAGTCGTAGACCGTGGTCGACACCCGGTTGGCGGTATCGGTGGAGGTCAGCTCCTGGTCTTTCGCATTCCAGGTTTCGCTGGTCGTCCGGCCGGTCGCGTCGGTGGTGGACAAAGCGCGGTCGGCGGCGTCGTAGGTGACTTTCGAGTAGAACCCGGTGGTCGGGCTGAGACCGGCAATGTCCACGAAGGTCTGCCGGTTTGCCGGGTCGTAACGGTAGGTCCGGCCGGAACGAGGCTGACCGATAGCGGGAACCGCGAAGCTGACGCCGGCGGCCTTCGGCTTCGCGGACGTGTCATAGCCGATCGTGGTGGTCAGGTCGCCCTCTTTGGCCTTGCGGTTGGCCGGGTCGGCGGCGATCCAATCGTTCGCGAGGCTGTCGCGGGTGCCTGTGAGCAGACCTTGGGCGTTGTAGCCGTAGTCGGTGATCTCCGAGCCCGGGTCCTCGATTCGGCCGAGGCTCAGTGTCCCGGTGCCGGTGTACCAGAGGCGGGTTTCCGTCCCGTCCCAGTACGTGATGCGGCACAGCATCTGCGACGGTGGCAGCGCCGCGGCGCCCGGAGGTGGGGTAACGCCGCCATAGCAGTCGTCTCCCGGGCGGTTGTAGTGCAGGACGTGTGATCGCTGCGAGACGGGGTCTTTGATCTCCCGTAGCCGCGAAGGTGTCCCGTCGTAGAAATACTGCAGTGTCGCGGGCTTGCGTCCGTCGAGCACGCTGGTCTGGGTCTCGAGCTTGCCGTCAGATCGGAAGACGTAGATTGCGCCGCCCTCGTTGAGAGTGACTTTGCCGGCGGTGTCGAGGGCGATCGTGCCCTCCTCGTTGTCGGGCGCGGTATAGCCGCCGGTGCTCTTCTTGGTCCACGTGTGCTTGGCGCCGGTGGCGTCGGTGAGCACGATGTTCTGGTCGGTGACCTTGGCCTCGGTGTAGCTCGAGCCGTCACCGTCCAGGTCCGCCGACAGCGTCCAGCCCTGCGGTAGCACCGGCAGGTCGGAGGTGAAGAGCCAGTCGGCGGGGACGATCTGCGGGGCGACGGTGGTGTTGTCGGCGGTCCGGACGAACAGTCGCATCTTCGCCGCGCCGGTGGCCTCGGCGTTCTCGACCTTGATCGGGACCCGCTGGCCCGCGGTGAGGGAGACGTTGGTGGCCTGTGTCCAGTTCAGGTCGCTGGCGGTGTTGACCTCGTAGACCTTGGCGCCGTTGATCCACACCGTGCCGCCGTCGTCATGGACGCCGGCGAACTGGTAGGTCCCCGTTACCGGCGCTTGGAAGAAGCCTTCCCAGCGAGCGACGAACCAGTCCGCGGGCAAGGCCGGCGCGAATGGCGAGTCCGTACCCCAGTCGACGTTGACCTGCGGCTCGGTCCGCACCAGCACTGGCTGCTGCGCGTCGCTGATGATGCCGTTATGCGACAGGTCGACGAAGTAGGACGCCTTGAGACCCTTGTTCTCGACCTGTTGCGAGTTGTAGGTGAACGACAGTCCGGCGTTGCCGCCGACGGTGGTGAAGGTCGGCGTTTGCTCGTCGGTGGACACGTTGCCGTTGGCCAGGTTGACCGTGACTGGGCCGGCTGTGTCGACCGGCGAGGGGCCGTGGTCGCCGATCCGCTGGTCGATCTTGAAGTGGCCGACCCAGGTGGGTGTGATGGTGGTGGTGCCGCTGTAGGTCATCGCCTGCCAGGTGTAGGCGACGCCGTCCTGCAGGATCCCGGCCGGGACCGTCCAGGTCGGGGTGGTCAGGCAGCCGGACTCGACGACGACGCCGGACTTGGCGTCCGCGCCGGTGGCGATGCGGAAGCAGTACTTGACGGCCTCGCCGTCGGGGTCGGTGACCGGGTTGACCGCTAGGGTCGGAGTCAGTGACGTCGACACCGTGCCATCCGCCGGACCGACCAGTGTTGCGGCTGGCGCCGGCGAACCGGTGTCGACGGTGAGGGTGGCGTTGAGGTTCTTGTATGTCCAGGTGCCGGCGTTTTCCGCGCCGAGCATCATGAAGAACACCGAGCCGTCACGGGCGTTGACGCGGTCGCGGATGAAGCCGGTCATGCCTTCGCCGACGAAACTGCCGGCGTCCCCGACCAGCGCGCTGGTCATGTAGCCGCCGACGCCGTTGTAGTTGAACGCCGAGGCGTGGTAGAGGTTCGCGTTCCAGGTCTTGAGCGACCCGGTCACGCTGGTGTTGCGGGTCAGGTCCATGCGCGCGCCGACCACGGTCTTGCCGAACAGCGGCGAGTAGTCCATGTGGAAGACGCTGCGGTTGTAGGTGTCGCCGTTGGCTTGGCTGTTGCCGATCCGCAGGCCACAGGCGTCGCAGTTGGTGCCGTCGGAGCGGTAGGAGTGTGACTCGGTGACGCCGTAGGTGAAGGTCGGGTCGACCGACACCGGGTAGACGCGCTTGGGATCGCGCAGCCAGGTCGGGTCGACCGCGACGGTCAGCCACCAGTCCGAACCGGCCTTCTCCAGCGTGTAGGTGCCGCCGGTCATCGACGGGGCCGTCTCCCCGTTGCCCGCGGAGTCCCAGGTCTCGACCGGCGGCAGCACGATCTTCGCCGCGCCGGCCTTGTCGGCCAACGTGACAGAGCCGTTCTTCTCCAGTTTCGGCGTCAGATCACCGGTGGTGAGCTTGAACTTCCACGACGATCGCCCGTCGGCCGGGGGACGCTTGAGCTTGATGGTCTCCTTGACCGCGCCCGGGGTGACTTCGTAGTCCAGGTCCGTGCCGGCGGCGACCTCGGGGTAGGTGACCGATTCGCCCTTGACCGCGGCGGTGGTCGGGGCGGCCTGGTCCAGGGCCAGGCCGGCGGTGTGGCCGCCGGACTCGACCTGCAGCACTGCGGCGTCGTTGGCCTTCGTGGCCAAAGACGGGCTCAAGGGGTGATTGTCGGCGTCGGCGCGCTTCGTTGCCGGGTCCGTTTCGAGGGTGGTCTGGACCGGCTGCCACTGGCCGTGCTCGTCCTGCACGTTCATCGGCTGGTTCGACTGCCGCACCGAGTGCGTGCCGTCGGCGTTGACGTACTCGGTGGTGAACATCGTCCGCGACACCGGCGTCGAGCGCTGCAGGTCGAAGTGCGTGCCCGCTCCCCCGTCCAGCCGGCTCTGCGCCGCGAAATCCGCCTTCGACGGTGCCTGCGGAGCCACCGGCGTGGGCGCGGCCGACGGCAGCAGGCCGACGTCGCGCGGGTCAATCGGCTTCGACGCTTCTACGAGTCGAGGCGGTGCCGCGATGGCTTCGGTGCTGCCGAGCAGCAGGGTCATCGTCAGGACGAGCACGAGTGCTCTGACCCAGCGGACCAGATGGACAGGACGCGACAAACGCAGCACGCCAGTTCCTCCCCCGGTGACCGCGGCACTGCGCCGTGGTCACCCCCAATGGCCCCGCGGGACACAGCTGCCGTCGCGGGGTCTTGCCCGGCTCACCGCGCACGCCGTGCTCGATTCGCCCAGGATCGGGAAGTCTTCGCCCCTCACCCGCAGCAAACATCGGAGTGGGTTCACAGCTGTTACACAGCTTTACCGAGACGAGGGTCACAGTTGTCAACTGATCACCGATACAGTAAAAGACCAGGTCACCGCCTTCCCGAAGCGTGAAGACCACCGGTTACGATGCCTGCCGGTCCTGCTGTCGCGGGTCCGCAGCCATCCGTTCCGGCAGGAGATCCATGACCCAGCCAGCGCTCACCGACGTC
This sequence comes from Amycolatopsis sp. cmx-8-4, assembly GCF_046548675.1. Classification (NCBI taxonomy): domain Bacteria; kingdom Bacillati; phylum Actinomycetota; class Actinomycetes; order Pseudonocardiales; family Pseudonocardiaceae; genus Amycolatopsis; species Amycolatopsis sp. cmx-8-4. The sequence goes on from NZ_JAEBDZ010000028.1 coordinate 53,726, forward strand.
CCCAGCCCGGAGGTCACCGCGCCGATCCCGCGGATCGCCGCACCGGCTCGCGCCCGCGTCTCGTGGCGGCCGACCGTGGTGGCGTGGTGGTTGTTCGCGGCCGTTCCGGTCGGTCTGGCGTTGCTGGCTGCGGTGCGTGCGCCTCGGATGCACGTGCTGCTCGATTACTGGCACGTGTTCGCCAAGATCACCGACGATAACGGCGGCTTGCTGCTCGGTCAGGTGTTCACCTACCACCTCGACCAGCCGTTCGTGGTGCCGTCGCTGTTGTTCTACGTGGACGCGGCATGGTTCGGCGGCGACAACCGCGTCCTGACCGTCCTCACGATCGCCTTGCTCGCCGTGGCCGTGCTCGCCTTGAGCACGATGTTGCCGCAGCAGCTTTCCTCGACAACTCGCGGCGCGTTGACCGCGACGATGACGTGGCTGCTGTTCTCCTCTCACGCGACCGAACTGTGGCTGCAGAGCACGAACGGCATCAGCTGGGTCCCCGCGGTGACGTTCTGCACGGTCGCGATCGCCTGCGCTCACCGCGGCCGCCTCGCGCTCGCTTCGGGCGCGGCGGTTCTCGGGTGTCTCAGCTTCGGCGCGGCGTTGCCGATCTGGTTCGCGATCGCCGTCATCATGTGGCTGCGCAGGGAATCTCGGCTCCGCGTCGCGATCCCGGCCGCTGCGGGCATCGTCGTCGTCGGCGCGTGGTGGCTCACCAAACCCACGGGAACCCAGTCAGGCGCGACAGCCGCCTTCGACCCGGACGGGCGCCTGTCGGTCATCGCCGCCGCCGTCGGTGGATTGTGGTCGGTGGACGTCGCTGTCCTCGCGGTCATCTCCGGCGGACTCACGATCACCCTGCTCACCTTGCTGGTCGGCCGGACGCTCGCGGACCACCGTCACCGCACGGTGAACGGCGACGCCGGCTGGCTCGGGTTGACGCTCTACGCGTTGGCACTGGCGTTGATGCTCGCGCTCGGCCGGACCACCACCAACGTCCCCGGCGGCAACGTCGGGCTCATCAGCCGCTACGTCCTCGTCGCCGCCCTGGCGACGACCGCCCTCGTCGTGCTCATCGCCGTTCACCGTCCACAATGGTCGCAACGTTACCTTGCCGCCGTTCTCGTCGCGCTGTCCCTGATCACGCATGCGATCGGCGGCGGCAAGGCCGACCTTGTCCACCGCAGCTACACGCCGCTCAATCTCGCCGCGATCGCCCTGCGCGTCGACGCCCCGGCGGCGCTGGAGGCCCTGCACATCCAGCGCGCGGCCGCTCCCGCCGCTCGCGCGCTGCAGGCTTACCCATTCAACAACGCCTTCACCCTCGGCTGCCACGGCCCTGAACTCGGCAGCCACCTGGACCTCGCGACCGCACAACCGCTGACTGACAAGGGCGCCGGTATCGCACACGGAGCGCTCGACGCACCCGCCACCGACCCCGGCGCCATCACCACCGGCTGGGCCTCCATCAACGGAACCCCACCGGATTGCGTCCTCATCACCGACCAGACCGGCACAGTCACCGGGGGCGGTATCAGCGGCCTACCACTCACGGCCGCGCAAACCGCGACAGCCGCACCGGGCGCGACAGCCTGGCAAGCAACAGCAGGCCCTACGAGCGGCCCTCTCGCCGTGCTCGCAGTCCGGGGCGGACACCTCTATCGCATCAGCTGACACCCCGAGCCCGCGAGCAGACCACGCGGTAATTCCGCGCGACACCGCTCCACGCTCGACCGACCCCGGTTGTGGATCTCATCCGACGACACTCGAACGTCCGCTATGGCCGACGAGCGGATGTTCGGCGCCACCGCAGGCCGGACCCGTGACCGCACGGTGGCGCTCCAGATCGACGGCGCTACGTCGAGGTTCGAGCGGATAGTCTTGGTCGTGGGGTGCCTCGATGACTTGACCCATCTCAGGAGTGCGAGCCGTCCCAGAAGTTTCCAAGTTGTGCCTCATTGACGTCGGCTGGCACGTTGCCAAAGTATGGACGCTTGGCCATCGCCTGCGCGATGCTCTCGACGCCATCCAGAAACACCTGGTAGGTCTGGTCCGGATCGCCGTACTGCCCGCGGTACACGGCGGGCAGGTCTTCGTGGTACCGGTCGAAGTCGCGATGCAGTAACTGCATGCCGAAGCGCTCTGGATGGTCGAACAATGCGCTGCCGGGGTAGGGCACGAGGTTCGACAGGTACGAGGCCTGCAAGAGATCTTTGTCGATCAGGTCGCAAACCCAGTCGATACTGCGCCGCATGTCGTCGGCAGTCTGTTCTGGGAGCCCGTTCAGCGCGAACGCGCACGCGGCGATCCCCGCATCCCGCAGGCGCATGAGCGTCTCTTCCACATCGTCCAGTCGCATATGATGCTTGTGGCGATGGTGACTTTCCTGCGAAAGAGTCTCCAGGCCGATCTCGATCCATCGGCATCCGCTGGCCGCGAGCTGATTCACCAGAGCCTGGTCGCGCAGGCAGTTGAGCCGAGTCTGACAGTCGTAAGCGATGCCACCGTGTTCGGCGAGGGCCTCGAGCAAGGTAGCGGTGCGCTCGCGGTGAAGGGTGAAAGTCTCATCGCCCCAGTAGACGTGGTGGTGGGTGCCGTAGTGCTGTCGATACGCCGCTATCTCGGCGAGCACCCGGTCCGTGGCTGCGTAGTCCTGTTTCCGTCCGATCGTTTGGATGGCACAGAAGGAACAAGTGTATGGGCAGCCGAGTGCGTACACTTGGCGAAGGTAGCGAATATTCTGCCCGACCGACGGGGAGAAGAGATCAATCTTTGGAAAAGGAATCTCGCGGATCGGCAAATCTTGGTATCGATGAGGACTGAACCGAATCGTTCCATCTTTCATGGAATAAGTTAGGTCTCCCACCTGTTCGAGCGAGTGAACGTCTTGAAGAGCGTCCAACAACGCGGGTAGCGCCTTTTCGCCACGCCCGGTCACGACGTAGTCCACAGATCCATGGGCGGCGACTTCCCAATGCAGAGGAGTCGCCACGACCCCGCCGAAGATCGTCACCGAGCCCGGAGAGAGTTCTTTCACCACATCGGCGATCGACAGCGCGGCAGGGAGGTTCACCGTCATCGGTGAAAACAGGTACACGTCTCCGGGATGCTGCCTGAGGACATCGCGGACGGTCAGTCGACTCGTGTAGAGGTCGGCGACATCCAGGGATGTGTAGCCATGCGCCACCAGCACTCCTCCGAGCCAGTGCATCCAGTGCGGCAGTTCCCACATGATCTCACGCATGGGCCGCAGCCACGGATGCGTGCTGAAGTAATGCTTGTCGAAGTTCGCCCAGTAAGCACGGCGCTGAGGGACGGTCGTGGCGGACATCGGCGTGTGCACGAAAACGATTTGCAACGTCCCTCGATTCCATACGGGCATGCCGATCAAGCATCAGGCCAACCTTATCAGTGGCGAACCAAAACCCTCGGGTGTATACTACCAGATCAGTCAATCCGTCATTGGGATGCAATGAGTGAATCGAATCAGCCAGAACGCATCCGCAATTCCGTGTTCGGAGGTGCAGGAATTGTTTTGCAGGCTGACACTGTCGGCGGTGATGTGCACCTTCATGGCCGTCGGGGCCTGATAGACGGTCCGCCGAGGCAGCTTCCTGCGGACGTCCGCGGATTTGTCGGCAGGGAGTCCGACCTGAAGAAGCTCGACTCGCTGGCCGCCGTCGGTCCGGACCAGTCGGGCACCGTGATCATCTCGGCGCTCGCCGGCTCCCCCGGCGTCGGCAAGACCGCGTTGGCCCTGCACTGGGCCCACCGGGTCCACGAGCAGTATGCCGACGGCCAACTCTATGTGAACCTGCGTGGTTACGACCCTCTTCGCCCCCTGTCGCCCGAAGAAGCCATTGAAGGGTTTCTCATCGGACTCGGGGTGTCGCCGGAGGACATTCCCCGCGGCCTCGACGCGTTAACAGGCTTATACCGGTCGGTCCTGGCGAACCGCAGGGTGCTTGTCGTCCTCGACAACGCCAGGGACTTCGGGCAGATCCTGCCCCTGTTGCCCGGCTCGCCGTCCTGCACGGTGATCGTCACGAGCCGCAACCACATGTCCGACCTGGTCGCCAGAACCGGCGCGAGCCGCCTCATCGTCGACGTGCTATCGCCTAATGAGGCGGAAGCGTTGCTTCGCGAGATCATCGGCGGTGGATGCGCCGAAGAGGACCCACAGGACCTTGCCGAGCTCGTCCGGCTGTGTGGCTACCTGCCGCTGGCACTCCGCATCGCGGCGGAGCGTGCCGCCACCGACTCCTACTCGACCATCGCCGACCTCAACGGGGAGCTCACGACGGAACGACACCGGCTCGACGCACTCACCACCCACGGGGATGAGTCGACCGACATCCGATGCGTGTTCTCCTGGTCCTACCGCTCCCTGGCGCCTGAACTTGCCCGCACCTTCCGCCTGCTCGGCTTGCACCCTGGCCCGGACGTCAGCGTCGGGGCCGCCGCGGCACTCATCGACGTCCGATTGACGGACGCGAAGAGGTCCCTCGAGATGCTGGCCAGCGCCCACCTGCTGGAGCGGACAGGCCGTGATCGCTTTCAGTTCCATGACCTTCTGCGCGCCTACGCCGCAGAACTCGCCGAGGCGAACGACAGCCCGGACACCAGGGACGACGCCGTCCGGCGGGTACTCGACTGGTACCTCCGGGTCGCCGTCAACGCGAGCCAGGTGGTGTACCCCAACCGGCGGCTTGTCCAGCCGGGGCCGCAAAGGCTGACTGACGCGCCACTGGCCTTCGACGGCCGAGACCAGGCGCTGGATTGGTACGCCGCAGAGCGGGCGAACCTGCTCGCAGCGATCCAGGCTGCTGTTGTCATGCCGTACGACCTCGGCTGGAAGCTACCGGTCGTGATGACCGACCTGCTGTGGAAACAGCGCTGGGAGAATGTGGTCGTGATTCTCGACAAAGCACTGACCATCGCGAGCGACCTGGGTGACCGGGAAGGCGAGATCTGCATCATCGAGAACTTCGCCGACCACGCGCTCGACTTCGAGGAGTGGGACGACGCAACCGAGTACTTCTCGCGGATCCTGCTGGCCGCTCACGAGATCGACGCGCCGTACTTCGTCGGCTGGGCGCTCAACGGCCTTGGCTGCTCGCCCCGGGGCCTGGATCGTGTCGACGCGGCGACGTCATACCTTAACCAGGCCCTTGAGTCGTTCCGCGCGACAGCCAACCGCGGGGCAGAAGCAACGGTGCTCGCCAACATCGGCAACGTGTTGCGGCGTCAAGGCCGGCTCGCCGACGCTGTCACATGGTGCCAGCACAGCCTGTCGGTCTGCCAAGCCATCGGAGACGCCTGGCGAGAGGCATGGACCGAACGGGTACTCGGCATGGTCTACCTGGATCTCGACGATGTCGACGAGGCGATGTCTCATTTTGTCCGGGCGCTGACGATCAACCGGGAATTCGACAACAGGTTCGACTCTGCCCGCACCCTCACCTGCATCGGCGATGCCCTGGAAACCGCCGGCCAGCGCTTAGAGGCCAACCAGGCCTGGAAACAGGCAGCGGTCATCTTCGAAGACCTCGGTGCCCCCCAACTCAAAACGGTGACAACCAAGATCGGCCATCACGCCACCGGAAGCGCGCACCGCGAGCAGAGGAATGACCAGGACGTTGCGATCCCGGTTGGCGGCAGCCAGCAGAACGTGATCACGGCGCCGCTGACCGAGGCCCCGCCAGGCGAGGTCAACCAGGAACTCGACTCGCCGACGACGCCGAACCCGCAGGTTGACGACTGACCGAGTGCCGATTCTTCGCCGTGCACAGAAGCTCGAAGGCGTCCGGCTACGCAGTGCTTCCGCAGACATTCAGCTGCCCGCAGCTACCAGGAAGACCGTCCGGCGCGCCGACGACCTCTTCGTCGAGGACATGAAGCTCAAATCTGGCCTGTACCGTGCCAAAACGCGGTGTCGGTCTGTGAGCTGCCGTTTGTGGTCGGTTAAGGCGGCGCGGTGGTATTCGTTGATCACTCCGTTCAGGACGCGGTGGCATTGGATCGGGCGTCGAGCCGTATGACGGCATCGGGATCGTGGTTGGGTGGACGCTGCTCCCGCTCTTAACCAGCGGGTTCGGGGTTCGAGTCCCTGATGGCGCACAGTCGGAAAGCAAAGCCCACCAACGGTTTCCCTGCAGTTTCAGGGTCGCTGCCGGTGGGCTTTGTTGATCTGTGGGTCCGGGGTGGGGCCGTTGTGTGTCCGGCCCAGAGTCCCGCCGGCACGGATGAAGCGCGGACCGTGTCCGACGGCTCGACGTCGCCCTTGCCGGGTAAACCTAGCGCCTGACCTGCAGATCTTCCTCCCTCGGTCGTAGCCGGCGCGGCGGACCAGGCTCGCCGTTGCCTCCGCGCAGGCCTGAGCCAGCGACGGGAGCACGCTGGTGTAGGTATCGGCCGTCAGGACGATACTGGCGTGACCCAACAGGGCCTGCACGGTCTTCAGGTCGTTGCCCGCGGCCAGGGACAGCGTCGCCGCGCCGTGACGCAGGTCGTGGAACCGCACCGGTGGCAGACCAGCCTTCTCGATCAGCCGTCGGAACGTGTGCGACACGTAACTCGGGCTCCAGTGACTGCCGTTCTCCCGCGCGAACACCCACCCGTCAGCAGCCCCCCACACTCACGGCGCTGCGCAGACCGCAGCCGAACCAGCAGCGCGACCGTGCCCCGATCCAGGGACACCACGCGGCCGCTCGCCGTGGACTTCGGCAGACAGATCACCGCCCGCCCGTCCCGCTCCTGAACCTGATGAGTCACCGTCAACGACGCACCAACCAGATCGAGATCACACCAACGCAAGCCAAGAACCTCACCACGCCGCAGCCTCGTCAGCGCCGCAACGTGAAACACCGCATGCAACGGATGCACCCGGCGTGGAGGAGAAACGCAGCCGTCTGCTCAGCCGTCCACACCGCCACCGGCGGACGCTCCCCGGTCGCCCGCCACACCGCCACCCGCGCCTCCGTCCACACCACCGCCCGCGGCCGCCGCAGCGACGGCAACTCCACCCACCGCGCCGGATTACTCGTGATCAACCCACGCCGGATCGCCCCGTTCAGCGCCGCACGCAGCACCTCACGTATCCGCTGCAAGGTCATCGCCGACAACGGCCGGACCCGCGTGGCGTTCGCTCGCAGCAGGCCCGTGAACATCGCCTGCACCCGACCGATCGTCAGCTCCGCCAGTGCGACGTTCCCGAGGCCGGGCCTGAGGTAGTCCCGCACGAGCTGGGTGCAGATCCTCCGCGTCGCCGGCCGAATCCCGTGCCGAGTCGCCAACCAGATATCCAGCCACTGCCCCACCGTCACCAGACTCAGATCAGGATCAACATCCTCACCCCGCCAATACCGCTGAGCCTGCACCGCCGCAACCCGAGACGAAAACCCGCCACGCCGCAGCCGGCACCGCCCACCATCGCGCTGCCCCGGCAACTCCACCGTGAAGTACCAGCTACCGTGCCCCCGCCCAGCCAGCCGAGGACAGCGCAGCCCATACGGACGCCCCGCCTCCGGATCGACACACCCACACCGCTTCCACACACCACGCTCCGCCGCCCATCTTGAGCAGATTGAGAAATCCGAGTACTACTGTCCTATGGCCGCACGCCGCAGGGACTCCGACCTTTCGCGACAGTTGCTTGCTCAGCTGCAGTGGGTTGAGCTTCATCTCAACAGCCAAGCGAGCCTCGCCGGAAGCGACGAAACCGACCCCGGCACCAGCGACTGGTGGGCCAGCACCACAGTGCGCGTCCTTCCCGACGAGGACGAAGCTGACGGCATCGAACCGTGGTATAAGGCTGACGGCACGGCACTCTCGACGAAACGACTCGACGAGGAAAGCATCGATGTCACGATCTTCGAAGCCAACGGTTTGACCATCGACCTCCAGCACGTCGAGGACGTCCACGACGCACTCGATGCCCGCAGCGAAGACTACGCAAATTAATCCCATTATTCGGCGGTCGCGACCAGTTCGGTTGCGAATACAATCCGCCGGCCGCCATGGGGAAACGCCGGGTCGCGCGCCAACGTCGTTGGCAAGCCCTGAGGGTCATGTCGGCTAATTGACCGACGAGATCCGCACGGTATCGTCAACGCCCACGCTGACCACGTCACTGGTTCCTGGCAGGAATCGCACCGCCGTGACAGCCGCTCCGTGGATTACGCGCCCGATCTCTTGTCGGGTTGCTACATCGAAGACTCGTGCGGTACCGTCATGACTTGCGGTAGCAGCGAGCGCGCCTTCATCATTGAGTACGGCATCGTATACTGGTCCATCATGGGGAAGCTCCGGAAAGTAGCTTACTCCGCCATCGGACATTCCGAGTCGTGCGACCCGGTCCCAGCACGCGAATACTCCCCAGTTTCCAGAATCCAGCTTCTCAACTCGGACATCGAGCCCGTAAATCGTGCCAAATTCCCAGTTCGGCGTATTAATGTGTCTGATTGGATCCGTGAAAGACAAGTAATTATACACCTGGGCGGGCGTCGGCTTTTCGCTGACAGAGAAATCCCAAAGGTATATTTTGCGAGTGCCAGTCAGCCATAGTTGTGTCGACGCGTCGATCTTCATGCCGAAGACCATATCTTTTAAGGTGACCGATCTTACCTCTTTTCCGGCAAGCAGATCGAAGATGTGAATAGTGCTGCAGACAGCGCCGCTCGTGTTCTGCTTCACGAGGCTCCCCAACGCAACGAACTGACCATCCCTGGAAGCAGCAACCGCGAATGGAACTCCATTGTTATCGAACTCGGCAAACTCTTCTCTTTTTTTTCCTGTCGCCACATCCCAGATTCCAAGAGGTTGGGTCGCGACGATGGCGTCATCCTCCGGCAAGTAACAGAGAGCCGATGGGGGAGTCTCTTGCGGAGACGTCGACCGTCCCTTGGAATTGCAGCGCGCGCACTTCATCGTCAGCAGGATGTAGAATTGTTACTCGACCACTCGAATCACCAGTCGCAATCTGGGATCCGTCATGGGAGACGGCGAGGCCGCGCGCTACCTTGGTGCCCCATCGCGAACGTGGCGAGGATGGAAGCTGGCGGACTCGGATCGTGTTAACCACACTGTAGGCGCACCGAGATCTGCTGATTTCCGGTCTACCTGCCGAGCTGCTCTCGAAGATGATGTCACCGTGGACGTCTCGTGCCTGAATGACATTTCGCGCCCGCCCGCCAAATAAATTCCACCAGGGCTTCCCGCCCTCATAGTTCGATGATCGTGAATCAGTCATGGTTCGCCCATCGGTCGCCGACGCGGATAGCGCATCCTAACCGCATCGGCGACCTCGAGCCTCGATGTACGCTATGCCACAGCCCTGTTGCGTCTGGCGACGAGGCAACTGGCAGCAGTGAGAATCCTGTTCCACCAAGGCTGCCCGAAGCCTGCCTGAGGTTCACCCCGGCTATGCGGTCTCATGCCGCATAGCGGCTTCAGTCATCCGGACATCCAGAACCGAAGGTCAACGACTTCATCTCGCTTCCGCTGCTCGGCCCTGCGCGTGCCGAAAACTACGTCCGTGCAGGTCAAGCGGCCTGTCTGTACTCATGGAGGACTCCGCCGAGTCGGTCCTGCCGGCGTATCACGAGGCGGTCGAACCGGTCGGGTACAAGGGCCTGGGGCCGGGCTCGCAGGGGCGCCGCGGAAGCCAGCGACCGGTGGGTTCGATGCTGGTTGTAGTGCCACTCGTACTCGCGAAGCGCAAGCCGGAGGTGAGTCTCGTTCCAGATCAACCGGCGGTCCAGAAATTCGGCCCGCAGCGTCTTCACCCAGCGTTCCATGATCGCATTCATACGAGGCATCCGGACACCGGTCAGCACAGAGGCGATCTTGGCGTCGCGGAGGATCTCAGCGATCAACGCGGGGTACTTGGCATCGCGGTCACGGATGAGGAACCCTCACCTGCGCAACGTGCCCGGCATCCGCTAGGTCCATGAGCAGATTGCGGACAGCCTGCGTAACCCAGACATGGGTGGGTGCGCGGTGCTACCGAGAACGCGGACCCGCCGGCCAGCGTGGTGGACGGCAGCGAGGATGTACTGCCGCTGCCCGGTCAGGGTAACGGACTCGACGAAATCCATCGCCAGGATCGCTTCATGGCTCGGTCTCGTTCGGCGGCATTCGCGCTTCCTGGTCCAGTCCGCTTTACTGCTCCGCCTCGTGGCGGAGGCCGCCGTGCAGGTGACCGACTTGGATGGCCGTGCCGAAGTCGCCACCGCTGATGATGTTGGTGGTGCGGGCCGGGCGCTCAGGCTCCGGGAGTTCCAGGGGGTGCGGTGGCTCGTCGGTGCCGAAGCCGTGCGTCAGCAGGTCACCGCTCGGCCGGGGGACGTAGAGGTGGACCGTGCCCGCGTACTCCTTCACCGCGACCCGCCGGGCCACCAGCAGGGACGGCGGCAGCCGCGCGTACTCCGTCAGGAGGACGTCCTCGAACACCCGCTGGGACAGCACCACCGCCAGAAACGTCTGCCCAGGGTCGGAGCGCGTCAGCAGGTCGCGCACCTCGGGCGCATCGAGCAGCCGGTGCGTGGTGATCACCGCGCCACCGATCGCGGCCGCAGAGCCGGTGCCTGGGCCCGGGTCCAGAACCGGTCCCACGTTCAGACTCGCTCGCATCCGCAACCGCACCCGGCGCGCGGCGCCAGAAAACCGGGTGTCCCGCTCGGCCAGCACCTCCTGGAGCGTGTTGAAGAACCGCATCACGACTGCGGGCAGGTGGCGCGTGTCGAAGCCGAGGCCGAAACCGTCACCCGTCCCGTGCGGGAAGAGCGCCTCGCGCCAGACGTGGGCCAGCCCGGCGCGCTCGAACGCCAGCGCCAGCACATCGGGGATAGCGTCGGCGAGCACCGCCTGGCCTCGGTCGGAGTGGCCGCCGAACTCCTTGGTGTCCACGACCACGACCGCGCGGTACGGCGGCAGTTCGTCCTCGCCCGTCATTCCGCTCCTCGCCTCGCGCCTCGGAAATCGCACGATACCTGCGGTGGGATTTCTCCGTCAGGACCCGGACGCGGGTTGACCTCGATCTGTCACGCGTCCGACGTCCGCGGTCAGGCCGTGCCGGAGGAGGCCGGGGCTGTCCGGGAGCTTTCCCAGGCGGGCCAAGATCACTAGCCACCGGGACGCGTGTTCGTTCCCGCAGGCCGCTCTGGCAGCGAGTTCGTCGAACCGGCCGGACTCGGCGAGACAGGTCGCGAGTTCGTCGTCGGCCCAACCGAGGCCGGCGTCCGCGGAAGTGCGGGCGAGGTTTAGCGCTTCGGGCATCCGGTGAGTCCTGGCCAGCAGCCTGACGTATTCACGGCCCGCGTGCTCGTGACCTTGGTCGAGGAGCTTCCGCAGCTGGACCATGTTGCCCGCCATGGCCAGCCGGCGAGGGATCCACTTGAGCCCCCACTCCGGGTTGTGGCGCGCGATCTTCAGCACCTCGAGCCAGCAGCTGTGTTCGGCGAGGAGTTCGGCGAGGACGTCCGGGGAGTCGCGGACCGCCGGTCGGTCCAGCTCGACTTCCGCGCGTTCCCGCAGCAGCGTGAGCACGCGGTCACGGTGCCCGTGCGCGGACAGCGCCTCGGCCAGGTCGCGCAGCGACTCGTCGGACCGGTCCGGTTCCGACCTGATCGCCGTCTCGATGGCCAAGTCGGGCCCGCCGTGCCGGACGAGCAGTTCCAGCAGCACGCCGGTGGGCCGGGCGCGTTCACGGATCCGGGTGAACAGTTCGAGAGCCTCGGTGACCCGGTCGTCCCTCAGCAGCGCCTCGACGAGGGTGAGGGAGACCGCGTGATCCCGTACTTCGGCGAGGGCACGGAGGCGATCCAGCCTTCCGGCGGCAGCGAACCGCTTCGCCAGCCACCCTTGAGCCTGCCGGAGCCGGCCCCCACGCAGGAGATCCATGAGCGGTTCCCAGTCGCCTCGATCGGCGAGGAGGTCGGCCAGCCGTTCGGCGGCACCGTCGTACCTCGCGATGCCGTGGTCGACCAGGCGCTGGAGGAGTTCGACGGCTCTGTCGGTCTCCCCGTCCCGAACCAGGAGGTCCACCAGGTGCACCCACGCCCACTGAACTTCGGGGCGCTCCACGTAGACATCCAGCAGCGCCCGGGCTTCGCGGAGGCAACCGTGCTCGAGCAGGGTGAGCACCCGTACTTCCTGGAGGGACTCCTGCCACCCGCCCCGCCGGCCGCGGCGTCGTAGTTGCGGCCGGTAGGCGGTGTCTCGCAGCAGTTGAAGTGCCCGGTCGAGGCGCCCGTACTCGGTCATGAAGAAGACCAGGTGGTCCTGTTCGTCCTCGTTCGCCGTCCCGATGGCGCGCTCGAGCAACGGGTCGGCGTAGCGGTACAGCAACCGCTGACAGGCGCTCTCGGCCAGCCGCATCACGTCGTCGGAATCGTCCGTGTGGCGCAGCAACGCCGCCCACAGCGGTTCCGGGATCGGGCGGCCCCGCCGGGCGATTCGGCCGTGCTGGTCCAGGTAGTCGTGCAAGTCGTAGCCGTCGGCTGGGCCCGCGCCCGGCGCCCGGCGGTGCGGGACCAGCGCTGTCACGCCGAGCACCGCTTCCCCCGCGGCGCGAGCCAGGCCACGGTCGAACCAGTCCTCGGGCGGGCCGACGCGGTCCTGTTCGTCGAGGTAGCCGGCCGCCGCTTCCGCCAGGAGCTCGCGGGAAACGTGCTGGAGCCGGCCCAGGCGCCGCGCGTCGATCGCCGCGGTCACGATCGCCGCGGCGAACCGGTCGTCGGCGTCGTCCGGGTACTCGAGCCGTTCAACCAGGGCCGGGCCGCCCGCCATCGTCTGGATCACCTGGCGCCCGCGGCCGGACGCCGACAACGCGGCGGACAGCCGCAGGTCCGCCGTGCTGAGCGACCAGGCGGCTCGCACGTCCTCGTCGCCGAATCGCTCGGCCACCCGGATCCGCCGGGCGCGCTGCTGGAGCAGGGCCCGGGCGTTCGCGTGGTCGTCCCTCTGCGCACTGCGCGGGGTGGCGACGAACTCGGCCCAGAACTGTGGCCACAACGTCCCGAGCACGACGGTCGAACCGCCGCGCGACCCGTCCATCAGGCTCCACAACGCGACCGCGGCGACGTCGCCCGTCGGCCCCGACAGATGATTGTGGGTCTCGTTCAACCAGAGGACCGCCTCGCCGCCGAGCCGCCCGGACCGCACCAGCTTCAGCAGTTCGTCGGCCGTGCGCGGGTACCAGAGTGGCCACTCCCGCAGCCGCGGGTGGATGAGGACGGACTCGTAGAGCGCGCGGGTCTTGCCCGTCGACGACTCACCGGTCAGCACGACCATGACGCTCTGCGAGAGGTCTGCGAGCTGGTGGTCCAGCTCGTCGTCGTGCGCGCGCCTGAGGTACCGCGGCAGGTCCGGCAGCGGCTCGCCGGGGATCGTGATGGCCCGGTGGACCCCGAGGTCGAAGGCGCTCCAAGCCGTGATCGGGCGCCCAGCGGGCAACGATTCGCCGGCCGGGCGGGAGTGCAGGTGCACGTCCCCGGCGACGTGCCCAACCTGCAGGACCGCTTCGGCGTCCCCATCCAGCCGGTTGTGGATCGGCGCGCGCTCGTCCAGAGTCTGTCTCCTCCCGCCGCCTTCCAACCTTAACCGGGTTGACGCGCCGAACTAAGAGGACCAAGACGACGTACGCCCGCGGCCGGGCGCGGCAGACGAGCGTCTCGTAACCGTGCCCACTGTGATCGTCAGCGGTCACGTCCGGTAACAAGACCACAACGTCGTCTCGCATTGTGTGACTATGGTTCAACCGATGCCGCGTCTTCGACCTTCCAAAGTGATCATCGTTCGCATTTGGATCCGAACACCTCGGCGCGTCCGGTCGAGTGAGATCGGCAGAAACCGTGGTCAGGGCTCTCGACGGCGGACACACTCACCTTGTGAACACCGACGACGAGATCGTCATCGAGCTCGCCTGCGACTTCGCCACCGAAGCGCGGCTGCAATCCGTGACCGCCGCCCCCGGCGACCACGTTCTCCCGATCACCCCGCCCGGCGCACACCACGCCCGGGTCGCCGTCGGCAATCAGCAAGACACCGAGGGGCTCGGTGAAGGCAGCCACCTACGCTTACGACCCGCCGGCAAGAAACTCGCTGCCACGGGAACGGCGTCCTCGATCAACCACATCCGCTACACAAGGGCTTGCTCGACGAGAACACCGGCTGGCTCAGGCACGGCGTCCGTTGGCACGACACCACTACAGCGAATTGGACCGCGATCGACCCGTCAACCCGATCATGGAGCCGAACGCGACCAACCGGTACATCTACGTCGACGGGAATCCCGTCAACCGCGTCGATTCCACCGGCCGCGACTCGTGCGTAGGAGCGGTGGCCCGCGCGGCAATCGACTCGGCCGGCTTCGGCATAGCCCTCGGCGGACTGGCCATTACGACAGGTGGCGCAGGTTCCGCCCTCACCATCGGCACTTTGTTCGTCAGCGGATTCGATCTACCGTTCAGCATCGACGCTTGCGGAGATTGAGACATCACCCCGAAATGTCCGCCTGGTCGCCGCACTGTCGCACATCATCGACAATGCGGCGACCAAGCCCGTCCGCGTAGTTGGACGGACCAGTGTGCTCATGGCCACGTTCATCGGACCGCTTGCAGCCGTACTGCTGGACAGATCGTCATCGAATGACATCGATCTGGCCGTGGCATCGTGATTTGGCCCCGGTTCGGCACCGTTAGCGGGCCCCACCGATCGGGCGAATTCCTGCTCGTGGTGTGCGAGTCGGTGGGTCGAGTTGAGGGTCCTGGGTGGACAGTGCCGGTGAGGGGCCGTCCGCGTGGGAGCCGGAATGGTGTCCAGGGTGGAGTTGTTCGCGCTGATCCGGCGGGATGCCCGGGTGGAAGGCCTGTCTGTTCGGGCGCTGGCTGACCGGCATGGGGTGCATCGCCGGACGGTGCGTCAGGCACTCGGCTCGGCCGTCCCACCGCCGCGGAAGGCGCCGGCCCGGTCCTCGCCGGTGACGGGTCCGCTGCGCGCGGCGATGGACGAGATGTTGCGGGCGGATCTGGACGCGCCGCGCAAGCAGCGGCATACCGCGCACCGGATCTGGGAGCGGCTGCTCGACGAGCACGACGCGACAATCGCCTACCGCACGGTCTCGAAGTATGTCGCGAAGCGACGCCCGGAGATCGTGCTAGAAGCCAGGAACCGGGCGGGCGTGATGGACGGGTTTGTGCCGCAGACACATCTTCCGGGACAGGACGCCGAGGTCGACTTCGCCGAGGTCTGGGTCAACGTCGGCGGGGTCGACACCAAGTGCTTCCTCTTCACGCTGCGAATGTCGTTCTCCGGTAAGGCAATTCACCGCGTCTACTCCTCGCAGGGCCAGGAGGCGTTCTTCGCCGGTCATGTCGCCGCGTTCACCGAGCTGGGTGGTGTCCCGGCCGGGGAGATCCGTTACGACAACCTGTCCTCGGCGGTCCGGCGGGTCTGCTTCGGACGCTCACGTATCGAGACTGACCGCTGGGTACTGTTCAAGTCCGCCTACGGTGTCACGAGCTTCTATTGCATGCTAGGCAAAGAAGGCGCTCACGAGAAGGGCGGTGTCGAAGGCGAAGGCGGCCGGTTCCGGCGGCGCTGGTTCGTCCCGGTCCCGAAGATCGCCGACATCTCCGGACTGGCCGGCATCAACGACAAGCTCGCCGCGGCGGACCGCGCGGAGGACGCCCGCCACATCGACGCGCGGGTGACGACGATCGGGCAGGACTTCGCGCTCGAAGCGCCGCTGCTGGCGGCGTTGCCGGTGGACGAGTTCGACATCGCGCTGACCACGACACCCCGAGTCGACCGCTACGCCAGGATCACCGTCCGCCAAGCGCTCTACTCAGTCCCGGCCCGGCTGATCGGACAGACGGTGCGGGCGAAGCTCGACGCGGAGAACCTGGTGGTGCTGCACGGATCCACCGAGGTCGCGCGGCATCCCCGGTTGACCACCAAGGGCGGCCAGCATCTCGTGCTCGATCACTATCTCGAGGTCCTGGCCGGCAAACCCGGCGCGCTGCGCGGGGCGACCGCGCTGGTCCACGCACGGCAGAAAGGCTGGTTCACCGCCACCCACGACGCGTTCTGGGCCGCCGCCCGCGCCAAACACGGCGACCAGGCCGGCACCCGGCTGCTGATCGAGGTTCTGCTGCTGCACCGGCGCATGAGCCACGCACACGTGATCGCCGGGATCCGCACAACCCTGGAGGCCGGGTCGGTCTCACCCGACGTGGTCGCGATCGAAGCCCGCAAACACGCCGCCGCAGCCGGCGAACCCAACACCGAACTGCCACGACCACAACGCAGCCGCAGCAAAGTCGTGTCCCTGCCCGAACGCCGCCGCGACGCCGAACTGCCGCCGGACTCCCGACCCGCACCGTCGATCGCCGCCTACGACCAGCTGCTCAACAACACTCCGAAGAAGGGGAACGCGTCATGACCCGCACCACCGCCCGCGGCCGGGACCAGATCACCGAGGAAGCCGCCGACGCCGCGATCGAGCAGGCCTGCCGAATCCTGCGGCTCCCGACCATCCGCGACCGCTTCGGCGACCAGGCCGCCGCCGCGGCCCGCCAGCAAGCCACCTACAAGACCTTCCTCTCCGAGCTGCTGTTCATCGAGTGCGAAGACCGCGAGGTCCGCCGCAAGGCCCGCCTGGTCAAGCAAGCCGGCTTCCCGCGCACCAAACGTATCGAGGACTTCGACTTCGCCGCGAACCCGAACGTCCCGCCCGCCCTCGTGCACACCCTCGCCAAAGGCGCCTGGATCCGCGCCGGGCAACCGGTCTGCCTGATCGGGGACTCCGGCACCGGCAAGTCCCACCTGCTGATCGGGCTGGGCACCGCCGCCGCGGAAGCCGGGTTCAAGGTCCGCTACGTCACCGCCGCCGCGCTGGTCAACGAGCTCGTCGAGCCGCCGACGACAAGCACCTGTCCAAGACCATCGCCCGCTACGGCCGCGTCGATCTCCTTTGCCTCGATGAACTCGGCTATCTCGAGCTCGATCGCCGCGGCGCGGAGCTGCTGTTTCAGGTGTTCACCGAGCGGGAGGAACGCTCCAGCATCGCGATCGCGAGTAACTCCGCGTTCAGCGAGTGGGCGCGCACCTTCACCGACCCGCGGCTCTGCGCCGCGATCGTCGATCGCTTGACGTTCGACGCGTCCATCATCGAGACCGGCAGCGAGTCGTTCCGGCTGCGCACCACCAAACGCCGCCGCACCAGCCGGGCCAGCCGAACACCGGTCAGAACGGCGCGTCGCGCCAGTCCACCTCGACTGGCCCGTCCGGCGGGACGCGGATCGTTCCCGCGTCGATCTCAACCCGCTCACCCGCGGCGATCTCGGCCGCGAACACGTCCAACGTGTCCTCGTCCAGCCGGCAGTCCCACACCTCGCAGGCATCCTCCAACTCGCGGCGGACCACCGCGACCGGCCGGCCCGCGAACCCGATGAACACCTCGTCCAGCGCCCACACCAACGTCACCACCGGGCCGGTCTCACGCTCGCTCACCACCACGCCATCGTCACCGGCCAGCACCCACCTCGACCAGCAGAAACACCCGAACAAGGTGGGGCCAAATCAGAGTGCCGCCCCCACGCCGACGACCGCAGGTGGGGCCACATCAAGATGCCGACCGATCCCGCAACCCAGCCGCCGGGGCCAGTTCAGAATGCCGAACCGGGGCCAATTCAACTTGCCGAAATCAAACACACCCGCTCCGCACCGGCATGTCGTGGAGTGGTGGCATCGTCCGCGACCGCGCGAGCCCGGGCTGCACCGTGGCGATCATGGGGCTACCGCGCCAGCGTCACGACTGCCGAGATGACACCATCGCGCCGAATTCACCACCACCGCCCCGAAAGAGCTCCGCGCTCTGGAGCTACTCAGGGCTGACACACCTGCGTGACAATCAGGCCCTCACCAGCCAAGATAGGCGCAGGGGGCGATCATGGCGGGAGCGCAGGAGCTGGCGGCACGTAGGCCAGCACGATGATGATCGTCTTGTCGGCGAGGAGCAATTAGTGGTTGCGGGCGGTGCGGAGCTGGAGTTGCAAGTGGCCGAGCCCCTACCGCACCGCCTGAAGCTCGCCTTGCAAGTCATTCAAAACAGCGCATGATCATCGGGTGCCGAGCGTCCGGGAGATCATCACGCAGGTGGCCTTGGCCATCGAAAAGCTCACAGTCGCCAAAGAGCGACTCGACGTAGCCTTCGGGCAGCTCGAGGAAGTCGATCAGGGTATCGCTCAAGCAACCCCAGGAACGACCTCCGAAAAGATCGATCAAGCCCGCAAACTGGTCTCCGCAGCCAAGACTGCGATCAACGACCTCGGCGACCGGCTCGCTCAGCAACAGGCAGCCCTCGAGAAGTACGTCGCGAGCCTGCGCGGCCAACCAGCCGCTGGGCTCGCACGCTCGCCGGCCACCAACCCGACCAACATCGGCCGTACGACAGATGAACCGGCCCAAGTAGTCGCGGCCCGAGCGGGCCTGCCGCCGCCGGTCCAGCCGAACACAGGCCAGAAAACGCACGGACGCTGGTTCGAGACCCAATCGAGTGAACCAGGCAACCCGATCAGCAGCGGCAAGAAGGTATCTGATCCCACTGACCCGAACGACGTCACCTACGACCAGGTGCAAGATCACCTGACGAGCCTGGGTTTCAAGAAGTTGGCCATCGCCTCCCACGTCGAAACTAAGCTTGCAGTGCGAATGGCGAAGACCAACCTTCGCGACGTGACGGTTACGATCAACAGTGTTCCGTGCCCCGGTCCGATGGGGTGTGACAGAGTTCTGCCGTCCGTTCTCCCGCCAGGGGCGATACTCACGGTCTACGGCACGACTCCGGACGGGACGACGAAGGTATACCGCTACATGGGAAGGGCACGTTGATGCTCGAAGCGTGGTACGTCGGCCACCTGGAAACACCCGTCACCGTGACGACCCCCGCCGAACTGGATGCCGTGCTCGACGAGGTCGCCGAAGCGGACAGCCGACAGGTAGCGCAGCTCATCGCTGATGGCGACGTCACAATGCCAGATCTTACGGTCGGGCTTTTCCGCGACCGCGGCAGCTTGCGCTACTCGAACGGCAAGCACGAGTACTTCAGCAAGAACGGCGCCTTTCCCCTGCCAGACGGCTGGGATGAGCTGATGTACTACCTCGGCAATACGGAGTTCTTCTATCCGGACGATGCGGAGATCCCGGTGGAAGCGGCCCGGCGTGCCGCCCACGACTTCCTTCAGAACAGCGCCCTTCCTCGCAGTGTCGAATGGTCGCAGGAGCCAAGTCCGGTGATCAACCCTCAGACCCACGCGAACGAGAACTGATGACCGGCTCCCTCATGCATAGCCGATTCCTACAAGCTCTACACGGCACTGCTCTGGCAAGCTGCCCGGCATCTTTTCTGCCTGCTCAACTTCGCGGGCGGAACAATGAGCTAGCCGGCGCGCGCGGTGGACCCTGCGACTGCCACGAAGACAGGTCGACCCCGTCACGCTCGAGCGCGTGCTGGTAGCGGCCGAAGCGCTGATCGGCCCAGTCGGCGTAGGCGCGGCGGATCGTGGTCGGCCCGTACGCACGGCACAGCCACGCCAACGCCCGGGCCGAAACCGGCTCCTACCGCTCGGGTAGCGTCGCGGCCACGCCGAGAACCACGTTCTCGAAGTCGATCAGCAACGCCAATTGCTGCCCGCGCCGGCGCACCTCGTCCGGTCCCAGCGGCCGAAGACGCTCCCGCGGCGCTCTTCGGCGGCCCGGACCAGACGTACCGCTTCCCGATGCTCGTGCGGCCCGGCGTGCTCGTCGTCTAAGGTATCGGCTCGGATTCGACGGCGATAACGCCGTAGTGCGTGGCCAACGCGGCGAACTTCACCCCTTGGCGACGGGTAGCTCGGTCAACCAGTCGGCCCATGGTGCTCGCGCCAAGCGGCTGGTAGCGGACCCAATCCGGCGCGAGATCACGGGCCTCGCTAAGCCACGCGAGTGCCCGACGCTCTCGGCGCAACTCTGTCGCAGCGGCGGCGAGCAGGAGGCAGTGGCCGGCTTCCCAGAACGCGGGCACGTCACCGGTCGGTTCCGGTATCACCTCCGCCAGTCGCAAAGCCCGTTCTGGATCACCGGCGCGCGCCGCCAGTTCAACGTTCTGCAGCGCCGCCACGCGAGGACCGAAGATCGCAGCTTCGCTGGCGGTGTCGCCACGCGACCGGATCGCTGCGGCGTGCGCGGCTGCCAGCAAGTCGCCAGCCCGGCTCGCGGCTCCGACGCGCAGGGCTGCTGTGGCCGCGTTGAACAGCAGATTCCCGAACACGCCGGCGCGCACGGGGTCGCGATCAAGCATCCGCGGCTCGATCGCGGCCGCGGCTCGCGTCGCTACGCGTTCGGCGTCATCGGCGCGGCGTTGCCGCACCAGCGTCCACGCGAGGTAGCGGAGCGAGATTGCCGTTTCCACTTCCGGTGCGTCCGACTCCGCCGCGGCGTGGATCGCTCGGCTTGCTGACGTATATGCGAGGTCGTCGTAGCCGAGCCTGCCCGCGATGCCTGCTCCGAGGCGGTATGCGGTAGACAGCACGCGGTATGCGCCGGCACGGTCATCGTCGCGAGTGTCGCGCACGACACGGCGAGCGTCGGTCAGCACAACCGGAAGCGCATGTAGAAGTTCCGTGTGGCGGCCGTCGACGTACGCGCGCCAAGCAGCGTGCGCCGTCTCGGTGAGTTCAGACAGCGGAAGGAGCTCCCGGGTGTCGGCCAAGTCCTCGAGTCCCGGGATGCTCGCGTCGGCCGTGATAGCCCGTCGAAGCGGGGCAACGTCGACGTCCCGCGAGTGCGGTGCAGGCAAGTTGCCGAGAAGTGCATCGACTGAAACGTCGAGCGCTTCGGCTAGCTTTCGCAGCGTCGACGGGCGGCTGGTTCGTCGTGTGCCTTGCTCAATCCGAGCGACAGTGTCCACCCCGACCGAGGCCGCCTCAGCCAGCCGTTCCTGCGAAAAGTCGCGAGCCAGCCGGAAGCGCACCAGATTCTCCGCCAACACGCCGTCTGCGGTCATCGGACACCTCCTGCTCAGGACAAACCGAGATCAGCCTAACGCGCGATAGGCCGGCCGTCTTCGCAGATCAGCAGCTTGCCGCTGCGTTCAGCGTCGAGCGCGGCCGCCACTCGCCGGGCGAGCACAGGCTTCAAACGCGGCTCAGCAACATCAAGCGGCAGGAGGGCTATGGACAGGATCTCGGGGTCAGTGATGTCCCGCGCCGCGATCTCGGCCTCCGTTACGTAACCGCCGTCAAACACGAATGCCACACCTTCGGGCATCCGCGAGTTCGCCGGGATATAGTCGATTACCAGGAGTTCGCCAACTGGTCTGTCGATGCCTACTTCCTCGCTGACCTCTCGTGCCGCAGTGCGCCACGGCGCCTCGCCCTCTTCGCAGGCGCCGCCCGGGATGTCCCAATGCGGCTTATAGGACGGCTCGACGAATAGCACCCGATCGTGGTCATCGCGATAGAGCACGCCAGCGGACATGCGCTTGCGATTCAGTGATCGCACGTACTCGTCGAACGGCAGGAGATCCACGAAGCCGAGGCTACCGGCCGCGCTTAGCCGTTCGCCGAACTATGCCTCTTAGGCCTAGATTCTCGATATTGACCAGGCCAAATGATGGTTACAGGCTGTGTTCAGTACGTCCTTTTTCAGTGAGAGTCGCACATGTGCCCTTACCGGATGAGCAGGTCGATCTCGCCGATACGTCGTGTGAGCCTGGCGGAGTTTACGTCCGAGGCTGCTCGCTGTGCCTGGACAAGGGCTTCACGCGCCGCGTCCATCTCGCCGGCACCGGAGTAGGACTCAGCCAGCCACGTCCGATACAGAGCCACCTCGCGGGCGCGAGCGCGGTCGTACCGGTCGATCGCGCCTGTGAGCAGCGGCGCCGCGGCGACCGGGTCGCCCAGCTCGATCAGGCACCGAAAGGCCATGACGTCGAACTCGTCCCACGTTCGCCACGCGACGAGGCGGTAGTGGAAATGAGCGCTGGCCCGGGCCAGGCGTTCGAACACGAGTGTGTTTACGCCCAGGGACCCTTCCCGAGCGCATCGATCACAGCGAATCGGTCAACGCCCGATCAAGGTGTCGTGAATGTGGTCATCGAGCTCGGCGAGAAAGTCTTCCGTTCGCCACGGTCGGAGGCTGCGCCGGACCAGTCGAATCCGCTGCGCCGCGACCCGGCCGCCCGTCGCCGCGGTGATGTCGACCGCCGTGTGCAGGAGACCGACGCACGCGGCCGGATCGCCCAGGCGCAACCGCGCCAGCGCCAGATCGGTGCCGACGATGCCGCGCTGGACAGCGTCGCGCGACAACCGCAACGCGGACACCGACCGAGCGAGGCTGTCGTGTGCGTGTCCTGCGTCGCCCGCGTGGAGGGCACACAAGCCGTCGAATCCGTTCAATCGGTCAGCATCGAACCCGCCGTGCGGATCGTCGACAGCCAGCTGCTCGACGGTCTTCCACGCCCGGTCCAGAGCAACCGCTGCTTCACGGGTCTGGCCTGCCCGAGCGCAGATCTCAGCGTGCGCGGCGTGGGCTCGAGCCCGAATCGCGTAACTGGAGCCTCGGTGGGCGTCGACGGTCGCCGCGCGGGCGATCGTCCGCGCCGCCTCCAAGTCGTCGGTCGCATGCAGCGTCACCATGGTGTGGCTTGTCTGCACGGCGGCTCGATGGCTTCGGTCCGTGAGGTGCCCAGCCGCCCTGGTCGCCTCCGCGTACAGCGCCATCGCCGCCTCGTCGTCACGGGTCTCGAAAGCCAACCGGCCGGCGAGCGAGTACGCGTCCGTCGCGAGCAGGACCAGCTCCTCCCGCAGACCGACCTCGTCGAGCTCCAGGAGCCGTCGGCAGGACTCGACGATCGGCGCGAGCTGGAGCTGGAGACGGACGAACGGGGCCGTGCCGATCTGCCCGTTGATCGCCGTGACCGACTCGCGCAGCCGGCCGATCACGTCGTGGTCGAGCTTCGAGGGAGCACCTCGGAGCGCGGCGACGGTCGACTGGGTTCCCGTCGACAGCAGTATCAGCAGGTCATCGCCGCTGTTGTGCTCGCTATGGGCGACGAGATCGACCAGCTGTTGCATGCGCTGCGGCAACGCCCCGAAGTGGCGAAGTGCGGTGAGCAGGGTGTCGAAATCGGATCCGGGCCCTGTGGCGACGTCACCGGCGGGGGTGCGCGCGTAGAGCTGCGTGAGAAGGACCTGGTAACGCTCGCCGGGGCTGGTCCGGCCGGCTGCGCTCTCCCACCGAGCGACCGTGCGCTGGATGCTGGCGACTTGCCTGTCCATCAGGGAAGCGACCGCGAGTTGGCGCGCGGTGTCCCGCAGCGCCCGGGCCAGGTCAGCCCAGGACCAGCCGCGCCCCTCGCGCAGCTGGCGCAGCAGGCGCGCCCCGGACGTCCGATCGGTCGTGGTCACGATGCTCAGTACATCATCCCGGCGCGCTCACAACGGCAAGATCAGCCGGGGTTTGCCCTGTTCGGCTGCATAGTTCACCGTGTACCAGGTCCCGCTGCCCTGGTCTGCACCTCGGGGAAAGCCGATCACAAAGGCACTGCGGTCGACCATCCACCGGTTGCGGGCGTAGTAGGCCACGGTGCCCAACCGGTCAGCCCCCAATTCCACGACCTCGGCGAGACGGCCATCGTCCTGCCACCGGCGGATGGACGCGACCGCCGCTGCCGGCTGGTCGGCCACCGTGCACGGCACGACGACGGTCAGCGACACCTGGCTGCAGCCGGCCAACCAGTCCAACGCGGCTGTGTCGATGCCGACGGCGCCTCCGAGGTAGAAGTGCGCATCCGCGTCGGCGAACGGCCGCAGGTATCCGTCGAACAGGCCGCGAAGGTCCGACTCGGCGGGAATCGAGCGAGTACCGGTGATCGTTACGTGTCGAGCCACGTTCGCCTGCTCCTCCGCGAATGTCATCGAATGTCATCTGCACTTCGTGCGCGTGGTGACGATCTCATGAATGTACCGGCTGCGGGCCCATCAACGCGATTGTCTGCAGGCGGCCGAGATCACCTACTGCATCGACGACGTACCACGCCCGTGAACGCGAGGAGAGCACAATGACGGTGGATTATGCATCACTGGCGACGCTGCTGCCAATCATGGTCACGGCACTGTTTGCCATCGCTTTCGCCGCCGGGCTATTCGGGCAGTGGACATCGAGTCGCAAAAAGGTCCGCGTCGATTCCCAGCACGAACCCCGTCAGGCAGAGCCGGGCGCGGAGGGACGTGACAGCCGATGACCACGAGCGCCACAAGTCCGTTCGCGTTCCTCTGGGACGAGCCAGCCTTCGAACCCTTCGCCACCCTGCTGAGACGGCGCTGGGACTTCCTCCCGAAGTTCGACGCGGCCGGTCGCCTTGAGCGGTTCACCGGCTCGTTCATGTGGGAGGTCGACGGCTTCGTCGATGCCCTCCGCGTCAAAAGTGAGACTGACACCGCCGCCATACGGGTAGATCGCGCCGGCGGGAAGGTCTGGGAACGCGACGGAGCCGCCCTCGACGTCCTGCACCAGCTCGTCGAGCTTCCCGCTCCCAGTGACCCGCGCGCGCCTCACCTCGTGGTGGGCTCGGCGCCGCGGCTGTGGACGCCGTGACGTCGCTGTGGGCGCGGCGACGCATGCGGAGGCAGGTCGCCATCGCCCAGGCACGACAAGCGCTGCTCTCCCTGCCGGAGATCCATTGGCGCGAACCGCAGTCCGAAGAACACGCCCGCCAGCGGCTGCACGACGTCGCAGCGAGCATCGATCGCGCGTTGAGGCGAGTCCGCGCCGGCTCGGACGAGGCACGGGTGTTGAAGTACGCGCAGGCATGGTTGACGGCGTGGCTGCAGGGCTGGGAAGACCCCGACCTGCTCCCGCCGACACGTGCTGCGCCGATGTACCAACGTCTTGTAGACGCCATGCGCGCCGCGTCGAACCGGCTGGCTCCGGAGCGAGACGCCGGTCCGCCCCAGGACCCCGACGAGCCCGTATCCCGCTGGTGAACGACCCCCGAAGCTCGGCCCGGACAGGCGGCATTCCTTACCTCCCTCCCGTCCGGTCCGCGCGCCTCGACCGCACGCGAACTCCCCGATTCCGGGCGGTCGAGGCGCATCCACTTACCCACCCCGACTCGGAGCGTGAACACCGATGGAAGCGCAGGGCCGCAGCATGACGGCACCGACGGCCAGCCGGCCAGCCGCGACCGTTCTCCGGTCGCCGTCGACCAACCATCCGCGAATACACCGCACCGACCGCGCGACGTTCGACACCACCGGCGTCCTCGCGCCCGCCTGCGCGTCAGCGGACTCCCGCCGCGACATCATCGAAGCGGCCCGCTCCCGCCGTCAGCGCTACCGCGGCACCTCAGCCGCCGTGACCTGCGAGACGCCGCGATGCCGCGACGACAACGCCGGCACCGACCCCGACGAGCCGACCACGCACCTCGTGACCGCGGAGCCACAATGCCCGTGACCGATGGTGCGCGGCCCGAGACCTACTGGTGGAGCACCGTCCGCGCCCGGCCGCTACACGATCACCTCGACGGGCGAACCGCCACCATGCGGCTGCCATACGCGGCCCGGCACTGGCCAACCCGTGATCGGGACGACCCGTTCACCGACCATCCACTTCAGCTAGCACGGGAACACTTCGATGGCGAAGACCGACACCAACACCGGCGAACTCGCCCACGCCCTCGGGGCGGAGCTGCAAACCCTGCGCGAGGGACGGGGCTGGTCCCGCCAGGAGGTCGCCGCCAGCTCCGACGGCGCCCTGACCCCCAGCACGCTGCGTACCTGGGAGAAGGCGACGCGGTCGGTCACCGTGGGACACCTGGAGCTGGCCGGGCAGCTGTATGTGATCCGGCCCTCCGAGTTGCTGCTGCGCGCCCAACGCCGAATCGAGTGGGACCCGGGCCTGACCGTCGACCTCGACCAGCTCGCCGCGTCCCAGCTGCCAGCACTCCGCCCGCTTGCTCCGTGGGCTCGTGAGCAACGACGACGCGGCATGCCCCGGCTCCAGCACCTGAGCATGCACGACGTCATCTCGCTCGCAGCCGAGCTCCCGCTCAACACCAACCAGCTGACCATGCTGTTCTCCATCGGAAAACCGACGAACTCATGACACAGAAACCCAGCGCTCCCGAGCACACCGGCACCGCCGGGGACCACCAGCCCACCGCGTCGCTTCCGCGCGCCGCTCCCACGGACGCCCGCGGTCGGCCACCGGCCACTGCCCAGTCCCACGTGGTGGCTCCGGCGTGGTGGCGCCCGTGCGGAGCCAACCCGTACCGGGTGAACGTGGCCTACCTCTACGACGCCTTCCGCGAAGGCTTCAGCGACGGCCGCCGCATCCCGTCCGGCAAAGACGCCCACCTCAACGAACACGACGCCGCCCGGGCGCTAGCCCGACGCGTGCCGCACGCGGGTTTCGTGTTCCGGTCCGAACGTGAGTTTCTTGACCGCGCCGTCAACTACCTGATCAAGTACCACCACATCGACACCATCGTCGTGGCCGGCGCGGGTCTGCCCAGCCTCACCCGCGACGACCTGCACTCCTACGTACGCCGCTGCGAGAACAACCACAACGCCAGCCACCGCGCGAACGTCATCTACGTCGAACGTGACCCGCTGACCTGCGCTGTGCTGCGCACGGTCGCCGACCACAGGGGTGGCGTCTATGTCCTCCACGCCGATCCGTGGAACCCCACCGCCATGTGGGACACCCTCTACTCGCCGAACCTCGAAACCCCCGGGCCGCTCTCCCCTCACCACGACCGGGTCGCGCTGATCCTGGCCGGCGTGATGTCCTTCCACGGCGGCAGCCGCGCCGAGGTCGCGCACGTAGTGCAGCAACACATCGCGCGCCTGCCCGCCGAGTCGTTCGTGGCCCTGACGCACCTTCTTGTCCCCGAACATCCCGAGATGGCCGCCCAAGCCCTCGAACTCGAAACCGCGTTGCACGACGTCGGTCCCGGAACCGGAAGTCTCGCCACTCACATCGAGATCGAGGCGATGGTCGCGGGCACGGCCCTGGTGCACCCGGGGATCGTCCCGGCGTTCGACTGGTACCCCGACGGGCCACCGAAGCCTCCGGTGTGCGGGTACTTCAATGCCGCAGTCCTCGCACAGAAGCCATCCGGCCATGCCGAGAAGCCGGAACCGCCTTGGCGTCTATAGGAAACTCACCGTCTTCCTGACCGCCCGCACCCGAATCGACGGGCGGGCAGGAATCCGGAACCAGTGTCGTCGTACGAAACGCGGTTACCTGCGCGACGACACCGGTGGCCCGGATCGACCGGTCGCCGGGGGTGGCCAGTCACCGCCGCGCACCGCAAGGCCGCCCCTCGGCCCTGCGGTGCGCGGCTCACCCGGCGGCTCGGCTGCGCACACGTCGTGTGCGCGTAGCCGGAGCGCCCTTTCAACGCGCGTCGCGACCCTGCTGCGCGTCATAACCTGTTCCAGAGCAAGGAGATCACTGCTCGTGCGTCTCAGAAAGACCACGGCGGCAGCCCTGGCGCTGCTCGCGATGCTGCTCGGCGTCTCCGTCGCCACCGCCGCATCCTCACCACCCCCGCCGCCACCGTCGGGCACCTCGGTGTCCCCGCAGATCGTCGGCGGCGATCCCGCACCCATCGCCTACGCCGGCGCCGGATCCCTGCAGCTACTCGACCACGACGACCCGAACTGGCACTCCTGCGGTCTCACCCTCATCGCGCAGGACCAGAACGCGGCACTCGAGGCCACCAACGCCCACTGTGTCAGCAACCCGCCGAGCCAGGCCCAAGTGGCTCGGATGAGCCCAGCAGGCAAGGCGAACTTCGCGGCGTTCCGCACCGACCTGCGCAACACCGGCATCGACCGCAGCGACCCGGCGATTTACCACGCCAGGTTCGGATCCACCGACCGCCTGTACGGCGGCACCGTCACCACCCTCAAGGCGATCCTGGTCCCGCCCCGCTGGGCATGGGGCGAGCCCGACAAGGACGGCAGGATCTGGGACATCGCGCTCGTCCTATCGGGACCGATACCCGGCGTCGCACCGGCCCGCATCGCCGTCCCGCAGCTGTGGCAAGCGGCGCGAGAGATCGGCTGGGGCCGCACCGACCCCGACCCCTCCACCTGGATCGGCCCCGCACCATCGCAGCTGAGCCAGCTCGACGTTCCCCTGCTGCACACCAGCAAGTGCGCCGCGGCCGGGATCGGCGTCGGGGAGCTGTGCGCCGGGGTTCCTCCGACCGGCGGCGGGACCTGCCAAGGTGACTCCGGCTCCGGGATCCTGCAGCGCCACGGTCGCGACTGGTACTTGATCGGGTCCGCCTCGCGCGGCACGGCCGCCTACTGCGGCACTGTCAACGTCTACACCCAGACCAGCTCCTACCTCGGCTGGATGGCCTTGCAAAGCCGCCAACTCCTGCCCCGCGCCCCGATCATGACCAGCGAAAGCCCAGCGGCCATCCCCGCTGGTTGATCATTCGCCGTCCATGACCGGCGTGGCCGCGGCTTCCCCCGCGGTCGCGGCCACGCCGCCCCGGCCAGCACCAGCGGGTCGCAACCCCCTGTTGAAAGCAGCATCTCCATGACCACAACGCCCACCGCGCCGACCGAGCCTGCTCGCGCCTCCGGGCCGCCCCGCATCCCTGAAGGCGTCTGCGTCCCCGACATCGAGGCACCGCGCCTGGACCCGGTCGCCGACTATCTACTCGGCGGCAGCGTCAACTCCCAGGTCGACCGGGATTTCGCCGCCGACCTGGTCACTGAGTTCCTGCACCTGCCCCAGCTGGCCGTCACCGCCGCCAGCTGGTTCTGCGACGCCGCCCAGGACATGCTCGACCGCGGGATCCGGCGATTCCTGGTCCTCGGGACTGGCGGACTGCCCATCACCGCCGGCCCGTCCACCCTGTCCACCTTGCACGGGGCAGGCGCGCGGCTCGTGGTGGTCGAGCACGACCTGGTCACCTGGTACCAGCACTACCTCGCCGACAACGCCGCCGCCGGCCGCGCCCGCGTCCTGTGCGTACCTGCCGACCAGCACCACGACCTGGCCCAGCGTCACGTCGTCGCCGACCTGCTCCGCGGCAGCGAATCGGTCGGAATCCTGGCGACCGCGTTGCTGCGCCCCCGCGGGCACGACCTCGCCACGATCCTGTCCCTGCTCGACGAGGCCGCGCCGGACAGCGTCCTCGCGATCACCCAGCTGGTCACCGACGCCGACACCGAGCTGGGCGGGCTTGCCGACCGCTTCGACCAGAAAGGCATCCCCATCTCAGTCGCCGACCGCACCGCGGCCGAGAAGCAGCTGCGTCCGCTGCGGCGCCTCACGACCGACACGTTTGCCTACGACACCCACCCGCAACGGTCACCCGCCGGCGAGATTGGCCAGGTCGTCATGACCGCCCTGCTCACTCGCCATGCCGACACGACGCCGCCGGATGGCCGATCATCATGACGGCCCGTCGCTTCGTCTCGCGCGAACCGGCCGCAACCGACCTCGCCTCCGACCCGCTCCCGGGCATAGGCGTGCAGGCCCTCCGGCTCTCGCGTGCCCTCGGAACTCTTGTCCGGGTTCCCGGTGCTCGCGGCGGGGCACCGCAGGCAGCCGGCAACGGAGCGCGCTGATGACGGACGCGCAACAACCGCCACTCGCGCCGGATCAGCCGGGCGCACCGCCGATCAGGCTGCTCGGGCTGGTGACCGATGCCTATACCGGTGCGCCGCTCCGGCTGGCCTACGCCGAGCGTGACCGACACGGCTGGGGGTCGTATCGGCAGCTCGGCTACGACCTGATCGGGGTCGGAGCACGGGTCATCGTGCACGCCTACGCCCGTTGCGAACCGCCGGGCGGCGACCCTCGGCAGGCGGCGGAAGCGGCGCGGGCGCTGCGGAGCACCCTGCGGCTCGCCGAGCAGCTGGAGAACAACCCGGCGGGCGCGGATGCCCTGGCGATGGAAATCGAGTCGCTCGCCGAGGACTGCACGCAGACAGCGGGGCTGCTGTACCGGATTTCAGCCCGGCTGTCTCCGGCGGCCATCGCCGAGATCCACCCCGTTGACGAGACGGACGCATGAGCGATGGGTTCACGGTTATCGGCTGCTGCGTCGTGGTTGTGGCACTGGTTGCGGCGGGGGTGGTCAGCCTGATGACGGTCTTCGCAACCAACCCGAATCGCCCTTCTGCGCCCGCGACATCGTCGACGAGTCCACGAGGTGCCCGGTGACCCCCGGCGAGACGACCCGTCCCACCGCCGACCTTGTTCCGCCGTTCCGGCTCAGCCTCACCGAGCTCGTCCAGGCGCACGCCAACGGCGTGAGCATCGGCGTGCTCGCCGACCTGACTGGCCGCACCCCCCAGTGGACCGAGCAACAACTCGCGCATTGCAGACGCCTGCACCCTCGCACGGCCGAAAAGCCTGTACCGACCGGACGTCCGGTGCGGCACAGATCAGATAGTCCGTCGCCGCGATGAACCTCCGGCATCTGATCCGCCCTCGGAATCGCACGCACTAACCGCACGACATCACTACTGCACAAGGAGAACCGCGTTGTCCACCTCCACCACGGTCGACACCCCCGGGCCCGCGCCCTTCGACCCCGTCCACACCGCCAATCAGCTGGCCAAGCAGATCGACGAGCTCACAGCTCAGCGCGACGCCGCCAGGGAGGCCGCTTACGCCGCAGCGAAAGAGGTTCTGGCCAACCTGCCGATGACGCCGCAGATCGCATCAGCTCCCGTCACGGCACCGTGGATGACCGCGCTGCGTTGGGACTGCCCCGCACGGGGATTCCACGACCGGGCCGGCGGCGTGGGTGTGCTCATCGGAGAACGCCACGTCCTCACCGCCGCCCACATTTTCGACACCACCCTGCCCATACCGCCGGCTCTCGAGAAGGACCCCAGGTTCGTCCCCTTCAGCGAACACGAACGGTTCGTCCAGATCGGCGCGTTCACCCCGGGCGGCGGCGAGCGATACGAGATCGTCGACGTCCGAACTGCCGCCTTCGACAACGCCACCGCCTACGACCGATCGACCGTAGCGCTCAACGACATCGCCGTCGTGATCCTCGACCGCCCGGTACCCCAGGCACCGGTGCGACGCGCGAACACCCCAGCGGCCATCGGAGACAAGGTGAGCCTGCTCGGCGCCACACCGCAGATGAGTGACGCCCGACGACTCGTGCAGGTCGACACCTGCGTCATCGACCCCGTCGCGGGTGCGGGACACCAGCGCGACGACGAATTCTGCGTCGCCAACACCCCCGGGCCCGTCCGAATCGACTCCGGATTCTCCGGCGGCGGACTCTTCCGCATCACCGACTCGGATGAGGTCGAACTGCTCGGCGTCTGCAGCCGCGGCGCCGGCGGCATCCCCGACCTCGCCAGCCCGCCGGTCATCGTCGTCGACACCGTCGGCGCCCACACCCGGTTCCTCGACGACGCGCTCCGGCCATGAAATCAGCTCGCTGTCTCTCCGCCGCGGACCGCGGCGTCACGCCCTGCCCCCAGGGACGAGAGCACGGTGTGCTGGCCGACCACGCGGGGCTGCTCTTCGCTCTTCTTCTCGGCTGGACACCCTGGTAGTCCCGCAGCGCCACCGCACCGGTGCAGCCCTGCTGACACAGCGGAACCCCCGCACGGCCCCGATTCGGTGAACCCACCATCGACCACCGACACCCGATAGTCCCGGAAAGGCATTCTCGACGTGATTCGCCTCCTCGATACCGTGCTCGCTCATGCGCGGCGCCGCCTCGGCTCGGTCTTCGGGACCGGCCGGTACGAGCAGCCACCGCCGGATGAGAAGACCGTCGACTCCCTGATCGCCTACTTTCGCTGGCGGGGCTGGATTCTGCTCGACCGCCACTCCGCCACCCGCGCCAACTTCTACTACCCCCACAGCTTCCGCGGCGTGCTCGACGAAGACAACCGACGCCAGATCCCGCCAGACGTCGGCCTGATCGAACTCGAATGCGACCTCGCCCGCCACGGTAACCACTGGATCGCCCGGTTCACCACGTGCGGCGCCGTGATCGGCTGCAGCCAGCACCGCAGCACACCCGTCATCATCGCGGTGCACAGCGGCGCCTTCCCCGCCGTGCTGCACCACCTGGAACGTCAAGCACGCACCCTCGACCTCGACAAGATCGCCAGCTGCCTGCTCTTCGGCCCCTGCGGCAGCACCGACAACCCCGACCACCCCTACCGGCCGCCCCAGCCGGAACCGGGCGCGCCTGAACCCGACGCGCCGTCACCGGGCCCGGCGGCAGACCCGGCGACCCCGACCAACCACCAGGCCGGTCGATCCGACGCTCCCGCCCCCGACGTCGGAGGGTGATCCGTAGTGACCGACCAGCAGTGGTACCCGACGACACCGCGCCGGCCCGGGAACGCGATCACCGTGGCCCTGCGCGTGCTGGCCGGACTCGGGTGCTGCGGCCTCCTGTGGGCCGCCGTCCTCATCGCCAGCTTCGCCATCGACCCCGACCGCCCGTCCAGCCCTCCCGAAACGACCAGGTCCACCCCCTCAAGCGTCGGTCCCGGCCGGGGGATCGCCCCCCCTAACCCGGCCGGGACCGGCTTCCACTCCACGTCATCAGGACCGCCCATGAACACGAACCCAGCCGACACCCCACCCGCAACCGATCGGCCACCGGCCACCGGGAACACCAGCAACCGGCCTGTTGCGCTGCTCGTGGCGCATCTGGTGCTGCTGTTCTGCGCCGGCTGTGCCGCCTACACCCTCTCCGGGTTCGCGCTGCTCTACTTCGACGGGGACTGCCTCACACACCCGGACAACGACGGCTGCTGGCCGGTCCGGCTGCACCTGGACCAGTTCCTCCCGCTCTACGCCACCACCGCAGCGCTGCTCGTCGGCGTCAGCGCTGGAGCCGTCCGATTGCGCAGACACCGGACCATCACTCCGGTCATCCGACTGATCTGGCTCATTCTCGCCAGCGCCCTCGCCATGGCACTGATTCTCCGATAACCACCACGGCCCTGGGACGTTTCTACTCGCACCTCAGAACACCGTTGCGGCCCGAGACGCCCATCCCGCGATAGCCACCGCCGCCCGAATCTCCGCACGGCCACCCGGACCCGCGCCACGCGACGTCGGCTGCCAGTGCCCTTTCGCGTTCCACCATCCACCTTCACGAAACGACTCTGCTCATGGACTACTTGCTCACCCTGCTGATCTGCGCCCCCTACCCGGCCATCGGCGTCCACACCGCCCGCACCGTGCTCCGCCAAGCCCGCAACCAGGCCGCCGAACCACCGCTGGCCTATCGAGGGCTGCGCGCCCGGACCTGGCTCTACGCCGCAGCCATGATCCCGCTCTGGCCGGCCGTCGAGCTCATCTCCGCGCCGAGCCCGGCACGCCGCAGCTCATCACGCGGGTCCGCATGACCCGCCCCACGCCGCCGCCCCGCGACCACCGGGACTCGCCTCCTCGCGTGTCCACGGGCATGACCATCCGCTGGTGGCGCCGGTGACCATTCCGCACGCGCACCTGCCCCCGCCGGTCCGACGGGTCTACGAACTGCTGGCCGACCACCCCGGCCCTGACACCACCGCCGGCCCCATCGCCGCCGCGCTGCGCATAACCGAGCCGGACGCGACCGCAGCGCTGCAACGACTGCACGCCGCCAGCCTGGTCAAGCAGCTCGCACTCGGCGACCGATACACACTCGCGCCCTGGGCACGCCAGCACGCCATCCACCAACGCGTCCAGCTGCCCGACCCGGTCCGCGCGGAGCAAGTCACCCGGCTGATCGACTGGTACGCCACCACCGCCTCCGCTGCGGTCCCGCTCATCGCCCCCCACGCACTCCGATGCAGCGCCCCCGCCGCCCACAAGACCGTGCCCCACCGCCACGGCGACGGCCCGCGCGCACTGCTCTGGTACGCCAGGGAACATCACGTCCTGCGCGCCATCCTCACCGCCGCGACCGACCGCCACCACGATGACGTCGCCGTCGAGCTGGCCGAAGCCGTGTGGCATCTGGCCCGCACCACTTACCACCACGACGACCTCGCCCACGCCCAGCACGCCGGTTATACCCTCACCCACCGCACCCGAGACCCGATCGCCGCGGTGTTCCGCGCTCGCGAAGCCACCGCCCTGGCCGACCTCGGCCACCTCGACGACGCGCTGGACGCCGTCGCCGACGCCACCGCTGCCCTCGACACCCACGACCCGGAAATCCTCGCGCTGGTCCACTCCCACAGCGGACGCGTCCACCTCGCCGCCGGCCAGCCCGACAACGCCCTGGGGGAGCTCGCTGCCGCCCTCCGCTACCACCGCGGCGTCGTCGACGACCACGGCCACGCTCTCGTGGAGCGCCGCATCGGGCAAGCCCACAGCGCCCTCGGCTACCACGCCGACGCCCTCCACCACCTCAACGCCTCAAGCAGCGACCTGACCCGCAGAGGGCACCGGCTGAGCGCGGCGCGAACGCTGACCTACCTCGCAAACGCCCTCATCGCCGCCGGAGAACCCGGAAAGGCACTGACCGCGGCGGGCCGCGCCCACACCCTGCTCGGCACCACCGCGGCACTGCGCTACCGCGCCGGGATCGACCTAGCCGCCGCCCGAGCCCGCTACACCTTGGGCGAAGCCTCCGTCACCGGCCGCATCACCGAGGCACTCATCGCCCGGCTCAGCGGCGCCGGCCCCGGTGCCGCGGGCGACCTGACTGCCGCCACCGACCTGCGCAACCAGCTTTAGCCCCGTTCAGTGACCCGACCGCACAGGACCAGCACCGTGAACCCGACCTTCGCCTCGCACCCAGACTGGCCAGCAGGCCACCGTCAGCTGCAGCTCATCGTCATCCCCGACCTCGATGCCAACTCCGGCCTCGCCGGCCTCATCACCGCTTGCCGTGACGTCATGCGCCGCCATCCCGCACCCACCGAGCCGGTTCCCGATGCGAGCCTGCACCTGACCGTCCAGACCATCCATCCACCAGGAACCGGCCACGTCGACAGACCCACCCGGCACCGGCTGATCGGCGCCCTCGAGCACGAGCTCTCCACAACACCAGCGTTCTGCTTGTTGGTCGGGTCGCTGCTGGCCTACCACGGTGGCGTCCTCGCCGACACCCACAACGACGCCGGATTCAATCACCTGCTCGACCGGGTCCGCCCGGTCATCGCCCGGATCGCCGGCCCCGAGGCGATCAGCTACGACAGCCGGCCCGCCCACCTGACGCTCCGCTACGCCGCACCAGGCAACGCCGCCTCCGGCGACGCCCTGCAACGCGTCCTACGCCGCGCCGTACGACCCGGCCACGCCAGCCTGACCGTCGACGCTGTCCACCTCGTCGACACCGAACGCAATCCCACAGCGGGTCGCTACGACTCGACTGTGCTGCAACGCTTCCCCCTCGCGCAGGAGCCACAATGACCCCGCACCCACGCATCGGCTTCCGCAGAACTGAATTCCTCACCAAGCACCAGATCGAGACCGCCGCACTCGACCTCCGCCCGCTCACCGGTAACTCCCCTACAACAAGATCTGGGTCGTGCGCCTGGAATGCACCGACAAGAACCTCAACCTCCGCGAATTCACCTGGCTCCACAAAGAAATCTTCCGCAGCGACGAACTGGACTGGGACGAGGTGATGTGGCGGCTGTCGCTCACAGCGCTGGAGGGAACGCAGTCCTTCGACGGCTACGTCCACAGCGACCTCGGCGAAGGTGCTGACGTCTTCATCCGCCCCAGCGACTACGTGGACTGGGTGCGCAGCACCCATCTCTGGCACGAGATCCGAGAGTTCCTCAGCTGGGACCACGAGCTTATCGCGGATTTCTTCCACATTCTGCGGCCACCGCACCGGTCCTGCACTTACCCGTTCACCGCCACCTCACCCTGCGGGCCCGCGGAATCGGATCATGTCGACGCGAGCCGCACGCGGCGTGCCCTCTGGACTCGCGGCATGCCCCGATGGGTACGTCGCTGGACGACCACGCCGGCGACGCGACGCCGGCGCACCGGATCGTCCGAGGCAGCCAGGTGACCGATGACGCCGCTGAGGACGACTTCCTCGGTCTGGACTTCGCCGCGCTGCACTGCATCCGCTGCACTGCCTGGAATCTGGGTACGTTCCACCGCGGCGACCACGTCCGCCGGCAATGGGCTCTGCGGCTGCTACGACAGGACGACGACGGCACACACCGCGCACTCGCGTGGCTGCTCGATACGAACCCCAGTCAGACATCAGTCGACTGGAACCGGGCCATCTTCCTGCTGGCGCGCGACGCCGGCGACGGACAGCTGTCCTTCGACACCTACATCGAGGAGAACCTCACCCCGGGCGACGACGGCACCATCGCGCGGCACGAACATCAGGACTGGGTACGCGTCGAGCATGTGTGGCACCAGGTCCGAGACTTCCTCGGACGCGACACGACACTGATCTCGTCGCTGTTCGACATCGTCCCGCCCGAGCGTTGAATGCCAACCCAGGAACCCATGACCGTGGGGGAAGTCGTCGCCGACGCCATCGGAGCACCGTGCGTCGCGGCGCTGGTCGTTCCCCTCATCACCATGGTCTTCGACCACTGGAAGCCGACGTACGGCACCGTCGCCGGGTGGGTGTCAGCGGACGCGGACGTCGCACGGGGCGCCGCACTGTTCGTGACCAGGATACGCCAGCTCAGAAAGGAACGACATCCGAATGTCCACCCTGTACACACACCGGTATCAGACGAGGCCGACTCAAATCGGTGGGAGGTGGCCGACGATCGGTGAGTACGTCACCGCCCAACACACCAGGTCCGCCAACAGCGACGCCCCCGATCCCGACTGGCGTCCCCGCTTTCTCACCGCGAGGGAGGTCGGCTTGCCGTTGCCGCGGTATGAGCGCACCCCGTACCGCGTCTGGGAAGCGATTGAGCTGCGGGCCCGCAGTGTGCCGTGGTTCCGGATCGCCGAGCGCACCGGACTGCCCGAACAGACCGTCCGCAGCTGGATCCGCCGCTTCGCCACCACATAGCCCTCCCTCACGTACACCTGCGACCGAAAGGACAGGACGGACCGTTGACCGGCACACCCCGTTTCGACTCCTCGCGGCCACCGCGAACCTCAAATGTGGCGGCTACGACCGAGCGACCCACTCCACAACCACAGCCGGCTCAAGCGCATGCTCTCCTCGCTTCAGCAGCCACCGCACGTGCTGTTTCTCGCCGAATACACCCACTACCTCAGCGTCGACCGAGACCACTGCTCGACGTGCTCTCCACACGGTGGAGTAACCACGCAGGACCGGACGGCCAGCCACACGATTACGTGCCCTATGCAGCGCTGGTGTCCGAGGTCTACAGACGATCAACGCTCCGGAACAGCTACGCCCGTGACCAGTTCACCCAGACCGGCTGGCTCGACGCCAGAGCGAAGTCGGACCGGCCCGGACCCTCGCACAGGCAGCCCCGTCCACATCCGCCGCTGCCGGCCTCGGCGGCGTCAGCCCCGATGAGCCACCACCATGCCCTCACACCCGCGTAGCGGCGGCTTGGTGTCCCCCTGCCGCGGACGCTCAGACCCTCGCCGACCGGTCACCGTGAAGCCCGGCCCGCTTGCTTGCCGTCATGCCGCGGACCCCTGTACCCGTTCACGAACTGCCGGCCAGCCGTCCGCCTCAGCATGGGCCTCACCGTCGCCATCCTCGATCGACTACGGACTGTGACCGTGACATTCGCGTCTTACCCAGCGATTACCGCGAGGACCGGCATCACGACCACCTACCTCGCACGTTCCACACAAGGCCATTCCGATCAAACGACCGAGCACGTAGCCAGCACACACAGCACGCCCAGGGAAGCGAATATGCGATGACCACCGCAAACGCACACCGGGTACAGACGGCCGGCCCACTACACCTACCTGGCGGTATGCGAATCGGAATCCGTCGAATTGCCTGGAGAGACACCCTCAGATCCCCCGCAGGGACCTCATGTGATGCGGGGCCTAACCAGATCAGCTGTTCGGGGCGGCGATGATCTCGTGACCGAGGAAGCGGATGGCAACCGACCGGTTCGAAAGCCGAAGCGATTGGCTCGCGACGTGCCGCTGGAGGAAGCGGCGGACCTCAAACGCCGTTACGACGCCGGCGAAACCTTGCTCGCCCTCCTCGAGGACTTCGAAGGCAGCTACCGGATTCTGCGTAAGGTTCTCAAATCACAGGGCATCAAGTTCCGGGCGTCGCAGCCGCTCACGCCGCCCGCGCCGCCGGGCATGGTGGAAACCTACGCCAGCGGGAAATCCATCGCCGGGACCGGCGAGACGTTTGGTGTCAGCCGCGACATCGCCAGGCGGATGCTGCTCGAGGCCGGGGTGACGCTTCGCCCACGAGGTCGACCGGCAGGCGCGGCTGGCGAGAAGGCCGCCTCGGATGATGACGGCGACGAACGACCTCATCCCGGACGGCGGGAGGGCGGCTGAACGCCGGGGCGCCCGCCAGTGCGAGCGCCCCGTACTACTCAGTAGTAACGCCAGTGGGCGGGCAATGCCATGGCGACCGCGGGCGAGTTCGCCAGCAAGCACATGGTCACGGTCAGCATCGTTGCCCGCAGCCAGAAACGCTTCACTTCTTCACCTCAACGTTGGTACGGCGTGAGCGTACAAGCTCGCGTCTTTCAATGTTGGCGCAGACGGTAGCGCCACGCATAAGTCGCCCATCGGGCGGGTCCCTCTACCGATTCCGGGCACACTCACCGAGGTTCAAGCACTAATCCGTTGTCAAAGTGAATTACTTTCACCAAGTCGTGGTTGAGTCATACCCGATCGGGTGATCGAATCGAAGGACACAGTAGTCGAACTTGATCATGAGTGGCAAATCGGTGACGAGCCACGCAACGTCACCACCCGGACGGAGCAAGCAACGGCCGGGACCTACCGACGCCAGCCACCGAACGGCACCTGTCCCTCCCCCGCGCCCGAGCAGCCACGCGCGCGGGGCGAGCGACCCCAGTGCCGTCGCCGCCCGCAGGGCGTCGCAGCCCATAACTGCTCGAAGCCGCCGAGGGACCAGCCCTGGCAGTCGATCGCCCCCTCCGGGATCCGCACTGAGCCAAGTCCCCCGTGAGAGTGCCAGCGGCTCCGCCGCCGAAAACGTCGACCGGGACGGCCGGACTCACCCTCGATGACGATCGCAGTGTCCGTTCCGCGACGCTCCCAGGATCTCGGTGCGGGAGAGCAGGCCGAACGCAAGATGCGAAACGCGTTGGCCGAGCGCGGCAGGGGGAAGACCGGCAAGCGCTGCTGGACGACTTGCCGGCCATCATCACCGACCCGCAGATCAGCGACGAGCAATCGGCGGGCTGATCCGGGGCGAACGGATCGAGTGGCCACGGTTGCGGTCGGCGGTGGCGCAGGCCGCGCCGCGGTTGCCGCCGGTCACGGGCACCTCGCGGCACGGGAGGGCTCGTACGGATACCTGCACCAGTTCACGCCGCAGGTGCTCGCGGCAGTGCGGTTCGCCGGCAGGACCGCGGCGATCGGGTTGCTAGATGCTGTGGAGATCGTGCGCGAGCCCGACGCCACCGGTACCTACCACGTCGAACGACGCGCCGGACGGGTTCGTGCCGACTCGGTGGCGCGGATACCTGGAGACGGCTGGTTCACGGCGACCTCGGCCCTGGTGCACTACATCCGGGGCACCGCTGGTTGTGACGGTCTCAACGGGCCGCGAATGTTCACCTGTTGTGACCGCACTCGACGGCGAATTTCATGATCGATGTCGGTGAGAACTGACCGCACTCATCTGCTGTTTCGGAGCGGTCGTGTGTGACGGGTGCAGGGAACGCTCCGCCGAGGAAGTTCAGCAGCGCTAGAGTGATCGTCATGCAGTCGCGATCGGTTGAGGTGGGCAAGGTGTGGTGGGCGGGTTCGATTCCGACCTGTCCGCGGTGCCTGGCCGGTGTGGGCCGTGAGCACGACGTCTGGTCCTGCCTGTGGTGTGCATACTCAGAGGTCATCGACGAGGAGCTCCTGATCCAGCTGACATCGTCCGAGCAGTCCCTTGCTGGACGGGGTGGCTCGGTCTCCTCGTAGTCGAAGTTGCGTTTCCGGCGGCCTTTCAGGCTTCTGCCTGGGCTCGGCGGCTGTGGGTGAGGCGGTAGGACTCGGTGCCGGTCTCGATGATGTTGCCGCCGAAGGTGAGCCGGTCGACGATGGCAGCGCAGAGCCGCGGGTCAGCGAACGTCTTGGTCCAGCCGGCGAAGGATTCGTTGGAGGCGATCGCGACGGAGGCACATGCCGTGCTCGTCGATCAGCCGGGCGAAGATCCGCTTCACCGTGTGCCGTTGTTTCCGCGGCGCATCCAAGTCTGTCCGGAGGAATTCGTCGATCACTGGCTTGAAGGGGTCCAGCTTCGACGGCCGCGGCGGTGGCTTCTTCCGCGGCTCCGGCCAAGCCGAGGCGATCGCCTTCACCACGGCCGGCGGCCCACGTTGTACTTGCGTTCCAGCGCACGCCCGGACATCCCCGTCCGAGCGTCCGGGCGGATCGCGGCGTAAGCTCTACCTTCGACTGTGGAGGCATCTGTGCTCCTCGTCTGAAGCACAGACATCCTCCCACCGCAACCCCCATGTGCGGTCAAAACTCACAGATACAGACCTGGCAACCACACAGGGTGCGGTCACCAACCACGAGCAGACGCGGTCACATCAGACCGACAGAACCACACCGCCGGCCAGAACGCCGTGAACGGCCGCGCCATCGAGGCCGACGTGACCGCAGCGAGTTCCCCGACGCCGTGTCGACGGCCCGGGACGCGCTCGACCCCGACAACTACCCGTCCACCCGGGCCGTCGCCGACCAGATGCGCGAGCACGACGACCGCGAGCAGTTCCTCGCCGGGATCGATCTCGTCCTCACCGGCATCACCACACTCCACCTTCCCACCGGACAGGCGCATACCCCCACCCGCTACCTGAGCCGGGACGCCGCCCTCGGCTCCGGCCACCAGCGCGGACTCCACCCGGGCTACGGCCCGCAGCAGAGCTCACCCGGTCAGCGCTCGCCGTCGATACCGTGGCGACGTCCACGGTGGACAGAAAGTCCAATCCGCGTCTCCCCTACCCGGCTACCCCAGCCACTCCTCGTCCCGCAACTCCCGCCGGCGTGACGGCCCCTCGTCATCCGACTGCGCCAGGCGTGGCGACGGAATCGCCACCGTGTCACGTTCACCCTCCCGCGCCGGCGGCACCACCCGCGACTCCAACTGAGCCAGCAACCCCTCGATCCGCTCAGCCTGCGCGACCCGCTCCCGACCACGGAACAGCATCGCCGCCTGCTCCCACAACGACCGTGCGTCATCGACGTTCCCACGGTCCAGCAAGATCTGCGCAAGCGTATCCAAGGCCCGCCCACGCCCAGTTGCATGGCGCGACCTATCCGCCAACAGAACTGCCCGATCGGCGTGCTGCAACGCGACCCGGTCCTGGCCTTGCGCATGCCGCAACCGAGCCAACACCGTGTTCAGCTTCATGACAGCCGGCAGATGCTGACTCTCATTAACCAGACCCGAAGCCAGCCGACACTGCTCATCTGCCGCCCCGAACTGCTCGAGCCGCCTCAGCAGATCCCCCAACGCGATGTGGGTGAGGATCCGGCCCGGAACATCATCGATCCGCTGGCGCACATGCAGCGCCTCCCAATACAGCTCAAGCGCCTTGTCCTGCTGCCCGCCCTGCTCCAGCAACGCATCCGCCAGCCGATGCAACGCCGCACCACACCGCTCCGGCTCCCCCAACGACCGCGCCGCCAGCAACGCCTCCCGAGATGTCTCCACCGCTTGGTCCACTCGGCCCGCGTGCAGATGCCGCCGCGCCAGATTCAGCCGCACCGTCACCCGCCCGATGCCGATGTCGTGCGCGTCCACCAGCCGCAACGCCACCTCCAGATACGGCTCCGCCTCCGAATCCTGCCCCATCAACAGCAATACCTGGCCCAGATCGTTCAAACTCGATGCCTCGGCATAGATATTTCCGGACCTCGCCGCCGTCGACGCGGCAATCATGAATCCGGTGATGATGTCGTGGTAGTAACCATGCCGATCGAACACGTCCGCGGTCAGCGACGGCAACGTGTAGACGATCGCGTCCAGCCCGGCCTCGGCCGCGACGCCAACAGCGGCAGTCAAGGTACTGCGCTCGCGCAGAAACCACTGCCGCGCAACGGCCACGCTGCCCAGCCTCGCTGCCACGAC
This sequence comes from Amycolatopsis sp. cmx-8-4, assembly GCF_046548675.1. Classification (NCBI taxonomy): domain Bacteria; kingdom Bacillati; phylum Actinomycetota; class Actinomycetes; order Pseudonocardiales; family Pseudonocardiaceae; genus Amycolatopsis; species Amycolatopsis sp. cmx-8-4. The sequence goes on from NZ_JAEBDZ010000028.1 coordinate 95,943, forward strand.
GCCCTCATCGACCGGCGGCATCTCCGGACGATCTTTACCCGGATACACCATCCGATGCGCCTCGAACGCCGTCACCACATAGAACTCCACCATCCGTCGACGCAAGACCTTCACGTCCGGCAGCTGCCACGCCAGCGATCTCGCATACAGCTGCAGCAGATCGTGCATCCGGTACCGATCCATGTCGCTCGGTTGCTCGATCAAGTGCGCCGACACCAACACATCCAGCGACCTTCGCACTTCCCCGACAACACGCCCGTCCGCCGCCGCAACAGCCTCACTCGTCAACTCGATCCCCGGATGCAACCCCAGCAACGCAAATACTCGCCGCTCAGCCTCACCCAATGCCTGAAATGACAACGTGAAGGCCGAGCGCAGGCTCCGGCCCGGCCAGTCACCCTCGTCGCCCAAGTCCAACAGCATGTCCGCGTCCCGCAACGCCTCAACAAGGGTCACCAAGCGCATTCCCGAACGCGCAGCGGCACGCTCGGCAACAAGCGTCAACGCAAGTGCGTTGCCCTGACACAGCTGCACCAGGCCCATGGCGCCGGGAACATCCTGCCGGGTCCGCGGCCCGATCCGGCGTTCCAGCAGCGCGTGCGCCGCTGTCATCGACAGCGGCGAGACTGTCACGACCGGGATCCTGCGCGCGGCCAGCAACGTCGAGAGCCGCTGGCGTGCCACAATCACCACGGTGCAGCCCACCAGCACGCGCAGCAACGGCTCCACCTGCTCGGTGCGCGCCACATTGTCCAGCACCACCAGCATCCGCCGCTGGGCCAGCAGCCGCGTCAGCCGCGCCGCGCGCGCGACCGGCGACACGATCTGATCCACCGGGACATCCAGCAACTCCAGCAGCGTCTCGACGACATCGTCGGCTGACGAACCAGCTGTCTGCCCGTCGCCACGCAGGTCCAGCAACACCACTCCCTGCGGGTAACGACCACTCGCCTGATGCGCCCACCGCAGCGCGACCGTGGTCTTTCCGACCCCGGGGCCGCCGGTCAGCATCACCACTGCCGAACGTGGCATACCCGCCGAGTCAGTGGTGAACGCGTCGAGCTCCCCGAAGGTCGCTTCTCGCCCCACGACCCCGTCGACGTCGGGGGGCACATGCATCAACCTCCCCGCGCCCACAGTGCCATCGGCCGAGAACGTGCGATCTTCCACCGAGTCGGCATCCCCCACTGAAGCTGAGCGCGCCACCGGCGGGAACAGCTGAGCCCCCGAGCGCGTCACCTCGTCGTAGAGGACAAGAAGGTCGTCCGCCGCGCGGAAATCCCCGATCTCCTGAAACTCGTTGCGCATCCTGCGGAAGTAATCCGTCGCTTCCAGGCCGCGGCCGGCTGCAATCAACGCCCGCACCCGCAGCTTCACCAGACTCAGCTCCATTGGGTGCGCGCGATCCATCTCCTCCAGCCGCGTCAGCGCCAACTCCGCCTGCCCCACCAACAGCTGCTGGGCAACGACGAACGCATTCGCCGGCACCCAGTCGTTGCGAGCCCACCGCACTCGCCACTCATCGGCTGGGCCAGTCCGCAAATCCGCCAACGGCTCGTCTCTCCACAACCGCACCGCCGCCAACGCCTCCACGTGCGCACGATCGTGATCCCCCCGGTCGGCGAAGGTCCGCGCCCTCGCCATCATCACCCGGAATTGCTTGTAGTCGATCAGCAACTCATCGACATCCAGCTGACACCCCGATTTTCCGACGCTGATCTGGGCCGACACCCGCTTCGCCTGGAACACCTGACGCAACCGCGCACCGTACTGGTGCAACGTTGCCAGCGCTCCTTGCGGCGGACTCTCGTGCTCCGCCCACACCCAATCCACCACCACATCCACAGACAGGCGGCGGTTCGGCGCCGTCAACAGAGCCGCCAGCACCTTCATCGGCCGAGGGCTCACCGGGTTCACGTCCACATTCCCGTGCATAAGCAAGGCCGTTTGCCCAAGAATTCCGAAACCGATTTCCATGCCAGCCCCTTCCCCCGTGACGAACCGTGTCGCCAACCCACTCTCCCACCACCCATTTTCGCATTCATCCATCCGAACGACCAGGTCACAGATGTGTACACCACGGACTGACGATCATTGTTGATCAATTGTCAAGAAGCAGAACAGCAGGCCCAAAGCACTTTCACTACTTCTTTCCTCATGCTGTGGACAGATACAGGACACGAGGGAGGACCACGATATGACGGACACCAGATGGGTACGCAGCCCGGTCGGGCCCGCCGATCAGCACTTCGCCACGCGCCGCGACACGAAATCCGTACTGGTGCTCGTACCACACATCGTGGCCGGCACCCGTCTGCTGGACCTGCTACCGCTTCTGGAGGCCGACCACCGCGTCCAGGTCGTGTTCACCAACCCCGAAGCCGACGAGAACTGGCAGGCCAATCACGACTTTCTCCACGCCCAAGGCGGGATCGTGCTGCCCTGGCCCCAGGCCCGCCGCAGCACGTTCAACCTCGTCCTTGCCGGCAGCACCCGCGGCATCGACGACCTCACTGCCCCGGCCATGCTCGTCCCGCACGGCGGCGGGTTCGGCCAGTACCGCACCTGGAGCCCGCCCGGCGCCACCGACGGCCCACGATCCCGGCTACGCACCGGCCTCGGCCCCGACCAGCTGATGCGCGAAGGCCGGACGCGGGCCGAGGCGATCATCCTGGTCCACGAACGCGAACGCGACCTGCTCGCGAAAGTCTGCCCGCCCGCCCTCAACACCGCAGTCGTCGCAGGCGACATCGCCCTCGACCGCCTCACCGCCAGCCTCCCCTACCAAGATCACTACCGACGTGCGCTCGGCGCTGCCGACGACCAGCACATCGTCCTGGTCACCTCTACCTGGTCACCACGCTCGGCCTTCGGCCGTCACCCCGACCTGTTCGACCGAGTCATCGCCGCCCTCCCCCGCGAGCGCTACCGTGTCGTCGGCGCCCTGCACCCACAGATCTGGTCCCACCACAGCCCCTGGCAGATCCGCTCCTGGCTCGCCGGGGCCCTCCGCGCCGGACTCGTGCTCCTTCCCCCGGAGGAAGGCTGGCGCGCCGCTCTGGTCGCCGCCGACCACGTCATCGGTGACTACGGATCCGTCACCACCTACGGCGCCGCCGCCGGCGCGTCGGTCCTGCTCGATCACAACCCCGACCAGCCCCTGCTGCCGGGCACCCCCGCCGCGGTGCTCGCCGAACACACTCCCCATTGGGACCCCAGGCGGCCGCTCATCCCCCAGCTACGAGCCGCCGACCACGCGCGCGACACCACGGGGCTGCCCACTCGTATCCGCCGGCTGCTCAGCTCTCAGCCCGGCCAAGCCGGCCAGATTCTGCGGCGCACGATGTACGGACTGCTCAACATCCCCGAACCTGGCCACGCTGTACCCGTCTCCCCCATGCCGCTGCCTAAACCGGTGCCAGCATGAGTGCCCGCACACACCGCACCGACATCTACGCCACTGCAACGACAGCCAGCACGCTGACCAGCTGGCACTACGAGCTCGGCGACGGTCACAGCACCGTCCTACTCGCCGGACCCGCCACCGATCAGCGCCGGGAAACACTGGCCGACGTCCTGGTCGGCGCGCAGCAACGATGCTTCGCCGACGGACGTGCGGCCCTGGCCGCCACCTTCAGCCGGCTCCCCGGCCTCAGCATCGCGACGGTCCCACTAGCCGACGGACAATGCCTGATCGGTGACTGCCACGGAGACACCGCGCTAGCCGAGAACATCGACACCGAACTCGGCGCGGTCGCCGCTTACCTGTGGTCCGTGAGCGGCCGGCGCCTGCGCCGACTCGACTCAGTCCGCCGCATCCAGAGCAGACAACCTGGCCTGCGCACGTTCCAGCTGAGCACCACCAATGTCGGCCAGCAGCTCGACCGCCTCACCCAGATAGTCCCGCGCCCTCGCGGCCTGGTCGTCGCCTTCAGCGACCTCCGCCAGGGCGATCAGCACCTCGGCCTCATACACCGCTGACCGCGACCGGCCGAGAACCCCACGTGCCTGCTCCAGGCGCCGCACCGCCACTTCGGGCCGCCCGGATCGCGCCGCGATCCGGGCCAGCCCAAGCGCCACCCGGGCCACCCCTTTCTCATCACCCAATTCGGCGAACAGCGCGTGAGCCGCCTCCAGATGCCGCGCTGCCCCCGCATCCCGCCCGGCCTGCAACAGCACCTCACCGATGCGGCGGTGCCGCGCCGCGACCCCGCGATCGATCCCCAGCTCCTCCTCGATACGGAGGCTGTCGGTGAACACCACCACCGCAAGCTCAACATCGCCGCGGCCTTGCGCGATCACCCCCAGCTGTTCCAAGGCCGCGGACTCGTTGCGCTGATCCTGCACACCACGCGCCAGATCGGCAGCCCAGCGCGACTCCCGCTCCGCTGGATCCAGCTGGCCCAGGTCCAGATACGCCCGCCCCAGCTGGTAACGCAGCCGAGACTCCGCCACCCGATTGCGACACCGCTGAGCGGCAGCAATCCCCAGTTCGTGCGAGCGCACCCACTCCGGGTAGTGCTTGCGGTACAGCATCAGCTCCCACAGTGCCTCGCACAGCTGCCATGCCAGCTCATCACGATGGTCGGCAACAGCTGCCTCCAAGACCTCCAGCACATTCGGCAGCTCCGCCGTCAGCCAGGCCAGCGCCACCTCATCCGAGGCAAACGCCGCGGGCAGATCCCGCAACTGCTCAGCGACCGGGCTGACCCGCCAACGCATCGGGATGACCACGAGGTTCGCCCGCGTCAGCTCTCGCAGATACCACGTGGCGGCGCGCGGGATGACCTCGAAGCGACCGTCATCCTCACGCTGCGCGCGACCGTGCAGCCTCACCAGGTCATGAAAACGATAGCGGTCGAGATCGATCTCCTCGAGCAGACTCGCATCGACCAGAACCTGCAACGCCTCAGTCACATCCTGCTCAGACAGCTCCGCAACCGCAGCGGCAAGCCCCGGCCCGAACTCCGACGCCGGCAGCTCAGCCATCAACCGATACACCGCCGCCACGTACGCGGGCAGTTCGCGATACGACCAGTCGAATGTCGCGATCACCGACTCCTCCGTCCCGGCCAGCCGCGACAAGGTCATCAACCGGGACCGCTCGTTCCGGAGCTGATCCAGCACGCGCGAGACCGGCCACCGAGGGTGCGCAGCCAGCTTCGCCGCCACCACCCGCAACGTAATCGGGAAACTGCCGCACAGCCGGGCCAGCTCTACGACCGCCTCCGGCTCGTCACTCGCCCGGTCGTCACCCAGCACGGCGGCCAGCAGCGCGACCGCGTCGTCGCGCGGCAGCGGCGAGACCTCCACGAACCGCGCCCCGTCAGCGAGCAAACCATCCAGACGAAGTCTGCTGGTCACCAGCACCACGCACCCGGCCGACGGCGGAATCAGCGGGCGAACCTGCGCCGTGGAGATAGCGTTGTCCAGCACCACCAGCAGCCGGCGACCCGTAGTCATCGTCCGGTACAGCCCCATCTGCTCAGCCAACTCGATCGGCACGTTCTCTGCATCCACCCCCAACGCCCGCAGAAACATCCCCAGGATCTCCTCAGGCGCCACCGCGGTACCAGCAGAGAACCCGCGCAGGTCGGCGTAAAGCTGCCCGTCGGGAAAACGATGTCCCTGCCCAGCGGCCCATGTCACTACCAGCGCGGTCTTGCCGACACCGCCGGGACCGACAACCACCGTCACAGCGGCCCGTGAGGCAGTCCTGCCGGAGTCCACGAACAGTCGGTCCAGGTCCGCGAGCTCATCGACACGACTGCGGAAGTGGGCGGGTGGCGGCGGCAGTTGCCGAGGGTGGCTTGTCAGTGACACCACCTGCGGCATGGCACCGACGCCATGAGCTGGCGCATTTCGATCAGCGGTCCCCTGCTGACTCGGCATGCCGGGCGATTCGGCGTGCGCCCCAGCCCTTGCGACATCAACACCACGGACCCCCTGACCGCCGACGTGTTCATCACCTGAATCCGCCGCCGACCGTCCGCGTCCGAACTCGCTGACGCCGTTCAACCACACCACCCCCGGATGTACAGCGACTCTCTGTCTACCCTGTCGACGCGACAAAATCAGGCACCATCACCCATGACACCCCGAAAGAACCCCTTCGCGAGTACTCAACGGCAGCAGCCACGGCCGACTGAATGTCGCAATTCGATTCACCCACTCAGCCCACTACGACGACGGCGATCGAACGAGTTAACCCGGACGCTCGAGGCGCTACGGCGCGCACGGCCTCATATATACGGAGCGGCAATCCCTGGGACCACAGCGTCGAATTAACCGGCAAGACAGATTCGACCGAGCTCACCGCAGACGCTCCGACGCAGGCGAACTCACCTGCTGGGTCGAGCAGGAGACGAACGTCCCGCCCTAGTCGTCTTGAACGTAGCTGTTGCACCTGCTGCGGGGCAGACCAGTTCAACGTCGGACGGATCGCCCATCGCGACAGGCTGCGTGACATTTCTAACAACAGCCAACGCGCGCTGAGCCTCCTCGGCGGAGCGGCCGGCCGCCTGCAAGCGAACGGCTCGACGAGGGCGGTTGGACCCGGCCGTAGCAGCTCGCCGGATTCAAATGCGGAGGGCAAGAGCCGAGGCTGCGATCGGCCAATGGCTTCTGACGGGGCTCGGTGAAACTCCTCAGGGGTACTCGCTGAAATTCCCCAGCTGAGGAGAGCAGCATAACCGTTGTCAGCGGCGAAGTGCGATCACTCCTTCAGGTGCAGTGATCGGGATCTTGGGACGTGCCACTTCCGGTGTGGTCAGCAACGCGACGATGCTCACCTGGCCGCCGCAGTGCGGGCAGTCGCGTTGCGCCGCGAGCTGCGGCAGCGGCGCGGGCGCCGGGGCCGAGGCGGCCGCCGCAGGCGGCTGCCCGAAAGCCCTGACCGAGCTGCTGGTGCGTTCAACCTCCCGGCGGGCAGCGGCGGTGCGTTTGCACTCCCGTGAGCAGTAGACGCGGGTCTTGGCCTGGCGTCCGGTCGCGATGAACGCGTCCCAGCAGATCGGGCAGGTCTTGGCGATAGCGTTAGGAGACACGCGCGTTCACCGCCTTGCGCAGCTTGTCAGAGGTGTCCTGGTGCGACCTCAACCGGTAAGATGGTCCGTCGATGCCGACCACCGTCGCCCGATGCAGCAACCGATCCAGCATCGCCGCGGCGACCGTGGCGTCACCGAAAGCTGTTGCCCAGTCAGCAATCCCGACGTTTGTCGTCAAGATCGTGGACGACTTCAGGTAGCGCTGATTGACCACCTGGAACAACGCCGACGCCCCGTCGCCAGGCAGCGGTAAGTAGCCAAGTTCGTCGATCACGAGGAGCTTCGGACCGGCGAAGAACCGCATGCAGGTAGCCCACCGCCCCTCGACCGCGGCCTTATGTCGGTTGAGCAGCTGCTTGCCGCCGCATTCGTAGACAGCTTGGACGAACGCGGTGAGCAGCGGGTTGTCGAAGCCGCCGACGTTGACTTGGTCCATGGCGAACCGGACGACGTCGGTCAACACGGTAACTCGGGTGACCTTGGCAGTGGCCCCGATGAAAATCGGGCCTGGCTCGGCAGGACGATCGACTCCCACTGCGACCTCGGTCAGTGGTGGCAGCAGATAGGACGTCTTGCTGTCGAAGGCGGCCCGGGCCGCCTCGTAGACGGCGGCCGCGACGTCCTGCCCGCCGGGGCCGGGCCACGTCCACGCCCAGCTCTGGTTGCCGGAGGACATCATCAGCTGCTGGGTGAACGGCCGATTGTTGACGACTCGCACCGTGACGAGGTCATCGTGGTCCGGCTCGAAGCACACCCGCACTGCCGCGGCCGAGGTCCCTTCGTCGGGGTCGACGACGCCGCGGACCCACGGCGGCAACGCGGCTCCCCCGCACTTCGGGCCGTCCTTGCGGGCGCCGGTGATCTCGCCGACCGTCTGTCCGGCGTTCGCGACCCAATCCCAGAAGGAGAACTCCGTCAGCTCGGCCGACAGGACGTCACCCTCGAGTCGGAACTGCCGGTCCGGTCGCGGCTCCCACGCCCGATCACCCTCGTTCCAATGCACGAGGACGAGCGAGGCACGCTGGACGTCGGACATCGGCGGCAGGCTCCACCGCACGCTGACGGGCTTCTGCAAGGGCGCGTCGTGCTGCACGCCGACTGGCTGGCCGTAGAGCTCGGCCAGCTGCCGGTCGATCGCCGCGGTCTCGGGGACGTGGATCGACGTTTCTGCGGTGACCGCCCCCGCCGGGACCGTCACCTGTGCCGTGCCGACCTGGACCGAGGCGCCGTCGGGACCGACCGGGGTGTTCTTGTCCAGTGTCGTCGGGGCCGGATCGGGCACGGCGAACGGCGAGACTGCTGCCGCAGCCGGGGTGGCGACGGGCGCTGCGGTTTCTCCGCTCGAACAGCCGGCAAGGACCGTAAGCACGGTGACGAGCGCTACGAGCCGGGATTGGGAAGGCATGACGGCTCCTCGGTTCAGCGGAAGACCAATGCGCTCGTGTGCCAGCAACGTTCCGCAGCGATCCCGGGGAACGTCCGGCTCCGCTCCAGAGTCTCTTGGCGGACGGCCCGCGTTACGAGATCGCTGCGCCGATTCGATCATGCTCAAGCACAACTGAACTGCCCGAGCGCTCGCTCGCGCTCGTTGGACTGCCTCTGTGGTTCGCGTCGTGGGCTGGTCAGCGGCCGATCAACGCGTCGTGCAGGTGGTCATCGAGGTCAGCGACGAAGTCCTCGGCTCGCCAGGGCCGGAGCGCCTGACGTACGAGACGAACTCGCTGGGTAGCCACACGACCTCCTGTCGCCGACGCGACGTCGATGGCGTCATGCAGGTCCGCGGCGCACGCGCGCGGGTCGCCCAGCTTCAACCGCGCCAGCGCCAGGTCCGAGGTCACGATGCCGCTCTGCACGGCGTCCCGTGACGTCCTCAACGATTCGAGCGAACGTTCAAGACTGCCATGCGCCTGGTCGGCATCGCCCGCGTGGAGTGCGCACAAGCCGGCGAACCCCCGGAGCCGCTCACCGTCGAACCCCTGGTGCGGATCATCCAGGGAGAGCTGGTCGACAGTCGTCCACGCTCGGCCGATTGCCTCGGCCGCTTCCTTCGCCTGGCCGGCGCGAGCGTTGATTTCGGCGTGCACTGCGTGAGCACGCGCGCGGACGGCATAACTCGAACCTCGATGGGCATCGACGGTCGCCGCCCTGGCGATCTCTCGTGCCAGCTGATGGTCGCCTGTCGCGTGGAGCGTCACCATGGTGTGGCTCGTCCGGATCATCGCGCGGAAGCTCCGATCCTTCAGATCACCGGCGGCTTGGGTCGCCTCCGAGTAGAAGCCCATCGCCATCTCGTCGTCACGCGTCTCGAAGGCCAGACGGGCGGCGAGCGCGAAAGTCGCAGCCGCCAGTGTCGACAAATCCGCAAGGCTTTTACCGGACTGCGCGCTGAGGAGCCGACACGCGTCGACAACGGGAGCGAGCTGCAGCTGCAACCTGACAAATGGCTGCACGCCCACCTGTCGGTCGATCGAAACAACCGCGTCCCGCAGACTTGGAATCACCTCGTCGAGATTCGATCGCTCCCGTTCAGCTGCAGCCAAGCCCGCACGAGCGGCGGGCTGCAGCAGCATCGCCAATTCGGGCCCCTCCGCCCCTACACAGGCAGCGATCACCTCGACGATTTCCTGAATCCGCGGCGACGGCACGTCGAAATACCGGAACGCCTCCAGGAGGAGTTCAAAGTCCGACCCCGGCCCCAGTTGGACCTGTCCCGCCGGCGTACAGGCGTAGATGTATGCCAGGACAACCTGGTAGCGCTCGCCCGGAACGGTTCCGTCGTCGACGCTCTCCCACCGGGCCACGGCACGCCGGATGCTCGATCGCTGGCTAGCCGCCAGCGAGACCATCCCCAGCCGGCGCGCGGAATCCTGCAGTGCACGCGCTAAATCGGCCCACGACCAGCCGCGCGAAACGCGCAGGCGGCGCAGAAGGCGCGCCCCGGTCTGCCTGCCTGTAGTCACGGTATCCAGTACACCATTCGACGAGGTCAAAGAGGAACGACCAAACGCGGTTTGCCCTGTTCAGCCGCGTAATTGAGCGTATACCAGGTACCCCTGGCCTGATTGTTGCCGCGCGGAAAGCCAATCACCAGTTCGCTACGGTCCACCATCCATCGGTTCCGAGCGTGGTATGCGGCGGTACCGAGAGCACCGGCACGGAGTTCGACGACGTCAGCCAGGCGGCCCGCTTGGCGCCAGGCACGGATCGCGTCCACGGCCTGCGCCGGTTGATCGGCCACCGTGCACGGAACGACGACGCACAGCTCGGAGGCCGTCCGCTCGCAGAGCCAGGTCAACGCGGCAGTGTCGATGCCGACGGCGCCTCCGACGTGGAAGCGCGCGTCGGCGTCCGCGAACGGTCGCAGGTAAGCCTCGAAAAGCGAATCGACCCGCTCCAGGTCCGGCTCGACGATGGAGCGCGTTCCAGTGATCGTCACCCGCCGTCCCAACGCCACCGCATCCTCCCGTGTCACCGAATGTCATCTCCCCCGAAGCCGCTGACCACGGTCTCATGAGCGCAGGTTCGACGGAAAGATCAAGGAGCGGTACGTGGGATCCGATACCGACGCGACAGAAGTCGCCGGAGTGCTGTGCGGTTGCGCTGTCGGCTTGGTCGCACTCGCGCTCTGCGCTTGGTGGTCATGGGCGCGATTCGCCCGGCCGCATGGTCGGCACGCCCACCTCGGTGTGCGCACCTCAGTCACCAGTCTCCCGCACTACGCGCAACCAGCCGACGGTCTGTCATCGGGACCGACACAAAGCCGGGCGGCGCAGCCGGACCGGTCGGCCCGCGGTCATACCGAAGGTTCCGTACAGCCGATGCTCGCGTCCTCGCCGGCACCGCCAAGAGCGGTCCACCGGGCCGCAGTCGTCGCTACGTTCTTCGACTCCCCGACGCATCGCGGCTTTCCGCCCATCACGTGCCCCCTGCCACGTGATCCCGAAGCTTGGGCGCCGCATCGTGGAAGCCTCCTCTCGGAGAGCACAGCCCATGTCTCGAACGCCTGAACGGGCACAGGCGTGGAAGAGGCCCGTCGGAACCGACTTGACAAGGGCGAACCTGCCCTACCTGTACGACGCCTTTCTCTACGGGAAGGACGCCCACGGCATCGAGCTCGAAACTCGACGTCACCTCGAAGCTGTCTCCGAGGACATCGGTTACGTCTTCACCTCCGAGCAAGCCGCCCACCTGCGGGTCGCCCGCTACCTCGCCGGGTACGTGAACCAGCTCGTCATCGCCGGGGTGGCCCTTCCTGGCCCTCGCGCCGACGATCTCCATCACGTCGTCCGCCGGGCCAACCCATCGGCGGCGGTCACCTACGTCGAACACGACCCGCTCGCGGCCGCCGTTCTGCGCGCCATTTCCGAAGATCGCTCGAACAACGTCCTGGTCGTAGAGACGAACCCGCTCGACCCGGCCAGGATGTGGATCTCCCTGCGCAAAGAGCTGGCCACCGCACCGGCCCGCCCGATCGGGTTGCTTCTCGGCGGTGTCTTGTCGTTCCACGGCGGAGCACGCTCCGACGTGGTGGACGTTGTCCAGGCCCATGTTGCGGCCTTGCCCGCCGGCTCGTTCTTGGCCTTGACCCACCTCTTCGAACCCGAGTCCGCCGAACTCAAGGCCGTCGCCACGGCGCTGGAGGACAGCCTCCGGACGAGCGCCCTCGGCCGCGGCACCGTCGCCACCCTCGGTGAGATCGAAGCCATGTTCAAAGGCACCTGTCTGCTGCCACCAGGCATCGTCCAGGTCGACGCCTGGTGGCCTGAGGGTCCATGCGCCCCGCACGACGCCGCGCCCCTCGTGGTCGCGGCCGTCAGCCGGATCCAGCCCGCGCACTCACCCGCAGGAGTTCCTGGCAGCTCGCCCTCCTGAGCGGCGAGGCCCGGACATGCGCGCGCCCGCCGACCGCGTAGCGGGTCGGGTTGCCGACGTAGCTCGAAGTGCTTTACCGCGCAAATCCACGACCAGAACGGAACAGCCTCGCACCATGTCCATAGAGACGCCCCGGCCGGCAGTCATCGCGGTCGCACACACGCTCCGCAAAATCCGCGAACAGCGGGGCCTCAGCCTTCGCCACGTGGCCAGGATGGCGAAAATCAGCGCATCCAAACTGTCCGGGCTCGAGACCGGCGGCCGCCGACAGAACATCACACTGGTGGCTTATCTCCTCGGCATAATCGGAGCCCCCATTGAAACACTGAACCACATCCTCGAAATCGCAGACCACGGCAACGAGCCCGACTTCCTCGACCCGTCCGGGCGCGACGAGAACCTGCTGCGCGCCGCCTTCGAACAGTTGTCAAGGCACGTGTTCGAATGGTCGCCAAGTTTGTTCCCGAGGACACTGCGCTCCGCCGAATACTCCGATGCAATCCAGAAATCAGGGTTGCCCGAGGGCGATCCCGCCGTGAAGGGGTTCATCCCGGCAGCAGCTTGCACCCGACCGACGGGCGTATCAGAACCTCTGCATTCGTTCCTTCTCGGCGAAGCCGCCACGCGACCCGGCGTCTGCTCCCCGGAGGTGCTCTACAACCAGATCGAGGAAGTGGCGACCGTGTCAAAACTGATGCCCATTTCCATCAGCGTCGTTCCGGCGTCCTACTGTTCGACCGGTCTGGTCGAGCCGTTCACGCTGTACGAAGGTCACACTGGCGCTATCGCCGTCGTCGTAAAACACCAGCGAGGCGTCGCGTTCCTCACCAACAAGATATCTCTGAAGCACTACACGAAGACCGCGCAGTGGTTGCGCAGCGGCCGCACCGACAACCCTTGGCCCTGACCGGCACTCCTCCAGCATCCACTGACCGCAGCAAACTCCTGAAAGGCCCGACGTGCTTTCAAGATCCTCCTCAGCATGGCGCCTTCAGACGCGACCCTGTCGATGACGGTCGTGCTCGCCACGATGTCCGCTCCAGTCGCGATCGCGGCCGGCCCTTCAACTCGCCGACAACGCTCGCCGCCGATCGCGACCGTCCCCACCGGCACGCGACCCACGAACCGACGCCGCGCCTCGGTCGGCGCGGAGTCACCTGGTTCCACCACCACAAGAGCTCTTGCAGCGGGTCCTCGACGGACTCCGCAACCTGCCCTGATCACCTGCGCCCGAGCGGAGATTCACCACCGTGTGCATACAACCCGTTGACCTACTTCAGAGGCCTCGATCGCTGGCGATCTCCGCCGTGGCCTGGATACTCGCCGTGCTCCACGTCGGCTCGACCTCACAAGAGGACGACACCGTCTCACCCGAAGCCGCGGCACGCGACTTGCAGCTGGGCGCGGACGTCCTCCGGCAAGGGCTCGCCGACGGGACTGTTCCGCCGACAGCCGATCGCCTGGCCGAGCGGCTGGAACAGCTCGGGTCCCGGATCCGTTCCCTTCCGACGCCGCCGAGCGATGCGGATCCGGGCTCCGATCGGGCTGAGTAGAACTACTCGATCGGGTACAGTGTCAATGGCCAGTTTGTTCTCCCCGTAGGCGGCCAGATGTTCTCCCCGCTGGCGGCCAGTTGGATCTCCCCAACGGCGGCCAGATACTTCCCCGCCTAGTGGAGCTGGTGGTCAGTGCAGCGGTCTCACCCCCTGACCGGAGGTGGCTTGGGCGAGGCGGAAGCTGTCACCTTGGGTGACGACGACGTGGGCATGGTGCAGGAGCCGGTCGACCGTGGCGGTGGCCAAGGTTTTCGGCATGATCTCGTCGAACCCGGAGGGGTGCAGGTTCGAGCTGACGGCCAGCGCGCGTCGTTCGTAGGCGGCGTCGACCAAGCGGTAGAACCCTTCGGCGGCGTCGGGGCTGACCGGCAGCAGCCCGATGTCGTCGATGATGATCAGGTCGGTGCGGATCAGCCGGGCCAGGGCGCGGGTGATGGAGTCGTCGACCCGGTGCCGGCGGACCAGCGCGCCGAGGTCTTCGATGGTGAACCACGCGACGGTCAGCCCGGCCTCGATCGCGGCCTGCCCGAGCGCCTCGCAGAAGTGCGATTTTCCGGTTCCGGACGGGCCGCAGATGCAGAGATTTTCCTTGTTCCGCACCCATTCCAGCGTTTTCAGTGAGTCCTGGGTCGGGCGGGCGATGGAGGAGGCTTGCTCGTCCCAGTCGCCGAAGGTCTTGCCCGCGGGGAACGCGGCGCGTTTGCGGCGGGTCCGCAGGTTCGCCGCGTCCCGCCCGGCTGCTTCCTCGGCCAGCAGCACCCGCACGACCTCGGCCGGGTCCCAGCGTTGCGCCTTCGCGGTCGGGATCAGGTCGGTCAACGCGCGCCGCAGGTGCGGCAGTTTCAGCCGTTTCGTCAACGCGACAGCTTCGGCAAGTGGGTCGCCGGCGGAGCCGGCGACACGGAGTCCAGAGGTCATCACAGGTCACTTTCAGGGTCATTGTCGCTGGCAGGGAGGCCGAAGTTCGACCAGGCGGAGGTGCCCGGCTGCAGGCTGTGGTCCTCACTGGCCCGCGAGGGTTCGGTGGTGTCGCGGCCGGTGTGGTGGGTCAGGATGCGGATCAGGTCGTTCTCGGCGAACCGCCCGGCGATCGCCGCGATCCCGAGCGCCTGGTCGACCTCCGTGGCCGGGTGCAGCTTGGCCAGGGTGACCGCTTCGGCCATCTTCGGGCGGATCCGCCGGACGCCGTCGGCCGCGGCCTCGGTCAGCCAGGCCGCCGCGCCGCTGCCCAGCGCGAGGAACGCGGCTTCCTCCGGCGACGTGGCCCGCGGAACGCGGTCGCCGTGGTGATCAGCGCGCGGCGGGTAGTGCTCGTCCTGGATCGACGGGTTTCCCGGTGTCGAGCGAGCGTGCCGGGCGACCTCGGCCGGGCCGTTCTCGTCGACCGCGGTCACGATCAGGTCATCGCCGTGGAAACGGACCCAGACTCTGGTGTCGACCAGCGGGTGCGGCACCGAATACCGCACCCCTTCGACCGAGACGGTGCCGTCCCAGTTGACCCGGCGGGTGGTGCCGAACGCGACGGTGAACGGCCTGCGGGTCAAGGGATGCAGCCTCGTCTGCTCTTCCGCGAGTGCCTCGACCGGACGGCGGTTCGTCTCGCGGTGAGGCCGGTCGTTGACCTGTTCGCAGAACTCGCGGCAGGCGGCCTCCAGGTCGCCGAAGCTGTGGTAGGCCTCGAGCAGGTTGGTGTCGGTGGGGACCAGATCCGCCTTCGCGATCCGCACCGTCGCCTCCGAGCCGCCCTTGGTCTGCGGGTCCGCCGGGACGCAGGTGCGGATCGTCAACCCGTAGTGCCGGCCGACCTCGACGATGTCGGGGTTGCGGACCGCGATCGAGGCGACATGGTCCACCGACACCGTCTTTTCGTTGTCGGTCAACGCATACGTCGGAACACCCCCGATCCGCCGCAGCGTGGTGTCCAGGCAGGCCACGATCGTCGGGAGGGTCTTGTCCATCACCGGGATCACCACCCGGAACCGTGACCACGCCAGCCACGCGCACCACAACTGGGTCTGCCGACCACCGATTTTCGGGCCGTGGCCCCAATCCCACTGCAACCACAGGCCCGGCTCCACGACCCACGGCCGGAACACCCGCCGCTGTCCCACCCGCAGCCGCTGCTTGACCTGCGCGACCACCCGGCGAGTGGTGCGTTCACCACCGGTGAAACCCATCGCAGTGATCCGCCGATGCACCACGTCCGCGCGGACCTTCCCGTTCGATCGCACCACCAGCTCTTCGATCTTGGGCAGGTACTCGTCGATCGGGCGAAGTCGGTGCTCCCGCGCGACTGGGCTCTCGCCGCCCGCCCGCAGGGCCACATACCGCGCGACTGTGTGGTGGTCGCACCCGGCCAGTTCGGCCGCCGCGCGGTAACTCCCCGTGAGGTCATATGCCTCGAGGATCTCCATGATCTCCCTGCTGCTCTTCACGCCGTGCAGCCTCGCCGCACGACATCCCGGACTGTCTACCGGGGAGATATCTGGCCGTCCACGGGGAACCCGGTGGCCATCAGCGGGGCCATATCTGGCCGCCTATGGGGAGTATTCACTGGCCGCTGACAGTACAGGTAAATCGGCTCGATCCCGTTTCCGCAGCTCATGGCCCACGCAACAGGGTTGAGCCCATCGGCGGCGCTGTCGTAGTGTGACCGGGTGGTTACCAACGACGGGGAGGCCTTGTGAGCTCGGGGTACCAGGTGGTGATCGACAACATCCGCAGCACCGGCCAAGCTGCCGCGCACGTAGCGGAGGGGCTGCGGGGCGCCGACTGCGCAGCCACGGTGCCCACAGGTGATCTAGGGATGCCAGGGTCACGAGCAGCGCTGACGATGGCCCAGGTCAAACACGCTCTCGTGCAACGCGAGACCGGGTTCGAAGCCCGGCTCGACACCCACGCAGGCAACATGGCCCAAGCAGCCGACCGCTACGTCCGTCAGGAGTCCGCAGCCGCGGCCGACCTCACCACCCGCGCCTCGGGTCCGGTGAAGGCCACCTGATGGTCACCTGGGCCGAGGCCACCCGTTGGAACCCGGCCGCACTCCAGAACGCCGTCGGGGCGATCAACGCCGCCTACAACAAGCTGGTCGCCTGCTCCGACGACCTGCGCGACATCAACACCCCCGACGGCTGGCACGGCACCGCCGCAGGCGCCGCCACCGGCGAGGTGAACCAGATCATCGACGGCCTCGAGGAATACGCCGCCGACATCGCCGCCCTGCGCCGCGCGGCCGCCGACACCGGCGACGCGATCTCCGGCGTCCAGAACGGCGCCCAGGAAGCCGAAGCGATCGCCGCGAGCAACCACTTCACCATCGCCGCCGACGGCGCCGTCATCGACAACGGCGTCACCGGAGTTCCGGCCGAACAACAGCAGCTCGTAGCCGAAGAACGCACCCGCCTCGCCGAAGAGCTCAAAGACCGGGTCGAAGAGGTCCTGCGGCAAGCCACCGACATCGACAACGACCTGTGCGCGGTCCTGGACAAGATCCAGTCCGGGCACGTCATCGACGCCACCTCCAACGACAACGAGAACACCAGCCTCGCCGCGGCCGGCAACTCCGGCGCCGCCAACGCGGCCCTCTCGATCCTCGCTCCTCCACCCGTCGACACCGACCCGTCGATGAACGCCGCCTGGTGGGCCGCCCTCTCCGACGGGCAACGGCAACGCCTGATCGCCGATCACCCGGACTGGGTCGGCAACCGCGACGGCGTCAAAGCCGCCGACCGCAGCACAGCCAACCTGAACCTGCTCGACCAGGAGAAACGCGCCTTCACCGCCGACCTCGACCGGCTCAAACACGACAACGGCGACACCGACGAGATCGCCCGCATCGAAGAGCGGCTGAAGGCCCTCGACTCGATCACCGGGATGATGCACAACCCCGACGGCAGCCTCAACCCCAACCGGCAACTGATGTCGCTGGACATGACCGGCGACCACCCGAAGGCCGCGATCGCCAACGGCGACGTCGACACCGCCCAGCACGTCGCCGTGTTCACCCCCGGCATGAACTCCACCGTCATGGGCAACATGAACGGCTACGTCAACGACATGCAAGGCGTCCGCCACAGCGCCGAAGACATGCTGCGCCGCGCCGGCGACATGTCGAACGTCGCCACCGTCACCTGGATCGGCTACGAACCGTCCAGCTTCGACGACTCGAACTCGATGCTCGGCCTGATCACCGGCGAGAACGCCGACATCGGCGGGGACAAGCTCGCGAAGTTCGACCAAGGCATCAACGCCTCCCGCCCGACCGACCCGCACTTCACCGCACTCGGGCACTCCCAAGGCTCCATCGTGACCGGCGTCAGCCTGACCCACAGCGGCACCGGAGTCGACGACGCCGTCGTGTTCGGCTCCCCCGGCATCGCGGACCACTTCGGGATCGACAACACCGCCGCCGACCTCAAAGTCCCCGAAGGCCACGCCTACAACATCACGGCCGACGGCGATCCCGTCGCCCAATGGGTACCGGAGACCTGGCGCTACGGTCGAGCTCCATACGCGATGGACGGGATGACACAGCTGTCGGCCGACGCGGCCACCGGACCGGACGGCACCCCACTCGCGTCCTCGCACGGACACAGCGAATACACCCGCACCACACCCGAAGGGGTCGACAGCACCAGCAAGCACAACATCGCCGCGATCGTCGCTGGCAAGCCACAGCTCACCGTCCCCGCCCACTAGAAAGTTGACCACGTGTTGTCACGAGCATGGCCCCTCGCCGCGGCACTGACCGGCGCCGTGCTGCTGGCCGGGTGCAGCGACGGCCATGAGTACCTTGATCCTCAACCCACGGGACCCTCGATGTCGAAGCAACAACAGCAGGCCCAGCTCGCGACCCGGCCGACGCTGAACGAAGCCATCGCCGGCTACGAGAAGCTCCGGGTCTCGATCCGGGAGCGCCTCACCGCGGACTTCGGGGTCGCGCAGTGGACCGAGGAGCCCAACTCGGCCGAGTTCGGCGGCTGCGCACCGCAGTTTCCGGACCTGACCGAACAAGAGGCCAGCAAGAAGTTCCTGTCCCGATGGTCCGCACCGACATCCCTTCTGTCCTCTTGGGACCAGGTGAAACGTGTCGTGCGGGAGGTCGCGGGCGGGCACGGATTCACCACCGTGGCCCTCGACACACAGCACGCCGACGACGCCGAGCTCAACCTCACTGACCAACTGGGCGCACAGCTGTCAGTCGGGTCGGGAAAGAACACCGTGATGTCCCTGACCACCGGATGTCACCTGGTGAAGAAGTAGCCCACGCCCCGACAGCTGACTGTATTCGGTAGTGCTGGGTCGTCACCAAGCGGCGGCGTTCCGGCCAGCTCGGCGATCTCCGGATCCTCGTCGCCTTCCCACAGCAGGCTGGCCGCGACATCCGGCCAGTCGCCCGGCTCGAAGCAACCGCAGCGTTCGGCCGCCCTCGCGACCAAGAACGCCATCCGCACCGAAGCATCGTCCACCCATCGACTCTAAGTGCCTGGGCGGTCCTGCCTGTCAGCTGGCTGTCAACGATCAAGGCGAGGACAGCTCACTGCTCGCGGCTACTTGAGACTGGGCGGCAGGACCAGGTCCGGCCAGACTCTGGTTCAGGTGCTCGGTGAGTCGCTCCCACATTGCGGCTGCCCGCCGGTGGCATTGGCGTGGCTCTCTCATGGCATGCGTCTCGCCGAGCACCGCGCGAGGAGTGGCTGAAAAGGGGTTTGTTCTGCTCGAAGTAGCGGTGCCCTCCTTGCTGACCTCGTCACGTCGAGGCAAGGAGAACCGCATGCCGATGATTATCGGGATGGATCCGCATAAGCGTTCGGCCACGATCGAGGTGATCAACGAACGCGGTGACATGGTCACGGTCGGGAAGTTCGGCACTGACCAGCTCGGCTATACGGAAATGCTGTCGGCCGGGCGTCGGTTCACCGAGCGGGTATGGGCAGTGGAAGCTTGTAACGGCGTCGGCCGGCATATCGCCCACCGGCTGGTCCATGACGGTGAGATGGTGCTGGACGTGCCGGCGAAGTTGTCGGCGCAGGTGCGGGTGTTCGCCACGGGCAACGGCCGCAAGACCGACCCCGTCGACGCGCACTCCGTCGCCTTGGCCGCGTTGCGCGCACCGAACCTGGTCCGAGTCCAGGCCGATCCTGAGCTGGTCGTACTGGGCATGCTCGTTGATCGCCGTGACGAGCTCGGTCGCGCCAGGACTCAGACCGTCAACCGTCTTCACCGGCTGCTGCTGGAGCTGTTTCCCGGCGGTGCGAAGAAGTTCCTGTCCGCGACACAGGCCCGTGCGCTCGTGGCGACGGTCAAACCGCGGGATATCGTGGGCAAGACCCGCCGCCGTCTGATCGTCGAGTTGATCACCGAACTCAAGACGATCGACAAGAAGTCCAAGGCCGCCGACAAGGATCTTCGCGAGCTGGTGATCGCCCGCGGATCCACGCTGCTGGACCTGCACGGCATCGGCCCGTCCGGCGCCGCGCGGCTCCTGGCCGACGTCGGCGACATCCACCGGTTCGGAAACCGGGATCGATTCGCGTCCTGGAATGGCACCGCACCGCTGGACGCCTCGTCCGGCGAGCAGCAACGGCATCGTTTGTCTCGTGCCGGTAATCGCCGGATCAATCGGACCCTGCACATCATGGGCGTCGTCCAGCTCCGTAATTCCACCGCCGGCCGCGTCTATTTCGATGGCAAGAAAGCCGCGGGCAAGACGTCGATGGAAGCGATGCGGGCCCTCAAACGACGCTTGTCGAACGTCGTCTACGCCCGCATGCTCGCCGATCAGAAGCGGCGTGAGACGGCAGGTTCGGGAGGGCACTCGGGGACGACTCTGCAATCCAGCGTGACCGGCCTGACCCCGGACACCGGCCCTTCGGACAAGCCACAACCCGAACCTGCCAACGACCAGCCTACCCCCGGCCACGGCCGCCCCTTGACATAAAGGGGAACCATGAGCGTGCGTCGTGCTTGACGGAGGGGGTCTCTTTGCGGCGTGGAGCTAGAGGCACTCGTACTCCTGCTCCCTCGGTGTTGGTCGATCCAGCCTTCAGGTCACTGAACTGCGACGATAGAGAATCCGCCGGCTCCGGGTGGTGTCGTTAACCATGCTCGCTGTGCCGGTCAGTCTTGTACCAATAGGGCTCTCTGCGCCGAACGCAAAGAACCGGCAGTAACGAAGATGACCTGGGCTGCGAATATTAGGTGACCTCAATCACATACACGAAAGCCGACCACTACGATGACCGACCGGGGCACGAACAACCTACGGCGACGGCGCATGATCGTGACCGGTGGCTCGGCGGGGATCGGTCTGGCCCTAGTGCAGCTGCTCGTGAAGCGCGGCGTCGACGTAGTGGTGCTTGATCGACAACCCTGTCCTGTTCGAAGCGTGCAGTATGTCGAGGTCGACATAGCGGACGAATATGGCCTTGCTTCGGTGATTGCAGGGTTGCCAGCCGAGATCGGTGGACTGGCGAACGTCGCCGGTCTGCCGGGCACGGCCGACCCAGTTCAGGTACTCGCGACTAATCTGCTTGCGCCAATGCGGCTAACGCGCTCCCTGCTGACGCGCATGTCTCGCGGTTGCTCTGTGGTCAACGTCTCCTCAATCTCCGCAGGCTACGGCGCCCTGCCTGAATTTGCACAACAACGGCTCCTCAACCTACGCAGCGGCGATGACCTGGCTAAATGGCTCCGCGAGCACCCTCTGACTGGGGGCCAGGCATACCGCATCTCAAAGCGTGCGGTCTCGGTGTGGAGTGGCAACTTGGCTGCAGAAGTCGTAGGCAGAGGGGTTCGCGTGAATTGTGTGAGTCCGGGACCGGTTGACACGGACATACTTAATGACTTCAAGGCCAGCATGGGCAACTCCGCGATCGACCGGGCGGAGCGAATCCTCGGTCGGCACGCTAGGCCTGAGGAGATCGCCGAGGTGATCGCCTTCTTGCTAGTACGGCAGCCGCAGTGTGTGACCTTGCGGCGTGTCGTTGTCATGAAGGCGGCCACCGCGTGATCGACTTCAAGGTGTGTTGGATCTCGAAGAGGACGCGGTGGCCGCGTCGTGGACTGTAGTT
>NZ_JAEBDZ010000029.1:0-110035 GCF_046548675.1 Amycolatopsis sp. cmx-8-4
ATCGACGGCCGCCCGGGCGCCGACCACGACGTCGCCGGCGACGCGGACTGGTGGACCCGCCACCTCGCCCGCGTCCAGGAGGCCGCCGACCAGCACGCCCAGCCGAGGTCGTGAGTGGTTAGGGCGGTTCTAACCGCCCTAACCACTCACGACCCCCTGCGGAACTTGGCGGTGAGGTCTTCCAGGTCGGGGACGATGTCGTTCGGGGTCGGCAGGGTGTCCATTTCGGACTGGAGGGCCGCCGCGCCGCGCGTGAACGACGGGTCGTCGAGCAGGCGATGGACGCTCTCGCGGATGCTGTCGGCTGTTGGCGAGCGCAGGTCGATTCCGGCGCCGGCGCGTGCCAGGCCGGCGGCGAAGATCGGCTCGTCCAGGTGGTGCGGCACGCACAGCTGCGGGACGCCCGCCCGGGCGAACGTGGCGAGAGTGCCGAGGCCGCCGTGGTGGACGGCGGCCGCGCACGTCGGGGCCAGCGCGTGCAGCGGGACGTACGAGACCAGGCGGACGTTCGAAGGCACCGCGCCGAGCCCGGTCGCCGTCGCCACCACTTCGACGTCCAGATCGGACAGTCCGGAAAGGACGTCCGAAAGGGACAGGTGGTAGCCGCCGAAGATCTCGGTGGCGCTCAGGCCCATCGTCAGCGCGATCCGCGGGCGCTCGGCCGGCCGTTGCAGCCAGTCCGGCACCGCCGCCGGACCGCCGTAGGGGACGTACTGGAAGCGCAGGTACGGCAGGTCGGCCTCGATCTGCAGGCGGCCCGGCAGGTGGTCGAGGGTGAAGTCGCCGGTGACCATGTCCTCGCCGAACTCGAAGCCGTACTTGCGGCCGTAGCCGGAAAACCAGTCCTCGAACGGATCCGGCTCGTCGCCGCGCAGCCGCAGGTAGTGGTCGCGGACGCCGCCGAAGAGGTCGATGCTCCACAGCATCCGCGCGTGGGCCGCACCGCACGCCCGCGCGGCGATCGCGCCCGCCTGGCTCAGCGGCTCCCAGACGACGAGGTCCGGCTGCCAGGCCCGGGCGAACTCGACGAGGTCGGCCACGATGGGGAAGTTGCTCACCCGGTGCCAGCCGCGCACCGCCTCGGTCAGGCCTGGCTGCAGGTAGCCGAGGTTCTGCTTGGCGACGTCGTCGAAGGCGTCGTAGGGCGGCATGATCCCTTCGCGCATCGCCTCCGTGCCGCCGGCGCGCGTCTCGGTGATCCGCCAGAAGTTCCGGTCGGACCCGACGGGCACCGCGGTCAGCCCGGCCTGCGTGACGACCGCCGCGAACTTCGGCTGGCACGCCACGCGCACCTCGTGCCCGGCCGTGCGCAACGCCCAGGCGAGCGGGACCAGGTGGTAGAAGAACGTCTTCTCCGGGTAAGTGGTCAGCAGGACCCTCATCGGACGCGCGCCTCGATCTCCGGCACGATCGCGTTCGGCGACGGCAGCCCGAGGATCTCGTCGCGCAGGTCCGCGGCCCGGTCCTTGAAGGACTGTTCGGTCAGCAGCCGTTCGACGCTCTCGCGGATCCGCGCGCCGGTCGCGCGGTGGGTCGGCAGCTCCAGCCCGGCGCCGTGCTCGGCCAGCTTGCGGCCGAGGAACGGCTGGTCGTAGTGGTGGTGCAGGGCCAGTTGCGGCACCGGGTGCCGCGACGTCGTGGCCATGGTCGCGGCGCCGGCGTGGTGGACGACGACCGAGCACGTCGGGGCCAGCGCGTGCCACGGCACGTACGAGACGATCCGCGCGTTGTCCGGGATCCGCGTCAGTTCCGCCTGTGCCTTCTCCGCGACGGTCGCGACCAGGTCGATGTCGAGGTCGGCGAGCGCGTCCAGGGCCTCCTGGACGCCGACGGTGTAGCCGTTGAAGTGCTCGGTCGCGGTCAGGCCCAGGGTCATCGCGACGCGCGGGCGCTCCGGCGGCTTGCTCAGCCAGCCCGGCACCACGGCCGGGCCGCCGTACGGGATGTACTGCGTGCGCAGGACGTCCAGCTCCGTCGACGGCTGCAGGCTGGCCGGGAACTGGTCGATGGTGAACTGCCCGGTCGTCATGTCCTCGGAGAACTCGGCGCCGTACATCCGCGCGTACCGGCCGAGCCACGCGCCGAGGTGATCGACGCGGCCGGGCTCCTCGGCCAGCCGCCGCCGGTACTGCTCGCGGGCCGCGCCGAAGACGTCGACGCCGAACAGGAGACGTGCGTGTGCTGCGCCGCACGCCTTCGCGGCGATCGGCCCGGCGTAGCAGAACGGCTCCCAGACGATCAGGTCCGGCTGCCAGGCGCGGGCGAACTCGACGAGCCCGCCGACCATCGGGTGGTTGGTCAGCCAGTGCCAGCCGCGCACCGCGTCGGCCATGCCGGGCTCGAGGTACTCCCAGGTCGCGCGCTCGTAGTCGTCGAAGACGTCGTACGGCGCGGGCAGCCCGGCCCGGCCTTCCTCGCGGCCGTCGACGTCGTTGAGACGGCGGTTGCGGGTGTGCCCGACCGGCACGGCGGTGAGGCCGGACTGCGTGATCACGTCCGTCAGCGCGGGCTGGCTCGCGAAGCGCACTTCGTGGCCGGCGGTGCGCAGCGCCCACGCCATCGGCGCCAGGTACAGGAAGACGCTCTTCTGCGGCGTGGTGGCGAACAGGACGCGCATGGTGCTCCTTTCCGGGTGCTCCGCCCGGCACTTTCGAGTGAACCTGAATCCGGAGGTCGTAACTCCGGAACACTTTCTCGGCGAAAGTGCGGCTTGGGGTCAGCGGGTGCGGTGCTTGGCGGTCAGCTCTTCGAGGGTCCCGGCCAGTTCGTTCGGGGTGGGGAGCGCGAAGATCTCGTCGCGCAGGTCTGCCGCGCGGGCTTTGAAAGCAGGTTCGGTGAGCAAGCGTGCGACGGCGTCGCGGACACCTCCGCCGGTCGCGTCGCCGGTGTGGATCTCCAGCCCGGCGCCGTGTTCGGCGAGCTTGCGGCCGAGGTAGGGCTGGTCGAAGTGGAAGTGCAGGGCCAGCTGCGGCACCGGGTGCCGCGCGGTGGTGGCCAGCGTTGCCGCGCCCGCGTGGTGCACCACCGCGGCGCACGTCGGGGCGAGCGCGTGCCACGGCACGTACGGCACCATCCGGACGTTCTCCGGCATCGGCGGCAGTGTCCGCTGCACGTCCTCGGCGACCGTCGCCACGACCTCGACGTCCAATTCGGACAGTCCTAAAAGGATTTCCGACAGTGGCACGTTGTAGCCGCCGAAGACCTCGGTCGCGGTGAGGCCGAGGGTCAGCGCGACCCGGGGGCGTTCCGCGGGCCGCTTCAGCCAGTCCGGTACCACCGCGGCCCCGCCGTAGGGCACGAACTGCACCCGGACGGTGTCGAGACCGGCGTCCAGGCTCAGCGACGCGGGCAGCTGGTCGATGGTGAAGTCGCCGACGGCGAGGTCCTCACCGGCGTCGAAGCCGTACTTGCGGGCGTAGCTCCCGAGCCAGCCGGCCAGCGGGTCGACGCGGTCCGCCGGTGCCTGCCGCGCCTGCGTCCGCAGGTAGTCGACGCGGGTGGCGCCGAAGACGTCGATGCCGAACAGCAGCCGGCCGTGCGCCGCGCCGCATGCCTTGGCGGCGATCGCCCCGGCGTAACAGAGC
The DNA here is from genome assembly GCF_046548675.1 of Amycolatopsis sp. cmx-8-4. NCBI lineage: Bacteria > Bacillati > Actinomycetota > Actinomycetes > Pseudonocardiales > Pseudonocardiaceae > Amycolatopsis > Amycolatopsis sp. cmx-8-4. The sequence continues at coordinate 3,585 of NZ_JAEBDZ010000029.1, forward strand.
GGCTCCCACAGCACGAGGTCCGGCTCCCAGAACCGGGTGTACTCGACGAGGTCGGCGACCATCGGGAAGTTGGTCAGCCGGTGCCAGCCCTTGACCGCGGCGGTCATCCCGTCGCGCAGGTAGTCCCACGTGGCCGACCCGGGGACGTCGAACAGGTCGTACGGCGCGGCCACCCCGGCCCGCAGCGCCGCGCGTTCCTCGGGCCGGTTTTCGGTGATGCGCCACGGGTCCCGGTCGTGCCCGACCGGGACGGCCGTCAGCCCGGCCTGGGTGATCGTGCTCGCGAACCGCGGCAGGCTCGCCACGTGCACCTCGTGGCCGGCGGTGCGCAGCGCCCAGGTGACCGGCACCAGGTAGTTGAAGATGCTCTTCTCGGCGGGCAGGACCAGCAGGACGCGCATCGCCGCCCCCTCAGACGCCCGGCGAGACGGCGTCGCGCGCCATCGCCGCCGCGAGGTTCTCCAGGCCCTGCTCCAGCGGGACGCGCGGCGCCCAGCCGGTGGCGTTCTGGAAGCCCGACGGGTCGAGCACGAAGTCGAGCAGGTCGGTCGGCATCGAGTGGTCGGCCGGCGGCACCGACACCACCGGCACCGGCTCCCGCCCGGTCTGCGCGGCGACGGCCTTCGCGACCTCGCCGAACAGGTCGCCGACGCTGGTCGCCAGCCCGGTGCCGACCAGCCACGGCCTGCCGTCGACGGCGTCCGGCTGGTCGAGCGCGGCCAGGAAGGCGCGCGCGACGTCGTCGACGCACACCAGGTCCCGCTTCACCGTCCCGTCGTGCCACATGGTGAGCGCCTCGCCGGCGAACGCGCGGCGCATCATCGCCGAGACGACGCCGCGGTCGAGCGCGGGGGAGTCGGAGCCCTGGGTGTAGAGCGTGGCCAGCCGGAGCGACGCACCCCGCAGCAGGCCCGTCTCGACGGCGTCGCGGATCGCGTGCTCGGCGTCGAGCTTCTGCCGGTCGTAGGTGGTGAGCGGCTGGTCCGGCTCGGTGCCGTCGATCCGGCCCGAGATCGAGCGCCCGGCCTGCGACATCGACCCGGCCAGCAGGACCACCGGCGGGTGCGGCGGCCGCTGGTCCTTCACGGCGGCGACGAGGTCGTGCACCAGGCCGACGTTGACGCGCTCGGCGACCGGGTCGTCCGAGGACACCCGCCAGGTGCTGGCCCCGGCGATGTGCGCGACCAGGTGGATCACCGCGTCGGCGCCCTCGACGGCGTCGGCGACGGCACCGTCGGCGGTCAGGTCGGTGGTGCGGACGTCGATGTCGGCCCGCGCCCCGGCCGGGACCGTGGTCGGCCGGCGCCCGGCGAGGCGCAGGCGGACCGGCCGGGCGGCCAGTTCGCGGGTGATGGCGGTGCCCAGGAGCCCGGACGAACCGAGCACCGTGATCAGCGGTCGTGCCTGTTCGCCCACGGCTTCTCCTCCAGTTTCGTGTCACGGTGAATGAATGGAAAGGCTCTTCCGGGATGGGCCGGAATACCTCGGCCGGTGAGCTGTCCGCAGTCTAAGTCAGCATCGCCGCCGTATCCAAAGAATTGCGCGGTCATTTCGACACGACGGCTTCGCGGTGTTCGTCCCAGCGTTTTTCACCGGTCGCCACGGGCAGTGTGTCGATGTCGCGCAGGTCCGCCGCGCTCAGCCGGATCCCGGCCGCGCCGACGTTCTCCGCCAGCCAGCGCAGCCGCCGGGTGCCGGGGATCGGCACGACGTTGTCGCCGTGCGTGGTGAGCCAGGCGATCGCCACCTGCGCCGGGGTCGCGCCGTGCCGGGCGGCGACCCGCTGCAGGCCGTCGACGATGCGCTGGTTGTCGGTGAGCGCGCCGGCCTCGAACCGCGGGTCGCGCCGCCGCGAGTCGCCGTCGACGAGCTCGTCGACGGCGACCTGCCCGGACAGGTAGCCGCGGCCGATCGGGCAGCAGGCGAGGAAGCCGACGTCGTTCTTCCAGGTCCACGGCAGGATCTCGGCGAGGTTCCGGCGTTCCCAGACCGACAGCTCGTACTGCACCGCGGCGATCGGGAAGAGCGCGTGGATCTCCTCGAGCTCTTCCACGGTCGCGTGCGAGATGCCGAGGCCGAGGACCTTGCCTTCGGTGACGAGCTCGGCCAGCGCGCCCCACGACTCGGCCAGCGGCACGGCGGGATCGACGCGGTGCAGCTGGTAGAGGCCGATCGCGTCGACGCCCAGCCGGCGCAGCGAGCCTTCGCAGGCCTCGCGCAGGTATTCGGGGCGCCCGTTGCGTTCCAGGGTGCCGTCGGGCCGCAGGATCAGGCCGACCTTGGTGGCGACGGTGGTCCGCGCGCGGTACGGCGCGAGCACCTCGCCGAGCAGCTGTTCGTTCGTGAACGGGCCGTAGACGTCGGCCGTGTCGAACACGGTGACGCCCAGGTCGACCGCGTGCCGGAGCACCCGGGCCGACTCTTCGTGGTCCCGCGCGGTCCGGGCGGGCCCGTAACCGTAGGACATCGAACTGCAGCCGAGCCCGATTTCACCGACGGAAAGCGTTTCGGTGAGTCTGGTGTGCCGCATTGTCACCTCCGAGTGCCGCAAGGGCGATTTAGGGGGCTCCGGGTGGCGAAGCCCCCGGCCCGGGGCGAAGCCCCGAATGGCACAGCGATTCATGAAGCGTCCGATCGCGGGGCGAAATGCGAGTCGGCCGGGGGCGTCCCAGCGCCGGAAAGGAATTCGTGCGCGAGTTCCGGGTCGGCGCCGGCCACGAACGCGAGAGCCTGCTCGGTGCCGACGTCGATCGCGCGGTAGTAGCGGTCGCCGGCCGCGGTCGGGACGCCGACCGTCATCCGCGAGCCCAGGCGCTGGAAGATCGTCTGCCGCAGCCGCCAGCCGATCACCGCGCGGGTGCGCAGCACGGTCGTCGAGCGGCCGGCCGCGCCGCTGCGCACGACCAGGTACGGGCCGACCAGCGCGTGGCCCAGCGTGCGGTAGGCGACCCAGGCCAGCGCCCAGGTCAGCGGCAGGAGCAGCAGCGGCAGCGGCCACCACGACGCCGGCACGACGCCGGTCGCGCCGAGCCAGGCGAGCAGGCCCGCGACGGCCGCCGGGCCGTAGGTCGCCCAGTAGAGCCGGCGCCGGAACGCGCCGGCCGGGTGCCGCAGCAGTGGCGCTTCGAGGGGCTGGTGGCCGTCCGGGAAGACGAAGCTCGCCGCGTGCCGGGCGTCGTGCAGCGGCGTGCGCGGCAGGATGTTGGCCGACTCGTTGAGCGAGGCGTTGAGCCCGGTCGTGATCACCTTGGTCTCGGCGAGGCGCATCCACCGCCACAGCAGCGGTTCGTGCAGGTGCACGCCCCGGATCCGGCGGTCCTCGCGGTGCACGGTCTTGGTGGTGAACAGACCCTGCCGGGTGCGCAGTTCGGTGCCGTCCTCGCCGCTGGTCGTGCGGACCAGCTCGAAGTTCCAGTGCTTCGCGGCGAAGTCCAGGCCGAGCGAGAAGTAGCCGAGGACGAACGTGATCACGACGGACGCGCCGATCGTGCGCCAGACGCCCAGGTTCGCCCAGTGGATCAGGCCCGCGATGACGTCGATCAGGTCGACGGCGAACGTCTGCATGGTGAAGTACAGCGACACGAGGAAAAGCACCCCGGCGAGGATCGCCCAGACGTGGAAAACGTTGTACCACAACCAGATCCAGCGCAGCCGGGCGATGACGACCTCGCGTTCCGCCGGTGCCTCGGCGTCGCGGGGGATCAGGTCGCGCCGCAGCTGGGCGGCCATCTCCTTCGACAGCGCGTCGAGCTTGAACGCGGGGGAGAAGTGCTTGCCCTCACCCGATCCGATGTGGACGACACGCAGCTTCACCAGGCGGTGCCGCAGTTTCGCGCTGCTGCTGACGCTGCGGATGCGGTCGCGCCCGACGTGCCGCTCCTCGCGGACCAGCAGGCCGGTGCGGCGCTCGACGCGTTCGGGGGTGACGCGGTAGCGGGTGAACAGCCAGCGCCACAGGTCCCGCAGGGTCATCAGCGCGCTGATGCCGCTGACCACCAGCAGCGGCCAGACCGGGCCCGAGTCGTAGAGGAAGTAGCTCGTGATGCTGATGGCGAAGGAGATCGTGAACTTGGCCGCGTTGACGTAGAAGAGCTTGATGTCCAAGCGCAGCCAGGGAAGTTCGCTCTCTTCGGCCGACGCGGGCGTCACGGGCCCGGCCGTCGCTTCCGCCGTCACGTCGCGTCCCCGGGCGTGGCCTGGGCGATCTCGTTGAGCCGGCGGACCGCCTCCTCGGCGATCGGCGTCTCCAGGCCCTCGATCTTCACGTGCCCCTCGTGCGAGGCCGTGGTGACCTTGATGGTCGAGAGGCCGAGCAGCTGCTCGATCGGGCCCTGCACGGTGTCGATGCTCTGGATCCGCGACACCGGGACGATCCGCCACTCCCGGGTGATCCAGCCGCTGAGGGAGTACACGGCCTCGTCGGTCGTCTCCCAGCGGTGCACCAGGTAGCGGTAGGTCGGCATGAACAGGAAGTTCGCCGCGAAGATGGCGCCGACGCCCCAGGTGATCGGGTCCAGCCAGGTGCGGATGCCCGCGAAGACGATGTGGAGCGTGACGAACACGCCGAGCACGCCGATCGCCCAGAACAGCGTGTTGAGCGTGCGCCACAGGATGAAGCGGCGCGCGAGCCGGTGCCGCGGCGGCCGGACGGCGAGGGGTTCGGGCCGGACCGGGAGCACGGGCCGTGAAGTATCCGTGGTGGAGTGGTCCATCGGCTGAGCGTCCGATCTGTGAGGAGAACCGTGTCTCGCCGGCGGGACCCGGTGTGCGAGCCCGGCGCGCCCGCACACCGGTCTGCCGCGGCCGGTCGTGAGTGGTTAGGGCGGTTCTAACCGCCCTAACCACTCACGAGCCCTAGGCCGGGGCGTCCGGAGCGGCGGCGTCGGGGGCCGCCGCTCCGGCTGTGGGGGCCGGGGTCTCGGCCGGGGCCGCGTCCTCCTCGGCGACGATCTTCACGATGTAGGCGGCCAGGTCGCGGAACTCCTCGCCCTCGGTGAAGTCCTCGAACTTCTCCAGCAGCTTGCGGTCGGTCGTGTTCTCGACCTCGAGCAGCACCTGCACCACGGAAAACGAGTCGAGGTCGCGCAGGCTCTCCGGTTCGGGCATGTCGGGCTGCTCGGCGCAGATCATCCGGGCGATCTCCCGGACCATCTCCTCGACGTCGTCGACATTGGTGAGGTCGACTTTCGTGGCGTTCTCTGACATGACAATTCAGCCCTTCCGCTTAATCGTCCGTGTGGCCGCGCGGCGAATCCTTCCCCTGATGCGGGGTGACGCGCTCCGGGCGAATGCCCCCAGTCGGCAGCCGGAACCCGGCCGAGGTTAGCCAGCACTCCGGCCCCGGTCAACAACACCGTGGCGGCCGTTGTCCCGCCGGCGGGACGGGCCGTCAATGCTCGTCGAATGATGGCCGGCAAGGCTGTGACAGCCGAGCGGAAGTGTGCTTCCATGACTCCGGCGGCGCGAGGAAGCAAAACGAATAGTCGTCGCGTCGAATAGCCCATGTGTTGCGGCGTCCCGGAAGTTCACCGGGAATTCGCCCGCGTCGTACGAGCCCTGTCCGGTCGTGCCACGGCCGATCCCCTGGAGGTGACCCGCCCTGATGGCTCAATATGTCTGGGGTTATTTGCCGGAGTACGAGAAAGAACGGGACGACATTCTCGACGCCGTCGACACGGTCTTCCGCTCCGGCAAGCTCGTGCTCGGCCCGAGCGTGAAGGCGTTCGAAGAGGAGTTCGCCGCCTACCACGGCGTCGAGCACTGCGTCGGCGTCGACAACGGCACCAACGCCATCGTCCTCGGCCTGCGCGCCCTCGGCGTCGGGGCCGGCGACGAGGTGATCACGGTGTCCAACACCGCGGCGCCGACCGTGCTGGCGATCGACCAGATCGGCGCCGTGCCGGTGTTCGTCGACGTCCACCCCGGCACGTACCTGATGAACGTCGAGCAGGTCGAGGCGGCGATCACCGAGCGCACGCGCTGCCTGCTGCCGGTGCACCTGTACGGCCAGTGCGTCGACATGGCGCCGCTGGAAGCGATCGCGGCCAAGCACGGCCTGCCGATCCTGGAAGACTGCGCGCAGGCGCACGGTGCCCGCCACCACGGGAAGATCGCCGGGTCGATGGGCAAGGCCGCGGCCTTCTCCTTCTACCCCACCAAGGTGCTCGGCGCCTACGGTGACGGCGGCGCGACGATCACGTCGGACGCCGAGGTCGAGGCGAACCTGCGGCGGCTGCGTTACTACGGCATGGAGAAGGTCTACTACGTCGTCTCCACGCCGGGGTACAACAGCCGGCTCGACGAGGTGCAGGCGGAGATCCTGCGCCGCAAGCTGACCCGGCTCGACGACTACCTCGTCCGCCGCCGGCTCATCGCCGAGCGCTACGCCGAGGCGTTCGCCGGCACCGACCTCGTGACGCCGGCGCTCGCCCCGGGCAACGACCACGTCTACTACGTCTACGTGGCGCGGCACCCGTTGCGGGACAAGATCATCGAAGCGCTCAAGCCCGAGGGCATCGAGCTGAACATCAGCTACCCGTGGCCGGTGCACACGCAGTCCGGCTTCGCGAAGCTCGGCTACCGCGAGGGTTCGCTGCCCGAGACCGAGGCGGCGGCCCACGAGATCTTCTCGCTGCCGATGTACGCGTCGCTGTCCGACGTGGACCAGGAACGGGTCGTGGAAAAGGTGCAGGCGGTGCTGGCGAAGCTCTGACGGCCCGAGGAGACAGGAGAGCAGGAGCATGAAGCGACTCGCGGTGCTGAACCACGCGCCCGAAACCACCGGCGGCAGCATGATGTCCATGGTGGAGTTCCACGACTGGTGGGCGCAGCGGACGGCGGCCGGGCACTTCGCCGTCGACCGGATCCCGTTCGCCGAGCTCGGTGACTGGGCGTTCGAGGCCGGCACCGGGAACCTCGGGCACAAGAGCGGGCGCTTCTTCACCATCGAAGGCCTGCAGGTGCGCGAGGGCGGCGTCCCGACGTGGTCCCAGCCCATCATCAACCAGCCCGAGATCGGCATTCTCGGCATCGTCGTCAAGGAGTTCGACGGCGTGCTGCACTGCCTGATGCAGGCGAAGATGGAGCCGGGCAACGTCAACACGCTCCAGCTGTCGCCGACGGTGCAGGCCACGCGCAGCAACTACACCCAGGTGCACCGCGGCGCGACCACGCGCTACCTGGAGTACTTCGTCGGCGCAGGCCGCGGCCAGGTGCTGGTGGACGTGCTGCAGTCGGAGCAGGGCGCGTGGTTCTGGCGCAAGCGCAACCGCAACATGGTCGTGCTGGTCACCGGCGACGTCGAGCTGCACGAGGACTACTGCTGGCTGAGCCTGGCCCAGATCGGCGAGCTGTCCCACCGGGACAACCTGGTGAACATGGACGCCCGCACGGTGCTCTCGTGCATCCCGTTCGCCCTCCCGGACGGCGACGGCGCGACCGGCGAGGACTTCCGGGACGCGCTCGTGCGCTCCTACCAGTACGCCGCCGAGGACGCGCCGGGCCGGGCCCTGCACACCGCGGGCGACATCCTCAGCTGGTTCACCGAGGCCAAGACGCGCTGCGACTGGTCGGCCCGGCTGACGCCGCTGTCGGCGACGACGGGCTGGCACCGCGACGACGAGGAGATCAGCGACGACGCGGGGGAGAACTTCCGCATCATCGGCGTGCGGGTCGAGGCGGGCACCCGGGAGGTCAAGGCCTGGCGGCAGCCCCTCCTCCACCCCAGGGGGGAGGGGCATGCCGCCTTCCTCGCCCGGCGCGTCCGCGGCGTGCTGCACCTGCTGGTGCAGGCCCGGCCGGAGTACGGCCTGATGGACATGGTCGAGATGGCGCCCACCGTGCACCTGCTGCCCGGCCAGGACGCGTCGTCGATCAAGGAGCCGTTCCTGCGGGACGTGCTCGAGGTCGGCGGGGTCAAGACGCACTACGACCAGAAGCTCTCTGAGGAGGGCGGCCGGTTCTACCACGCGCTGACCCGCTACCAGCTGATCGAGGTGGGCGAGGAGTTCCCGGTCGAGGTGCCGCCGAACTACTGCTGGATGACCGTGCGCCAGCTGATCGACCTGCTGCGCCACGGGCACTACCTGAACATCGAGGCCCGCAGCCTGCTGGCCTGCATCCACAGCCTCTGCTGACGCACGGCCCCGCCATCGACGTCGGAGGAAACCGCACCGGGAAAGGAAGTTCGCGTGCGATTGCTGTTCACGACCGCGCCGTTGCGCGGCCATCTGTTCCCCCTCGTGCCGCTCGCCTGGGCGGCCCGGGCGGCCGGGCACGAGGTCCTGGTCGCCACGACCGAGGCGTTCGCGCCGGTCGTGCTCCGGTGCGGGCTGCCGGTCACGTCCTGGGGTGCCGCGCCCGACTTCGTCGAGCTGGTCGGCGGCGAGCCACCGGTGACCGCCGAGAGCACCGTGCTGCGCCGCGCCGAGCACGGGCACGCGTTCGGGCAGATCGCCCGGGCCTGCTTGCCCGGCGCGCGGAAGCTGGTGGACGCGTGGCGGCCCGACCTCGTGGTCAGCGAGCGGGCGGAGTTCGCCGGCCCGCTGGCGGCCGCGGCGGGCGACGTCCCGGTCGTCGCCTACCACTGGGGTGTCGCCCCGCTGACCGAGTACGGCCGGGCGGCGGCGATCGAGCTCGCCGCGGCACCGCCGGACCCGGTCGCCACGCTCGACCCGTGGCCGCCCGGGATGCGGCTGCCGCACGCCTTCGGCCACGAAGGTGTGCGGGGCGGATCGTTCAACGGCGACGTCCACCTGCCGGACTGGGTGTTCGAGCCGCGCGAGCGGCCGCGGGTGTGCGTCACCTTCGGCACCGTGCTGCCCGGGATGGCCGCCCTCGGGCTGCGCGAAACCGTGGCACCGATGCTGAAGCTGCTCAAGGAGCTCGACGTCGAACTGGTGGTGGCCGCCGCCGACGACGTGCTGGCGGACTGGCCCGAGCTGGCCGCCGCGGCCGACCGCGCCGGGCGGCTCCCGCTCGCCCAGGTGCTGCCGGCCTGCGAGGCCATGGTCAACCACGGTGGCCAGGGCACCGTGCTCACCGCGCTGGAGGCCGGCTGCCCGCAGCTGGTGCTCCCGCAGTTCGACGACCAGTTCGACAACGCCGCGGCCGTGGCCGCGAGCGGCGCGGGCCTGCAGCTGTCCTTGGACGAGGTTTCGCCGGAGCGGGTGGCGCAGCGGTGCCGCGCGCTGCTGGACGAACCCGCCTTCACCACCGGCGCGGTGCGCGCCGCCGCCGCGGTCCGGGCCCAGCGCTCACCTGCGGAAGTCGTGGGCCTGCTGGAGAAACTGGTCGCGGCATGACGAACTCTTTCTGGGACGAATTGGGGAGCTGGTAGCTATGCCGGGCGGAATGCGGATCGAAGAGACCAAGGTCCCGAATGCCTTCAGGCTGTTCCCGGAGCAGTTCCCGGACCAGCGGGGCCGGTTCCACGAGGCGTTCCGCGCGGACGCGCTCTCGGACCTGATCGGCTACCCGTTCGTGGTCAACCAGGTGAACTACTCCACGAGCCGCCGCGACACCGTGCGCGGCATCCACGGCACGACACTGCCACCGGGCCAGGCGAAGCTGGTCACGTGCGTGCGCGGCGCGGTGATGGACGTCGTGGTGGACCTGCGCGTCGGCTCGCCGACGTTCGGCGTTTTCGACGTCACCTACCAGGACGAGGACTCCGGCACGGCGGTCTACCTGGCCGACGGCCTGGGGCACGCCTTCCACGCCCTGACCGACGACGCGTGCATGAACTACCTGTGCTCGCAGAACTACGTGCCGGGCACCATGCTCGTGCTCAACCCGATGGACCCGGACATCGGCATTCCGTGGGAGCTGACCGGGCCGCCGATCATGTCCGAAAAGGACGCGAACGGCGTCGGCCTCAAGGAGGCGGAGTCCGAAGGGCTGCTGCCGACCTACGAGGAGTGCCTCGCGCACTACGCGGCACTGGGGGCGGGCGCCGCCGCGGCGCACGCTTCGTGACCGGCCCACCGACCTCCCCACATCCCGACGAGCAGCGGAGTTTCTGCCGATGACGAGTTATCAACCGGCCCAGCGGCTGCGCTTCGGGGTGATCGGCTGCGCGGACATCGCCTGGCGGCGGACGCTGCCGGCGATGGAGACCGACCCGGCGATCGACGTCGTCGCGATCGCCAGCCGCGACGGCGACCGGGCCCGGACGTTCACCGACCGCTTCGGCGGCACGCCGTACGCCGGCTACCAGGCGGTGGCCGAGCACGAGGACGTCGACGCCGTCTACATCCCGCTGCCGCTGATGCTGCACGCGGAGTGGATCGAACGGTGCCTCGACGCCGGCAAGCACGTGCTGGTCGAGAAGCCGATGTCCGACGGCTACAAGGAGTCGGCCCGGCTGCTCGACCTCGCCCGCGAGCGCGGCCTGGTGCTGCTCGAGAACTACATGTTCCTCTACCACTCCCAGCACGCGGCGGTGCGCAAGCTGCTCGCCGACGGCGCGATCGGGGACCTGCGCGGCTTCCACAGCGCGTTCACGATCCCGCCGAAGCCGCCGGGGGACATCCGCTACCAGGCGGACGTCGGCGGTGGCGCGTTCCTCGACTTCGGCGGCTACCCGATCCGCGCGGCGCAGCACCTGCTCGGCCGGGACCTGTCGGTGGAGGGCGCGGTGTTCCGCCGCGACCGCGCGCTCGACGTCGTGATGTCGGGCAGCGTGCTGCTGGCGTCGCCCGAAGGCGTGCCGGCCCAGCTGACCTTCGGCATGGAGCACTCCTACCAGAACAGCTACGCCCTGTCCGGCAGCACCGGGCGGCTGACGGTGGACTGGGCGTTCACCCTGCCGGAGACGCACCGGCCGGTGCTGCGGATCGAACGGCAGGACCACCGCGAAGAGGTGGTGCTGGCGGCCGACCACCAGTTCGCCGGGGCGATCCGGGCCTTCGTCGAAGCGGTCGTCACCAAGGCGCCGCTGCGGGAGGAGCACGACGGGACGCTCGAACAGGCCGCCCTGGTCGAGCAGGTGCAGCGGGTCGCCCGCAACGTCTGGATCTGAGACTTTCCCACACCCAAGAGGGAGCTTGTGAGCATGTCGAACACAGCCGAATGCCGGATCTGCGGCGGCACGGTCGAAGAGTTCTTCGACTTCGGGCGCCAGCCGCTTTCCGACGCCTTCGTCGCGCCCGGTGCGGACCCGGAGAAGGAGTTCTTCTTCCGCCTCGCCGTCGGCCTGTGCGGCGGGTGCACGATGGTGCAGCTGATGGAGGAGGTGCCCCGCGAGGCGATGTTCCACGAGGAGTACCCGTACTACTCCTCGGGTTCGGTGGTGATGCGCGGTCACTTCGAGGACCTCGCCAAGCACCTGATCGCCACCGAGCTCACCGGCGACGACCCGTTCGCCGTCGAGATGGGCTGCAACGACGGCATCATGCTCAAGACCCTGGCCGACTCCGGCATCCGGCACCTGGGCGTCGAGCCCTCCGGTGGCGTCGCCGACGTCGCGGCGTCGAAGGGCGTGCGCGTGCGCAAGTCGTTCTTCGAGGAGTCGACCGCGCGCGAGATCCTCGCCGAGGACGGCCCGGCCGACGTCATCTACGCGGCCAACACCCTGTGCCACATCCCGTACATGGACTCGATCCTCGACGGCGTCAAGGCGCTGCTGAAGCCGACCGGCGTGTTCGTCTTCGAGGACCCGTACCTGGGCGAGATCGTGCGGCGCACGTCGTTCGACCAGATCTACGACGAGCACTTCTACTTCTTCACCCTGCGCTCGGTGCAGCAGATGGCCCAGCGCCACGGCCTCGAGCTCGTCGACGCGCAGCGCCTCGACGTCCACGGCGGCGAGGTGCGCTACACGCTGGCGCCGGCCGGGTCCCGGACGCCGTCGGCGGCCGTCCACGAGCTGCTCGCCGAGGAGCAGGCCGCCGGGCTGCACGAGCGCGCGACGCTGGAAGCGTTCGGCGCGAAGGTGCTGCAGGTCAAGGAAGACCTCGTCACCCTGCTGCGCAAGGCGAAGGACGAGGGCAAGCGCGTCGTCGCCTACGGCGCCACGGCGAAGAGCGCGACCATCGCCAACCTGTGCGGCCTCGGCCCGGACCTCGTCGAGTTCGTCTGCGACACCACGCCGGCCAAGCAGAACCGGCTCACCCCGGGCACGCACATCCCGGTGAAGCCGGCCGCCGCGTTCTCGGACCCCTACCCCGACTACGCGCTGCTGTTCGCGTGGAACCACGCCGACGAGATCATGGCCAAGGAGCAGGCGTTCCGCGACGCCGGCGGCCAGTGGATCCTCTACGTGCCGACGGTCCGGCTGGTCTGATGACCGAGACCACGACGTTCCCGCTCTCCTGGATCGGCGACTGGGCGCCGGAGCCGATCCCGGGCGGCGCGGCGGGCATCTTCAACTCGGCCGTGGCGGCGTTCGCCGTCGCCACGGCCTGGGAGGCCGGCGTCCTCGACGCGCTCGACGGGGGCGGCACCCTGGACGTGCCGGAGTTCTGCGCGCGCCGGGACCTGCACGAGCCGTCGATCCGGAGCGTGTTCGCGGCGCTGGCCTCGGTCGGCATCGTGGTGCGCGAGGGGGACGCCGTCGTGGCCGGCCCGGAGTTCGCCGAGGTGTACCGGGCCAAGGCGTTCTTCCACTGGCTCACCATCGGCTGCGGCGAGCTGTTCGCGAACATGCCCCGGATCGTCCGCAACGCCGAGCGCACCGGCGACTTCTTCCGGCGCGACGCGGCGGCCATCGGGTTCGCCTGCCGGGACATCAACCGGCAGGCGTTCGACCCGGTGTTCGCCGACGCCCTGGCGGACCTGGACTTCCCGGTGACCAAGGTGGCCGACCTCGGCTGCGGCAGCGGCGGCCGGCTGGTCGACCTGGCCCGCCGGTTCCCGGGCGTGCGGGGGGTCGGCGTCGACATCGCCCCGGCGGTGCTGCGCTCGGCGGCGTCGAACACCGAAGCCGAGGGACTGAGCTTCGAGTTCGTCGAGGCGGACGTCCGCGCGCTGGGGCCGTCACCGCGCTTCGAAGGCGTCGAACTGCTGACGTGCTTCATGATGGGCCACGACTTCTGGCCGCGGGAGCGCTGCGTGGCGACCCTGCGGATGCTGCGCGAGGCGTTCCCGGACGCGCGCCGGTTCCTGCTCGGCGACACCGCGCGCGTCGAAGGCGTGCCGGACCGCGAGAAGCCCGTGTTCACCCTGGGGTTCGAGACCGCGCACGACCTGATGGGCGTCGACCTGCCGACGCTCGCGCAGTGGGACGGCGTGTTCGCCGAGAGCGGCTGGCGCCTGCTGCGCGCCCGGCCGGTCGAGGTGCCCGCCGCGTCCGTGATCTTCGAACTGGCCTGAGAGGGGACGACATGCGGGTCCTGGTGACCGGCGGAGCGGGTTTCATCGGCTCGAACTACGTCCGGCGGGTGCTGTCCGGGGACTACCCCGCGCTGGCCGACGCCGAGGTGACGGTGCTCGACAAGCTGACCTACGCCGGGAACCGGGCGAACCTCGCCCCGGTGGCCGGCAGCGAGCGGCTGACGTTCGTCGAAGGCGACATCTGTGACGCTTCGGTCGTAGCGGACGTGATGCGCGGCGTCGACCTCGTGGTGCACTTCGCCGCGGAGTCCCATGTGGACCGGTCGATCGCCGGGTCGGGCGACTTCGTGCTGACGAACGTCCTCGGCACGCACACGCTGCTCGAAGCGGCGTTGCGCGCCGGGACCGGCAAGTTCGTGCACGTGTCCACCGACGAGGTGTACGGCTCGATCGACGACGGCTCGTGGCCGGAGGAGCACCCGCTGGAGCCGAACTCGCCGTACTCGGCGGCGAAGGCGTCGTCGGACCTGCTGGCCCGGGCGTACTTCCGCACGCACGGCCTGCCGGTGTGCGTGACGCGGTGCTCGAACAACTACGGGCCGTACCAGTTCCCGGAGAAGGTCGTCCCGCTGTTCGTCACCAACCTGCTCGACGGCGAGCAGGTGCCGCTCTACGGCGACGGCCTGAACGTGCGCGACTGGCTGCACGTCGACGACCACTGCCAGGGCATCCAGCTCGTCGCCGAGGCGGGCCGGCCGGGCGAGGTGTACAACATCGGCGGCGGGACCGAGCTGAGCAACCTGGACCTGACCGGCCGGCTGCTGGACGCGGCCGGTGTGGGCTGGGACCGCGTCCGCCGGGTCGAGGACCGCAAGGGGCACGACCGGCGGTACTCCGTGGACATCTCGAAGATCAGCACCGAGCTGGGGTACGCGCCGCAGGTGAAGTTCGACGACGGCCTGGCCGCGACGGTGGCCTGGTACACCGCGAACCGGTCCTGGTGGGAGCCGCTGAAGGAACGAGCCGCCGAAAGGTGAAGACGTTTCGGGCCGGGGTCGGCTATGTTGGCCTCTTCGGTCGACGTGCTGGGGGGTCGGAGGCGGTGGAAGGTGCGGGCCGGTACGACCTCGTGACCGAGCGGCGGTTCCTGAACCCGCTCGAAACCGAGGCCGACACGGGCCGCGCGCCCGCGGTGGTCGGTGATCGGTACGAGCTGGGCGAGCTGCTCGGCAGCGGCGGCACCGCCCGCGTCTACCGGGCCCGCGACCGCGACGCCGGCACCGAGTGCGCCGTCAAGCTGTTCCACCGCAACGCCGCCGCCACCCTCGGCCCCCGCCGCGCCCGCGAAACGGCGATCCTGCAGGGCCTCGACCACCCAGGGGTCGTCGGCCTGCACGACGCCGGCCTGGAGGACGGCCGCGCGTACCTCGTGATGCAGCTGGTCGAGGGCGAGGACCTGGCCGAGCGCCTGCTCACCGGGCCGCTCGGCCTCGACGAGATCACGGCCGCGGCCCTGCGGCTGGCCGACGCGCTGGCCCACGTGCACGAGCGCGGCGTCATCCACCGCGATCTCAAGCCGGGCAACGTGCTGCTCGGCGCGGACGGCGCGATGATAACCGACTTCGGCGTCGCGTACCTGCTGGACACCACGCGCGTCACGGCGGTCGGCTCGGTCGCCGGGACCGCGGCGTACATGGCGCCGGAGCAGGTCCTCGGCGAGCCGGTGGGCCCGCCCGCCGACGTCTACGCGCTGGGCCTGGTGCTCATCGAAGCCGTGACGGCCGAACGTGAGTACGCCGGGCCGCGCGTCGAGGCCGCGCTCGCCCGGCTGAGCAGGCAACCCCGCATCCCGGAAGGCCTGCCGGACGAGCTTTCCCAGGTGCTGCACCTGATGACGGCCCGCGACCCGGCGTTGCGCCCGACCGCCGCCGAGGTCGTGCGGGCGCTGTCGGGGGCGTCGTCGCAACCACTGCCGTCCGAGCCGCTGCCGTCCGGCCTGGTGACACCGCCTTCGTTGCCGGCGTCCCGCCGCAAGCGCGGCGTGGTCGCGGCGGCCGTCCTGTCGCCGGTGGCCGCCGGGCTGGTGCTGGTCGCGCTGGTGACGGGCAGCGGCCGGGTGACCGACAGCCTGCACTCACCGTCCGACCCCGACCCCGGCCGGATCCCGGCCACGTCGTTCGCCCCGGCGCCCTCGTCCATCGTGATCCTCACCCCGGTCGGTTCGGACGTGGTTTCCCCGCCGGGCGACGGGAAAGCGCCTTCCGGCGGCACCGCGGCGGCCGTCCAGGCACCCCCGCCGTCGATGACGACGGTGACGTCGACCGCCACCCGCGGCCCGCACCGCCCGCTCCACCACCACACCCCGCTGAAGTCGCACGCGACCAAGGCGATCCCCTCGGGCAAAGCCAAAGCCCGGTAGCACCGTGCGTCCAACGCACCCAATGTGGCGTTGGGTGCGTGTGGTGCACCCAATGTGGCGTTGGGTGCGTCCAATGCACCCAATGCACCCAATGCACCCAATGCACCCAATGCACCCAATGCACCCAATGCACCCAATGTGGCGTTGGGTGCGTCCAATGCACCCAATGTGGCGTTGGGTGCGTCCAACGCACCCAACGCCACATTGGGGCGCTTGGGGCGCGTGTGGCCGGGCTCACGCCGGTACGCGGAAACTCGTGGCCGTCGGAGGCCGGGATCGCCGAGCGCGTCCGGACGGTTACCGGGAGCATGGAGGCATGGCGCGACGTCTGGCTGCGGCCCTCCTCCTGGTGGCACTGTCCCCGTTCGTCGCCGAGTTCCTGCTCGGCGACCAGTACCTCAGCGGCACCCCGCGACCCGGGCAGCAGTTCGGCCAGTTCGGCATGTTCGTCGCCTTCTACGGCAGTGGCGCGCTGCTCATCCGCGAGATCGCCCGGCACCTGAACCGCGGCTGGCCGACGATCCTCACCCTGAGCCTCGCGTTCGGCCTGCTCGAAGAAGGCCTGCTGACGCAGTCGCTGTTCAACCCGGACTACCTCGGCATCCGCGTGCTCGACGCCGGGCACATCCCGGCGCTGGGGATCGGCGCGCCGTGGACGGTGTACGTGCTGACGCTGCACGTCGTGTGGAGCATGGGCACGCCGATCGCGATCACCGAGGCGCTGTTCGGGCGGGAACCGTGGCTGGGCAAGCTGGGCCTGGCGTTCTGGTCGGTCGTGTTCGTCCTCGGCTGCGCCGCCGAGTTCCTGATCTCGCTGCTGGTCGGGCCCGCGCCGTTCATGTCGGCGCCGGCCCAGCTGATCGTGGCCGGCCTGATCGTGGCCGGGCTGGTGGTGCTGGCGATCCGCGGCTTCCGCAAGCCGCCGCGTGCCGCGCCGAAGGGCAACCGCTGGGCCGGGTTCGCGGTCGGCTTGGTCGCCGGCACGGGCGTGCAGCTGCTGGAACGCTGGGAGTCGATCTCGCCGTGGCTGCTGGCCGCGCTGATGCTGGCGCTGGTCGTGGTGGCCGCGGTGGTCGTGCGGGCCCTGAACCCGCCGGCGTTCGCGCCGGCGGCGGGCACGCTGCTGACGTACTGCTGGGTCGGCCTCAACACCGCGATCGGCCAGGGCGTGGTGGCGATCGTCGAGCAGACGGTGCTGGTGGCCGTCGCGGTGGCGCTGCTGCTGGTGACGGCCCGCCGGACCACGGCGGAGTACTGAAGTCCACAGTGGACAGCGTCTGGCGGGACGCCGTCCAGTGTGGACTCAGGTGCCGGCCGGCTCGGTCAGCAGCGCGGCGTCGACGGCGCGTCGCATGGCCGCCGCGGTGGCGGGGCTGTCCCGCGCGGTCGCGATCGCGGTGTTGACGAGCACCGCGTCCGCCCCGAGCGCCAGCGCTTCCGAGGCCTGCCCGGGCGTGCCGAGCCCGCCCTCGGCGACGACCGGGACGTCGACGGATTCGATCACGCCTCGCACGGCGGCCGGGTCGAGGACGCCCCGCGCGCTCGCCACCGGCGACGCCATCACGCGCAGCGCCACGGCGCCGAGGTCGACCAGCCGCTTCGCCAGGCCGGCGTCGGGCCGGATGAACGGCAGCACCGAAAACCCGTCGCCGATCAGGGTTCTCGCCGCGGCGACGGTGGGTTCGCCGTCGGGCAGGTTGTCCGGCGTGCGGACGTCCAGCTTGATCACCTCGATGCCGAACGCGTCGCGCAGTTTCTTCGCGGTGTCCACCGCTTCCGCCGCCGAGTAGGCGAACGAGGTCGTCCCGATCCAGCCGTACCGGGTGAGGTCCATCGCCTCGTCGAGGTCCGAGAGCAGCAGGCTCGCCCGGTCCCCGGTGGGGTCGTAGGTGGTGATGAAGACGTCGCAGCCGCCGGCGGCCAGGACGTCGGCGACGAGCCGGGGGTCGGCGTACTGCTCGATCCCGACGATCAGCCGGGAGGTGAAGGAGACCCCGCCGGCCACCAGCCAGGGGGTGTTCACCGGTCTGTTCGCGTCGTGCACGATCCTCCTCGCAGATCGATGACTTCGACACCGGCGGCCGCCGGCGCCTCTGACCGAGGATGCCGCATCCTGGTCTGGACCAATAAAGCGGCCCTCTCCGAACGGGTTTCGCTAGAGTCGCAACCATGGATTTCCAAGACGTGGTACGGCGTCGGCGCATGGTCCGGGAGTTCGGCCCGGAGCCGGTACCCGCCGGGAGCCTGGAGCGCGTCCTCGACAACGCCACGCGCGGTCCGTCCGCCGGGTTCTCGCAGGGACAGGCGTTCCTGGTCCTCGAAGGCGACGCGCTGGAGCGCTTCTGGACGGTGGGGCTGGACGCCGTCCAGGACTCGGTGCGCACCGCGCCGCTGGTGATCGTGCCGCTGTCGTGCAAGCGGGTGTACCTGGACCGCTACGCCGAACCGGACAAGGGCTGGACCGACCGCGACGAGTCGCGGTGGCCGGTGCCGTTCTGGCACATCGACACCGGGATGGCGGCGCTGCTGATCCTGCAGACCGCCGTCGACGAGGGCCTGGGCGCGCTGTACTTCGGGATCGTCCCCGAGCAGGTGGCCCCGTTCCGCGCGCTGTACGGCGTGCCGGACGACCAGGAGCCGATCGGCGCCATCGCCATCGGGTACCCGGCGGAGACCGTCCCGGTCGACCGGGAGCGGTTCAAGCGGCGCCGGAAGCCGCCGGCCGACGTCGTGCACCGCGGCCGCTGGAGCTGACGCCCGGTCCCCGAGACCGTGGAATCCGTAGCGGCCCGTGTCGCCGCCGTCGCTTTCCGGCGTCCGGTTGCGCCGGTCGAGTCGGCCTTTCGCATTCAGCTAGCGAGGGCCAAACGGCCGTGCCAAATTGATCCCATGAGCGAATACCCGAGTTATCCGGCTTCGTCCGACCCATCCGCTTCGAGCGCCGCCGCCCCGGCCCGGCCGAGCACCATCGAGGTCTCGTTCTGGGCGTTCATCGCCTCCACAGTGGTCAGCCTGATCGGCGGCATCCTGGTCTTCGGCAACAGAGACGCCCTGACCACCGCCACCCGCGACGCCAGCAGGCAGAACGGCACCGGCCTGACCGAGGCGCAGATCGACCAGGCCGTCACCATCGGCCTCGTCGTGGCGGTGGTGATCGCGGTCGTGATCGCGCTGCTGTACCTGCTGTTCGCCTTCAAGCTCCGCGCCGGCCGCAACTGGGCCCGCATCGTGCTGACGGTGATCACGGTGCTCCAGGTCTTGTCGGTCCTGGTCGGCCAGAGCACGTGGGTCACGTACGTGAGCGTCCTCGCCGCGGTGGTCGGCGTGGTGTTCTCGTTCCTGGCCCCGTCGAGCGCCTACATCAACGCGAGGAAAGCCGTCCGCTGACCCCGCGGGCCGCGCCGTTTCGCCCGGCGGCGCGGCCTGGGGTCGCCCGGCTCAGCCGATGGCCGCTCGGGTCTGCGTTCCGGCGGCGCGGCGGCCGCGGACTGGCGAGGTGTCGGCCGTCGGTGCGGTTCGCCAGGTGCTCCCGGCGGGCGATTGCACCGGCGCCAGGCCGGTGCGGCTGACCCCGCCGGTTCGTCAGGGCCGGGCTGACCGCCGAGGCAGTTCACCAGACCAGCTTGATCCCGGCGCCGACACCCCGCAACGCGACGCGCTGCTGAACTCGTCCGGCAGCTTCCCGAGGAGGCAGCGGCGCTGGTGACGCTCAGCCGATGGCCGCTCGGGCGGCTTCGACGTCCGGGTGGATCTCCAGCATGTCGGCCAGCCCCAGCAGCGAGATCGGCCGGAGTACCGCGCGCTGGCGGGTGACGAGGACGAACCTCGTGCCGGCCGCGTCGGCGGCGCGGTGGGCGTGGATCAGCGCCGTCAGCCCGGTGGAGTCGCAGAACGTCACGTCGGTCAGGTCGGCGATCACCGGGGCCCCGGACTCGATCGCCGTCGCCAGCCGGTCGCGTAGCTCGCCGGAGACGGACGCGTCGATTTCGCCGGCCGCCTTGAGCACCGTCGCGGCGCCGGTGGACGTCAGCTCGAGCGCGAAGTTGACGCGGGCTGGCGGGCCTTCGATCACGGGGGACTCCTCCGGGGGTCAGCGTGGAACCACGCATGGCGGAACCACGGCTGGGGTCTCAACCGTATCGATACGACCGTAGCAGCCGGGGCCGTCGGCGGCACCGCTCCGGACGCCGCGAGGCCGCGTACGGTGTGGGGGCGGCGACTGAGGAGGTCCTGGCGTGGATTGGTTCCTTGACCGGCAGGACCGCGCCTCCGCGTCGCTGCTGCGCCGCGAGATCACCGGCTACCTCAGCCGTCACGCGGTCGACCAGGCCGAGCAGATCGACGACGCCGCGTTGATCGTGGCGGAGCTGCTCGCGAACGCCTACGACCACGGCCGCGGCGACATCTGGGTCTCGCTCCAGTGGACCGAGGTCCGGCCGGTACTCGAAGTGCACGACATGGGCGAGGCGTTCACGCTGCCGCGGGAGGCGCCGTCGGCGGAGCAGTACCGCGGGCGTGGCCTGTGGCTCGTGTCGCAGTTCTCCTCCGAGTTCGCGGTGGCCGCGAAGCGCGCCGGCGGGAAGTTCGTGCGCTCGGTACTGCCCGTGGTCCGGCCGGTGGAGCCGACGCTCGACCTGCCCGCGCGCCGCGTCAGCCCGCTGCCCGCCATGTCCGAGGCCCGCCCCGAGGGCGGGTTCGGCCGCGAAAGCTTCCTGCGCGCTTTGGTCGTCCAGTTGTCGACGGCCATCGAGCAGCAGCAGGGCCCGGAAGCCGCGCAGCGCGCGATCGCCCAGGTCGCGGCCGACATCGGCGGTCAGATGGAGCAGGAGTACCGCGACGCCATCGCCACGCGGGCGGCCCAGCTGGCGCCCGAGCAGATCGCCGAGTGCCTGGTCCGGCTGAAGGCGGCGATCGGCGGCACGTTCCAGGTCGTCGAGATCACCGGCGACCGCCTGGTGTTCGTCAACTCCGACTGCCCGTTCGGCGCGGCGGTGCGCCAGTCGCCGTCGTTGTGCCGCATGACCTCGTCGGTGTTCGGCGGCATCGCGGCCCGCAACGTCGGCGAGTCGGCGGTGACCCTGGAGGAGCGCATCGCGGTCGGCGATCCGCAGTGCCGGGTGGTGGTCCACCTGGGCGCGGCGGCGGCGAAGGCGGAGAACGCGCACCGCTACACCGCGACCGCCTGATCTTTCGGCGGCGCCGGGAGCCCGGCGGTGGGGATCGAGGCGGCGACCGGGCAAGTGCGAGGGCCGAGAGTCGAGGCCGTCAGTTCGCCGTGGCCAGCCGTTCGAGGCAAAGCCTCGCCGAACCTGATCGAGGTTCCTCGTAGATCTGCATCTCCCGGGCCGCTTCGTCCCAAGCTCGCCAGGTCTCAGCGTCGCCGGAAGGCCAGCAGCGCGATGTCGTCCTCCGCGGCTTCGCCGAAGCGGTCCAGCAGCGTGTCGCACAGCCTTTCCAGATCCGCGTCGTGGGTGACCGCCGTGCGGAGCAGGTCCATGCCGTCGTCGATGACGCGGCCGCGGCGCTCGATCAGGCCGTCCGTGACCAGCAGCATCAGCGCCCCGTGGTCGAGGGTCAGGGCCGTCGCCGGCGGGCGGGGCAGGCCGATGCCGAGCAGCGGGCCGTCGATCTCGATGTACCGGGCCCCGGCCGCGTCGGCCAGCAGTGGCGGGATGTGGCCCGCGCTGGCGATCTCCAGCGCGCCCGACGCGGGGTCGAGCACGACCAGGCAGAGCGTGGTGAGGCTGCGCGGGTGGTACCGGCGCAGCATGGCGTCGAGCAGGTGCAGGATCTCGACCGGCCCGTGCCCCTCCACCGCGTACGCGCGCAGGGCGTGCCTGACCTCGCCCATCACCGTGGCCGCCTCGATTGAGTGCCCGACGACGTCGCCGACGGCGATCAGCAGGCGGCCGCCGATGTCGGAGACCTCGTAGAAGTCGCCGCCGATCTCCGCGTTGTCGCTCGCGGGGGCGTAGCGGGCGGCCATCTCCAGTTCGGGCCGGGCCGGGAGCTCGCGGGGCAGCAGGCTCTGCTGCAGCGTCAGCGCGAGCTGGTGCTCTTCGGAGAACGTCCGCATCGCCTCGCACGCCAGCGCGGTCGCCTGGCCCAGCTGCAGCAGCAGGTTGCGGTCGTCCTCGGACCGGATCCCGCGCGCCGCCACGGTGATCGCGACGGGCAGCCGCGACGGGTTCGGGTAGGCCAGCGCCACCAGCGAAAGCCCGTCCGGGGACGGGAAGACCGAGGACGCCGGCGCGTCGGCGGACACCGTGTTGGTGGCCTGCTCCAGCGCGCGCGGGGTGTCCGCGTGGACGACCGGGACCTCGGCGGCGTCCTCGGTGGTGGCGGAGCGCACCAGGCCGCGGTGGCTCGCGCTGACGACCGAGGCCGGCCCCCCGAAGATCGTCGCCGCCCCGGTGGCGGCCGCGGCGAGGACGTCGTCGAACGTGCGGGCGCTGTTCATCGCGAGGGTGGCGCGGGTCAGCCGGCCCAGCCGCAGCGCCAGCCGCTCGGCGCGGGTGCGGGCCCGGTAGTACCGCAGGGCGGCCTCGACGGTGGCCACCAGCTCACCGGGGTCGACCGGCTCGATCAGGTAACCGTCCGCGCCGCGGTCGAGGCCGGTGGTGCGGTCCTGGACCTCGATGGCCGTCGCGGAGATGTGGATCACCGGCATCGCGGCCGTGCGGGGGTCGCCCTTGATCCGCTCGCAGATGTCGAACCCGCTCATGTCCGGCAGGTGGACGTCCAGCAGGACGATGTCCAGCTCCTCGGCCGCGATGGCGGTCAGCGCCTCCTGGCCGGTGCGGGCCTCGGTGACGCGGTAGCCGTTGCGGCGCAGCCAGCTGCTGGTCAGGTACCGGCTGGCCTCGAGGTCGTCCACGACCAGGATGCTGGCCCGGCCGGGCTCGACTGGGGAATTCATCTGGGCACCGTCCTGGCCACGACCGCGAATGCTTCACCGATGGCGAGTCTGAGGGTTTCCGGCGTGACCTGCGACTTGAGCAGCAGGCCCGCCCCGAGACCGGCCCCGGTCAGGTCCAGTCCTTCCGGTGCCGCCGAGGTGACAACGACGACCGGGATGTCCCGCAGACCGGGCTTGTCCCGCAGCACCTGGAGCACCTCCTTGCCGTTCATCCCGGGCATGAACAGGTCGAGGAAGATCAGGCCCGGCCGGTATCCGTCGAGGGCTTCGATCGCCGCCCGCCCGTCCGCGGCGTGCCGGACGTCGGCGGCGATGCCGTGGACCAGGCGGTCGAGCCGGTCCCGGAAGTCGGCGTCGTCGTCCACGATGAGCAGCGAGTCGACGCGGGCGGGCGTCGCCCGGCCCGGGTCGGGGCGCGGCACCCGGAGCACGACGGTGGTGCCGCGGCCGTGCTCGCTGGACAACGTCAAGCCGCCGCCCAGGATCTCCGCGAGCCGGCGGGCGTACGGCAGGCCGAGCCCGGTGCCGGTGGAAGCGATCTGCAGGTCGCTGTGGACCTGGTGGAACTCCTCGAAGACGCGGTCCTGCTGGTCCGCCGGGATGCCGATGCCGGTGTCGGAGACGGTGAACCGGACGTCCTCGTCGTCGGCGTCGATCCTCAGCCGGACCTCGCCGCGTTCGGTGAACTTGAGGCTGTTGGACAGCAGGTTGCGCAGGATGCGCACGAGCATCGTCTCGTCGGTGACCACCGGCGGTGCCGGGTCGGGCTCCTCGATCACCAGCTCGACCTCGGGCGAGGGCACCGTCGAGCGCAGGGCGCCCCGCAGCTGGAGGCAGACGGCGGTCAGGTCGACCTGGACCGGCTGCGCGACCAGCCGGCCGGACTCGGCCTTCGCGGTGTCGAGCAGCTCGTTGACCAGGGAAAGCAGCGTCGAGCCCGCGTCGCCGACCAGGCTCACCTGACGGCGTTGATCCTCGGTGAGCGGGTCGGCGCCGGGGCCGGTCAGCAGGCGCGCGAGGCCGATGACGGAGTTGATCGGCCCCCGCAGCTCGTGGCTGATGTTGGACCAGAACCGGGTCTTCGCCTCGCTGGCCGCCTTGAGCTGGCTCGACTTCTCGTTCAGCTCGGCGTAGAGCGCGACGACGCCGCGGTTGGTCTCCTCGAGCTCCTCGGAAAGCTCCTTGTAGAGGGCGACGACACCGTGGTTGGTCTCCTCGAGCTCTTCGTTGAGCCGCGTCAGCTCCTTGCTCTTCGCTTCGAGACTCTCCAGTGTTTCGAGCAGCTCCTGGTTCTGCGCCCGCAGCTCGTCCATCGGGGTGCTCACCCCGCGCTGGGCCAGGATGCCGTGCAGCCGGTCGAGCTCGGCGTTGGTGAGGGGCCGTGCGGCGGGGGAGCGCAGCTTGTGCAGCGAGACGACGTTCCGGCCGGCCTCGTGGGTCACGTGCACGCCGTCCAACAGCCGCTCCGCGGTGTCCCGGCCCGTCGCGAGCAACGCCCCGGCCTCGGCGCCGGGCCAGCTGAACTCGACGGCGAGCGTGGGCGGCCCTTCCTTGAGCAGGAACCGGACGGTGGCCGTGGCCCCGGCGTGGACCAGATCACGGCCGATGTCGCTGAGCGCGGTGGCGATCCGGATCTGGTCCTGGCTCTCCAGGCCGATCGCGGCGGCCACTTCGCGGCCGCACCGGCGGATGGTGAACACGTCGGGTTCCGTGCCGACCGGCAGCCGGATCAGCTCTTCGCGCTGTCGGCCGGTCATGGGCGTGGTTTGGCGACCAAGACGCCGGCGTCGTCGTAGCGGGTCCCGGCATCGCGCATCAGCGCCGCCGCGATGCCGAGGGGGGTGGCGGCGAAGAGCTGCCTCCGGCCTTCGGCGCTCCACCTCTCGGTGAGCCCGTCGGAGTGCAGGACCACGGTCGCCCCCGCCGGCAGTGGGTAGTCGAACGCGCGGATCGTGCGGGCCTGGTGCCCGGCGACCCCGGGCGCCGAGATCATGCCGTGCTTGCGCCCGTCGGCCACGACCCAGCCGGCGATGTTGCCCAGGCCGGCGAACCGGACGGTACCGGCGGCGACGTCGACGTCCGCGACGGCGACCGCGCCGCCGCGGGTCCGGCGCAGGGCCTCGTGGATGTGCTTCACCACTGCCTCCGGCGGGTCGGTCGCGTGCTCGCGGAAAACGTCGGCGGCGGCGCGGGACGCCGCGGCCGCCAGCGGGCCGTGGCCCGATCCGTCACACATCATCAGCCGGAGCCGGCCGGGCTCACGGTGCACAGCGTAGGCGTCGCCGCAGACTTCTTCGCCGCCGATCGGCCGGGTGATCCCGGCCGTGTCCGTTTCGGGGATCTCGGCGAGCGGGCCGCGCTTGGGGTGGAACCGCGCGGTGACGACGGTGCCGTGGCCGGGCTCGGAGAGCACCGACGTCACGTCGGCGAGCCGGTGCACGGAGCCCAGCCCGAGGCCGAGCGTGCCCGTGGTGGACTCGCCGTCCCGGACCGCGGCGGTCACGTCGGCCATGCCGGGGCCCCGGTCGATCGCGACGACCTCGACGGCGGCCTGGCTGACGCCCCGGACGGACCGGATGACCACGACGCCTTCGACGGCGTGCTTGGTGAGGTTCGTCGCGAGCTCGGTGACGGCCAGCCCGATCTCGGCCACCCGGACCTCGCCGAAGCCGAGCTGGGCGGCGAGCGTGGCGGCGGCGCGCCGGGCCCGGCCGTGCGCCGTCTCGTCTTCGACCCGGAGCCAGGCGAAGTCCTCGGTGACCGGGAGGGATCCGGCGGTGGTCATCGGGCCCACTTGACGACGGTGATGTCCGTCCCGCGGCCGACCTCGGTGTCCAGGTCGAACTGGTCCACCAGGCGCCTCGCGCCGCCGAGCCCGAGGCCCATGCCCTTGCCGCTGCTCCAGCCGTCGGCCAGGGCGACGGTGACGTCCGGGATGCCGGGGCCGTCGTCGTGGAAGTGCGCCCGGACGCCCTTGCGGCGGCCGTCGGTGATCTCCTCGACGCGGGCCGTCCCGCCACCGCCGTAGATCAGGGTGTTGCGCGCGAGCTCGCTGGTGGCGGTGACCAGCTTGGTCTGGTCCACCAGGGACAGCTTGACCCGCAGCGCGTAGGCGCGGACGAGCTGGCGGACGCGGACGACGTCCTCGTCGGCCCGGATCACCTGCTCGTCCGTTCGGCCGGGGTCGGTCATCCCGCCACCGGAACGGGTTCCTCGTCCGGGC
This sequence comes from Amycolatopsis sp. cmx-8-4, assembly GCF_046548675.1. Classification (NCBI taxonomy): domain Bacteria; kingdom Bacillati; phylum Actinomycetota; class Actinomycetes; order Pseudonocardiales; family Pseudonocardiaceae; genus Amycolatopsis; species Amycolatopsis sp. cmx-8-4. The sequence goes on from NZ_JAEBDZ010000029.1 coordinate 29,418, forward strand.
CGGCCGTGATCCCGGCGCGCCGGGCGGTGAGTGAGCCGAGCACCTTGATCCCGCGCTCGAGGTCGAGCGCCGTGCGCACGCCACCCAGCGTCAGGCCCAGCTCGACCAGCGTGATCGCCACGGCCGGGCGCATGCCGACGACGACGGTCTCGGCGTCGAACAGCTTCGACAGCGACGCGATGGTCGCGAACATCCGGCCGATGAACGAGTCGACGATCTCGACCGCGGAGATGTCGATGACCACCCCGGACGCGCCGGTCGTGCTGATCTTCTCCGCGAGATCCTCCTGCAGGGCCAGCACGCTCTGGTCCTGCAGGTCGATCTGGATGGAGACCAGCAGCATGTCGCCGATCTTCAGGATGGGGACCCGGTCCATCAGCGCGTCCGCTCGCGGGCACGGGTCACGACGACGCCGTCACGCTGCAGGGCGTGGCGGAGCGCGTCGGCCAGCGTGGCCTTGGTGGTGATGTCGCCGAACTCGATCCCGAGCGCGACGATGGTCTGGGCGATCTGCGGCCGGATGCCCGAGATGATGCATTCGGCGCCCATCAGCCGCGCCGCCACGACGGTCTTGAGCAAGTGCTGGGCGACCTGGGTGTCGACGGCGAGCACGCCGGTGATGTCGATGATCGCGTGCTCGGAGCCGGTCTCGACCAGCGCCTCCAGCAGCTTCTCCATCACCACCTGGGTGCGCGCGGAGTCGAGGGTGCCGACCAGCGGCACGGCCAGTACGCCTTCCCAGAGCTTCACCACCGGGGTGGTCAGCTCGAGCAGCTGCTCGGACTGCTCGCGGATGATCTCCTCGCGGGCGGCGGCGTAGGTCTCGAACGTCCACAGCCCGAGCGTGTCGAGCAGGCTCGAAAACGCCAGCACCTCGCGGAAGACCTGGGGGCTCTCGTCCTTCTCGGTCAGCTCGGAGACGGCCTGCTTGAGGGCGAAGATGCCCGCCGCGGTCTCGGACGGGCTGAATCCCTGACGGGCCCGGCTGCGGGAGAGGTCGGCCAGCTGCGCCTTGAGCTCGGTGAACTCGGGCCGGTCCAGACCACCGTCCAGGGTGATCACGGCGGTGACCGCGGTGTACAGCTCGCGCAGGTCACGCTCGAGCTCGGTGGTCGTCAGCCGCCCGCGCAACGCCGACCCGGCCAGCTCGGCCCAGCGGCCGACCAGCCGGTCGCGGTCCGTTTCGAACACCTCAGCCAGCCGGTGGGGCCGCCCGCTTTCCGCTACCACGGTTTCTCCTCGCGACGTGACTTGTGGTGCTGACAGTAGCCGGTCGCCCCGGCCGGGTTTCCCATCGCGAGGGGGTAATCCCGATGGGGGTACCCGCGCACCGCAGTTGGTGCACTTTTCACGAAAGGGGATCGGTGTGACCGGCTCGGTACCGGGATAATCCGGGGAAATGACGATGACCAGGGCCTACCGCGGCGGCGACCTGAAAGAGGAGGGTTTTCCGGCCGGGCGGTGATCGCCGCGGCGACCGGCTCTGACGACTAGCCGCGCAGCAGGACGAAACTCGCCCGCGCGACGGTCGTTCCCGCCGACGTCACCCGGCACGACGTGAAGACCGCGCGCCGGCCGACGCGGTCCACCGTCGTCGTCACTTCCAGCCAGCTGCCGACCGCGGCCGCCGAGAGGAAGTCGACCGTCGAGCTGACCGTGCGCACCACCGCGCCCTCGCCGATCGCGCGGCGAGCGGTGCGGCCGGCGGCGATGTCGGCCAGCGTCATCAGGAAGCCGCCGTGGGCCGTGCCGAGCGTGTTGCGGTGCTCCTCGCGGACGTGGACCCCGAGCACGCCGTCGTCGTTGACGTGCAGCGGTCCCACCAGTCCCGAGAACGGCGACGACTCCAGCACCACGAAGCCCGGCGGCGGGGTGCTCACCGGGCCGCCTGGAGGAGCCGGGCGAGGCGGTCGAGGTCGTCCTCGAGGTCGATCGACGGGTCGAGCAGCCATTGGGCCTGCAGGCCGTCGGACGCCGCGATCAGCACCCGCGCGGCGAAGTCCGCGTCGACCGGCGGCGTCTCGGGCCGCGGGGACCCGCGGAACTTGCGGGCGAGGATCTCGCGCAGCTCGCGGTAGCGGCGCGTGAAGAACCCGTGGGCCGCGTGCTCGGGGTCGGGCGCGGCCGCGGTCATCTCGAGGAAGAGCCGGACGAGGCCGGGCGTCTTGGCGGTGTGCGCGGTCCCGGCGGCGAGGTCGTCGAGGGGGCCGTCCGGGTCGAAACTCGCGCGGTCGGCCGCGTCGCGCTCGGCGAGGATCGCCACGAACAGCTCGTCGCGGGCCGGGAAGTAGTGCAGCAGCCCGCGTTCGCTCAGCCCGGTCCGCTTCGCGATGGCCCGCAGCGACGGCCCGGTGCTGTCGCTCTCGGCGTAGGCGGCCAGCGCCTCGCGGAGGATCTGCTGCCGCCGGGCGATCCCCTTGGCGTACGGGCCGCGACGTGTCGGTTCGGACATGTCCCGACGGTACCGGGAATCTGAAAACACAGCATCGCTGGGTTTTCGTGTACCGTCCCCGGTGCGAGGAGATCGACGATGATCGACGCGGCCGCCCCGGGCGCGGCGAGCCGCACCCTGCTCGCGGCCCTGCCGGCCGACGTCACCCCCGCGCCCAAGGTCGCCGTCTTCACCGCCTACGCCGTGGCCGGCCGGTGGTTCGCCTACTACGGCCAGAGCGACACGACCCTGGCGGTCGCGATCTGCTGATCACTGTCGTTCCAGGACCACGATGGGGATCTCGCGGCCGGCCGCTTTCGCCCGGTACTCCGGGAAGTGAGGCCAGAAGGTCTCCGCGATCAGCCACCACCGGTCTTTCTCCTCACCGTGCACTTCGCGCGCGCGGACGGCGTGGACGTCGTCGTGCTCGATCCGGACGTAGTTCCGGTCGCGCACCGGGCCGTACAGCGCGAGCGTCGGGATCGAGACGAAGGTGAGCAGGTGGAGCACGCCCGCGACGAGCGCGGTCTTCCTCGGTGAGTCCATCTTCCGCTCCCGCGGGGCTCGGTCGACGCCGCTGGGGCGGGGACCGGGCCCGGGGAGGCCGGCCGGCCTCCGGTGCGTCACGTTACGCGCGTGTGGCGCGGGTGGAAACGATCCGGGACCACCCGCCTGGCCGAGCGCGGGTGCGGTGCGCGCGCCTACGCTGGGGGCGCGCCCCGGACCCAGGCGACCGCGGTCGAACGGCCCGAGGGGAGCTGCTGATGACCACCACGCACCGGGAGCTCGATCCCGTCGAGATCGAGCAGATCGGCACGGAGCTGGACAAGCTGCGCACCCGCGTCGCCGGTGAGCTCGGCGCGGAAGACGCCGGCTACATCCACAACGTCGTTGCCGTGCAACGGTTCTGCGAGGTCTCCGGCCGGGTTTTGTTGTTCGCCGGCTGGTTCCCGCCCGCCTGGGCCGGCGGGGTCGCGGCGCTGGCGCTGTCGAAGATCCTCGACAACATGGAGATCGGCCACAACGTCATGCACGGCCAGTACGACTGGATGAAGGACCCGGCGCTGAACTCGCGGACCTTCGAGTGGGACATGGTGTGCCCGGGCGAGCAGTGGCGCCGCTCGCACAACTTCATGCACCACACCTACACCAACATCCTCGACAAGGACCGCGACGTCGGCTACGGCATCCTGCGGATCACCGAGGACCAGCCGTGGCACCCGTACTACCTCGGCAACCCGGTCTACGCCGCGGCGCAGGCGGTGTTCTTCGAGTACGGGATCATGCTGCACGACCTCGAGGTCGACCGGATCGTGCAGGGGCGGCGCGGCTGGCGCGACGTCCTCCCGCTGCTGAAGCCGATGCTGCGCAAGACGGCGCGCCAGGCCGGGCGCGACTACGTGGTCTACCCGCTGCTCACCGGGCCGCTCGCGCCGCTGACCCTGACGGCGAACGTCACGGCCAACGTGCTCCGCAACCTCTGGGCGTTCTCGATCATCTTCTGTGGCCACTTCCCCGACGGCGCCGAGGTTTTCGCCGAGGAGGAGAGCGAGAACGAGAGCCGGGGCCAGTGGTACCTGCGCCAGATGCTCGGGTCGGCCGACATCACCGGCAGCCCGCTGTTCCACGTGCTGTCGGGCAACCTCAGCCACCAGATCGAGCACCACCTGTTCCCGGACCTGCCCAGCCACCGCTACCCGCGGATCGCCGCCGAGGTGCGGGAGATCTGCGAACGGCACGGCTTGCCGTACAACACCGGATCGCTGTCCCGGCAGCTGGGCTCGGTGGTCCGCAAGATCTTCCGCCTCGCGCTCCCGGGGCGTCTACTTTAGACGATCCAGCAACGTCTCGACGGTGTCGGCGCTGTCGCGGTGCGCCGCCGCCATCTGCACGTCGTGCGCGGCTTCCGGGTTCGCGTCCGGCGGAACGATCAGCAGGGTCACGCGGTGGCGGTCCGACGCGCCGATCACGGTGAGCGTCCCGGCCCGCTGCGAGCGGAACCCCTCCAGCCGGACCCGCTCGCCGTCGTACTCGATTCGCCTTGGCGGGTCGGCGAAATCGCCGAGGTGGAACGTGACGCGCTCGATCCGGCCCAGCCGGACGGCCAGTACGGCGAACAGCTCCGGCAGCTCGCCGACCAGGTCGGCCGAGCGCGGCCACCACGCGCCGTCGACGTACCCCGTCGTGGGTCCCTTCGGCTTCAAGCGAAGCCGGAGGGCGTGCTCCTCGGCCGCGGGGGCGGTGACAGTGCTGGGGGCCGACGTCATGCCGGGACTCCCGTCCCCGGCCGCCGATCGCGACCGGTACGCGCCCGAGGACGGCGCGGGCTCGAGCGCCCGCGCGCGAAATGCTCTCGGTCACCACGGACACTACACGCACTGTGTGTTAAGACTGGGGTCTACCAAAGGGGCCCTCGTGGACCAGCTCACCCTCGGCGTCGTCTCCCGTTCACGGAAAGAGAACGAACGCCGGCTTCCCATCCACCCCCGCCACTTCGAGCGGATCGATTCCGATCTGCGCGAACGCATCTTCCTCGAACACGGCTACGGCGAGGACTTCGGCGTCGCCGACGAACAGCTGGCCGGCCTCGTCGGCGGCCTGCGCACCCACGAGCAGCTCGTCGCCGAGTGCGACGTCCTGTTGCTGGCCAAGCCGTTGCGGGAGGACGTCGCCGAGTTGCGGACCGGCCAGGTGCTGTGGGGCTGGCCGCACTGCGTCCAGGACACCGGGCTCACGCAGCTGGCGATCGACAGCAAGCTGACGCTGATCGCGTTCGAGGCGATGAACCACTGGAACCGCGACGGCTCGTTCGGGCTGCACGTCTTCCACAAGAACAACGAGCTCGCCGGCTACTGCTCGGTGCTGCACGCGCTGCAGCTGGCCGGTGCGACCGGGGACTACGGCCGGCGGCTGAAGGCGGTCGTGATCGGTTTCGGCGCGACGGCACGGGGTTCGGTGACCGCGCTCAACGCGCACGGGGTGCACGACGTGCACGTGCTCACCGGCCGGGGGATCGCCGCGGTCGGCTCGCCGATCCACTCCGCCACGATGGTGCACTTCGAGCACGACGAGAACAACCCGGGCGACCTCCGGCGCAGCCACGCGCTGACCGAGCGGGGCCGGGTCCCGCTGGCCGGGTTCCTCGCCGAGCACGACATCGTCGTCAACTGCGTGCTGCAGGACACCGCCGAGCCCCTGACGTTCCTCATCGAGGAAGACCTCGCCGCGTTCGCGCCGGGCAGCCTCATCGTCGACGTCTCCTGCGACGAGGGCATGGGCTTCAGCTGGGCGAAGCCCACCACGTTCGCCCGGCCGGCTTTCACGGTCGGCGACGGCATCACCTACTACGCCGTCGACCACAGCCCGTCCTACCTGTGGAACTCGGCCACGTGGGAGATCAGCGAGGCGCTGCTCCCGCTGCTGCGGCCGGTGCTCGGCGGACCGTCCGAATGGGACGGTCACGAGACCGTGCGGCGCGCGATCGAGATCCGGGACGGCGTTATCGTGAACCCGGCGATCCTGGCCTTCCAGCACCGGTCGGCGGCCTACCCGCACGTAGCGGGGTAGGGTTCGGTGCGGCCGCGGTGGCGGAGCTGATCCGGACCCAGTCCTTTCCGAGTCGGTGTGGCGGTGCGGGACACCGACCCGGAGGAGGCCCGCATGCGCCGGCGTGTGGTGGGTGGCTGAGCTCGACGCCCTGCGCAGCGGCGTCCTGGCCGCCCTCGCCGGCGGCCGGGCGGGCAGCGGCGTCGACACGGTCGGCCGGGTGTGCCGGGCCTGCGTCGAGCTGCTCCCGGTCGACGGCGCCGCGGTGTCGGTGATGGCCGACGCCGGGCACCGCGAAGTCGTCTACACGAGCGACGAGGTGAGTTCCCTGCTCGCCGAAATGCAGTTCTCGCTCGGCGAAGGACCGTGTTTCCAAGCGTTTTCCCAAGGCGGGCCGGTGCTCTACCCCGACCTCGCCGCCGGGCTCCCGCCGGCCTGGCCGGTGTTCGCCGCCCAGGCCGCCGAGCACCCGGTGGCGGCGTTGTTCACCTTCCCGCTGCAGATCGGGGTCGTGCGCGTGGCGACCCTCGACACCTACCGGGCGACCCCGGGCTCGTTCACCGCCGCCGAGCTCTCGACGGCTCTGCAGGTGGCCGACATCGCCGCGCTGGCGCTGTCCGGCCTGCTCGGCGGCGACCGGTGGCTCGACGGGGACGGCCGGTGGATGGAGGGCGCGGGGATGCGGCACCGGGAGGTCCACCAGGCCACCGGGATGCTGATCGCGCAGCTCGACGTGCCGGCCGCGGCGGCGCTGGCCCGGATGCGCGCCCGCGCCTTCGCCGACGGCCGCCCGCTGCTCGACGTCGCCGCCGACATCGTGGCCGGCCGGCTCAGGTTGGACCGGGAGCCCCGATGACGACCACCATGAAGACATCCGACGAGCAACCAGGAGATGGTGGGCATGGCCGACCGTGAACGACAGGTGACCCGGACGTTCGTCGCACTGGCCGACACCCTCGTCGACGACTTCGACGTCGCCGACCTGCTGCACACGCTGGTGCGGCGGTGCGTGGACCTGCTCGACGTCGCCGCGGCCGGCCTGACGCTCGTCGACGAGCGCGGCAGCCTGCAGGTGCTCGCGTCGTCGACCGAGCAGGCCCGCCTGCTCGAGCTGTTCCAGCTCGGCATCGACGAGGGCCCGTGCGTGGAGTGCTTCGCGAGCCGGACCCCGGTCCTGGTCGCCGACATCGCCGCGGAGGCCGGCCGCTGGCCGCGGTTCGCCGCCGAGGCCGCCCGCGAGGGGTTCGCCTCGGTGCACGCGCTGCCGATGCGGCTGCGCAAGCAGACCATCGGCGCGCTGAACCTGTTCGGCGCCCGGCCGGGCGAGCTCGCGGCCGACGACGTCTACCTGGCGCAGGGGCTGGCCGACACCGCGACCATCGGCATCCTCCAGGAACGGGCCGTCCGGCACCGGGAGACGATGTCCGAGCAGCTGCAGACCGCGTTGAACAGCCGGGTGACCATCGAGCAGGCGAAGGGCGTCCTCGCCGTGACCGGCGGGCTCACCATGGACGACGCTTTCGCCGCGTTGCGGGGTTACGCGCGCGACAACGGCCTCCGGCTGAGCGACGTCGCCCGCGCGCTCGCCGAACGGGCGCTGGACCCCGCCCTCGTGCTGGCGCGCCGCAAGGCCTGATCATCGGCGGGTGTCGAGGAAAGGCCCGGGATCGCCGCCGGCGCGGGCGCCGCTGTGGAGCCAGCGGACGTAGCCCCGGCGGTCACGCCGCTCGAGCTCGTCGAGGTAGTCCTGGCGGCGTTCCACCATGCTCCGGCGCGTCGCCGCGTCCCGGGCGACGAGCAGCTGGAAGTAGCTGCGCCGCCAGGCCGTGCACAGGTCGCCGGTGCTCAGCTCGGCGACCGGCCGGGGCGCCGGCGGCGGCCGGGTGATCGCGGCGACGACGTCGTCGGTGCCCGGCTCGGCCGGGCGGCGCCGCGCTCGGCGTCGCCGCACGACGATCACCACGACGGTGCCGATGGCCGAGGCCGGCAGGAACCAGCCGAGCGCAAGTGACGTGACCGCGGGAATGACCATGGTTCGCCTCGGCGATCGGGGCGAGCACCGGGCGATCCGCCTGGTGCTGCCGTCGGAAGAACGATCGCCGTGGTCCGGGGCGTCCTCCCGACCTTAGCGGCTCGAGCGGCCGGCGGAACCACCCGGCTGGAGCTGCCGCGGTGTCGCGGTGCTCGCGTAGGCTGGATCATCGCCCCGGACCTCGGCGACGCGTTCGTCGACGAATCGGGGCTGTGCGGTGGAATCGGCAAAGGTACTGGACGACGAGTACCCGGTGGGCTGGGTCCTCACCTACCGGGACCGGCGGGTTCGCGGCTGGTCGGCCGGGGTGGTGCTCGGGTCGCCGGTGCGGGATCCGCGCACGGGCCTCGAAACGATCCCGCTCGCCCCGCTCGGCGACGGGCCGCCGGTCTGGGTGCCGGACCGCGACGTCGTCGGCATCGAACCCCGGTGGCCGCCATCCGGGTGACGTCCGTCCTCAATGGACCATGGGTGAGGGAACCACCCACCTGGCCGAGCCCGGCGCGACCCGCCCGGGCTTAGGCTGGACGCCGCGCCCCGGCCCCCGGCGCCCCAAGCGGCTTTCGACGTTCGAGCGAGCGGGGGTGCCGAGATGGCCACGGCCGAGGATGCCGAACCCGGCGGGTACCCACCGGGCTGGCAGGTCCGCTACCGCGGCCGCCGGGAGCCGTCGATGCCCGGTTTGCCGGCGTCGCGGGAACGCATCGGCACGATCGCCGGCCCCAGCCTGCGCGACGAGCACACGAGCACCACGTGGGTCCGGGTCAGGCCGTTCCGCGCGGCCCCCGGGACCCCGCTGCGGCTGGTGCGCTCGACGGACATCCTCGACGCCCGCCCACCGGGCGAGCCGATGCCCCCGACCCCCGCGGACGACGACGACGAAAGCCGCACGGTGGTCGTCGAACTGCCGGAACGCGGCCCGTGAGGCGCCGGGTGGTCGCTGCCGCGTGAGCTGATGACGCGGGCGGGCGGTGGTCGTCGAGCCTTCGGAGCCGGGCCGGGCGGTCAGGCCGCGTGCCGGGAGGGTCGGCTGGCGTACTCGGAGGGTCGGCTCGTGTGTCTGGAGAGTCGGCTCGCGTACTCGGAGGGTCGGCTTGCGGTACGGAGGCCGGGACTTGCGTGAGGCGGGCCGGGACTCGTGTGATTGAAGGTGGAACTCGCGTGATTGGGGAGCCGGCTCGTGTGATTGGGGGGTCGACACGGTGTGGGGCCAGCCGGGTTAGGGAGGTGTGAGGAGGTGGCCGGGGCGGAACTGGACCAGCAGGGCCGTCGCCGTCGCGCAGACCACGTCGCCTGCCCGGAGTTCGCCGGTGGCGTGGAGCTTGCGGCCGTCGCGGCTCGTGAAGCGGCCTTCGGCCGTGAGCGGGACGCCGTACGGCGTGCCCTGGTGGTAGTCGACCGTCAGGGAGGCCGTCATGCCGGGAAAGCCCGCCGCCGCGGTGGCGCGGCCCAGCACGTGGTCCAGGACCGCCGCGACCCAGCCGCCGTGCACCCGCCCGGGCGGTCCCTCGTGCGCCGGGCCGAGAAGCAGCTCGGCCCGTACCGAGTCCGGCCCGACGTGCACCCACGAAAGCGGTGGCGCCAGCGGGTTTCCCGGCCCTTCGACCGGGTTGTTGATGCTCAGGTGCCCGCCACCCTCGAGCGCGGCCAGCAGCAACGGCGACTCACCGCCGGCGGCGCGCAGCGCTTCGGTGACGGCCTCGATCCGCTCCGCCGCGGCGACCAGGTCGGCTTCGTCGTCGCGCACGCACACGGCGGCTTCGATCAGATCCCGGATCCGCGAGCCGAGCAGGGCCCGCGCGGGCGGCACGCCGGGGACCACCGGGTACGCGCTCCTGAGCTGCGGTTCGGCCATCGTCCTCCTGCCGCCGGAACTAGAACACGTTCCACATTAGCAGGACCTTCATCGGCCGGTGCGGCCGTCGACGTGCCCCATGGCGGGCAGGCCGGTGCCGGCCTGCCCGCCACGACTCACCGGGTGACGAACGGGTTCGCGTCGAGCCCGCAGGTCTTGCCCGCGGCCGGGAACGCGCCGGAGATCAGGTAGTTCCGCTTGACCTGCTCCGTGCACGTGCTCGGCGCGTACATCGACGAGTGCCCGAAGCCGTCGGTCACGAACACCTTGGCGCGCGCCAGTTCCGCGGCGCCGTCCTGCGCGCCGTGCAGCGGCGTCGACGGGTCGTACCGGTTGTTGATCACCAGGATCGGCGCCGACGTCCAGCGGTTCCACGGCCCGGTGTACCGGTCGGTGTCCTTGGCCTTCCAGTACGCGCAGCTCATCATGTCCAGCGCGCCGATCCGCCCGAAGTACGGCACCCGCTGGTCTTCCGACGCGGCGTAGCGGCTGTAGATCGCCGGATCGGCCGGGACGTCGCTGTCGGTGCACTGGATCGCGTTGAACGCCTCGGTGCGGTTCGAGGTGTACTGCTCACCGGCGACGCTCGACGTCCGTGCGGCGGTGACCGTGTTCTTGGCGTTGTACAGGCGCTGCAACAGGTCCGCGATGTCCGGCCAGCCCCGCAGGTCCGAGAGGTCGCCCGCGGTGTTGATGATCCCGGAGTACGTCCAGGTTTCCGGGCCGTCGGCGCCGGGGACGGTGATCGGGCCCTGCTTCGCCCGTGCCATGATCTCCGTCCACTTCGCCTTCGGGTCACCCGAGGAGAACGCGCAGTCCGGCCCGGCGGCGGTGCACTGCTTCAGGAACTGGCCGAACGTGTCCGAGATGCCGCGCGGGACGTCCTGCCGGGTGTCGAGGGGGACCGTCGGCCCGGTTCCGTCGTGGCCCGTGGCGCTGCCTGCGAAGTCCATCGAACCGTCGAAGACCATGGCCCGGATCCGGTCCGGGAACAGGTTGGCGTAGACGGCGCCGAGGAACGTCCCGTACGAGATCCCGTGGTAGGTCAGCTTCTGGTCGCCGACGGCGCGGCGCAGCAGGTCCAGGTCCCGTGCGGTGTTCGCCGTCGAGACGTGCTGGAGGATGCTCCCCGCTTGCTGGCCGCACCGGTCGGCGAGGTCCTTCGAGGCGGCGTAGAACGGCGCTTCGCCGCTCGGGTCGCCGGGCATCTCCGGGAACGAGCCGAAGAACGCCTGCTGGCCGGCCTCGGTGTCGAAGCACCGCACGGCCGTGCTGTTGCCGATGCCCCGCGGGTCCCAGGACACGACGTCGAACCGGGACCGCAGCTCGTCGGAGAACAGCCACGGCCACTTGCCGCGCTCGCGCAGCCGCTGCAGCCCGGACGCGCCGGGGCCGCCGAAGTTGACGAACAGCGTCCCGATGCGTTTCGCCGGGTCGGGTGCCGGGAGCTTGATCAGCGCCAGCTGCACCTGGGCGCCGGTGGGCTGGTCGTAGTCCAACGGCACCGGCGCCGTCGAACACTGGAAGCCGTCCTGGCAGTCGGACCAGGTCAGCTGCGGTGCCGCCGGTTCCCGTGGGGCGGCGGCGGCCGGTACGCCGGGCAGGGCCAAGGCGGTCGCCAGTACGGCGACCACGAGCCGGCGCGCACGGCGGGGCAGAAGGGTGGGCAAGGGGGAGTCCTCCAGTTTTGCCGCTTGTGGTGTCGCCTCCTCTTGCCCGCAGCCGTGAAAGGTGTTCACGCGGGTGCCGGACCGCTCCGGCACCCGCGTCGGAGATCAGTTGGCGGCGCTGGTGTTCACTTCGCCGTTGACGCCCTTGGGGAAGAACCCGCCGGAGGTGGCGGCCTTGTTGGTCAGGTAGACGATGTTGAGGACCTGGCCGGGTGAGCGGCTGTAGGCGATCCCGTTGGCGTCGGTGGGCACGATGTTGACGTTGCCGTGGCTGTCGATGACGCCCTGGTCGTCGTCGGTGGGGCCGTCGAGGCTGTCGCGGGCGGCTGAGAGCTTGACGGTGGCCTTGGCGTCGCCGCGCTGGTAGAGCGCGCTGCGGATGGTGGCGGCGTGGTAGGCCTCGACGGCGAGGATGCCCGCCGCGGCTTCCAGATAGGTCTTGTTGGTGATCAAGGGCGCGGCGCCTTTGTACGCCGTGACGCCGACGTCTTCGAAGAGGAACGCGGCGAGCAGGAAGTTCTCTTCGCAGGAGAACGGGTCGAAGCTCTGGCCGGGCTTGACGAGCCCGGCGGCCTGGGCGGCGGCGGTGAAGCTGGAGCGCAGGTCGATCGCGGGGCGGCTGACGGCGGCGGAGCCGAGGGCGGAGCGCAGGAACTGGACGTGGGCCTTCTCGTCGCCGGCGATCTCCTGCGCGTACTGCTTCGCGGCCTTGGTCTGGAAGCGGACGGCGCGGCCGCCGGTGACACCGCCGCGGGCGCCGGTGCCGGTGGTCATGGCGTCGTCGAGGCCGCGGCCGGTGACGGCGTGCAGGTAGAACTCGGCTTCGAGGTACTCGAGGTTGAGGGCGAAGTTGAGGACGGCGGCGTCGCTGACGCCGCTCGGCGTGGCGGCGGGCCGGGCGGTGGCCGCGGCGGCGGTTCCGGCGGTGAGGCCGCCGAGGGCTCCGGCGCCGACGACGCCGAGTCCGGTCATGCCGGCCGCTTTGAGGAAGCGGCGGCGGTCCTGGTCGTTTTCGGCACTGCGGTTGATCATCGCTGCGGCATAGCGTTTGCCAAACACGGATGAGCTCCTCCCCGCCCGCACGCGTACGGCGGGCGAAACCCGCTCGCCGGGCCTCCCGGCGGCGGGGCGGATCCTTCGTGGACGTTTCCCTTTCGGGGCCGCCGGCGCCGCGGATGGGTCGGAAAGCCGCCCTTCTACCCGCTACTCAACGGTAGGAAACCCTTTCGGGTAAAAGAAAATAACTTGGATCTACCCCAATCCGGTGATGAGGTTCGCCCCGAAAGACGACTGACGGTGAAGTCGCCACTCGAAAGGGGGTGAGATGATGGATACTTCCCTGACGGACACAACGCCGGCCCCGCACCCGTTCGTGCTGCGGATGCTGATCTTGGCCGGCGCGTTGTTCGGGTTCACCGTGCTGGCCCTGCTCGTGTCGGGCACCGCGAACGCTGCCGAAGGTTCGCCGCCACCCGACCGGCCCGGCCTGCTCGACCAAGCCGGGCAAACCGTGCACGGCGTGCTCGAGCCCGTGGAACCGGTGCTGAAGCCGGTGACGGGCACGGTGCACGCGGTGACAACGCAGGTCGCGCCGGTGCTGAAGCCGGTGACGGACACGGTGTACGCCGTGACGTCGCAGGTAGCGCCGGTGCTGGAGCCGGTGACGAGCGGGCTCGAGCCCGTCGTCGCGCCGCTGATCCAGGCGGTGGAGCCGGTGACGGGCCCGGTGCTCTCGGCCCTGCGGCCGGTGACTCAGCCGGTGCTGCACGCGCTTTCTCCGGCAACGGAGCCGGTGCTGCAGTCGCTGTCTCCGGCGACGGAGCCGGTGCGGCACGTCACGGCTCCGGTGACCGCGTCGCCGGTCCGTCCGATCCGGACGGACCAGGTGGTCCCGGCCGTGACCGGACAACCGGCCCTGACCGGACAACCGGCCGTGCCCCAGCCGCGTGAGGGCGTCAACGCCTCGCCGGTGCGGGCCCGGGTCTTCGCGGTGGTCCACAGCGGTTCTCCCCAGGCGGTCGCCAAGACCGCCGACACCGCGGTTCCGATGTCCGGAACCGGCGGTGGCGGGTTGCCCGCCGACGTGTCCGGCACGAGCGGTGCGATGTCGGCGAGCCCGGGTGGTCAGCACGGTGGTGAATACGCCGTGACGTCCGCCGGTTCGCGGGTGCTCGGCACCGGCCGGGCCTGGCGCGCGCCACCGGGCGCCGCGTGGTCGCTGTACTGGCTGGTCTTCTACGGAAACGACCATCCGAGCTGACTTTCCCTTTCCACCTCCGGAAATCCATAACGGACAGATGGTAAGGAAAGGGAAGTCATGCACAAGTACGTGCGACGCGGCCTGACCGCCGCATTCATCTCCGGCGGGTTCGTCCTGCTGGGCAGTGCGGTGGCCAGTGCGGACACCGGCAACGCGAACCCGCTCGGCGGGCTCGGCAACACGCTGCACTCGGTCGTGACCGGCACCGCCACCGGCGGCAATGGCGGGACCTCGGGCAACGGCGGGAACGCGAACAGCGGCAACACCGCTGTCAGCGGGAACTCCGGCAACTCGGGCAACTCCGGCTCCACCGGCGGCAACAGCGCCTACGGCGTCTGCGTGCTGGCCAAGTGCACCACCACGGTGTCCTCGGGCAACTCCGGGAACACGGGCGCGACCGGCTCGACCGGGAACGCCTCGAACACCAGCACCACCACCGGTGGTCACTCCGGGAACGCCGGCAACGGCGGCTCCGGGACGTCGGTGGCCTCGGGCAAGGACACCGCGGACTCGCGGGGCGCCCGCGGTGTCGGCAAGGTGCTCGGGACCGTCACGAGTACCGCGAAGGGCGGCAACGGTGGCAACTCCGGCGACGCCGGGAACGCCACCAGCCACAACTCCGCGACGTCGGGGAACTCGGGCGACTCCGGGAACTCCGGCTCGACCGGTGGCAACAGCGCCTACGGCCTGTGCCTGCTGGCGCAGTGCACCACTTCGGTGACCTCGGGTGACTCCGGGAACACCGGCGCCACCGGCTCGACCGGCGACGCCACGAACACCAGCACCACCACCGGCGGGAACTCGGGCAACGCGGGCAACGGTGGCGACGCCACCGCGGCCGGCACGAGCCACGACTCCGCCACGAACAACGGTGGGCACGGCTGGGGCCGGAACCGTCAGGGCGGCACCACGGGCGTCCTGGGTTCGGTCACCGGCACCGCCAAGGGCGGCAACGGTGGCAACTCCGGCGACGCCGGGAACGCCACCAGCCACAACTCCGCGGTGACCGGGAACTCCGGCAACTCGGGTGACTCGGGTTCCACCGGCGGCAACACCGCCATCGTGTGGACCCTGGGCGGCCAGGACAACGGCCGCGGCCACCAGAACGGCGGCTGGAACCACGGTGGCTGGAACAACGGCTGGAAGCACGAGGGCACGAAGTCGGCCACCACGGTGACCTCGGGCAACTCGGGTGACACCGGCGCCACCGGCTCGACCGGCGACGCCACGAACACCAGCACCACCACCGGCGGGAACTCGGGCTGGGCGGGCAACGGTGGCGACGCCACCGTCGTGAGCACCGGCAAGAACTCCGCCACGAACAACGGTGGGCACAGCTGGAACCGTCACAACCAGGGCGGTACCAGCAGCGTCTCGGGCACGGTCACCGGCACCGCGACCGGCGGCAACGGTGGCAACTCCGGCGACGCCGGTAACGCCACCAGCGGCAACGACGCGGTGAGCGGCACGTCCGGCAACTCGGGCGACTCGGGCTCGACCGGCGGCAACACCGCCGTCACGTCGACCCGTGGCCACGAGCAGCAGGGCCGCCACCACGGTGGCTGGAACAAGGGTGGCTGGAACAACGAGAGCGGCACGAAGTCGGCCACCACGGTGACCTCGGGCAACTCGGGTGACACCGGCTGGACCGGCGACGCGGGCAACACCAGCACCACCACCGGCGGGAACTCGGGCTGGGCGGGCAACGGCGGCGACGCCGCGGTCATCGCCTCGGGCTGGAACACCGTCGCGCACAGCCCGCACACCGTCTGACGGACGCGGGAGAACGACCGAGCGGGGGCACCGGAATCCGGTGCCCCCGCTCCGTGCGTGTCAGTGCGTCGGCCGTGAAACCCGGCCGCACCGATCGCGTCAGGGCAGCGCCAGCGCGTCGTCGACCGTCGGCACCAGGGTGATCAGTTCGTGCGCCCCGGCGAGCTGGATGGTCTTGAGCACCGTCGGGCCGTCCGCCACCACCCGCAGCCGCGTGGGGTTGTCGTCGGCGTCGCGGCCGGCCCGGACGATGGCGTTGATGCCGCTCGAGTCGAGGAAGGTCACCGCCGTCAGGTCCAGCACCACGGGCCCGGCGGCGGCCGCCTGGATGGCGGTCAGGGTCCTGCTGAACTCCGGGACGGTCAGGAGGTCGAGCTCGTCGGCCACGGCGACGACGACCGCGTTGCCACGGCGGCTGACACTGCACTGCAAGGCCGGCTGCTCGTCGGGGATCACCAGCGGCGGCGGCTCAGGGGGTTCGTTGCTGGACACGGGTCAAGTCTCTCCCGGCCGTCCGGTGCCCGCAGCGTGGTGCCCGAGGTCGAGTGCCGGTTCTCACTCCGGGAGCGTCGCGCTCGAGGTCACGGTCCGCAGCGCGGCCCGCAGCAGCCGGGCGATCTGCGGCGGCGTCCAGCCCGTGCGCGTGGCGAGTTCGGCGGTCGTGAGGCGGTCGACGGCGGTGGACCACAGTGCGAACCGCTGACGCGGCGGCAGCTGCGTGACCTCGTCGAGCAGGACGGCGTCGCGCAGGGCCGCGTCCAGCGTGGCGCGCTCGATCCGCGGCGCCAGGTCCGCCCGCAGCGCCACCAGCACGCGGGCCCGCACCTGCCGCTCGGCGGCCGCGTCCCGGCACCGCCGGTCCACTTCCGGGGCCGCGGCCAGCACGCGGCGGCACAACGCGGTGCTCGTGCGCTGGGACCGCCCGGTCTGCTTCGCGACGCGGTAGACCAGCGTCAGCATCCGCCCGGGAAGATCGGTTTCGGCGGACTGCCAGGTGAGCACCGGCCGCGTGCCGGTCGTCATCCGTCCACCTCGGCGCCGGTCCGGCCGGCCGGATCGCCGGGCAGGTGGCTCAGCAGCCAGACGAGCTCGGCGGCGTCGATCAGCCCGGCGTCGGCCGCGCGGATCCAGGCGCCGGCGGCCCGGCGGGTGAACTCTCGCGTGAGGAGGGGTCTGGTCGCGTGCTGAACGCTGTTCATCAGCTGCTCCCGATCGGCGAGTGGTGCATGTTCGGCCACCGGGGTCCGGGGGTGCCGCGACTTGGTGGGATTCTAACCCGCGCCGGTCGCCGCCGCAGTGGTCAGGACCCCAAACCGAACCGTTGCGCGGCGGAGGAGTTGCAGTCGTAGATCCGCAGCCGGTCACCGGCCTTCCCGGCGTTGTCCGGGTCGTCGAGGCACCGCCCGGAGCCGACGTTGCGCAGCGCCCCGCCCGCGCCCGCGACCCACTGCTGCGCGGCGCTTCCGTTGCAGTCCCACAGCTGGACCGGTGTCGTGTTCGCGGTGCCGGCGTTGACGACGTCGAGGCACTTCCCCAGCGTCCGCAGCGACGCGTCGCCCGGCGCGGACCACCGCTGCGCGTCGGTGCCGTTGCAGCCGTAGAGCTGCACCGCGCTGCCCGACGCGGGGTAGGCGTCGACGACGTCGGCGCACAGCCCGGCCGGCCCGGTGACCGGTGCCGGCGGGAAGCGCCAGGCCTGGTCGGTGGTGTCGGCGCAGTCGGCCAGGCGCATCCCGTCGCCCGCTGTCGTGGCGGCCAGGCACCGGCCGGCGTTCAGCAGCTTGCCCGCCGTGGTCAGGCTCCACGCCTGCGCGGCCGTCCCGTTGCAGGTGTAGAGCTGGACCGGCGTGCCGGCGGCCGTCGAGCCGCCGGCGACGTCGAGGCACTTGCCGAGCACACGCACCGTGCCACCGCCGCTCGGCGGGGTGAGCTGCTGGCCCGCCGAGTGGTCGCAGGCGGCCAGCTCCAGCGGCGTGCCGTCGGCCGACGCGCCGCCGTGGACGGCGAGGCAGAGCCCGCCGCGGCCGGTCACCTGGCCCGCCGCCGGGTTGTCGGCGGCGGTGCCGGTCAAGGTGACGGTGTGCCGGGCGTTCGACGGCAGGCTCGCCGTCGTCACGGTGACCGTGCGGGAGTGCGCGTTGTACGCCCACGCCGTCTCGGGCAGCCGCTGCCCGTCGACCGAAACCGCCGTCGGCGCCGCCGTGTTGGCCAGCCGCAGGGTGTAGGCCTTGGCCGGGGAGGTGCCGGAGGCCGCGTCGACCGTCAGCGTCTTCGCGGCGTCCTGCCAGCCGAACCGGGTGGTCGACGACGCTCCGGCGCCTTCGCCGGAGTCCTCGTACAGCGAGAAGGTCCCGTCGGCGCCCGCCGTCACGTCCAGGGTGAGCTGGTCGAGCGGCGCGGCCGCGTTGTCGGTGTAGTTCGTGCGCAGCGGCACCACACCACCCGCCTTGACGAGCACCGGCATCTCCGACAGCGGCTTGGTGATCGTCGCCGTCGACGGTCCCGTGTAGACGGTCCCGGTGAAGTAGTCGGTCCAGGTACCGGGCGGGATCCACGCCGAGACCGAGCCGCTCGCGGTGGTGATCGGCGCGACGAGGACGTTGTCGCCGTACAGGTATTCCTGCGGGTGGGTGTAGGCCGCGTCCTGGTCCGGGTAGTTGAGGTAGAGCGGCCGGGTGATCGGCACGCCGGTCTGGTTCGCCTGCTTGGCGAGGGTGTAGGTGTAGGGCACCAGCGATTCGCGCAGCCGCAGGAACTTCTCCGCGCTGTCGCCCGCCGCGCCGGGGTAGTCCCACGGCAGCCGGTCGCCGTGGTCGGAGTGCAGCCGGTCGATCGGCTGGAACGCGCCCAGCTGCAGCCACCGCGCGTAGAGGTCGTCGGGCAGGTGCCCGCCGTGGAAGCTGCCGATGTCGTGGCTGACGTTGCTGAGCCCGGCGGCCGCCTCGTCCGGCGTGAAGCGGGCTTCGTAGGCGAGCATGTCCCAGCTCATCGGGGTGTCGCCGGTGAACTGGAGGGTGTTGCGGCGCTCCGACCACGGCCCGAGCGGGTAGCTGCTGTGGATGCCGCCCTGTTCGGCGCCGCCGATGCGGCCGAAGGAGAAGCCCCGCAGGCCCTGCGCCGCCGCGTGGTCGGCGTAGGCCTGGTTGATGAAGTTGTCCGGCGCGACGCCGGTGTCCGACGCGGTCGACCGGCCGCAGCCGGAGCAGTAGTCCAGCCACCACGTCCGGACGCCCTGGGCGTCGAACGGCTTGTGCAGGTCGAAGTAGGAGCGCAGGTGCGCCGGGTTCGACCAGTCCCACACGTAGTTGGAGCCGTCGGCGATCAGGCCGCCCGCTGTCGCGTTCGCCGTCGCGAAGCGCGGGTCGTTGCCCGCGATGGACGTGTGGATGTTGAGCGAGACGGCGAGACCCTGCTGCTTCGTCCAGTTCAGGAACCCTTGCGGGTCCGGGAAGAGCGCCGTGTTCCAGTTCCAGCCGTTCCACTGCGACGGCGACTTCCAGTCGGTGTCGACGACCAGCCAGTCGATCGGGGTGAAGCTCGAGCGGAACTTCGGCAGCAGCGAGGTGCGGTAGTCGTTGTCGGAGTAGGCGAAGTAGCGGGAGAACCAGACGCCGTAGGCGGACCGGGGCAGCAGCGCCGTGCCGCCGGTGAGGGCGTTGAGGTCGCCCAGGCCCTGCTTGAAGTCCTTGCCGTAGCCGAAGAAGTAGCCGTCCTGGTAGGGCTGCGCGCCGTGCGACACCCGGTCCGTGACGGTGCGGTCGGCGTTGAGGACCGCCGAGCGCGTGTCGTCGAGCAGGTACCAGCCGTCGCGGTCGAGCAGGCCCGGGTGCTGCGGTGTCGGGACGGCCTCCGGGTTGTCCAGCGAGCGGTCCCAGCCGCCGAGCACGGACTTGGGGCCGGCGCCGTAGGCCGTGGTGAGCAGCGAGGTGTCGGCGGCGGGGTAGGCCGCGGTGGCCGTCGTGACGGCGAGGCTGTCGAGGTTGACGTTGCCCGAGTCGCCGGACTTGCGGTCGATCCGGACGGCGTTCGTCCCGGCGTTCAGCGGGACCGTCACCGACGCGGTCGCCCAGGTGTTCCACGACGACGTCGCCGGCAGCGACAGCTTCGGCCCGGGCGCGCCGTTGACCGTGGTGGACAGCGTGCGCGTGGTGGTCTGGCCGTCGCCGCCTTGGGCGTTCGCGTAGCGGACGGTGAGCCGGTACTGCCCGGCCGACGGCACCGCCGAGACGTCCTGGGCGAGCGACGCCCCGGCCGAGGTGAAGCCGGCGAGGAAGCCCGAGCCGGTGTTGCCGGTGTGGTCGTAGGCGGTCGCCGCCGACCCGCCCGGCACGCCGTTTTCGGCCTCGCAGGCCGTGGCGAAGGCGCAGTAGGACGGGAACAGGGGAGCGGCGGTCACGTTCGTCGTCGTGAGCAGCACCGACGTGTTGTCGCGGGTGAACGGCCCGCTGTTCTGCCGGTACCGCAGGGTCAGGCCCGCGGTCTTGATCTCGCGGACGCCGCCGGTCACCGTGGTCGAGTAGGCCGGAGCGGGGAAGGACCGGTTGACGGCGTTGAACGTGGTCAGGTCCTGGAACCGGTCGTCGCCCGCGTATTCGAGCCGGATCAGCGTCGGTGTCAGCACCTCGAACCGCGCGTGCCCGTCCTGGACGACGGCCTGGTCCACCTGCGCGGGTCTCAGGTCCTGGGCGGCGGCGACGCCGGTGACCGTGGCGACGCCCGTCACGACGGCGACCAGGGTGTGGATCAGCTTCAGCGACGGTGATCGGAACACGCGCACTCCCTTGTCCACGCAGACCTGCTGATCCACTGTCAACGTTGTCCACCGGACATGTCAGCCGCCGAATGCAGCAGAACCGGCCGAAGCGTCCGCAATGGACGGACCACGGCGGCGCGCTGGTCCGGTGCGGTGAACTCTTTCGGGTACCGGCGGTTCGCCCGGGCCCGCGCCGGGTAAGCCGGGGGCGAGACGGTCTTCGCCGGTCAAGCAGCCGGCCGGTGAAGACCGTCTCGGCCGGGTACCGGAAACCCGCCGGGCGGCGTTCGCCTGGCAGGATGACCCGATGGACGTGCGCAACAGGAACAACGTGGTCGTGACGGGCCCCGCCGACGGCCCCGTGGTGCTGCTCGCCCACGGTTTCGGCTGCGACCAGAACCTCTGGCGGCTCGTCGCCCCCGCGCTGGCCGAGCGCTTCCGCGTGGTGCTGTTCGACCACGTCGGCGCGGGGCGGTCGGACCTCTCGGCGTGGTCGGCGCAGCGGTACGCCGGCCTCGACGCCTACGCCGAGGACATCCTCGAGATCTGTGCCGAGCTGGACCTGCGCGACGTGGTGCTCGTCGGGCACTCGGTGTCGGCGATGATCGCCGTGCTGGCCGTGAACCGCGCGCCGGAGCGGTTCGCGAAGCTGGTGCTGCTCACGCCGTCGCCGTGCTACCTCGACGACGGCGACTACCGCGGCGGGTTCAGCCGGGCGGACATCGACGAGCTGCTGGAGTCCCTCGACGCCAACTACCTGGGCTGGTCGGCGGCCATGGCCCCGGTGATCATGGGCAACCCGGACCGGCCCGAGCTCGGCGGCGAGCTGACGGACAGCTTCTGCCGCACCGACCCGGTGATCGCGCGGGTGTTCGCCCGGGCCACGTTCCTCTCCGACAACCGCGCCGACCTGCCGGGCGTCACGGTGCCCACGCTGGTCGTCCAGACCGCCCAGGACGCCATCGCCCCGCCGGCGGTCGGCGCGTTCGTCCACGACCGGATCGCCGGCAGCGCACTGGTGACGCTGGACGCGATCGGGCACTGCCCGCAGCTGAGCGCGCCCGAGGCGACCACCGACGCGATCCGGGCGTTCGCAGGCACGCCGTGATGTGCGAGGCCGGGGACGTCGGGGATACCGACGGCAGCGAGGACACGGTCGGGGCCGCGTTCGGCGCCCTGCTCGAGGACAGCGCCGAGGACCTCTACGAGCACGCCCCGTGCGGCTACCTCTCGACGTTGATGGACGGCACCATCGCGAAGATCAACACCACCCTGCTCGGCTGGCTGGGCCACGGGCGCGCCGACCTGGTCGGGCGGCGCCGCTTCGTCGACCTGCTGACCGTCGGCGGCCGGATCTACCACGAGACGCACATAGCGCCGATGCTCGCGATGCACGGCGAGCTCGGCGGCCTGGCGCTGGAGCTGCGGACCGCCGGCGGGGGCCGGCTCCCGGTGCTCGTCACCTCGAGGGTGAAGAAGGGCGCCGACGGCACCGCCCAGCTGATCCGCAGCACGATCTTCGACGCCCGCGACCGCCGCGCCTACGAAGAGGAGCTGCTGCGCGCCCGCCGGCAGGCCGACGAGGAACGCGACCGGGCGCGGGAGCTCGCGAGGATCCTGCAGCGCACCCTGCTCCCGTCCGCGCTCCCCGCCGTCCCCGGCATGGACGTGGCGGCGTACTACCACCCCGCTTCGGCCGACGAGGTCGGCGGCGACTTCTACGACCTGTTCCCGCTCGCCGGCGGCACCTGGGGGTTCTTCCTCGGCGACGTCTCCGGCAAAGGTGCCGTCGCGGCCGCGGTGACGTCGCTGGCCCGCTACACGCTGCGGGCCGCCGCCGTCTACAACCCGGATCCCGTCAGCGTGCTCGCCAACCTCAACACGGTGCTGAACCAGGAGTTCCACGGCGCCGACCCGCGGTACTGCACCGCCATCTACGGCGCGCTCACCCCCGAGCCCGGCGGCTACGGGATCACCCTGGCCAGCGGCGGCCACCCGCCGGCGATCCTGGTCCGCGCCGACGGCACCACCGAGTTCCTCGACACCCCGGGCGGCATGCTCGTCGGCGCGGTGCCCGACGCGCGGTTCACCAAGATCGGCCTGCACCTGGTCCCCGGCGACACGCTGCTGCTCTACAGCGACGGCCTCACCGAAGCCCGCACCGCGTCCGGCCGGGACCGCTACAGCGAAGAGCAGCTGCTGGAGTTCCTCACCACGCGCGCGCCGACGACGGCTCCGGCGCTGATCGCGGCGCTGACGGCCCTGCTCACCGGCTTCGGCGACGGCGTCGAGGACGACACCGCCCTGCTGGCCCTGAGCATCCCCGCCCGGACCCGGCCGTGACCGCCGGCTTCACCACCGCCACCCGCCGCTCCGCCACGGGGACCGTGCTCGAGTTCGCCGGCGAGCTGGACGCCGCCACCTCGCCCGGCGCACTGGCCGCGATCCAGGCCCTCACGCTGAACCGCGGCGAGCACCTGGTCGTCGACCTGTCGGCGTTGACGTTCTGCGACTCCAGCGGCATTTCCGCCCTCCTGGCCGCCCGCAACCTGGCCCTCGCCGCCGACGCCGGGATCGCGCTGGTCGCCGTGCCCGGCCAGCTGCAGCGCAGCCTGCGGCTCATCGGCCTGGCGGGCTTCTTCCCGGCCCACCCCACCCTCGCCGACGCCGACGCCGCTTGGGCCGTCGCACGGCGTTAGCGCGTGTCCGACAACGCCGTGTTGGCCGCTCCGGTCGCCGTGTCGGCGCTTCCGGTCGTTGTGTTGGCCGTTCCGGTCGCCGTGTCGGCGCTTCCGGTGACCGTGTTGGCCGTTCGTGAACGGCCGAGCGCCTGCCGACGGCCACCGCACTGCCCGGAGTGGCCAATACGGCGACCGGAGTGGCCAACACGCTGCCCGGAGTGGCCAACACGGCGACCGGAGTGGCCAACACGGGCTCCGGGCACCGCTTTTCGCGCCTTCGCCACGTGGTCGGCCGGCAGGCGAGTGGTGTACGGGACGACCGTCGCGAGGACGGTGAGCCCGAGACCGGCGTACAGCGCGGCGATCGCCTCGCGCTCGGTGCGGGTCATCGGTCCGCTCCCGCGCCGAGGGAGGTGCGGAGGAACTCGAGGATCTCCGCCCGCGCGGCCCCGGCCTGCGGCGCCACGCCCGGCATGCTGAGGAACGCGTGCCCGGCGCCGGGGTATTCGCTGAGCCGCACGGAAGTCCCGGCCGCGCGCAGCCGTCCGGCGTAACGGCGGCCGTGGTCGGCCACCGGATCGTGGGTCGGCACCACCACGAGCGCCGGCGCCAGCCCGTCGAGATCCTCGGCGTACAGCGGGGAAACCGCGCGGGCGTCGGTGCCCGGCGGCACGGCGAGCCGCTGGAACAGCCGCAGCTGCCCGGTGGTGAGCGTCGGGCTGTCGCCGTACTCGGTGGCCGACGGGTAGTCGAGCATCGTGCCGGTCGCGTCGACCGCGGGGTTGACCAGCACCTGCGCCCGCAGCGGCAGACCGGCGTCCGTGGCCCGGATCGCGGCCAGCGCGCAGATCAAGGCGCCGCAGCTCTCGCCGAAGACGGCGGTCCGCGCCGGGTCGACACCCCACTGCCCGGCGTGGTCCAGCAGGTGCCGCAACGCGTCCCAGCCGTCGTCGACGGCCGCCGCCAGCGGGGTGCCGGCGTCGAGGAGCCGGTGCTCGACCGAGACGACGACCGCGGGCAGCCGGGCGGCGACGTGGCTGGTGACCCAGTCACACTGCGCCGCCGTGCCCACGAAACCGCCGCCGTGCACGTGGAGCACGAGCGGCAGGACGTCGTTCCCGGTGGCCGGCCGGTGCACCCGGACCGGCAGGTCGCGGCCGGGCAACGCCAGCTCCCGCCACGCGATCGCGGCGCCGGGATCCGGCTCCCCGGTGATCACCCGCGCCGCCGCGGACGCCCGGACGCGGTTCTCCGCCTCGCGGTAGCCGACCAGCTCCTCGTCGGTGATGGCCGACCAGTCCGGCTCGGGCGGCCGCTGGGCCGTGGTGGTTTCGCTCATGCGCTTCTCCTCGCTTCGCCAATTACGCTACCTCAGGTATCGATACCAAGGGTAGCGAAAACCGGTATCGTGCGGCCATGAGTTCCGCCCGGCCCCCCGGCCGCCCCCGCACCGGCGTCAACGAGGTGGTCTTCGCGGCCACCTTGAGCACGGTCCACGCCCTCGGCTACGCGGCGGCCACGGTGGAGCGCATCGCCACCGCGGCCGGCGTCGCCAAGACGACGATCTACCGCCGCTGGCCGTCGAAGGGCGAGCTGATCGTGGACTGCCTCCTGGACGCGTTCGGCCCGCTGCCCCTGACGGGCGCGAGCCGGGTGGAGCTGATGGCGTCGTCGATCCGCTGGATAGCGGCGAAGATCGCCGAGCCCGGGGTGGGCGACGCGTTCGCGGGCGTGTTCAGCGACGCCGTCAGCGATCCGGCCCTGCGCGAGATCCTGGTCGCCCGCCTGCAGGACCCGTACCGCGAAGCGCTCCAGGACGCCCTCGGCGAGCCGGAGAACCGGGTCCTGTTCTTCATCGACGTGGTCGTCGGCACCCTGCTCCACCGCGTGGGCATGACCGGCGAACCCATGGCGGACAACGACGTGGCGGCCCTGCTGGAGATGGTCCTGCCCCACTTCACCGACGGCGTCAGTCCTCAGTAGACAGTCGCCGCCGTGGAGAGCCGGGGGACACGTCGGCGCGGTACGGTTCGGCCGATCCGACCCGGTGACCACGGAGTCCACCGGTGCCACACGTAGCGAAGCGCCGTCTCGGATGTCTGGTGGTGCTGCTGTTCACCGCGGCCGCGGGGTGTTCGCAGCCGCCGCAGGACACCGGGGGCGGTGGCGTGAGCAGTGTCACCGAAACACCCGGACGAGTGGTCTTGCCTCCGCGCGCGGCCGGCTTCGACTACCGGATCGGCGGGCCTTGTCCGCCCGCCGCCGAGGGCGACTTGGACGCCGGCCTTCTGCTCCGGAACGGCGGCCGGCTCGACGAGTGCGCGGCCAAGGGGTACCGCGCTGTCGAGCTCGACAACTACGACAGCTACTCCCGCTCCGAAGGTCTTCTGTCCACTGCGGACGCCGAAGAGTTCATGCGGCTGTTGTCCGCGCACGCCCACGCCGCCGGTCTCGCCGTCGGGCAGAAGAACGCGTCGGAGCCGGCGAGCCGGAAAAAAGCGACCGGCGTCGATTTCGCCGTGGCCGAAGAATGCGGTGAACAGGACAACTGCGCCGAATTCACCGAACAGTTCGGCGACGACGTCCTGGTCATCGAATACACCGGTGAAGGTCTCGCCTCGGCGTGCGCGAAATGGGGCGGGTAGCTGAGCATCGTCCTCCGGGACCGGAACGTCGTCACGCCGGCGGCGCGGACTACGTGCGCAAGACCTGCTGAGGCCGTCGACGGTCGTGGTCACCGGGACCGGCGGATGATCACCTTCCGGACGGGCCTCGACTAGGGCATCCTTGGCGGCCTGACGAGGAGGATCATGCTCGACGATGTGATGACGGCGCTCGACACCGTCCTGCCGCGGCTGGCGGCGGTCACCGGCACGCCCGGGGTCGCCGTCGCGGTGGCGACGAGCAGCGAGCTGCGCACGGCCGCGACCGGGTTCGCGGACCTGGCCGCGGGCGCGCCGATGACCGCCGAGACCGTGGCGCCGGCGGGGTCGCTCACCAAGCCCGTCACGGGACTGGCCCTCATGCAGCTGGTCGAGGCGGGCGCGGTCGGCCTGGACACGCCGATCGACGCGCTGCTGCCCGCGGGGCTGCGCGGTCCCGGCGCGGCGCCCGTCACCACGGCCATGCTGGCCGCCCACCAGGGCGGCTACTACAACGACATCGTCACGGCCACGGCGTTCGAGGCGCCGGCCGAGCCGGTCCTCGACTACGTCCGCCGTCGCCACGAAGCCGGGCGCGCCGTCGAGTACGGCGGGGCGTTGCCGCTGGTGACGACGCCGGGTCCCTACTCGTACTCCAGCTTCGGCGTCGGCGTGCTGGGCGGCGCGCTCGAGCACCTGACCGGTGACGCCTACGGCGCGCGCGTCCACCGGGACGTCTTCGCCCCGGCGGGGATGACCGGCACGAGCATCGACGACGGCACGCGGAACCCGTGGGCGACCGGCGCGCCGGGCCGGAGCACCGACCGGGCGACGGGGTACATGGCCTTCGGCGACTGGTGCGTGCCGAGCCCGCCGCTGCGCACCTCGGCCTACCCGGGCGTCGGGATGCACACCAGCGCCGCGGACGCCGGGCGGCTGCTGCAGTCCTTGCTGCGCACCGCCCGCGGCGACCGCGGTCTCGTCCGGCCGGAGTCGCTCGCGGTCATGGTGACGCCGCGGGTCGCCCGCCCCAGCCACGGCGCCCCCTCGTTCTCCGGCCTGACGCTCGAGCTCGCCGACCCGGAGCTGGGCGACGACTGGTGGTGGGGCCACACCGCGGCGTTCCCGTGGGGCTTCTGGTGGGAGGCGCGGGTCTGGCCGCACCGCGACCTCGCCGCCGTCGCGGTCGGCACCCGGTGGGACATGGCCCGGTTCCACAACCCTGCCACCCGCAGTGCCCCGGGCCTGGCCGTCGAGTGGGCCGGCCGCTGGGCCGTGTCCGGGGTCCCTGCGAGCTTCCCGGACGCGGACGCGCGCCCCCGCTGGACCGGACCCCGCCCCACGCCGGAAACCTCGCGCTGGATGGGGGTGCTGGCCGGGGAACGCACCCACGGCCTGCTCGGCGTCACCGACCCGCTGCCGGCCGCGACGCTGACCGCGATGACCAAGGGGGCGCGCAGCCTCGGCGAGGCCGTCCCCGACGGCTGGGACCCGGACGCGTTCACGCGCGGGGTGGCGCAGGCGCGCGCGGTCGCCCCCGATCCGGACGCGCTCGGCGCACTGGGCCGGGACCTCGGGCCCGCCGCGGCGCTGTGGATGCTCGAGTGCGGGGCGTCGAGCGCCGAGGTGACGATGCCGGTCGGCTTCTACGCGCGGGCGTAGCGACGATCAGCGCAGCCGGACGTCCAGGTTGACGCGGTGGCGGCCGCGCGGTAGCGGCACCCACGCCGGCTCGGTCACCGGGGACACCTCGGGAAAGCGGGCGAACAGCGTGCTCAGCGCGACCTCGGCCTCCAGCTTCGCCAGCGCGACGCCGAGGCAGAAGTGCGGCCCCCAGCCGAACCCGACGCTGCCCGCGCGGCCGCCGTAGAGGGCCTGCCACCGCACGTCGGTGTCGTGGGGGTGGGCGAACTGCGCGGGATCGCGGTTGGCCGCCCCGAGCACCGCCTGCACCGCGTCACCCGCGCTGATCCGCACGCCGCCGACCTCGAGGTCGGTCGCGGCGTAGCGCAGCCGGGCGAGCTGCACCGGCCCGTCGGTGCGCACCAGCTCGCGCACCGCGGCCGGCCAGAGCTCGGGCTCGGCGCGCAGCAGCTCCCGCTGGGCGGGGTCGCGCATCAGGGCGAGCGCCGCGTTGGACAGCATGTGCGCCATGGTTTCGTGCCCGGCGAGCACGAGGAACACCAGGACGGCCACGGCGTCGACGTCGGTCAGGTCGTCCTTGGCGACGACCTGGCTGATCAGGTCGTCGCGCGGCTCGGCGCGGCGCCGGTCCACCAGGGCGTGGCAGAAAGCGAACATCTCGCCCAGCGTCGGCGTGATCTGCGCCGGATCGCCGCCGACCAGCACCTTGCCCCAGCGCCACCAGTCCGCCCAGTCGGCTTCGGGGACCCCGACCAGTTCGCAGACCACGGCCATGGCCAGCGGGTAGGCGTACTCGTCGAGCAGGTTCACCGTCTCCGCCGCGGCGAAGCCGTCGAGCAGCTCGTCGACGATCTCCTGCACCCGGGGCCGCAGCGTGGCGACCTGAGCCGCGCCGAAGGCGTGGCTGATGCTACGGCGCAGCCGGGTGTGCTCGGCACCGTCCAGGCTGAGCAGGCTCGCCCGCAGGTAGGGCAGGTGTTCCGGGGGCGTGCCCAGCGCGAGGAACGCCTGCTCCTGCGTCTGGGCGCCCGCCCCCGGCAAGCCGGTGGGATCGTTGCGCACGGCCGGGTCGGAGAGCACGGCGCGGACGTCGTCGCTCCGGGTGACCAGCCAGCCCTCCTCGCCGCCCGGCAGCCGGGCCCAGCAGACCGGTGACTCGGCGAGGATGCGGTCGTAGCCGGACACGGGGTCACCGAGGATGGCCGGATCGCGCAGGTCCACAACGGGTTCGGGCGGCACCCGGCCATCCTGCCACGAAGATCGCCCCGGGCGGAGCGGCCCGCGTCACTTGCCCGGCTGCGGCCCGAGCATCGTGTTCACGTCGATCGGCGACGGGATGGCGCCGAGCTGCAGCAGCAGGTCCGGCACCCGCTGCAGCCGCCGTGAGTCCAGGCTCGACCCGTAGCCCGGCAAGGTGAGCAGCTTGGCCGTGTCCTCGTCGATCTTGGCGAACCGCACCAGCAGCGGCTCGACCTTGGCGCGGTCGTTGGTGGCCTCGTGGGTGGCCTTCTGCATCGCCCGCTGGAACGCGGCCAGCGTCTTCGGGTTCTCCCGCACCCACTTCTTCGTCGCGCCGAAGCCGGTCAGCGGGAAGTCCTGGGTCGCGCCGGTGTTGATGTCGATCACCGGGATCGCGCCGGCCGTCTTGGCGGCCTGCGTGATGTAGGGCTCCGGCAGGTACGCGGCGTCGGCCTCGCCCCGTTGCAACGCCGCCGCGATGTTCGGCAGCGGGATCAGCACCCATTTCACCTTGCCGAAGTCCACGCCGTGGTCCTGCATCACCGACCGGGTGAGCAGATCCGACGCGGTGTTCTTGGCCGTGATGGCGATCTTGCTGCCGGCCAGGTCGAAGATCGTTTTCACCGGCGAATTCGGCACCGTGACGATCGCGTTGGTCTTCGCGTTGACCGACGTGGCGTCGGCGACCAGTTCCATGTCGGCGGCGCCGGTGCTCTTCGCGATGAAGAACGGCGGGTAGGTCGAGAACGCGATGTCGGCTTCACCCGAGATCGCCTTCGTCAGCGAGGCCTGCCCGCTGGCGGCGACCACGGACTGGACGTCGAGGCCCTCGTCCTTGAAGTAGCCGCTGTCCTGGGCCAGCCAGAACGGCCCGAGGTCCGTGGTGGGCAGGATCGAGACCTTCAGCGTCGTCTTCTCCAGGCCGGTGCCCGCGGAGGCTTTCGAATCGGTCGAACCGAGTGCACCGCAACCGGTGACGAGCGTGACGACGGTGGCGGCCGCGAGGGCGAGGGTGGCGCGAAGAGCGCGATCCCGGCTGCTCCTGGCGATTCCAAACAAGACCTGCTCCTTGACGGAGATGATGGTTGATGTGCTTCTTCCAAAGAAGTCGGGTGAATAATTCCCGGAGTCAGGCAGGTGACTGTAGGGACCTGCGAACCGCGTGGCAATGCGTTGGTGTGCCCCGAAACCGGGATTTCACCAGAATGGCGGTGCGTATTCTTGATCGACGATCATGAATTGATCTTCGCCGAGCACGGCGTAATTCTACGAATCGCTGCGGCCGACCGGCGGGGCGCTGCCGATTCCTCCGGCCACGGCCGCCGGGATCGCGGATTCGCGCGGGGGCCGGTGGCGGCCGGTGGTGACCGGTGGTGTGCGGTGGCCACCCATCCGGCCCAACGGTGCCGGTTCCCGCTTGCCGTTGGAGTCCATTGTGGACTCGACGAGGTATCTACGTGGTGACGCGAAAAGCGTCGATCATGCCGACGGACGTGCTGCGGTTGACGACCCGGACGGTGTGCTGCGCCGCGCTCAGCCCGCTCTTCTGCCAGACCACCTGCCGCACCTGCCGGGCGCCGTCGGCGTGCAGGTCGACGGTCGCCTGGAAGGTGTTGTCGAGGTAGACGTCGACGGCGCCCATGTCGCCGTTGCGTTCGGAGAGGTACTGGATTCCGGTGCCGGTGAAGGAGTAGTTCGCGGTGGCGCCGACGACGGTCGAGTGGTGCGTGTCGTCGTTGTAGTCGCCGTAACCGCGGTTGGTGGTGGCGAACCAGTTGCTGTCGTAAGCGACGTCGGTGTCGTTGACCAGGCCGCCGCCACCGCCGGCGTCGAGGCCCAGGGTGGAAGCGGCGCCGCTCAAGGCTTTGGCGCCCTGGTTCGGGCTGCCGGTCAGCCGGGTCGTCGCGTACGAGGTCAGCGGCTTCGCGGTGCGCTCGACGACGTACGTGGTGCCGCCGGCCGTGGGGAACTCGAACTCCGCGTCGGTGGTGGTCAGGAGGATCGTGTTGTCCGACGCGCGCCGCACGCGTACCTGCTGCCCGCTCCAGGGGTTGACGACGTGCGCGGTGGCGCCCCACTGGCTGCGCAGGCCGACGTACTTCGTCTCGTTGGCCTCGCGCTCGGAGCTGACGAGGAAGCCGTTCTTCGCCAGCAGCGTGAACTTCCCGACGAACGAGGAGTTTCCGGGCACGGCCGGGAAGACACGGATCTTGTCGTTGTACGACTGCAGCAGGGCCTCGTTCATCGCGGAGAGGTTGACGCCGTGGTACTCGAAGACGCCGTTGGTGTTGCCGGTGAACCCGTTGGGGTAGTTCTGGTACTGCCGCAGCATCCGCTTCACGCCGTCGAAGGTCTGGTCGCCGAGGCCGAGGCGCGCGGCCTGCACGGCGTCGTTGGCCCACACGTTGCCGTAGGGGAACGGCCGGCTGTTCCAGGCGTTCAGGGCGGTCTGGTAGTCGGGGGCGCCGATGCCGGTGACGTTGTAGGGCCAGATCAGCTCCGAGGCGACGTTCTCGTTGTTGCGCGTCGGGGCCGGCGGTGGCTGGTGCGGCTGGTACGCGCCGTTCTGCTGCGGGTAGGCGACGAGGTTGGCGAGGACGCGCTGCCATTCGGGGCGCAGGCTCGCGTCGGCGCCGAGCTGCTGGGAAACCTGGATGGCGATGGGGAAGATGCTGCGCACGGCGGCGAGGTCGGTGATGGCGTTCGGGACGTTCCAGTACGTCTCGTGCGCGTTCGAATTGGCCATGTAGTACTTGCCGTTGCCGTCGACGGAAAGCATCCGCGAGTAGAACTTCGCCGTTTCCCGGATGAACGGGTAGGCGACGGTGCGCAGGTAGTTGTCGTCGTTGGTGTAGCGGTACTGCAGGTACATGTTGTACGCGGCTTCGTAGCCGGTGGAGAGGATGTTCTTGGTGTAGTCGCTGCCGACCGTGCCGCGCGCGTTGCCGTCCCAGCCCATGGTTTCCGGCACCCACAGGCCGTCGACGCCGTACCGGGTCCGGGTGTAGGACTTCAGTGCGGTGTAGTTGCGGCTGTAGAGGTTGTTAAAGGTGTTCATCAGGTCGACGTGGTTCGAGGCGAGGAACGAGTTGTAGACGTCGCGCTGGTTCCAGTACCAGTAGGCGTTGCTCCACTTCGTCTGGTCACCGGTCGCGCGGAAGACGCCGTTGATGAAGTGGTAGGGGTAGTTGCCGTAGCCGCCGGCGGCGATCAGGTACGTCGAAAGGTAGTAGACGTTCTCGAGGTAGTCGGCGTCGCCGCCGAGCCCGCCGTACTGGACGAAGGACTTGCCCCAGAAGCTGTGCCACCAATTCCGGTAGGCGGTGTAGGTGCTCGGGTAGCCGGTGGCCTTGACCGCGCTGAGCGCGGTTTTCGCCTGGTTGACGGAGTTGTTGCCGGCGGCGTTGAGCCGGGTGCTCGCCGTGAACCACACGGTGTAGCTCGAAGTGGGGGTGATGGTGAGGCGCACGCGGCTGTTGTTCACGACCGAGGCGCTGTAGTTCGCGCCTTCGACGGTGGCCGCGAGGGTGTAGCCGAACTTCTGCGGGTCGGCCTGGCCGCGGCTGATCCCGGCGCCACTGGCGTCGGCGTAGCTCGACACCTGGCGCCAGGTGTTGATATCGGGCACGTCGCCGCTGTTGGCCAGGTTCGCCACGTCCCACAGTGACAGTTCGAGGGTCACGCTGCTCACCCCGCCGCGGGTGTCGTCGATGTGGACGCCCATGACCTCGGAGCCGGGCTGCCCCATGATCGTGACGGTCCGGTCGGCGTCGTACTTCGTCGTCAGCGTCCCGTCGTAGAGGGACAGCCGCTGCTGGTAGGTGCTGTAGCTGGAGTCCATCGCCGGCGTGGTGGCCAGGTTGACCAGGCCGGCCCCGAAAGCGGTCTGCTGCGACGCGTCGACGTTCGACACCTGCATGGTCAGGCCGCCCGCCTGCCAGACCATCGCCCCGGTGCGGCCGTTGCCGACGGTCAGGCCGTAGTCCGGGTTCGTGTTCGGCCGGTTGTAGACGATGTCGTGCTTGGCCAGGTAGCCGGCGTAGTCGACGTCGAGGCGGCCGGCCGCGGGGGAGAACGCGGCGTCGCCCGGAGCGGCCAGCGCGGGCGAGGTGACGGGGACAGCGAGCGCGGCACCCAGCAGCACGGCGACGGGCAGCAGGCGGATCGACCTCATGGAGCACCTTCCGGAGCCAGAGATATGATGAATCGATCAGATATTGAGCGCGTAACCGAACTAGGGCCTTGTTTAAGGTTGTAGCAGACGTCAGGCATCGCGTAAAGAACCGATGTCTGGACCTTTGGCCGCTTAGGAATCGGGCGGGCACCAGGTGTCGGACGTCGGACCGTCGGCGGCGCCGCAGAAGCCGTGCACCGACTTGTCGACCTCGCCGCCGGCCACCCCCATCACCGCGACCGGCTTGTTCTGCGGCACGTTCCGGCTGATGTCGCCGCCGTAGTCGATGGTGCCGGTGACGCCTTCGAGGTACTTGTTGACCTGCTTGCCGTCCGCGCGCGAGGTGTGGATCGCGGTGATCTCGCGCCAGATCGCCCCCGGCGTCACCGGGATTTCGGCGGCGGTCTCCCGCAGGTACGCCGCCGCGACGATCATCACCTGTGCGGCGTCGTAGGCGAGCGCGGCGTGGCCGTCGTACGAGCGGCCCTCCGGCGTCCGCTCGAACGGGAACAGCGTCTGGTCCAGCGTCGTGTAGAAGTCGAGCGCCGCGCCCCTCGGCTCGGTGACCGGCGCGGTGGCGAACGACATGAAGTAGTACGGCAGCGCGCGGTTGCGCTGGCGTTCGCCCTGGTCGGCGACGAACCGCGTGACGTCGTCGTCGCCGATCACGGTGGCCCGGCTGCCGCACAGCGCGGCGCTGCTGATGAACTGGCCAAAGTCGGGGACGCCCCGGCCGGCGAAGAACACGAAGCCGTCGTAGGAGCAGGTGTCGCGGCCCGCCGCGCCGGCGTTGCCCACCAGCGTCTCGCCGTACCGCACGTGAGAAGGCGGCCCGCCCGGGCCGCCGTCCGGTGTGAACGCCCGCGCCTCGACCTGGAAACCCTTGTCCCGGAACGACTTCAGCGTGTCGTCGCGCAGGTTGGTGCTGTAGACGTCGGCGTCGTCGTCGGAGTAGTAGACGCGGAGCACGCGCGGACCCGGCAGCTGCTCGGCGAACCCGGCCGCCACCGCGGCCTCGCGCCGGTTCTGCGGCGTGACCTGGAAGTACATCGGGTTCAGGTCGGCCAGGGGGTCGGCGGACAGTGTCGAGGCGACCATCGGCAGCCCGGCGTTGGTCAGCGCGGCGATGGTCTGCTGGGTCGGCTGGCTGCTCAGGTCCAGCCCGACCACCCCGACGATGCTGCGATCCTGCTCGGCCTGCTGCCGCAGCTGGTTCGCCACCCGCACGCCTTGGCGCATGTCGCGGCCGGCGTTGGCGATGAGCAGCCGGACGATCGGGTCGGCCGAACCCGGCGCGTTCAGCTGCCGCAGCTGGGCGACCGCGAACCCCTCCAGCGATTCGCGCTCGCTGGTCAGCCCCTCCGCGAGGTCGTTGGACGACGTCAGCGCCTCCAGCGCGACGAGCGTGATGTACGGCCGCTCCGGGTGGGCCTCGTGCAGCTTCTCCGCGCGGTGGTTCTGGTCCAGCACCACCGCTTCGACCTGCCGGATCGTCGCGTCCGACGGCTGGAAGACGTCCTGGGAGCCGTCCGTGGTGCCGACGCACTCGCTGCCGGTCCAGGTCAGCCAGGGGTTGTCCGAACCGCAGTGCACGGCGTAGGTGTCTTGGTGGCGGTAGGCGACGAACCCGGCGACCAGCGCCACCACCACGACCGGCACGCCGATCCGCGTCCACCGGCTCGCCCACCACGGCGGGCGCACCTGCCGGCGGAACCGGTAGTCGCTGCCGAGGGTCTGCAGCATCTGCTGGACCTTCGGCTCGTCGGCGTCGGCGGGCGGCCGGACGCCGATCGGCAGGTACCACGCGGTCGGCTGCCGTTCCCGCCGGTCGCGTTCGAGCTGGTTCTGCCAGGCCACGTAGGCCGCGCGCGCCTGCTCCGCCTGGAACTGCGGACGGCGCGAGGTCGGCACCGCGTCCGGCGGCGGCGCCGGGCTGGCGCTGACCACCAGCAGCGGGTCGAACAGGCCGACCTGGTTGCGGACCGAGTTGACCAGCTCCAGCAGGCGATAACCGCCGTTGCCGACGCTCACCTCGTCCAGCAGCAGCACCGGGTAGGTCATCCGGCGCCGCCGCCACACCCGCCACGGCCGCAGCCGGTAGGCACGCCGCAGGTCCTCGAGGAAGGCGTTGAGCAGCAGCCGGCAGACGTATTCGGGCGCCTCCTCCTGCCACTGCCCCTCGGTGAGCCGCCGCGCGAACCGCACGAAGCTGCCGGACATCTCCGGCGCCAGGTGCGGCTGCCGCAGGAACCAGCGGTACCGGCCGGACAGCAGCGGGACGCGCCCGGTGACGGCGATCCGGAAGGTCAGCAGGGTCAGCCCGCGCACGAGCAGCGAGAAGACCTTCCAGATGCCCTGGTTCTCCGGCAGCCGCTTGACCGCGTCCTCGGCCGACGAGCTGAACCGTTCGGCGAGGCTGATCCGCCGGATGGCCCGCCGCAGCACCCCGTCGGGATCGTCACGGCCGTCGTAGTCCTGCAGCATCAGCCAGTAGACGAGGTCGAACAGCGGGAACGGCAGCCGGCTGGTGTGCGCGGTCGCGCTGTCGCCGAGCCCCTTGCGCGCCTCCCGCAGGACGTCCCGGACGACGGTCACGGAGTCCGCCGTCGCCGCCCCCGCCTCGTCCCGGCCCTCGTGCTCGGCGAGCCCGGGCCGCGCGTACCGGATGCTGCCCTGCGGTTTCGCGGTCTTGAGCCGATCCGCGACCGCGGCCAGCACATCGGCGCTTTCCGGCGGCCGGACCAGGCACACCATCGGCAACCCGCGCCGTTCGGACCGCTCGTCCTGGTAGTCGGTCCACTCGCACTGTTCGTCGAGTTTCCGCGGCCGATCCCCGAATCGCGGCCGCAGGCACAGCGCGCCGAGCAGTTTCACCAGCGCGTCGGCCCCGAGAAAGCCGAGCGGTCCCGTTCTCCCCATGGGCCCAGAATGGCACATTGGGAGCGGGAGTGGTCCCGGAAATGTACCGGCAATGCCGGAACCGAAAACCTATCCCCGCTGGACGTCGGGCCCGCCGGCGGCGGCCGGACCGGAGTACCGCGCCCCGCCGAAGGCGAGAATCAGGTAGCCGATGATGGAGAACAGGAACAGCCCGAAGAACCCGAAAACCCCGCTCTTGCCGAACGCCTTCGCGACGTCGATCGAGACGATGATCGCCACGACCAGGTTCACCAGCGGGATCAGCAGCAGGAGCAGCCACCACCCGGAGCGACCGGCGATCTTCAGCAGGATGTAGGCGTTGTAAATCGGGATGATCGCCGCCCAGCCGGGCCGCCCGGCCTTGGTGAACACCTTCCACAGCGCGATGATCGTGAGCACAGCGAAGATCAGGCCGGAACCGAACCCGATGCCGATGCCGAAGACGGACGTCGAGTTTTGATCGTTCATGGAGCGGGAGTGTCCTTCCGGGAGCGTCAGTCGTGACGGGTGACCTTAGCGTCGACCGAATCGGCTCATCGCAGGTGGGCGGTCATTTCCCGCGGCTTCGAATATCGGGCGGCCCACCGCATTCGAACGCGCCGGGATCACGGGCGTTGCTCAGCCCAGCCGGCCGGCTTCCGCCGCGGCCCGGGTCACCGACTCCGCCGCGCGGCGGGACGAGCCGGTCAGCTTCCCGCGGGCCATCGCCAGGAGCACGGCCGGCTTCGGCGGGAACGCGCCGAGCTGGCTGAGCATGGTCAGGTCGTCCCGCACCGCCTCGTGACTCGTGACGCCGTCCGGGCCGACGCGCAGCACGTGGATCTGTTCGAAGTCCATCGCCCGGCCGGTGGCCGGCAGGATCTTGTCGGGCTTGCCGTCCCGGAACCGGACGAACGGCCGGTTCTGCACCCCCTGCATCCGCAGCCGGACCCAGGCGACCCCGGCGTCGAAACCCGCGTCGAGCACCGGGAATCGCAGGTCGTCGAAGGCGGCGCGCATCCAGGCGCCCGAGGCGAGCAGCGCGCCCGGCCCGGGGACCGAGCAGGCGGGCGGGGCGACCGCGGCCTCCCGGTTGACGAACGTCGGCGCGGCCACCGCCCGCGCGAGATCGGGATCGCCGGTCACCAGGACCCGGAAGACGTCGATCGCGGACTGCAGCTCGGTGCTGGTGGTCACGGTTCCCTCCTCGGACCGGCCCGCGCTGATCCGGCGTAGCTCCATATAATGATAATAATGCATTCCAGTCAATGTGACGCTTGACGGTGAAGTACGCTGAGCGGCGTGACGCGCC
Organism: Amycolatopsis sp. cmx-8-4; assembly: GCF_046548675.1. Lineage (NCBI taxonomy): Bacteria > Bacillati > Actinomycetota > Actinomycetes > Pseudonocardiales > Pseudonocardiaceae > Amycolatopsis > Amycolatopsis sp. cmx-8-4. Next base: position 66,328 of record NZ_JAEBDZ010000029.1, read on the forward strand.
CCTACAAGTCCGTCAGGCGGACGTCCGCGGCGGCGGAAACCCGCCGCGCCGTGCTCGCGGCCGCACTCGCCCTGTTCGAAGAGCGGGGCTACGTCGGGGCGACGCTGGCGGAGATCGCCACGCGTGCGGAGGTGGCGGTCAACACCGTCTACACGAGCGTCGGCGGGAAGCCGCAGCTGCTGATCGAGCTGATCCGCGAAGCCGCGAACAACGACCAGATCGACGATTCCCTGCGCAAGCTGAACTCCGCCCGGTCCGGCCGAGAGGTCATCGCCGAAGTCGCGCAAGGCACCGCGACGGTCTTCCGCGACCGCGCCTGGCTGCTGGGCGCGCTGTACGACAACGCGGGCACCGAACCACTGCTCACCGAGGCGGTCGAAAGCGCCGAGACCGCCTACGCCGACAGGCTCGCCGAAGCGGCGGCCCGCATAGCGGCCCTGGGCGAACTCCGCGAGGGAATCGACACCGCGAGCGCGTCGGACATCCTCTGGTTCCACTTCGGTTTCCGCCCGTGGCGAGACCTCCGCACCCGCGGCTGGTCCTGGGAGCGAGCGGCCACCTGGCTGACCACCCAGGCCGGCCACGCACTGCTCACCGAGCCACCGCCCCACTGAGCGGCGGTTTCACCAGGCTGCTTCGAACACACGGACACCACCGCGCGGGAGCCGAGACGAACGGCATCCCCGCACGACCCGGATCATCGCCTCGGCGGGATCGTGCGCCCGGCCGGAGCCCGTCGCCAAGGGAGGCCGGCCGGCCGACGCCGCGACCAGTCCATCGTCGCTACTCGCATACCTACGGGTCTGTCTTATCGACCGCCAACCCGGCGGAAGCGCCGCTTCGATCCACGGCAGCACCGAATAACCGATGCACGGCTCCGATCGACGGGCCGAAACTGCGTAGAGCCTGGACGACGCGGCCCGAAAGCTCATCGGAGCGATCCCACGAAGACCTTTCCGTCCACTGGCCCTATCGGACTCCCGAGCGGCCACAGTGAACAGTCCGCGGCCGGATGAAGGTTTCCGAAATCACAACCCCAGGCCGAAGAGGTCTTTGACCCTGGGAGTGAGGGTGCGCCATCAGGAGTTCTCCACCGACACAGGCTCGGCCGCCGCGTGGATGGCCGGTGTGCAGTGCAGCGTGACGATGCGCCGGCCGCTGTGCTCGCGGGTGTGCCGGATGTGCCTCGCGTCCTCCAGCCGGTTCAGCAGTGACGACGTCGCACCGGTGGTGAGGGCGATACGTTCGGCCGGCCGGGCCGGTGTCAGGGGTCGGCCGCGTTGTCGTCGGCCGGGATGCGGTGCAGGGCCATCAGAATGCCTCTTGCCGGTCCGGACCGGCAGCAAGTCCTCGATCAAGGCCCACGGATCGTCCGAGAGCAGCTGAAAGCGCGACACGCTGGGCAGAACCTCAGCAGCCGGCCGAAACCTCGGTCAGACGCGCCCTGTCTGGCGAGCTCCTGGTCGATGGACGTTTCGGGTGACGGCTCAGTGGTGGTTGGTGTGGAAGGCCCAAGCGTCCGCGACGATGTCGCGCAGATCGGGCTTGCTCGGCTGCCAGCCAAGGTCCTTGTGCGCCTTCTCGCTGCTCGCGACGGTGATCACCGCGTCGCCGTCTCGCCGAGAGGCCATCACCACCGGGATCGGGTGGCCGGTGACCTCGCGAGCTGCTTCCACCACCTGCATGTTGGTGTAGCCGTTGCCGTTGCCGAGGTTGTAGATCTCGTGCCGGCCGGGCTCGATCGCCTCCAGGGCCAGGACATGCGCCGTGGCCAGGTCGGCGACGTGGATGTAATCGCGCACGCAGGTGCCGTCCGGGGTCGGGTAGTCGTCGCCGTACATCTGCAGCTGCTCCCGCTTGCCCGCGGCGACCTGCAGCACGATGGGGATGAGGTGACTTTCCGGGTCGTGTCGCTCGCCGAGGTCGCCGACCGCGCCTGCCGCGTTGAAGTAGCGCAGGCTCGTAGCGCCGAGGCCGAACGCGGTGGCTTCCGCGGACAGCATCAGGTCGACCATGAGCTTGCTGGCTGCGTACGGGTTGCGCGGTTCCACTCGGGCGGTCTCGGCGAGCTTTTCGTCGCCGTCGGCCCGGTACATCGAACCTGTCGACGAGAAGATCAGCCGGGGGACCCGGGCCACCCTGATCGCTTCCAGCAGGGCGAGGGAGCCACGCACGTTGACGTCCCAGTAGATGTCCGGCCGGGCGACGGACTCCGCGACCTCGATCCGGCCGGCGAAGTGAAGGACCCCGTCGAAGCCTGCTTCGGGGGTCAGCACCCGGGCCGCGTCGTGCACGGACATCTCGTGGAACACCACGCTGTCCGGGACGCTTTTCCGGTGACCGGTCGACAGGTCATCCAGCACTTCGACCTCGTGCCCGGACGTCAGCAGGGCCCGCGTCACCACGCTCCCGATGTAGCCAGCGCCTCCCGTGACCAGCAGTTTCACCGTGCATTCCTCCTCGTCGACCGACCCGGGCAGTCTAGCGATGAGGAGGTCCGGTCACACAACCGGCCGCCACTCCGAAATGCGTCGTTCCAGATCGCGGGCCACCCGTGGGCCGTTTTCGCCACGGAACACCTGCTCGTGATCGCCGGGCAGCACCATCACTTCGCCGCGCAACCGGAAGTGCTCCCCCCAGCCGTAGTCCACGGCGCCAGGACGCTCGAAGCAGCGGTAGAACGCGACGTCCGCGTCCAGCCAGCTGGGCTCGTAGGCGGCGGCCGCAGCCAGCGTGTAGTCGTACGTCTCCAGCATCCGGTTCATCGAAGGTGCGGAGTAATCGGCGGGGAGCGTCCCCTTGGTCTTCGCCATCGCCGTGATGGCGGCCACGCGCGCGGCGGGTTCGACGCTGCGGAGGTGTTCTTCGTCCACTTCGCTGAGCTCCAGTCCGATCCGCAGCTTCCCCAGCCGCATCTGGCCATCCGCGCCCTCCGCGGCGAAGCCCCTGGGGGGTACGCCGAGCGAGGCGTCCGCCAGTGCCACCATGCCCAGCGGCAGCTTCGAGGCCACCAACTGCTTGGCCATTTCGAAGGTGATCTTTCCGCCCAGCGAGTAGCCCAGCAGGTGGTAGGGGCCGGCGGGATTCAGTGTGCGCATTTCGGCGATGTACCGAGCGGCCATCTGCTCGATGGTCCGGTCGGGTTCGCGATGTGGCTCCAGACCGTAGAACTGCATCCCGTAGAGCCGCCGCTCTCCCGGGTAGGCGTTGGCGAGCGAGATGTACTTGAACACCGTGCCCGGCATGGGGTGCATGCAGAACAGTGGGGGAACCTCCGGGGCGCCGTCCTTGAGCAGCACGGTGCACGGTGTTACACCGTCGAGTGTCCGTGCGCGGATGATCTTTGCGTAGTCGTCCACCGTGGGGTGTTCGACCAGGAGCTCCACCGGCAGATCGGTTCCGAAGTGGACGTTGATCCGCTCGGTCAGCTCGACGGCTTTGTCCTTGGTTCCTTCTCGGGTGAAGTAGTCGTCGTACAGTCCCATCAATCCACTGCCGGCCGAACCGGTGAACAGGGCGCACAAGGTGATCTCGATGGCGTCGCGGCCGGTGGTCCGGCGCGGTGTTCCTGCCTGGGTCATGGTCATCCTTTCTCGATGCGCGAATCAGCCGCAGGGCGGCTATCAGCCGAAGCCCGGGTGATCAGACGAAGACTCCATTGCCGAGGAGGGGACGCAACCCCGCCCACCACCAGTGGTCTTCGGTGAACGCCGACCATGGATGGCGCTGGTACCCGCCGGCTACCGCCCGCTCGACCTTCCGTAGGGTGATCAGCCGCTCCACCAGGGGCTCGTCGTGCCCGTGGCGCAGCTCGGCGACCGCGTCATGAATGGCGTTCCACTCTGGGAGACGGCCGGCCCGTGAAGCGGTCAACCTCCACTTGTACGGCGGTGGCCATTGGCCGTTCTGCAGGTACGCGATGTGAACGAGGGTGTGCAACGCGGTGTCGAAGCAGTCCGCCGCGGCCATGGGCTCCTGCCGGAGTACTCCCTGCTTGATCGCCGAATACACCTGCTTCCCGTAGGTCTCCAGCGCGTACCCGGCCATCCCGATGGCATCGGTGGTCATCCGGGCACGCGTGCGGTCGATGATCGTCCGGATCGCGCTTCCGGGTACCTCGGCCAGCACCAGGTAGTGGTAGAGGGAATGGATCTTCTCGAGGTACAGCTCGTCCAGATTCGGTTCTTGGTTCGCGAAGCGCCAGACCCGGTGCACAGTCATGTGCTTGAGGTCGATGTCGAGCCCGCAGGCGAGGTGCCGATGCTCGAGGAAGTACTCCCGCCGCCGTACGGTGATTCTTGTGCCGAACGCGGCCGACCATCGTGCGGCGAACTCGTCCGGAGGGCACAGGCTCGACTGCCAGTACACGAAGATGTCGAGGTCGGAAATCGCATCGGTGGCTTCCACCGCGTAGGCGACGCTGCCGCCGAGGCACACCGCGGACGCCTCGGGAAACGCGGTCAAGATCTGCTGTGCCAATTCGGTCGCGACCGCGACCGCCGCTTCTCTGTTCATCGATTCCTCCCGGTCCGGCCGGATCCGGTGATCCCGAGCACGCGGCGCAGGTGTTCGTTGACGAATCGCTGCTCCGGATCCACGGCGGTCCGGACCCGCTGGAACAGCTCCCAGCCGGGGTAGCGGTCGCGGATGTACTCAGCGGCGGCGAAGTGCCGTTTCCCCCAGTGCGGCCGGCCTCCGTGCTCCCGGCAGGCCGCGTCGAACCGCCGCAGCACTGCGACGTCTCCGGCTTTGTTCGGTGTCGCGAAGTTCAGGTACATCGTCGGCCGGTCTGCGGCCAAGCTGAGAGCGGCGTCCTCGGCCGCGGACACGCGCACGGTGAACGGGTACGGCGACCTTGGTTCGTGGCCGACCAGGGCATCGCACACCGCGGTGAGCACCTCGCCGCCACCCTCCAACGGGAACGCGTATTCGCACGCGCTGAACCGTGCCGGCTCCCAGACCGTGAATGCGTTTTGGCTGTCGGTCACGTAGTCCCGAGACGGTATCGGCCCTGCCCACCTCGCCGCAGTGCGGACCTGGGCCGCCGTGCCGGCGAGCCGGATCAAGCCGGCTCGCGGTGACGTCTCGTCCGGCACCGCTGACATGTGTCGCATGTGGACCTCGCGGCCGCCCGGCCGGAACGAGAAGTAGGTGTGCTCGGCCTCCGCCGGCCAGTGCGCGAACCGTTCCAGCACCGCGGCGAGTGGTTCGGGGCGTTCGGTCACCCGGAGCCGGAACGCCGGGCGAACCCGCATCGTCACCGCACTGAGTATCCCGAGCCCGCCGAGTGCGGTGCGGACGCAGCGGAACAGGTCACCACTCGCGGCGGTCAGATTCGCCACGTCGCCGTCTCCCCGCACGAGCCGGACGGAGGTGACCTCCCCGGCCAGCGGCGGGTGGCTCCGGCCGCTGCCGTGGTTGCCCGTGGAGATGGCGCCGCCGAGGGTCTGCCCGGCCAGGTGCCCGAGGTTGGCAACGGCCAGCCCGGCCCGGTGCAGCGCGGTGTTCAGCGCGGCGATCGTGGTGCCGGCCCGGACGGTCACCTCTCCGGCGTCCCGGTCGATCGAGACGATCCCGCGGTGCCGGGCGAGGTCCAGCCGGACACCAGGGGTACAGGCGATCGCGTTGGACGAGTGTCCCGACCCGGTCACCCGGATCTCGTCATCACGGTCCGCCGCGGCCCGCACCGCGCCGATGATGTCGTCCTCGTGGCGGGCCGCGATGGTCAGGCACGGCGTGCACGATTCGGTGCCTGCCCAGTTGCGCCACTGGCGGCTCCGCGTACCGGTCACGGTCATGAGGTCACTCCTTCGCGGTCCGGCTCGGCTGACGTCACCGGGGACAGCGCGTTGCGCTTGCGACGCAGCCACGGCATTTCGAGCCATCGGTAGGAGATGGCTGTCAGGCCGAACAGGACAACGAGGAACACCACGATGGACACCGGACCGGGTGTCCCCGCACCGGGTGAACGACCGTTGTCGCGCTGGCTCAGCAAGGCGACGGAGAGCCCGATCAACGGCACGTGGATCAGGTAGGCGCCGTAGGAGACTTTTCCGATCCAGGCAAAGGGGGCGATCCCGAAGACTCGGGCGGCGCGACCGGGTGTGCTCAGTGCGTAGGTGAGCGCCCCCGCGGCGAGCGCGATCATCGAGTATTGCCAGATCCACCCGGCGCCGGCGCCCAGCATGTTCGGCCAGCCGAGGTCCGCCGGCACCCGATGCGTGCGGGCGAACCCGGTCAGCACGGCGACGAGCGAGACCACGAGCACCGCCCCCAGGGTGACCGAAACGACGACCGCCGGCCGGGGCAGCCTCGCCCGGATCTCCGGCAGTGCCACGCACGTGCCCACTGCGAAGGCGTCGAGGTAGGAAAACGGCAGCAGGTAGACACCCTGGACCGCGCCGGCTCCGGACGTGCCGGCCCCCATCAGGAGCAGCCAGGCCAGCACTCGCAGCGCCGGGCCCGCCAGCACCAGGGCCGGCATGGTCCGCACCAGCGAACGCCGGGAAAGGCACAGCACCAGGGCGGCCCACACCAGGTAGACCTGCACCTCGAGGCCGAGCGACCAAACGTGGTTGTAGAGCACCAGCCCGTTCGGCGTGTACCCGGGCAGCAAGGGGCGCAGGTTGTAGGTCCAGGTCCAGATGTAGGGCAGGTCGCCCGGCAGCGACCGGCCACCTTCGCCGCAGGCGGCCAGCACCGTCAGCGCCACGCAGAACACCAAGTAGAGCGGCACCAGCCGTAACGCCCGGTTCCGGAAGAAGTCCCTGGCCCTCGGTCCGCGTGGCGCGCCGGCGTGCTGTAGCAGGGTGCGAGTGATGAAGTGCCCGCTGAGCACGAAGAACACCGGCACGCCGAGCCAACCGGGCTGGAACAGGCCGAGGTGGAAAAGGATCACGGCGAGCACGGCCACGGCACGCAGGCTGTCGAGTGCCCGGGAGTGCGTGCCGGTCGCGGAAGTCAGGTGCTCGGTGGTCGCCATGGTGACCTAGCCCCGGTCCGCGTTGGCGTTCGTCTTCGCGACCAGGGCGGGCAGGTCGGTGAGCGTGTCCAGCACGAACCGGCAGCGCCGGGAGATCTCCGTGTCGTGCGGGATGTACCCCCACGGGCCGCGGCGGATCCACGCGGTGGCGAGACCACATCGCTGCGCCGGCCGGACATCGTTGTCCAGCCGGTCGCCGACGTAGAGGATCTGCTCGCGGGGTACGCCGGCGACCTCGACGACCTTCTCGAAGAACGCGTCGTCCGGCTTTTCCACGCCCCAGTTCTCGGAGGTACCGATGAAGTCCACCGGGAGGTCGAGACCGCGCAGCGTGCGCTCGTTGCGAGCCGTCTGGTTGCCCGCGAGGCCGACGCGGACGCCGAGCGCGCACAACTCGGACAAGCAGCCGACCGCGTCCGGGTACAGATCGTCCGCAGTGAACACCTCGGGAACGCCGGCTTCAGCCCGCTTCTCCCGTTCCGCGTGCAAGTCGAACCCCGGGCGGAAACGCTGGAAGGTGTCCCGGTAGTCACCGCCGGTCGCGATCACGGCCCCGAACACCGAGGAGAAGGTGTGCCGGGGCACTCCGAGCCAGTCGGCCCAGGCGCCGTACTCCCACGTCTCGTCGAGGATCGTCTCCCCGACGTCGAAGACGACCGCATCGATCGCGGCACCGTTCTGGGGCATCAGTTTCCTCCGTCGTGTCCGGCCGCCGCCGCGTCCGGCAGCGAACCTGTGGATGGGGGCAGCGGCCGGCCGTGGATGGCCGCGTGCATGCGGAAGAGCTCGGCGTAGTAGCCATCGCGGGCCAGCAGCTGCGCGTGGTCGCCGGTTTCGGTGATCCGCCCGTCACGGAGCACCACGATGAGGTCCGCCGTGCGAACGGTGGCGAACCGGTGGGACACCAGCACGGTGACCGTGCCGTGCTCGCGGGCCAGCCGCCGCGCGCTCTTCGCGTAGTTCTCGAACAGGGCCTGTTCGACGGCCGGCGCGAGACTCGCGGTCGGCTCGTCGAGCATCAGCAGCATCGGCGCGTCGCGCATCATCGCTCTGGCCAGGGCAAGCTGTTGCCACTGACCGCCGGAAAGCCCGGTCCCACCGGACAGCTGCTCGTCGAGGCCGGCCGGGTGCGTCCCGACGAGACCGGTCCCGTCCGCACGGGCCAAGGCGGAACGGATGGCCTGCTCGTCGTCGAGCCGGGGCAGGTCGCCCACGCCGACGTTCTGCCCCACGGTGAGTTCGTAACGCGCGAAATCCTGGAACGCCACCGAGATCCGGCCGTGCCAGGCCGGGGCCGGCACCGTGGCCAGGTCGACGCCGTCCACGAGGACGGTGCCCTCGTCTGCTGCGTACAGCCCGGCGAGGAGCTTGACCAGCGTGGTCTTGCCGGCGCCGTTCTCGCCCACGACCGCGACCGTCGTACCCGCCGGAATGCGCAGGTCGAGATCGCGCAGTACCGGCCGGGTCCGGTCGAACCCGAATGTCACGGACCGCAACTCGATGCCGGAGCGCAGCGAGGCCGGCAGCCTGCCGGCCGCGTCAGCGGACCGAACACTCGTCCGCGTCGCGTAGTCCTCCAGCCAGCGCAGGCTGCGCACCGTGGACGAGATGGTGCCCAGCTGGCTGGTCGTCTCGCCGATCTGCGCGAACTGGACCTGAGCCCGGCGCACCAGCACGATCGTCATGAGCAGTTGCCCCAGGCTGGTCTCGCCCTCGGCGGTGCGCACGATGACCACGGCGATCCCGGCGAGGAACAAGCCCGCGAAGATCACCCAGCCGAGGGCGCGCAGCAAACCGGACGCGGCCGCGCCGGCGGCCGTTCCGCGCGCGATCCGGTCCGACAGGCGGACATGTCTACGCAGCAGGTCTTCGGCAGCACGGTACGTCCGCAGTTCCGGCCCGTACCTGGGCGTGACGGTCACGGTGAAAAGGTCGTCGGCGAGCCGTCGCTGCTCCCGCAGGGCCTCGTCGAGTCGTTGCTTGGGCCGATCGGCGACGCGGTCGACGAAGTAGGGGATGAGGCCGGCGAACGCGAGCGCGGCGAGCGGCGGATACACCGTGGCCAGCAGGACGACCACCACAGCCAACCGCACCAGCACGCCGAGCAACGCGATGGCCTGACGAGGGTAGCCCGAGAGCAGCTTCACCCGATCCTGCAACAACTCCAGGTGCCGCAGGTAGCCGGGCCGCTCGAAGTGCTCGATGCCCGGCACCGAGTTGATCAGTTCGGCGATCCGGCATTTCAGCTCCATGCCGGCGCGCTCGGTGAGCCCGGCGACAAGATTGGCGCTCAGCCCACCGCACACCCAGCCCGCGACGTAGAGCAGGGCCATCAGGACCGCGCCGATCACTACCGCCGATCGGTCGCCGCCGAGGAACCCGTCGGTGAACATCCGCAATCCGAACGGATACAGCGACAGGCTGATCGCTCCGGCGACACTGACAGTCGTGGCTGCCCATGTCCAGTTCGGCGCCACACCCCGGCTGAGCTCGTCGAGCAGCCGCCAGTTCCCGTGGGCCCGCTTCACGGCGACTCCGCGGCGAATCGTTCGGCCTGCAGCCGGTACATCCGAGCGTAGTGGCCTTCGGCCGAGACCAGTTCGTCGTGGGTGCCGCTCTCCGCGACGCCGGTCTCACCCAGCACGTGGATGCGATCGGCCAGTCGGACGGTCGCGAAGCGGTGCGAGATGAGCACTGTGGTCACACCACGGGTGAGGTCGAGGAAGTCTCGGTAGAAATCGGCCTCGGCGCGGACGTCGAGAGCAGCGGTCGGCTCGTCGAGCACCAGCACCGTGGCTCCGTGACCGAGGGCGAACACGGCACGGGCGAGCGCGATGCGTTGCCACTGGCCGCCGGACAGATCGACGCCGTCGGAGTACGAGGCGGCGAGCCTGGTGTCGACGCCGTTCGGCAACTCGTCCACGAACGCGACGGCACCCGCTTTGGCCAGCGCCGCCCGGATTCCTGGTTCGTCAGTCGCGGCGAAGGCGACGTTGTCCCGTACGGACAGTGGCAGGTGCAGGAAGTCCTGGGTGATAAGGGCGATGCGCTGCTGCCACTGCCACGCGTCGAGTTCGCTCAGGTCGGCGCCGTCCACCGTGATGCGTCCGTCGACCGGGTCGTAGAGCCGGGCGAGCAGTTTGACAAGGGTGGACTTCCCGGCGCCGTTGGCGCCGACGATCGCGGTCGACCGACCGGCGGGGATGGTCAGGCACAGGCCATCGAACACCGCCTGCTTCGCTCCGGGGTAGCCGAACCGCACCTCGTCGAACTCGATCGCGGTGCGTACCTCGGCCGGGGCCGGTCGCGCGCTGGACAGTGCCGAGGCGGCTCGCTCCAGGCGGGCGTTGAGCCGTTCCAGGCGCCGAAGACCGTCGGCCATCCACTCCAGGGCGATGTCGCGGTAACTGATTCCGCCGACGGCCGAGGTCAGCAGCAACGACGGCGCCAGCAAGCCGATCCGCGTCAGGCTCAGCTCTCCGTTCAGCGCGGCGTCCGCGAGGAACCAGCACACCAGCAGGTACACCACGGTCATCACGCCGCCGATGATCAGGACGACCCGGGTCAATCGGCTGCGAGAGCGCCACACCTCGCGCATCCCGTCCAGCCAGAGCGCGCGGTAGCGGCCGATCAGCCAGCTCGCCAAGCGGAAGACCCGGACCTCCTTCCCGAACTCCGCGCCGCCGGCGACCCTGGCGAAGTAGCGGGCGCGGTGCACCAGCGCGACGTCCTGCTGCAGAGCCACGGTCTGGCGGGCGATGATGCGTCGCAACGGAACCCGGGCAGCCTGCCACGCGCCGAGCAGAAGGAGGCCGAGCCACCAGTGCCAAGTCGCCACGATGACGCAGGCGAGGATGCCGCTGAGCCGGTTGCTCACGATTCGCGACAGCATCAGCGGCGCTTCTGCCGGTGCGAAGTTGGTCAACGCACCCCGCGCGATGGCCAGTCCCGTGGACACCTCCGGAACCTCGAGGTGGCTCACGTCGGGGAGCCGGTTCAGCCCCGAAGCCAGTCGGCGCTGCAGTGAGTACGTGAGCCGGACGGCCACAACCGAGCCGATCGAATCGGTGGCCACGTCCACGATCATGGCACCCGTCAACACCGCAGCGGCCACGCCGAACGTGTGCCACAGCCGCGTCGCCGAGGCGGAGTCCAGCCCTACCTGCACGACTCCCGGCATCAGGCCGGTCAGCACGGCCATCAGGATGATGAAAGCCGCGGGTAACACGGCGGTGAGCACGGCGCAGAGCGTCAGCGCGCCGCTGGCCACCGGACAGTGCCGGAAGCTGAGCCGGACGACCAGCCAGTAACCGGGAAGCGCGGAACGGATTCGCGCTGAACCCGGGCGGTCAGCTGCCATCGCCGTCCCTCGTCGGAGACATCGTGGCCACGCCCAGCAGCCGCTCAGCCCGGCTCGCCGCCTCGGCGTCTTCCTCGGCATGCCGCTCTTCCAGCTCCTCGGGCGAGAGCGAGCCGGACTCCGTCGGCGTGTCGTTCCCGCGCACCGCACTCTCGATCGCGCGCAGCCGGCGATCCGCACACGCGCGCGCGAACTGCTTGGTGATCCGCCTGCCGAACCGGAACGGGGTGCCGCCCATCTGGTCGAACACCCAGTCCAGCGCCGACATTGCGACCGGCCGCAGCTCGGCGAAGGTCTGCTCGGCCGTCGCCCAGTTCGCCCGGTCGGCCGTGACGAGCCGGCGACACGTGTACGTGCCCCAGGCCATGTGCCGGCGCTCGTCCTCGCCGATGAGCCGGATCAGCTCGCCCATTCCGGGCAGGATGTCGAGGCTGCGGCAGAACACGCCGAATGAAAAGTACCCGGTGAGAGCCAGTGTGCCCTCGACGACATGGTTGTAGATCACCGAGGCGACCACTTGATTGGCCGGGGAGGGATCGCTGTCCAGTGCGTGTAGGGCGGCGGGCAGTCGCCGATAGAAGATCTCCCGGTAGCCGGGGTTGTCCGCGACGTATTCGTGCAAATCCTCGGTCAGCCCGACCGCGCTCAGCCAACGGCAGAACACCTCGGTGTGCCGTGCTTCCTCGAACGCGAACTGGGTGAGGTACAGGGTGTCACCCAGTCGCCCTTCGGCCGCTATCGCCCGGGCGAGGGGGTGGATGTCGGTCGCCACCGCTTCCTCGCCCGCCACGAACATGGCGACCTGGAAGGTCAGCGCGCGCCGGTACGTCTCCGGCAGCCGGGCCCAGTCGGCCGCGTCCCGCTCGAAGTCCAGGTCGGCGGGGTTCCAGAACTTGCGATTTCCTTTGGTCAGCAGGCGAAGCGGCAGCGAGTTCCAGTCCAGCCGATCCTCGGTGAGCACTTGGAAGCCAGTCCGTGTGGTCATCCCCGCGTCCCCACGTCGAGTGGGCTGAGCTCGCCGGCCAGGTATCGCCGCCACATGGTCCTGCGCCGCGGCTTTCCGCTCGTGGTGCGTTCGATGGTGCGGAACGGCCCGCAGACGACGTCGATCTCGACGCCCGCGGTCAGGCGCGCCAGCAGCTTGGTCACCCGCGCCACCATGTCCTCGGGCACCTCCTCCAGCACAGCGACCGCGACCGGCTCGGTCCCGCGGGTGCCCAGCAGCACCGCGACCGCGTGCCCGGATATGCCCAGTTCGCGCAGTGCCACTTCGAGGTCCTCGGCGAACAGGGCCCGTCCGCGAACCTTCATGCTGTCGCCGAGCCGGCCGACGGGGAACAGCTCACCGTCGTGCACCACCCCGGCATCGCCGGTATTCAGCACCGTTTCGGCGAACGTCGTCAACGATGCCGAATCCGCCACGCCCGAGACGTAGCCGTCCGCCAGCGAGGTACTGGACACGACGATCTCGCCGACCGTGCCTTCCGGCACCGGGGCGCCACTCTCGTCCACGATGCGGACGTCGACCCCGCCGAGCGGCGTGCCACAGCCGATGAGCGCGCCGTGGGTGTCGCTGGTGACCACGGCTCGGCCGTCTTGGTCCAGCCGGACATAGCGTGGCTCGCGCAACCGGGACAAGCCACTGACCGCGAGCGTCGCCTCGGCCAGGCCGTACGCGGGCGTCAACGCGGAGCGCCGGAAGCCGAACGGTGCCAGCAAGTCGGTGAACTGCTCGAACACCACGGGATCGAGCCGTTCCGCGCCCACGACGACCGACCGCCAACCGGAGAAGTCCAGTCCGGCCAGGCGCTCGGGCGTGACCCGGCTGATCACCTGCTCGAGCCCGAAGTTCGGCATAGTACCGATTTCCGCGCCGCCCGCCTCGCCGAAACAGCGCAAGTAGGCGAGAGGATCGCGCACGAAGTCACCCGGTCGCAGGCTCCAGCAGTCACTCTGGTGAACCGCGGGCATCAGCAAGCCACCGATCAGGCCCATGTCGTGGTGGAACGGCATCCAATGTGCCGAGCATGGGCGGTCGGCGAGATCGAGCCAGCGGTGAATCGCGCGCATGTTGTTCGACAACGCGCGCCTGGACACCCGGACGCCCCTCGGATTTCCGCTGGAACCGGACGTAAGTTGCAGCAAGGCCAGGTCCGACGGAGCGGTGCGGAACGGACTGCCGTTCGCCATCAGGTCTTCGTAGCTGATCAGTTCGCTGCCCGCGGCAGCCACCGCGTCGGCGAACTGCCCGGCTTTGTTCGCACCGGCCACCACCTTCTTCGGGCGGGCGACGCCGAGGACCCGAGTCAGGTGGGCGTTGTACTGACCGCTCTGGTGCCACACGGCCGCCGGCGCCACCGGCGACACCGTGGCGCCGGCCAGCATCGCGCCGAAGAGCGCCACCACGAACCGAGGCCCGGACGGCAGTACGGACACGACGACGTCGTCCGGTTCGACGCCGGACTCGGCCAGCGCACCCGCCATCAAGCCGGCGTTCTCCGCCAGGCGTTGATACGACCAGAAGTCCCATCCGTCGGAGCCGAGAAAACTGATGCCGTGGTCGGGTCGCGGTTCCTCGGTCCAGGTCAACACGTCGTCGAGCTCACGCATCGGCGATTCTCCTTTGGCGGCTGTTCCGTTCGGGTCGGCGGTCGGGCGGTTCATATGTCAGGGAAGTAGCGCAGCTGCGACCACTGGTCGACGTGTCGGGCGATGGCGTCCTCGACGGCCGGCGCGAGGTAGCCGAAGAAGTTCTCCGCGTCGTCCATCGGGGGAGCCAGGTTCCGGTACTCGAAACGCACCGTGCCCGCTTCGGTGAGAATCGAATAGCCGAGCACGACTCTCAGTTCGTGGCGGCGTGCCATCTCGTAGGGCAGCACTGAAACCCGCCTTCGCAGGCCGAACAGCGGCAGTTCGGCCGTGTTCCGAGACACGCCGGCGCCGACAGTCGTGTCCGGTTGCCACACCAGCGAGTACCCGCGGCGGACCGCGGTGTGGACGAAGCGGCCGACGAACGGATTGGGAACGGGCAGCAGGCGAACCGCGGCGCCGGGCGGGAAGTTCAGGAGGTCGGCGATCTTGGACAGCAGCAGGAACGGCGCACCCTGTGGACTTTGGTTCCGGTAGACCGGCATCACCACGCGAGCCCCCATCAGCGCCATGTGCAGCGGGACCGCGAACAACGGACCGATGTGGGGGGTGACGAGGAGGGTCGGTCTGCCGTCCGGCGAAGGTACGTCGCCCCGCGCCGGAAATTCGGTCGTTCCCTCGAACTCGGCCAAAGTGCGCAGCAACCCACTCGCCCGGTGCCGCACCAGCCACGTGATCGAGTCGGCCATCGCGTGACGCCCGCCGTGTGCGTCGACCGCTGCGCGCAGTCTGTGAGGCAGTACGGCCGTGGAAGGGAGTTGGATCTCGCGGGTGGCGACCTTCGTGCTGACGTTGCCGAACTTCCTGGCGACCGCGGCGAGCCGATCGGGCACGGGCAACCGGGAGAGTGCACGGCCACCTGATCGGCCGTGCAGATCCAGTTCGACCACGGCCGGCAGGTACTGGCCGGCTCGACGTAACGTCTCGTCGGAGAGCGCCGAAATGGACATGGTGCCGTCGCTGCCGCTCACGCGGCCACCACCGCGTCGGGCGCCGGCCGCAGGACAAGCGCGCTGTTGTGCCCGCCGAAGCCGAGGTTGATCTTCAGCAGCACCCGGATGTCCTTGGCGACACCATGCCTTCCGGCCAGTTCCATGCCGCAGCCCGGATCGCTGCGGAGCAGGTTCGCGATGGGCGGCGCGAATCCGTTCCGGAGCGCCAGCAGCGCCGCTGCCGTCTCCAGCGCGCCGCACGCGCCAAGCGTGTGGCCGAGAACGGACTTGCCGGCCGAAAGAGTGATCCGGTCCGCCTGCGCGCCCAGCGCGGCGCGGATGGCCAGTGCTTCGACCGGGTCGTTGTCCTTGGTCGACGTGCCATGCGTGTCGACGTGATCCACAGCGGACGGTTCGATCCCGGCGTCTGACAGGGCGATCCGCATCGCCTGCGCGGCCCGTTGCCCGTCGGGCAACGGCCGTGTCGGGTGGTGAGCGTCGCAGGTCGATCCGGTACCGACGATGAGGCCGTAGATGCGCGCCCCGCGTGACACGGCCGAAGTGAGTGATTCGAGGTGCAGCGCGGCAGCGCCTTCTGCTGGTACCAGGCCGTCCCGGTCCACATCGAACGGGCGGCTGGCGATCGCGGCTTCCTCGCCCGATCGCTTGCTCACCGCGCCCAACCTGCTGAACGACCGAAGGGCCAAGGGCGAGATCCAGCACTCCACCCCCGACGCCACGACCTGGTCGGCGCGACCGAGCGCGATGTGGTCGCACGCGAGCGCGATCGCGTCGGTGGATGCCGCGCACGCGGTGCCGATCGTCAGGCAGCGTCCGCCGAGGCCGAGTACTTGGGCGGCCACGGTCGCGGGCGTGTGCGAGAGAATCTTCAGCGGAGCGAGCCGATCGGTACTGCGCCACACCCCATCGCGGACCGAGAACAGGGCCGGCATCTCGGAGAATCCGCCGAGCGAAGTGCCGCACACGAGCGCGTGCTCGGCACAGTCCATGACACCTGCGTCCAGCAATGCCTTGTGCACGACCGCCAAGTGCATCTGCTGGAAGCGCGACATCCGGCGCAGCTCGGACTCGCTCACCACGTCGGGTGCCTCGAAGTCGACGACCCCGCCCACCGCACAACCGGACGCCTCGGCGACGTCCCGCGGCAGCGCCCGGTGTCCTGACCGGCCCGAGCGCACGGCGGACCAGAATCCGTCCAGCGCGCTGCCCACACACGACTCGACGCCCAAGCCGGTAACGGCTATCGGTTGCACGGCCCCCCGCTTTCCTGTTCGCTGAACGGTCCGGCTCAGTCGACGGCGGTAGCCGACGCGGCGATCAGTTCGTTCACCAGGTCGATGACATCCTGCACAGTCACGAGACGCTCGAAGCTCAGTTCGTCGTCATCGATCTCCAGACTGAGTTCACGTTCGAGGATGGTGAGCATCTCCAGCGCCCCGATCGAGTCGATGCCCAGGTCCTCATCGCCGAAGAGCCTGGCGTCCAGCCGGATCTCGGCGTCGGTCTCCAGAGTGCTGACCGAGCGCACGGTCTCCAGCACGACATCGACAACGTTGCTCATCGTTCGTTCTCCCGCCCCTGAGTTCGGCCGTCGTCCAGCCGCGCCACCACCAAGAGGTAGTCGCGCCGGACGTCGGCGAGATCCGTCTTCGCCGCCACCTCGCGCACCGATTCGATCAACGCCGGTCCGGCCACCTCCGGGTCGACACCGGTGAACACGCCTGAGGCGAACATCTCCGAGCCCACCGTCGCCTCGGCCAGTTCCTGGTCGAAGGACAAGGCGAGAACCTCTTCGGCGAGCGTGGTGAATCCGGCCGCACCGAGCCACGAACGCAGATCGACCCGGCGGAACTGGAGGCGCTCGGCCGCGACGCGGTCGAGCCGCACCCCGGTCACGCCGGCGTGTGCCATGCGCTTCATCGCCCCACGAAGCACTTTCGCGTACACCGGTACCGCGCGTGCGCTGACGGCCCCGTCGAAGTAGCCGCTGAGCATCACGAACAATCCGCCCGGCGCCAACATGGTGGCCACCGACCGCACCGCGTCCGCGATACTTTCGGCCAGGTGCAGGGAGTTCGCGGCGAAGACCCGATCGAACCCTCGTTCCGGCACGACATCAGTCATCTCCTCGAACCCGCATCGGTAGGTCGCGTCCACTGTCCGCCGGTTCGCGCGGGTGAAGGCGAGCATGCCCTCGTCGGGGTCCAGCGCGGTGACGGCGATCCCGGCCGGGCAGCACTTCTCGATGACGGACGGCACGATCCCCGTGCCCGTGCCGACGTCGAGCACCCGGCAGCCGGCCGTCAACCCGGCCCGCTCCACCATGGCCTCACACATCCCGCGATATCCGGGGTGGTCGTCGACCTTCTCCCAGGCGGCGATGCTCATTTCGGCACGCTCCAGCTTTCCATGGCCGCGTCCAGATCTTGGAACGAAGTACTGATCGCGGATTGCGAATATGCTGAGTGGCCGTCGGGTGGAGACTTGAGCAGGGCAGCCGCGGCGGGCACGAAGCCCTTCAGCCCGATCCGCCGGGCGGCAACCGCGATGCGCACGAGGTCGATGATCACCCCCGCGGCGTTGCTGGAGTCCTGGACGCGCAACCGCAGCTCCAGGCTCACCGGGGTACCTGCCCAGCCGATGCCGTCCAAGCTGATGTAGGCAACCTTCTGGTCGCCCAGCCCGGCGACATAACCGCCGGAGGGAATGACGTCCACCCGGTCCAGCGCCAGCCCGTCCTGGGCGAGAGCGTTCAGTTTGGACACCTTCTTGCTCTCGCCGTGCTCACGCAGGTTACGGAAGTCCTCGTTGCCGCCGATGTTGATCTGGTACGTCTGGTTCAAGGTGATACCGCGTTCCCGGAGCAGAAGCAGCAGCGCACGATGCACGATCGAAGACCCGAAGTGCGAGGCGAGATCGTCGCCCAGCACCGGAACACCCGCGGCGACGAACGCGTCGAGCATCCGCTGGTCCCGGGACACCAGCTCCGGTGTGCAGTTGACCAGCGCAACGCCGGCCGCTGCTGCTGCTGTCGCGTACGCGGTCGCGGCCCATTGCAGGCCGGTCGGCAGCGAGTACACCAGCACTTCGGCGCCACTACTGCGCAGCGATTCGGTCACCCGTTGCACATCCGCGTCCGTGCAGGGCTCGCGGATACCGGGTTCGACACTCACTCCTGTGGCGGGCAGGGGGACTTCGAGCCGCGGGTAGTTGTTCTTGTCGGCGAGGATGGCTTCGACCAGGTCGAGGCCGATCTTGGCCGGACTGACCTCATACGCCGCAACGAACTCCACGTCCTGCGGACGCAGTGAACCGATCATCGGCCGGCGGATGCCGGGCAGCTCGGGATCGTCCGCAGCCGGCGGGTCTTTGTAGTACTGCACGCCCTGAAGCAAAGCGGATATATTGTTGCCGACCCCGGCCACGGCGACTCTCGCCTGAACCACGGAATTCCCCCTGTCTGGAACCGCACGGACGCGTTCGCGCCATGGATTAATAGCTCGACGACAGCCAATCAAGGCAAGCGAAATGACCGCGCGGCGGACTGGTCCGCAACGGAACGCATCAGTGATGCCCTGACGCTGTGCGGTGACCGCGCGAAAATATCGAATGTTCGGCTTCAGGTACTCGGCAGACGCCAAGACTGCTGCCTTGAACAAGGCGGCGGCCCGGCGGAAATGCTAAATCGATGCGATTGATCACCCCCATGATCAACTGATTCACCCCTGAACCCCTCGAAACCGGGTTCCCAGCACACTGCCCGACCACACCTTGCTGCGCAATCTGCCATTTGGGCTATCTGGTCAAGGGTGCGTGCATGCCGGGTCCTTCCCCGGACGGTGGCAGGAAAGTGTGGGCAGATGGGCCATATCTGACAAAATCGCACAAATCGACCTCGTGATCAGAACTGCTTCGCCTGTCCTCGGCGGGCCACGACGTCGTTCCTGTCGACCGGATTCCTGGTTGACAAGTGCAGGTCGGGCAATATACTCGATTTTCATTTGGCCGAGATCCACTTCGGCCTTCCGGCGGGGCCGCTGCCGTGACTGGGGTACTGCGCACGAATATCGTGGCGATCCGGGCGTGGGACGTCGCAATTCGAACAACGGGGCATGTTCTGGGGCTCGATGGATCGCCGGTGTGACAATGGAGTCGTCGTTGTCTCGACATCATTCGCAGTATCGGAACCGACGGCGAAGGCACAAGCAGTGATCAACCGGGCCGAGTGGTGTCGGGAACACACCAGAGGGGGTGCTGTGGTGGGCAATGGCCTTGACGTCGGTGTGATGAGCCGCCGGCTGCGTGAGTTTCTCCGTTCGTCGACGCCGGAAGCCACGATGTTCCAGCACATGGGGGACATCGTGACGCGGCACCGCTCGAGCGCGCGTCCGATGGCGACTCTCGAGTCGCCGTTGCGACTGTTCCTGGCCGGGTATTCGGGAACCCGCAACATCGGCGCGGACATCCGGGTGGCGGAGATGGTCCGGCAGCTGCGGCACATGTTCGGGCCGCGGGCGATCGAGTTCGAGCGGCTGGCGGTCGGCGACCACGGGGTGGCGGAACCGACCCCGGAGGTCGGTACCGCCAAGGTGGACCGCTACTTGCCGGAGGTGCTGCAAGACCGGGTGGCTGCCGCAGATGGGGTCGTCGCCTGCGAAGGTTCCATGTTCAAGTCCTCCTTCTCCAACGTGCTGGCGTTGTTGCTGACCGGGAGCCTGGCGTTGGCCTCGGCGCAGGGCAAGCTGGCGGTGGCATGGGGAGCCGAGGCGGGCAAGATGGATCCTTTGCTCAGTGACTTCGTCGAGCGCTTCTGTGCCGAAGGACTGACGGTGGCCAGGAATCCGGCGAGCGAACGCGCGCTGGCCGGGCTCGGGTTGCGGACGTACCTCGGCGCCGACCCGGCTTGGACGTACCGGCCCGCGTCCCGCGATCGCGCCTGGAAGCTGCTGCGGTCGATCGGCTGGGATGGAGCCCGGCAGATCACCTGTGTGTGTCCGGTGAACCCGTTCTGGTATCCGGTCCGGCCGGATGTCGGCCGAGCCCGGGAGCTGGCCAGGACCGGGGAACAGCCTGCGGACCACTTCGGAGCGCTGTTGTTCCACGAGCAGTCTCCGGCGTCGGGCCGCCGGTACCACTCGTACCTCGAACGACTCGCGTCGACGTTGCGGGAGCATGCTCGCTCCGCCCGGTTTCTCGTCATCGTCGGGATGGAACGGCTGGACCGGCAAGCGTGCGCGGACTTGTCGGAGGCGCTCGGCGGAGAGGTGCCGATCCTGACCGCCGATGAGCTGTCCGCCGCCGAAGTGGTGGCCGTGCTCCGAAGCGCGGATCTCCTCGTCAGCTCCCGTTACCACGCTCTCCTCACGGCGATGCCGGGGCTGGTCCCGACCGTCGGCGTGGCCACCGACGAGCGGATCCCCAATCTCATGGACGAACTCGGCCGTCCCGACCTCTGCGTGCCGGCGGACGCACCCGATCTGGCAGCACGGCTGAGCCAGGCCATCGCCACGGCGACTTCCGACGTCGATGGTCTCCGCGGGGCGCAAGGCCGGCTCGTGGCCGGCCAGGTCCGCCGGATCGGTCTCGGCGGCCGACGTGTCGCGGAAGAGCTGGCGCGGTTGCACCCCGGCTTCCACCACCTCGACACGACGGCGAGCTGGGAGCGATTCGTCCCGGACGTCGATCCGGCCGTGGCGGACCTGCTGGAGTCGAACGCATGACCGCGGCGGACGACCGGTCGTGGGTCGACGACTACAACCCCAATGCGCTGTGGTGTCGGCTGCTGGTGGAACAGCTGGTCACCGCGGGGATCCGCGATGTCGTGCTCTGCCCCGGTGGGCGGTCCGCCGCGATGGCGCTGCAGATCTTCCACGATCCGAGGCTGAGCACCACAGTGCAGACCGACGAACGCATCGGCGGGTTCATGGCGCTCGGCATGGCGCTGACCGGCGGTCGGCCGGTCGCGGTGTGCACTACGTCCGGCAGCGCGGTCGGCAACCTGGTTCCCGCGCTGCTGGAAGCCGATGCGTCGAAGATCCCCTTGGTCGTGCTCAGCTGCGACCGCCCGGTCGCCTACCGGGGCACCGGCGCTTGGCAGACCACCGATCAACTGGCCATCTGCGCACCGTTCGTCCGGGCCGCGGTCGATCTGCCGGAGCCCGGCGACGACGCTTCGGCCATGGTGGACGCACTTGAGGAAGTGGCGGCGACGTTGGTCCGTGCCACTCGCGAAGGCCAAGAGGGCCCGGTTCAACTCAACGTCCCGTTTCCTGGGACGTGGTGTCCCACGGCTGAGCAGCCGGGCTGGCTTGGCCCGCCGCCCGCACCGGCCCTGGCCGCTGTCGAGATGCCGACTGCCGACGGACCGGCGCTACAACCCGAGGTAGCGGTCGCGGAACTGCTCGACGAGCTCGGAGTGGGGGCCGGCCTGCGCGGACTGATCGTCGCCGGACCAGGCCTGCGGGCGCCGAGGTCCGCAGTCGACATCCTCGCCGAGATGACCGGCTATCCGGTGCTAGCGGACGCCGCCAGTGGATTGCGTCGTCCCGCGGTGCGGAACGTCGTTTGCGA
Source organism: Amycolatopsis sp. cmx-8-4 (assembly GCF_046548675.1). Taxonomy (NCBI): domain Bacteria; kingdom Bacillati; phylum Actinomycetota; class Actinomycetes; order Pseudonocardiales; family Pseudonocardiaceae; genus Amycolatopsis; species Amycolatopsis sp. cmx-8-4. The sequence continues at coordinate 87,842 of NZ_JAEBDZ010000029.1, forward strand.
GGCGGACGCCCTCGTCTTTCACCCGTTTCTCGCCAGAACCAAACCGGAGCTGATCATCCGTCTCGGGCAAGCCCCGGTGTCGCACACCGTACACAGCTACTTGGCGGCCCAGGACTGTCCGCAGCTGCGGGACGTCGGTGCCGATGTCGCCGGAGACGTGCTCAGCGATTCGTCGTACGGGCTCGGGTCACTGGACACGGTGGTCGCACGGCGACTCGGTGAGTGCCTCGGCCCTGGCGACGGCGAATGGCGGAGCTGGTGGGAACAGGCCGCCGCACGTGCCCGTCGCGGGCGGGAGCACGCACTGCGCAGGCTGGCGTGGGGCGAGTCCAGAGCGGTGGACGCGGTCTGCCGGGCGAGCGATGGGTTCGACTTCATCCACCTGGCGAATTCGATGTCCGTCCGTAACGCCAACTTGCACCTCAGCCCGGAGGCACGGACCATGCCGGTGTTCGCCAACCGCGGTCTCAACGGCATCGACGGCACCATCGCCACTTTCGCTGGGGAGTTGATCGCGGGCAAAGCACGTGGCCTACTGCTCATCGGTGACCAAGCGGCCTGCCACGACCTCTCCGCCCTCGGCGCGCTGCGACAGGACGGTGTGCGCGGCTGTATCTGCGTCGTCAACAACGGCGGTGGCGCCGTGTTCGATTTCGTGGCTTGCCATCGGCTGCCCGGATACAAGGAAGCCATCCGTCATCCCCCATCGGTCGATCTCGCCGGCGCCGCGCAAGCCTTCGGGCTGCCGTTCCGTCGTTGCCTTGATGAGGTCCAGCTCGCGCAGGCCCTGACCGACTCGGATTCCCAGGCCGCGGTCACTCTCATCGAGGTGATGGTGCCGCCGGACTCGCTGGCCGGCGAACTCGATCGGTTGTTCCTGAGCATGGTTCGCCAACGCCATTGAGCATTCGCGGCCCGCTCGACGCCGACCAGTTCCGATGGCTTCGCTCACGCCGGCCCGACCGGCTCCCTGCCGCAGAGGAGTGCCGATGACCGAGACCCCCGGCTTGATGACGGCGGCCACCGAACAGGACACGGCCGCGTCACCGCTCGACGGCATCCGGGTCGTTGCGCTGGAGCATGCTGTCGCCGCACCACTGTGTTCGCGTCATCTGGCGGACCTCGGCGCCGACGTGGTGAAGGTCGAACCGCCGGCCGGTGATCTCGCGCGCCACTACGACTCCGTGGTCAACGGCCAAGCCACGTACTTCGTCTGGGCTAACAGAGGGAAACGCAGTGTCGTGCTCGACCTCAAGTCCGTTGCGGGGAAGAAGACCTTCGAACAGCTCTTGGGCAGCGCCGACGTCTTCGTCCACAATCTCGGCCCCGGCGCGGTGGATCGCCTCGGCTTCGACCGTGACACACTCCGGCAGCGTCTACCCCGGCTGGTCAACTGCGCCATCTCCGGCTATGGCGTCGACGGGCCGTACCGGAACCGCAAGGCGTTCGACCTGCTGATCCAAAGCGAAGCGGGCCTCCTGTCCGTCACCGGAGGGCTCCAACAGCCAGCCAAGGCCGGGGTATCGGTCGCGGACATGTGCGCCGCGGTGTACGCGGTGGCGGCGATCGTCGCCGCACTCCGCCGCCGGGATGCCACCGGGAGCGGCGGCTTCATCGACATCTCGATGCTGGACTGCCTCAGCGAATGGATGATGCCGCCCGCCTACTACCAGCTTTACGCCGGTACGCAACTTCCCCGTTCCGGCGCCCGGCACAACATGGTGGTGCCGTATGGCGTTTACCCCACCGGAGGCGACGAGCACGTCAACTTCGCCGTGCAGACAGCCTCCCAGTGGCGGCGCCTTTGCGAGAAGGTTCTCGATGATCCGGAGCTGGCCGACGATCCCCGGTTCGCCACGAACGAGCTCCGTGTTCGCCATCGCGGCGAGCTAGAGCCGATGATCGAGGCGAAGCTGAGCGACCTGGGTACGGCAAAGGCCACCGAGCTACTGCTGGCCGCCGGCATTCCCATGGCGGCCGTGAACGACCTCAACGGCCTGGTGACGCACCCACAGCACGAGGCGCGGGGCCGGTGGACCTTCGCCGACTCGCCCGGTGGCCCGGTCCGGGTGCTGCGTTCGCCGTTCAATATGGAGGGGACAGTGGAGTACGCCGGCGCCATACCCGGCCTCGGTGAACACACAGGCGAGGTCCTGGCCGAACTTCGCGGGAAGGTCGTCGCCGGTGAAGAGAAGTGACCCGTACGCGCCGGAGTGTCCTTTTCCCCCGCATCCTTTCTCGAGTTCCGTCGCTGATTTCCGCCTCGGGACCTGCGCCGCCGCCGAGTGTTTTCGAAAGTCCGCCTGGGCGTGGTCCGACGGCCGGCTCGACGTCGGGCTCGGATACGCCGTAGCGGCCGCGGCGGCTACCTGTGACGGCACGCACGAGCCATGTGAGCTCGCGCCCTACTGGTATATCGCGTTGCTGGTAAAAGCGCGGGTAGTCGAAGCCGCTCGGCGGGCGTTCGATCGGCTTCGGTCGCGCCGTACCGCGGCGGAATCACCACGGGCTACCGCGACGTCGCACATCGTGCAGGGCGATCTGTTGTGCGCCATGGGCCGGGTGGACGACGGGCTGGCCGAGGTGGCTGCCGGGCTGCGGATCGCTGAGCGGGGCGGTGTTCGGGCAATGCTGCCCACGGGGTACGTGGCGATGGCACTCAGCGCGCTACGTCGCGCTGACATGCCGGTTTGCCTGCATTTCGCGGACAAGCTGGCCCGTGAGGCGCTGTTGGGCCACTTCGGACAGTCGGCCGGCGCGTGGGTGATCGCTCAGGTGGCGGAGATGCGCGGCGGGGTGGGGAGTGCAGCCGGGCTGATCGTGGGCATCGTCACCAACCCCGTCGTGCTGCGGCAGCTGCTGGTTTCCGAACCGGCGGCGGCGTCGTGGCTGGTGCGTGCCGCCGGAAAGCTGGGTGCGTGTGACCTGGCCGAAGTGGTCGTCGCGACGGCGTTCGACATTTCGGCGAAGGCTACGCGATTCCCGGTCACCAGGGCTGCGGCGCTGCATTCCGCGGGACTTCGGGAAGGCGATTTCGCCAAACTGTCGGAAGCGGGGAGGCTCTACCCCGATCGGTGGTGTGGTGCCTCGGCACGGGAGGACCTGGCCGGGTTGTCGGCCGCGCGGCGGTCCGAACGCGCCGACACGATCCGAATTCTCGAGTCCGCACTGGACACTTATACCGCCGTCGATGCCAAGCGGGACGCCGCCAGGGTGGCGAACAAGCTCCGGGAGTTCGGGGTCCGGCGCGGCGTGGTGCGCGCAGGGGCATGCGAGGGCATTTTTCCGCATGGACTGACCAGCACGGAGTTCGCGGTAGCCGACCTCGTGAGCCGGGGCCACACCAACAACGAAGTGGGCCGGCAGCTGTTCATCTCTCGGAACACCGTGGCATTCCACCTCAAGAAGGTGTACCAGAAGATGAGTGTCGCGTCGCGGGTCGAACTGGCGGTGTACTGGAACGTCGCTCATTGACCGGCCGCCGTGCCCTGTTCAGGTGTCAGGACGAGCCGACTGGCGATGCTTCGGCGGGAGCTCGACTCGAAGGGGTTCGAACATGACCGAAATCAGGCCGATGCCGGCTACCACCGCCGACCGCCTCAAGGAGTTGTACCGCCGCACCGAAGAGGCCATAGCACACGGCTCGGCCCGCGCGGCCGAACGCCAGCATTCCCTTGGTCGGATGACCGCACGGGAACGCGTCGAACAGCTGCTGGACCCCGGGTCGTTCGTTGAGCTCGATGCGTTCGTACGCCACCGGTCGACGAACTTCGGCCTGGACCGCAACCGGCCGCTGGGCGACGGCGTGGTGACCGGGTACGGCGATGTGGACGGCCGGCCGGTCTGCGTGTACAGCCAGGACGCCAGCGTGTTCGGCGGGTCGCTGGGCGAGACGCACGGCGGCAAGATCGTCAAGGTGATGGACCTGGCGGTGACCACTGGCCGGCCGATCGTCGGCATCAACGACGGCGCGGGCGGGCGGTTGCAGGAAGGTGTGGTGGCCCAGGCGATCTACGGTGAGATCTTCCGCCGCAACGTGCGCACGTCGGGCGTCGTGCCGCAGATTTCCCTCATCCTGGGGTCCTGCGCGGGTGGCGCCTGCTACTCGCCTGCGCTGACAGACTTCATCGTAATGGTCGACGGCAACTCGCACATGTTCCTCACCGGTCCGGGTGTCATCCGAGGCTCCACCGGCGAGGAGGTGGGCATGGAGGAACTGAGCGGCGGCCTGACGCACAACACACGATCAGGCAACGCCCACTACCTCGCCACGAGCGAGGAGGACGCCATCGGCTACGTGCAGCAACTTCTGTCGTACCTGCCGGCCAACAACCTGAGCGACCCACCCTCCTACGCGTCCGTCGGTGTTCCCCCGGTCGCCGTCGACCTGGACACGCTGATCCCGGACCTGGCCACCGAGCCGTACGACATGCGCGATGCAGTGCGCGCCGTGGTCGACGACGGTGAGCTCCACGAGGTGCAGGAGTTGTACGCGCCGAACATCATCGTCGGCTTCGCTCGCGTCGAGGGCCGGAGTGTCGGCATCGTCGCCAACCAGCCCGCGCGCCTGGCCGGCTGCCTGGACATCAGCGCGTCGGAGAAAGCCGCCAGGTTCGTCCGCACCTGCGACGCCTTCAACGTCCCGATAGTGACCTTCGTGGACGTTCCCGGCTTCCTCCCGGGTACCGAACAGGAATGGAACGGCATCATCCGACGGGGCGCCAAACTCATCTACGCCTACGCCGACGCATCGGTCCCGTTGGTCACCGTCGTGATGCGCAAGGCGTACGGCGGCGCCTACGACGTCATGGGCTCCAAGCACCTCGGCGCCGACCTCAACTTCGCCTGGCCCACCGCGCAGATCGCGGTGATGGGCGCCACCAACGCGACTGATGTGCTGTATCGCAGGGCGATCGCCGAGGCCGCCGGGCAGGGCGACGACGTGGCAGCACTGCGTGCCAAACTGGCCCAGGAGTACGAGGAAACCCTCCTCACGCCATACCTGGCCGCCGAACACGGCTACATCGACGCCGTCATCCCGCCTTCGCGGACCCGGGAGTACGTCGCCACCGGGCTCAGGGGCTTGCAAGGCAAACGAGATCTCCGGCCGCCCCGCAAACACGGGAACATCCCGTTGTAGAGCCGGAATCGTCGGACCGGTGGTCAGCCGGCTGTCTCCTGCCCGGTGAGCCTGCCGATCTCGGCCACGAGCACGTCCAGCGCCGTACCTGTCGGGAAGACCGCTACCGCGCCCGCCTCTCGCAGCCGGGGCACGTCTTCGCGGGGGATCGTGCCGCCGACGACCACGGCGATGTCGCCGGCACCGGCGGCCCGCAACTGCTCGATGACCTGCGTCGTCAATGACAGGTGTGCGCCGGACAGGATACTCAGGCCGACCAGGGCGACATCCTCCTGCACAGCTGTGGCCACGATTTCCCCGACCCGTTTGCGGATGCCGGTGAAGATCACCTCGAACCGGGCGTCGCGCAGCGCGCGGGCGACGATCTTTGCACCCCGGTCGTGGCCGTCCAGTCCGGGCTTGGCGATCAGCACCCGGGCCGGCATCAGAACACCACCGGCTGGCGGAACTCGCCCCAGACCTCCGTGAGCGCGCCGACCATCTCGCCGATCGTGCAGTAGGCGTTGGCGCAGTCGATCAACGCCGGCATCAGGTTTCCGGTACCTTCCGCGGTTGCCGACAGGACGGCCAGGCTGGTGCGCACCGCAGCGCCGTCCCGCTCCGCCCTCACCCGGGCCAACCGCTTCACCTGGCGTTCCTGGCCCTCGGCGTCGAGCTCGTACATGGCGAGGTCGGGTGGTTCTTCGGCCGAGGTGTAGCGGTTGACGCCGACAACCGGGTGCGTTCCCGCCTCGGTGCGCCGGTGCAGCCGGTACGCCTCGTCGGCGATGAGCCCCTGCAGATAGCCGTCCTCGATGGCGCGGACCATGCCGCCGTGCGCCTCGATGTCCGCCATGATCTCGATGATCCGCTCCTCGGTCGCGTCCGTCAGCGCCTCGACGAAGTAGGAACCACCGAGTGGATCCACGACGCGAGCCACGCCGGTCTCGTACGCGAGGATCTGCTGCGTCCGCAACGCGAGTGTCGCCGATTCTTCGCTCGGCAGAGCGAACGGCTCGTCCCAGGCGGCGGTGAACATCGACTGCACCCCACCGAGCACGGACGCCATCGCCTCGTACGCCACCCGGACGACGTTGTTGCTCGCCTGGGGCGCGTAGAGCGAGGCCCCGCCGGCGACGCAGCCGAAGCGGAACATCGCCGCCCGTTCGGTCTTCGCGCCGTACCGCTCGTGGACGATCGTCGCCCAGCGACGCCGGCCCGCACGGTACTTGGCGATCTCCTCGAAGAAGTCGCCGTGGGTGTAGAAGAAGAACGAGATCTGCGAGGCGAACTCGTCGATCGTCATCCGGCCCCGGGCCAGCACGGTGTCGCAGTAGGTGATCCCGTCGGCGAGGGTGAAGGCCATCTCCTGAACGGCGGTCGCGCCCGCATCCCGGAAGTGCGCGCCGGCCACCGAGATCGCGTTGAACCTCGGCACCTCGGCCGCGCAGAACTCGACGGTGTCGGCGATCAGCCGCAGCGATGGCTCGGGCGGCCAGATCCAGGTGCCGCGCGAGGCGTATTCCTTGAGGATGTCGTTCTGGATCGTGCCGGTCAGTTTCGCCCGGGGCACGCCTGCGCGCTCGGCGGCGGCGACGTAGAGCGCCAACAGGATGCCGGCCGTGCCGTTGACCGTGAAGCTCGTGCTGATCCGATCCAGCGGGATGCCGGCGAACAGGATCTCTGCGTCCGCGAGCGTGTCCACCGCCACGCCGACCCGGCCGACCTCCTCGGCCACTTCCGGATCGTCGGAGTCGTAGCCGCACTGGGAAGGTAGGTCGAGCGCGACTGACAAGCCGGTACCGCCCTGCTCTAGCAGGTAACGGTACCGGCGGTTGGACTCCTCGGCCGTGCCGAACCCCGAGTACTGCCGGAACGTCCAGAGCTTCTGGCGGTAGCCCGTGGCGAAGTTGCCCCGGGTGAACGGGAATATGCCGGGGTCCGGCGGATCGGCATCCCGATCCGCCGGACCGTAAACCGCGCGGACCGGAATGCCCGACGGGGTGCGAGGGCCGTCATCCATGGTTGATCATGTTGTTTGCTCGCGACATACAGGCGCCCATGGACGCCGTCCAGCGCCACCGGCTCGGTATGGGCGCTCGGCCCGGCGACCCGGCCGGTACAAGACCGGCACCGACCAGTGCCGTTTCGAGCCTGCTCACGGCACACCGCCTTTCCTGTCGGTGTCCGACGGTCTGGCCAGACTTACCGAAGCGGCGCGACAGGTCCACTACCAACATGGGTAGTTCTGCGTTCCGCTGAAGCTCGTTACCTTCGGGACATGTCCAGCGAACCCGTTGTCACGGCGATCGACCACGTCGGCATCGCCGTACCCGACCTGGACGAGGCCATCGCGTTCTACACCGATACCTTCGGGCTGGTCGTGACCGCGATCGAGGTCAGCACGGAGCAAGGTGTGCGCGAAGCCATGCTGCGCGCCCCTGGGGATGACGGCGCGGGCACGGCCATCCAGTTGCTCGCGCCGCTGACTTCGGACTCACCTGTCGGCCGGTTCCTCGCCCGCAGAGGACCCGGGCTTCAGCAACTCGCCTACCGGGTGGCCGACGTGGACCGAATGTCCGCCGCAGTCGCGGCGCGTGGCGGAAAGACGATCTTCGACGGGCCTCGACGGGGCACCGCGAACAGCCGAGTGCAGTTCTTCCACCCCAAGTCCACTGGTGGCGTGTTGGTCGAACTGGTCGAGCCAGCAACGGACTGAGTGACGGCGATGACCGTTCACCAGGCATGAGCGTGGTGGACGCTGGCCGGCTTGCCCACTTGGACGGTCGGTGATGTCGGTCGACCGCGTAGCCGAACTGGTGACAAGACTGCTGATCGTGGGCGCCGGTTCTTGCTGCACGACGCGGTGCGCCGGCTGGTCCGGTCAGGGGCGTGGGTCCTCCTCGTCCCGGCGGCCGATCTGGCCATGATCACGCGCGTGTTGGCGGCCTGTATCGGGCGCTGGTCTTCGCGGCAAGCGAGCACCCTCGTCGAGAGCGACCAGGCCGACCTCGACCACGCCGAACACTCTTCCGGCGGATGCCCGGTGGTGTGGTTCCTCGATGACACGACCTCGACGCGACAGCCACGACGTGGTCGCTCGGTCCTCGACATCCAGGACCGGCCCAAGTACCGACCGCAGGGTCCTACGGCGTCTGGTCCGCCGCAGCGCTGGCGAACGCGACATCGTCGATGACCGTGCGTTCGCCGTCGAAGGGCAGCCGGCTGACATCGCTGCGGGCACTGATCTGGCGCGGTCGGCCAAGATCCGCGTCGCCGGGGGGACGCCGGCCATCCAGGTGTTGCGCACGATCCACAGCGATGAGCGGCGGCCTATCAAGGCCTCGGTGTTGATCAAGGGGAGCATCTGTACGAGCTGATCCACCGGCGGGAGATCGGCTCGTTCTGACCTCGGGGTCCGACCGTTGGGGGTTACGTTGGCGGGGCCGTTCGCTCTCGACGTTCAGTGGCGGATTTCGCCAGGTCAGGGAGCAGTTTTCGGCCTTGCTCCGAATGCCGACATGTTCCCCGGCACGCGTGGCCGCCAGGTCACGCTCGAACACAGCGCGCCGAAGGCGCTCCGTCTGGGCGACCTCCTCGCGAGCGGCGCGTTCTGGTGGGTGACCACCGCCGCGGTCGCGATCCTGATCGCGGTCTTCGTCCTCCACCGACACATTCGTTCCCACCACCTCCGCTCCCGTGTCCGGTTCGACCTGCTGCCGACGGCAACGTTCGATCCGTCGCCGCGGGCGGTGCTCGGCTTCGCGCATCAGTCGGGGCGCGTGCGGCCGGTGCAGGGGTGGGTGCCGACATCACCCCGTCGGGGTGCGGGTCCGGTTCAGCACGGATCCGGAGTCCGGAAGATGGTGATGAGCGTCGAAGGACGTCAGTCGGTGACCGGCGTATTGGACGAGCCAGCGTATCCGGACGTTTAGATCCGGCGCGCTCAAGGTGAAGTGTCCTCCGTTGCCGAGGAGGGTGGTTCGTCCTCGCCGCCGGCGGGCGGCTCGCGGTGATCTCTCCTCGGTGATCCCCGGCAGCCGCTCGATGAAGAAGCCCGGGCTCGCTGTCTTCGACCGTGAGCCGTCAATTCACATTCGTGACGAGGACGCGGTTCGGTGTGGTGCCGTTGATCTCGGCCCAGCCGGTGATGACGGTGCCGCTTTCGCGCGTCGGGGTGTCGATCGCTCCGTGAGCCAGCGGTTGTGCAGTGGTCAGCTCGAGGCGGCTGCCGAGTTCGGGTCCGTGGCAACCGAGGGTGAAGGAGTCGTTGAAGGGGTAAGCGCCCAACGCGCGGGCGGCGTGCACGGCGCCGCGTTGGATGTGGGGTGCGTCCAGCGCCGCAGGCGCGTCGACGTGAAGCGCGATGGCGGCGAGATTGAGTGGGGCGTAGCTGCGGTGGACCTGGTCCGCTTTGCCGCCACCGATCGCGTGCGTGATCAAAGACCGGCACGACCTCGATGCCGGCCAGGGCGTCGGACAGCTCGCTCTCGCCGGCTACACCTTGACTTAACGTTTATGCGCTGATCACCGCGGCGCAGCTCGGCGACCGGTTCGGTTACCGGCGGCTGTTCGTCGCTGGTACAGCGGTGTTGACGCTGGTGTCGGCGGCCGGGGCGGTCGTGCCGGACGCTGAGACGCTCGTCGTCTGGCTCCTGTCGGAGTTCGGAGCTGGCTGAGGCACCCGATCTGTGGACAAACCCCGGCTGAAGACGGAGTCGATCATCAGCCGATGGCTTCCGGCCTGCGACCGGCCGCGGACAAGGATTCCAGGGGTGCTTTGATCGGTTTCGGGCATGAGTCTGCCGCCCGACGACGCGATAGTTCGGAATTTTAGGCCGTTCGAGTGAACCCGAACGGTGCGCGCGCAATTGATCATCGACGGTCGACTACCAGTTATGCGACTGTCCCGGGTTGGGTGTGAAAGCAAGGCGATCGCCGTCCCTGGCTCGAATTTGTCCAAGATTTGACTATAGCCGGTTCTCCGTGCTGGCAGGAAACTGTCGGCGACCCTGGTGTGACGACCTCATCGCCAGTGGTCAACGGTAGTGGCAAAGCTGGTGAGTGGTGAAAGGCTATCCGAGCGTGGTCGACGATCAACGCGTCACAAAAGGTAGAAGTCCTCTCGAAGAGAAGTTTGAAATGATATATCCGGTGTTGCGTGCGAAGATCCATCGGTTCGCCAGGTTTCGCGCCGACTGGCTGGACTGTGACGAAATAACGGATGCGGTGATAGAGCGACTATGGGAGCGGGTTCGTGGTCGGGGGCCCGCTGTCCGGGAGCTCGAGGCAATGGCGATCGCCATCGCCTCGAACGTGGTGAAAGATGCGATCAAGAAGAAGCGACCGGTCTACACGGACGATATCGCGAGTGTCACCACCGGCTTCGACCTCCTCGGGACGGCAGGTGATCAGGAAGGACGTCTTGATCTGCGGGATGCCATCGAGGCGCTCGAGCCCGCCCTGAAGGAGTCGCTCAAGCTGGTCCACATCGACGAGCTGTCCATGGTGCAGGCGGCAGCTGTTCTCGGTGTCGGAAGGGGTGTCGTGCGGCGCCGCGTCGACCGGGCGCTCGCGGAGCTCCGACGACTGCTCGAGGATCGCCCGCCTGGCCATGGCCCGAGTTTGCCGCGGAAGTGATGTGTGGAAGGGGAGTGCGAAATGAGAATCTCGTGGTGGCGTTCCAAGAATGCGGATGCCGGATATGCGGGTGATCTCGAGAGCCGGCTTACCGATCTCCGGGAGGCGATGTTCCAAGCGTCGTACTCCCGGAGCGATCCGGCTCGGCAACGTGAATTCCTGGAAAGGCTCTTCGAGGGATCGCGAAGTCGGGACTCGTTTGTTTCGGTCGTGGAGAGTCGGGACTATCCGGATGAAACGGCCGAGGCCGCGCGGGCGCCGGTTTCGAATCGCGGCATGTCATGGCCGAAACGCAGGGGCATGGTTGGTGCTGTCGCCGCTGCGGTGATCCTCCTGGTGGTGGGCGTGTGTTACGGCGTCGTGCACCTGTCGCGGTCAGGGGGGAGCAATGAAGCGGCCGGTCAGTCCGCGACGCTGCGTGTCGGTCTGCTGAACGTCGTGGACACCGCCCCGTTCTACCGTGCATTCGATCGGGGTTATTTCAAGGACGAGCACATCAACATCGAGATCGAGAAGTTCCGAGGCGGCCCCGATGCGATCAGTGAGCTGGTCGCAAGGAAGATCGACATCGCCTTCACCAGTTACCCCGGCGCCTTGACGGCGCAGGCAAGCGGGGCGGTCGACCTCAAGATCGCCGCAGCGGCTTATACGGCACGTAACAGTCATCTCATGCTGATGGGGCTCCCCGACGGTCCGCTGACTCATGCCCGCGAAGCGCCGGGCAAGCGTATCGCGGTGACCGCTACGGGGTCGATCTCGGACATCGGCACAATGCTGGCTCTCCGCGACGCCGACGTCGACCCGGGGACGATCTCCTGGGTGTCGCTGTCCATGGACGACATGCTCGGCGCGCTGAGGCGAGGAGAGGTCGACGGTGCCGTCATGGCGGAGCCCTACGTGACACAAGCGGAGGAGGCCGGAGCAGTCCCGGTGCTCGACGTGACCTTGGGGCGCACGGCACTGCTGCCGCTGTCCGGCTGGTTCGTCACCGCTGAGCAGGTGAAGAGCCAGGGGGAGGTCATCCGCGGGTTTCAGCGTGCCCTGGCGCGCGGGGTGAGCGACGTGCAGAAGCGTGACATCAGGGACCTGGTGCTGACCAAGTACCTCAACGTGACCCCGGCTCAGGTCGATGATGTCCGCATCGGGACGTATCCAGAGGTCGTCGATCCGGTCGAAATCAAGAAGGTAGCGGACCTCATGTCACTCAACGGCTTCTTGCACACGCCGGTGGACGTTCGGAAGATGGTGATCCACTGGCCAAGTACCGACTGAGTCGGGCGGGATGGCTCAATGAGTCATCCCTTTCACTCTTTATCGATTCAGTGTGGATTCGAGGAGTTGGCTCGTGCCAGTATTCGTCGCCTACGCGCATGATGATCGAGGGAGAGCGCTCGCGAGTGCGCTGGTGTCGGTCTTGCGCAGCAACGATGTCCCCGTGATCTGGGACAAAGATCTCAAAGAGCAAAATGTGGTGTCGCAGGCGGCTTGGATGTCCGCTGCGATCGCCGAAAACGTGGTCATTTGTATACTTTCCGAAGAATTTGTCGAGCACTTCGGCCGGACTTCGGAGTCGTCCGTGCACCGTGGAGTGCGGTTCGAAAGCTTTCTCATCATCCAGAAGTTCTACGACCACGTGCGGTCGACTCACTGTCCGATCATCCCCGTCGCCGACGAGAAGTTCGCCGCGGAATCGGCGCCGGGGATCCTGGCCGGTATATCTATCAGCCGGCTCGGGGCGGATCCCGCAAAGGGATTCGCGGAGATCATCAGGCGGATCCGTGACATCGAGGAGGCCACGCCGGACGTGATCCCGAAGCCGCGAAAGCTACCGGAAATCGTCGATGACCTGGAGTCGACCGGGATCACCGAGGTGTCCGGGCTCGATCTCGTTCGCGAGTGGCTGAGCTGCCTGACCACGACGCCGATCGACCCCGGTGAGTTCGTCGGCACGTTCCCTGCGGTCGAGAACGTCATCCGTGGAGCCATGGACGATCAGCTGACGCAGGAACTGACCGACAGGTGTGTCGCGGTGCTGAACGTGATGGCGGCCGGTTCGCTGGGACCGGGCGAAAAAGCGAGAGCCCTCATCGTAGGACTGGCTTGGTTGCTGAGGCGGCAGCGGGAGTTCGGGCTGGCGGCCAAAGTCGTGCACGAAGCGGTCGAGATCGCTGAGGGGGCCAGGGATCACTCGACCGCGGCGCTCGGTTATGCCTGTCTGGGTCACATTTACCGGCAACTCGCCGAGGATACTGCCGGCCGGCAGTGTGCGGACCTTCTCCGGTCCGCAGAAGAGAATGTGAAGAAGGCGGTCAAACTGCTCCGTCGTCAAGGGGATCGCAGCGGCCGAATCGGCGCGTGTCACCACGTGCGCGCTCACATCCGGTGGAGCCGATACCAGCTGCTCGGTGACATGCTCTCGCTGAGAGTGGCGGATCGGCTGGCGGAGAAAGCGGCTCGGCAGCTGAGCGCGGCAGACCTCCCGATGCACCACGAGCTGCTGTTGTTGCGTGCGGAGATCGCCGCATGCCGAGGTGACGTTCAACGCGCGGGAGAGCTGGCCGGTCGTGTGGTGCGGACGCTCACGACTCAGCCGGGCGGCTCGGTCGCGTTCTCCGCCCTGGCCGGCCGGGCCCACTTGGTGTCGGCCGAGATCTATCGGCGTACGGCGCCGGCGAAAGCCGCTCACCACGCGGAGACGGCCCTGAAGTTCTTCGATCGGGCGCAGATGTCACGGTTCGCCGACCTGAGCCGGTGGGTGCTCGTGACGCTCGATCCCGGATCATCAGGCCTGGGGCCGGCGGATGTTCGCTACCTGGAAAGGTGCTGTCAGAAGCCTGGTCTCCTGCTGCGAGCGGTGGCCGAGCGGCGCCGTCGTGTCGACGACCGCGTTCGACGCCGGAGGACGACGCGGGCGGAGTGGCGTGACATCCTCGAGGTGGTCGGCTGAGCCGGGTGCTTGGGAGTCGCACGGCGAACCAGGCGAGAGCGCGAGGTCCGGGGTCAGGTGTCGTTGCCGGGTTGGTCCGAGCTCAACCTGGCTCGCACCCGTTCCGCCTCCTGGCGGCGGTTTTGCCCGGCGTAAAGCTCGTATGCTCTGTGCAACGCCTGTAAAGCTGCTTCGCGCGCTCCCAGTTCGGCCAACGCGTCGGCAAGGTTCTCGTTGATTTCGGCCTGGGCGAAGTAGTTTCGAAACTCGTCGGCGAGGGCCAGAGCGTGTGAATAGCGGGTGGCGGCGTCTTGGGGGTTCCCGGTCTGTGCGGCGATGTATCCGAGAGCGTCGAGAGTCGCCACTTGCCCGCTTGTGTTGTCGTTCTCGGTGTGCAACTCCAGAGCTCTCAGGCAGCAGCTCTCGGCAGCGGCGAAGTTCTGCATCTGCGCGTGCTGTCGACCCTGGGCGTTCAGCGAGTGTGCTTCGCCGATGAGGTTCTTGTCGAGTTGGTAGAGCTTGAGAGCCGATGTGGCGTGTTCGAGCGCGTCGTCGTATCGGCCGAGTAGTGAGTAAACCCGTTGCAGGTCATGGTGCGCGTGGGCGCGTCCCGCAGTGAATCCGGCTCTCACCTCGAGTTCCAGGGCTTGATGGAGATACGATTCGGCGTTCTGCAGATCACCCACCCGCGTGTGTGCCCGCCCGAGCTGTCGTGTGGCCGACGCCTGAAGCCGTAATGAACCCGTGGCTTCGGCGGCCGCCAATCCGATTTGTGACGTCGCCACGTTCTCGCTCGAGTAGCCGCGTCGGTATTGATAGGTGTCCAACCCGTGCGATATGTGCCAGGCCGCCTCCGGCCACTGCTCGTTCATCGCCGTCCGCTGGATCGCGAGCAGCGTCTGGTGTTCCTCGTCGAACCAGGTCAGCGCCGCCGGCTCGTCGTTCGGCAGGAAACGTTCGGTGCCACTGGGTGCACGTGGCGGAGAGGCCGCTGTCCGGTAGGGGTAGAGCAGGAGATCAGCGGCTCGCGCCGCGGCCGCGTAGAAATCGACCACACGGTGTAGTGCTTCTTCCCGGTACCGCAAGGTTTCCTCGTTGCCCAGGAGCTCGGTCGCGTAGGCACGCACGAGATCGTGCATGCGAAAGCGGGTCGGCTTATACCGCTGGACCAGATTGGTGATCTCGAGCGAGCGCAGGTTCTTCCCCGCCACTTCTGGTGGGCAACCCAGCAGACAGGCGACCGTGACCGCGGTGAACTCCGAGAGCGGAGCGAGGCCGAGCACTCTGAACGTTCGAGCGGCGTCGTCACCGAGAGAAGCAACCGACCACGACAGCACGGCTCGGAGATCCGAAGTGTCGTCGCCGGCGTTGAACGCGTTCAGCATCGTGGACTCCTGGCGGAGTTCGTCGGCGAGATCTGACATCGGGAAGCTCGGGTGGTCGGCGACGCGTGACGCGACGAGTGCCAGGGCCAGCGGCAGACCTCCGCAGCGTCGTATCACCGCGGTTGTCGCCGGAACGTCGGCGTCGAGCACTTGTTCGGTGAGGTGCCGGCTCAGCAGGGACCGCGCACCGGCCGGGGTGAGCGTGGCCAGACGTAAGCTGGTCGCGCCCCGGAGACGGAGGCTCGGCAAGTGGCGGCGAGTGGTCACGATGACCGCGCACGAATCCGCCCCGGGAAGCAGGGGGAACACCTGGTCCGCGTCCCATGCGTTGTCGAGAAAGATCAGCATTCGCCTCGAAGCGACCGAACTGCGGTACAGG
The DNA here is from genome assembly GCF_046548675.1 of Amycolatopsis sp. cmx-8-4. NCBI lineage: Bacteria > Bacillati > Actinomycetota > Actinomycetes > Pseudonocardiales > Pseudonocardiaceae > Amycolatopsis > Amycolatopsis sp. cmx-8-4. Next base: position 103,291 of record NZ_JAEBDZ010000029.1, read on the forward strand.
GCCGCCGCGGCATCCGGGTCCGGGGGGATGCTGTTCGGCTCGGTGCGCAGGGCCAGCAGGAAACCGCGGAGGATCGTTTCCGGACGGGTGGGCGTCGCGCGGGAGTCGAAGCCCCGCAGGTCGGCGTAGAGTTGCCCATCGGGAAAGGCTTCTGCCTGGCGATGAGCCCAGCGCAAGGCCAGTGTCGTCTTGCCGACACCCGCGACGCCTTCGACGACGACCACGGAAGGCCCGGTATTCGCTTCACCGGCCACCAGGGCCGTCGTCAGTTCGTCGAATTCCTGCTCCCGGCCGATGCACCAGGGGGGAGCCATGGGGAGCTGTTGCGGTCGTTCGGCACGCTGCGATGGCAGTTCGAAGCGGTCGTCGCGGGCGGGCGGCCCGTAGCGCTGGGCGTTGGTGATCTCGGCGAAGCCGAGCGGCTCGTGTGGTGCACCAGCCATGGTTCCCCGATCCAGAGGTCGTCCCGGCGCGATCCGCCTGCAGCGCATCCGTTCCATGGTGCCGGGTCGATCCGGTGCTGAGCAGCGCCATTCGAGGGATCTACGGGCACGCTGCGCAGTCATGGCGCGGCCGGACGAAGGGCGTAGCCGAGCGTGATGACAGTCACTGATCATCGTTCTCGGCTGTGTCCGGACGCCCTCAAGTGGAGAAATGACGCTTTTGCCATCACTTAGTGATTTCGCGAGAACGAATGTTTGCTGGCGTTGCGGCGAACATCGCCGCGCTTGCGCTGGCTCCGGTCGCCGGAACCGGGGCGACCGGGGCATACGGACCGCGAGGCGACCTGGCAATTGCGGGGGATGGTGCATGGCTCGTCCGTGAGATGGCCTTCGCGGACGTAGAAGTGTTCGGCCATGTCTCGCTGCCAGTCCGGCGATGACATGCGATCTTGATGGGGGGCGAGGTACTGCCGTAGAAGGCGAACCGCAACCCTCCGCTGATCTTCGACGAGGGAGAGTGCCGCACGACCAGGTCTTACTACTGATCTCCGCATAATCGGACTGCTTCCACCCTCTCGCTCCTGGCGACTTCTTTAGTATGCAATCGAGGTGGTGGATAAATCGAGATAGCCGATCATGTATTTGCCAAGAAGGTTTCCGTTGGTCGGCCACTTTGTTATTTGATCACAAATGACTGGAAGATTACTCGCTGCTGCTCCAGACGGGTGCAGTTACAAATCAAGGCTGGCCATAAATAGCGGCTTCGATGACAATTCAATGCTTGCGCGCCAGCGGGAGGAGTGGGGTCATGGGCAGGCCGGAGCGCTCTCTCGACCTTGAAGGCAGCCTGCTGGCACAGTTCGCGGCCGACTTGAGACGCGTGCGCGAGCAAGCCGGTAAACCCACCTATCGCGCAATGTCACGGCTTGCGCATCGCTCCCAAACCACGCTGTCGGAAGCCGCGGGGGGACGCACGATCCCGACCTGGGAGACGGTCCAGGCGTTCCTCCAGGCCTGCGACATCACGGAGTTCAGCCAATGGCGCAAAAGGTGGGAGCGCCTCGGCGGCACCCCCTCCTCCCTGTCTGCGGGCTCTGTAGAGACGACACACGCAGAGACCGGCGTCGGGCGCCGACGCAATCGGATGCTGGCCGCCATCATTACGGCTGTGGCTCTGGTAGCAGGACTTACGTTGGCTGTACTCCTCGCGTCAGACCAGTCCATCAACGCACCTGAGGGTTCTTCGGCTGCCGGAGTTGCCGACGGCGCAGATCCCGAAGAGTCCGGCTGTGCGAACGATCCTGCTGCCACGACCGTCGATGCCAAGGAAGTCGACGTCGACCAGGCGCCGGCGGGCGTCATCGAGTTGCGCTTCTCGCCACGATGCGGCGTTAGTTGGCCGCGATTTACGCCAGCGGATCCCCGGTACAGCACTATCAACCGCCCCGGCCCGATCGAGGCTCATGTGTCAGTGGTCCCTGTTGACAATCAGGCTGGGGCTGTGACCTTTTCAATGAAGTACGTTGGTCTTCCTGTGTTCGGCAATGTCATCAACAGTCTCGCCACCTGCGTGCGGGCTGAGGCTTATTTCAGCGGTCCGTCGTGGCAGTCGACGACGGGCAAGACTGCCTGCTACAAGGGGAGTGTCGCTGCCAGGTATTGAGTGCCACCAGGGCACGCCGACCATGTCAGCGTGCCCTGGCGGCGGCGAGGTCAGCAGCCGACGGCGTAGGTGCTCCACGGTCCGTTGTTGATTGAACCGGTAGCCACGGCGCAGACCCCGGTCGGCGCGTACACCATGTCGGTGTACACCGAGGTCGAGGTGGCCGAGTAGGACGCCGAGTCCGACGGTGAGGCAACGATCGCCTGGACGTAGGCGGTGCCGATGTTGCTGACCGTCTTGGCCCAGTTGGTGCCGCACCGCGGCGAGTACCGCAGCTGCACCTGACCGACCGTCCCGCCGCCGTTCTTGATCGGCTGAGTGCTGACGGTGTACGCGTCCGACGCACAGCCGGTCTGGATCGGGTCGCCGACCGATGCGCTGGCCGGCACCGCGCTGAGCACGGCACCTGCCGACAACGCGATTGTCATCACGGCGACGGTCACGGCCTTCCTGCTTCGCCGAGCCTGCCTTGTGGTGGGGCCGGACGACGCTGCACGCGTGAGCATCATGATTCCTCCAGGAGTTCGAAAAGGATCGGTGTGTCGTGTCTGCCGATCGCGTCACCGGAGCGGGACGTGAATCGAGGATCTGCGTTCGCGACGTTGTCCCGATAGGCCGATGAAGGCGGGACAATCAAGGCAAACAACCTGGTCAATGTCGTCAGGCGAGCCGCTGGCAGCTCGCAGCGCCATCACGTGTCGCCCTACCGCGCAGTTGATCTTTTGGTAGCGAGCCGCGAGGCGCCACGTTCGAGCGCGGTCTGGGATGTCGCAACGTTCCAGGAACGTTTCACTGCAGGTGAGCAGCCCTTCTTCGCGCACGATCGAGGCAGCTGGCACGGCGTAGACGAGGTCGAAGATGTCCGGCTCGAGGCCGGTTGAAGTGACCGCACCGTCGCCAGACGTATCGGACTGCAGCAACTCGTGCTGATGAAAGGTGACAACGATGAGTACCGTGCTCCCCGGGCGGGGACGACTCCGCCGACTACTTGCCGGCTCGGCGGCGCTGAGCTGCATCGTGCTGGTGTTGATCCCATCGTCCCCCGCCTTCGGCTCTCCCCGTGCGGCCACAACGGCGACGACATCGGAGCAGAGCATCTACCGGATGAACAGCGGTGGCCCGGCGGTGACCGACTCGATCGGCCGGCAGTGGCGAGCCGACGAGTACTACATCGGCGGTGGCACGCACACGGTGGCCAACACGATCGCGGGCACTGCGGACCAGGCCTTGTTCCAGTCCGAACGCTGGGGAATGTCCGGCTACGACATCCCGGTCGCCAACGGCACCTACACCCTGCAGTTACTGCTGGCCGAGCTCAATCCCGCATCCGGCGCGCGGGTCTTCAGCGCCACCGCCAACGGCCAGCCCGTGATCACCAACTACAACATCGCCGCCGAGGTCGGCAACTTCCGCGCCGACGTCGTCCGCCAGACCGTTACCGTCACCAACGGCGTCCTGCAGCTCCGGTTCATCGCCAGCAGCAACTCCGCGAGCGTCACCGGCATCGAACTGCTCACCACCAGTACACCGTCCGGGCAGCCCATGCCGACCGGCGACCTTGCCGGCTGGCACCAGATCTTCAGCGACGACTTCATCACCCCCGCCGCCACCGGGTCGTTCCCCGGCACCGCCTACGGTTCGACCTGGAACGGCTACGACGGCTCCCGCGACACGTCCAAGCAAGGTGTCTACTCGCCCGCCAAGACGCTGAGCGTCTCCGGCGGAGCCCTCACCATGAACTTGCACACCGAGAACGGCACGCACCTGGTCGCAGCGCCCTACCCGCGGCTGCCGGGTGGCGCGTTCGGCCAGACCTACGGGCGTTACTCGGTTCGGTTCCGTGCCGACGCGGTGGCCGGATACAAGACCGCCTGGCTGCTGTGGCCCGACACCAACAACTGGTCCGACGGTGAGATCGACTTTCCCGAAGGCAACCTGACCGGGCACATCGAGGCGTTCTCCCACCACGTCGGAGCACCCACCCAGCAGGACCAGTTCAGCACCGCGGCCACTTACGGCACCTGGCACACTGCCACAACCGAGTGGACCCCGGGCCGTGTGACCTTCGTCCTCGACGGGATCACCATCGGCAGCGCGACTACGGCCATCCCGACCACCTCGATGCACTTCGTGCTCCAGACCGAGACGTGCACCGACGGCTGCACCGTCTCGAACACCGCGACCGGCAACGTCCAGGTCGACTGGATCAGCATCTACTCCAGAAGTTAGACACCTGCGGCACTCCGCTGGGTGCCCCGACAAGAAGGGCGTGTTCCGCTCCCGCAGGTGCTGCGGGAGCGGAACACCTTCGTTTGTCAGCGGTACCGGCGGTAGCCCAGGGGGACACCGGCGTAGGCGACGGTGTCGTACCGCACCCCGGTGTTGTGGTTCAACGCCTGGATCACCTCGTCGTTGCCGACGTAGATCGCGACGTGGCTGGGTGAGGGGCCGTAGTAGAAGACCAGGTCTCCGGGCTGCAGGTCCGTGCGGCCAATGGACCATCCGAGGGTGTACTGCGACTGGCTGGAGTGCGGCAGGCTGACGCCGCCGGCCGCGTAAGCCGTCTTGGTCAGACCGGAGCAGTCGAACGAGTTCGGTCCCTCGGCACCGTAGACGTAGGCTTTGCCGACCTGCGCGCGAGCGTAGGCAACCGCAGCGGCGGCCGCCATCTTGTCGACACCACCGCCCGTATAGGTCGACCAGAACGGCCCGGCGCCTCCGGCAGCGACGACGTTCCCGTCGTTCTGCATGACGAGCGTGCCCCCGCCGGTCGAACGGCTCCGGCTGGCCCACGCCACACTCCGGTCCGACCGGTAGATCACGAGATTGCCGTCACCCTGATTGGCCAAGTACGCGCTTGGGTTGCCGTTGGTGTAGGTCGCCCACAGCGCTCCCTGCGGGCCGTAGAGCACCAGGTTGCCGTCGGTCTGCATGCTGAGCCGATATGTCCCGTTGGCCGACTGCGGCCAGTCACCCGACGCTAGGTTCGCGATGCCGATCCGGTCGCCCACCTGGTTCGCTGACGCCGGCAACGCCGGAGTCGCCAGCATCGCCAGTGTGACGACCAGTGTCGCCACCGTCCGTAACAACAAGATCAGTCGACTTCGTGATTTCACCATTGATCTTCTCTCAATTCGCGTCATGTCGATGGCGAGCAACCGTCAAACGAAAATTTCGCCAGATGCTTGTCCGGTAACGACTAATAGCGTGATCGCTCGTCTGCCTTGTTTTCTAGCCTGTGAACGTTTCACGTAACGTTTCTTGGCGGCAGAGCGACCTGGAATGTGGAGACCAGCATGAGGAGGGCTCGTGGGAAACGCCAACGGTTCTCAGCGTTCGCCACGTCCTCTGGCAGCGCTCTCGGCAAGACTCCCTTCGGCCAGATCCGCGCTGGCACAGGAGCTTCGGAGAGGCCGTGACATCGCCAACGTGAGCCTCAGCGCGCTCGCGAAGGCGACCTTCTCCTCGAAGGCATCGATTAGCCGCTGGCTCAGCGGCACCACACTCCCGAGTCGCGATCAGGCAAAACGGTGGGCCGAGCACTGCGGCACTGACTCCGCAGAAATGCTGCGGCTATGGGACGTGGCTGCAGCTGTCGACACAACATCAACCAGCGCCGTATCAGTTGTTGGAGACGGCGGCTCAACTGCCGACGCCGGCACCCCAACCGTCGTTGACGACAGTGCGGCCAAGCCGCAATCGCGACGTCGGCGATGGATCACGCTCGGCGCGGTGATGGTGCTGACGCTCGCCGGCGTCGTTGTCACGACCTTGCTGAGCGCAGCCGAAAGCGCCTGCACGGCGGCGTTCCCGCTCGAACTGGAGATGCCGGGTACGACCGGCGCCACTTTCGGGGTCACGATCAAGGCCGACTGCGACGGCGCGCTCGAGCGCAGCTACTACCTTGTCGAAGAGCTACCTGACGTCGACCCGCGTAACCCTCACCCAGCCTTCTTTTTGAAGGGCGAGTTCGGTGCCCTCACCGCGGGCAGCAGCACCTCGATGCAGCTGTTGATCAGAGAACCTGTGGACACCCAGGCCATGTTCTTCGTTATCAGCGTCGACAGTGCCGGCAAACGCGCCCTCGGGCAGAACCACGTGGAAGATGACGGCCTGCTCGAACTGCCCGTCGGCCACAGACAAGAGTCAGCGATGGTCTGGCACCGGAAAGGTTGGGAATAGGATTCTGAACCGCCCCGGGTTTGATGGAGGCTCCTCGTGTGAGTGAGGATGTGGATCATGACCCGGAGGCCTAGATATTCGGCCGAGGTGCGGGAACGCGCCATCGCGCTGGTGTTTGAGCAGGTAGAGCAGTACTCGTCGCAGTGGGAGACAATCTGTTCGGTCGCGGCGAAGGTGAACGTGTCCAGCGAGACACTACGCAAGTGGGTGCGTCAGGCCGAGGTCGATGCCGGGGCCCGGGCAGGCGCGACGAGTGAGGAGTCCGAGGAGCTGAAGCGGCTGCGTCGGGAGGTCGCGGAATTGCGTCGGGCGAATGAGATCTTGAAGGCCGCGTCGGCTTTCTTCGCGTCAATGTCATGATCTTGGTGTCCGGCGGGGTTCGCTCGTTTCTTCGCTGCCCCAGGCGACTGGTGGCTTGTCCTGATGTGCGGCCCCGCCGGATACCTGCTGGGTGGGG
>NZ_JAEBDZ010000030.1:0-106956 GCF_046548675.1 Amycolatopsis sp. cmx-8-4
CGTGAGTGGTAATGAGGGTTCTAACCCTCATTACCACTCACGACCCCAGGGCCGGGGAGATGTCCATGTAGACGCGGTAGTCGACGATCCGCGGCCCGTCCAGCCAGATGACCGTGACGCACGGGAGCGCCAGCGGCTTGCCCGCCGAGGACTCCGTTTCGATCGTGAAGCGGCAGAACAGCTGGTCGTCTCCGGCGAAAGCCACCTGGTCCACGGTGTGCCGGACCCACGGAAGCGCTTCCGCGGCACCCGCCGTGGCCGCGACGATCGCGTCGCGGCCCGACAGGGTTTCGCCGTTGCCGAAGGTGTACGTCGCGTCTTCGGCGAACCACGAGCCGAACGCCTCGGCGTCGCCCGCGTCGACCGCCGCGCACATCGCGCGCACCATCTGTTCGTAGCCGGTCACTTCTGCAGCGAAAGGCCGTAGCGGGTCATCACCTGCGCGACCAGCTTCATGTCGCGCCCGGGCGGCAGCTCGCTCAGCTCCTTGTAGTAGTTCTCCAGCCCGGGCGGGGAAACGACGGCGACGATGCGGGTCTGTTCGTCGAACGGGTTGCGGAACACGTGCGGCACCCCGCGCGGCATCAGCAGCGAGTCGCCCTGGCCGAGGACGTGCCGCTCGCCGTCCAGTTCGACCTCGACCTGCCCCTGGACGCAGGTGAACAGCTCGTCCTCCCGGCTGTGGATGTGGGTCGGCGGCCCGCCGAGGCCCGGCGGGACGACGTACTCGAACAGCGAGTACGCGCCGTTCGTGTCGGCGCCGGTGAGCCGGGCGTGGATGCCCAGCCCGATCGCGCCGAAGTTCGTGCCGTCGCCCGGGTGGATGACGTGGTGGCCGGTCTTCGGTGCGGTGTCCATCGGGTCCTCCTAGAGAGCCGCGGGTTCGGGAGTGGTCTTCGCGAGCCGCGCCAGCAGCTCGGGTGTCAGCTTCCGGTACGCCGCCGGGGAAACCGGGTTCAGCCAGTGCGTCGCCCGGGTGAACCGGGGGATCTGCAGGCCGAGGTCGCCGAGCACCTCGTCGACGTTGTGGATGGAGAACGGGATGATCTTCGTGCCGCGGCAGTGGTGCGCGCCGGTCGCGACGTCCAGGAACGCGAGCTGCCCGACGACGTCGGCGTGCCGGGTCTCGACGTCCGGCAGCGCGAGCGCCCCGGCGAGGTCGGCCGCGATCCACAGCGCCGCCATCTCGGCGTTGAGCGGGCTGAAGAACGACGAGTTGTAACCGTTGAAGTAGAGCCCCGGCGCCCGCAGCGGCTGGATCTGGCGGTACAGCAGGAAGTTCCCGCGTTCGTCGAACAGCTGCTTCTGTACGGTCTCGTCCAGGAACGGCACACCCTGGGTGAACCCGGTCGCGCAAACGACCAGGTCGGCGGGCAGCACCGTGCCGTCGGCGAGCTCGGCGCCCGGCCGGTCGCCGCCGTGCAGCCGGGTGATCACCTGGTCGCGGCGGACGCGGATGGCGCCGTCGGCCACGCCTTCGAAGAAGCCTTCGGTCGCCAGGCCGATCGCGCCCTTGACGATGTCCTCCATCTTCCCCGGTGGCAGGAGATCGTGCTGCCGCAACCGGAACTGCCGCACCGACACCGAGCCGACGGAGTTCAGCACGACGCGCGCAGCCGGTTTCCCGGGCCGTGCAGGAACTTCTCGAACCCGCGCAGCCACCGGTAGCGGAACAGCGCCTCGCCCATCCGGGTCAGCAGCAGCATCTTGAAGTTGACGAACCCGGCGATCCTGCGCGGCACCTTCCACAGCAGCTGCCGGGCGATGACGTCGGTGGTCCCGGCGACCTCGCTGATCGCGACGGTCACGTCGCAGGCCGACTTCCCGTAGCCGACGACCAGCGCGTGCTTCCCGCGTGCCTCTTCGACGTCGGTGAACTCGCTGCCGGCCAGCACGCGGCCGCCGGCGGCCTCGAACTCCGCGCGCCCCGGGAAGTCCGGGACCGCCGGTTCGCAGAACACGCCGTTGGCCACGACGACCCGGTCGAACGTCTCCGGGACTCCGGAGTCCGTGGTCACGACCCAGCGGGCGCCGTCGGGGACGACGGACTCGACGGTGGTCTCGAGCCGCAGGTGCGGGGTGACCTCGTAGACGTCGGCGTAGGCCGCGAGGTACTGCTGGATCTGGGCACCGCCGGGCCACTCCGGGAAGTCCTTCGGCATCGGGAAGTCCGAGAACGAGTACTGGGCCTTGGGGCTCTGCGTGGTGAGGCCGGGGTAGCGGCGGGTCCGGCTCCACACGCCGCCGACGTCGGGGGTCTTGTCGAAGACCGCGACGTCGTGGCCCGCCTGCAGCAGCACCTTGGCCGTGGTGAGCCCGGCGAGCCCGGCCCCGATGATCGCGACGTGCATGCCTGGTTCTCCTCCTCCGGCGCCGGTGCCGGGCAGCTCCGGCGCGGCGTGGGCCACAGCGTGGAACAACCGGCCACGGAGAGCCAACCGGGAGTCCTGGTCAGTGGGACGGCAGCTCGGGGGAGGGCCGCGGCACCGCCCACCGGCGGGCCGCGTACGCCCGGCTGGCCGCGGCGGCCGCCATCCGGACGGCGGGCCCGATCCGGTCCGGCAGCACGGCGGCGCTGGGCCCGGTGACCGATAGCGCCGCGGTGACGTTGCCGGTGAAGTCGAAGATCGGCGCCGCCACGCAGCTGATGCCGGCGTTGCCCTCTTCCCGGTCGTAGGCCCATCCCTGCTCGTGCACGGTGGCCAGCTCCCGCGCCAGCGCCTCGGGGCTGGTGATCGTGCGGGGGGTGCGCCGGGTGAGCCCGGCGGCCACGACCGCGTCGACGGTCGCCGCGTCCGACCAGGCCAGGATCGCCCGGCCGAGGCCGGAGCAGTGCGCCGGGATCAGGCCACCCACCAGGGAGAGCATCGGCAGCGGCCGGTGGCCGGTGATCTTCTCGACGACCAGCACGTCGACGCCGTCGAGCACGCCGAGCTGCACCGTGGTCCGCGCCGCCGCGTACAGGTCCTGCAGGTACGGCAGCACCGCCTCGCGCAGCTCGTGGCGCACCGGGACCAGGCCGGCCAGCTCGAACAGCCGGGTGCCGATCCGGTACTTGTCCCCGGGCTTGTCGAGCCAGCCCAGCTCGATCATCCGGGCCGCCGTGCGGTGCACGGTCGAGCGCGGCAGCCCCGAGCGCTCGACCAGCCGGGCCAGCGGCAGCTCGCGGTGGGTCGCGTCGAAGGCGTCCAGGATGGCGGCCGCGCGTTCGAGCGCGCCGGCCGTCGACCCGTCGTCAGCCGATCGGGAGTCCCGGGCAGTGGGACTCACCCTTGGCCGCTCTCGCTCATGGACCGAATGTAGGACACATCATGAAGACCAACCAGCACCCCAGCCCCCGGGTCGCGTTCGTCGGCGGCGGCGCCGGCGGGATCGGCGCCGCCGCCGCGGCCGCGTTGCTCGCCACCGGGCACCGGGTCGTGCTCGCCGGGCGGACCGAGAAGACCCTGGCCGAGACGGCGTCGGCGCTCGGCGACGGCGTCGGCTACCGCGTGTGCGACCTGGCCGTGCCCGCCGAGGCGGCCGACGCCGTGACGCGCGTGCGCGAGCAGTACGGCTCGCTCGACGTCGTCGTGGCCAACACCGGCGGCCCGGCGCCCGGCGGCGTCTTCGACGTCCCCGCCGAGCAGTGGCACCACGACCTCGACCTGCTGCTCCTCGGCCCGCTCGCGCTGATGCGGGCCGCGCTGCCCGCGATGGCCGAACGCGGGTTCGGCCGCGTCGTCGTCACGACGTCGACGGCGGTGCGGCAGCCCCAACCGGCGCTCGCCGCGTCGACGGTCCTGCGGTCGGCGACGACATCCGCGGTGAAACTCGCCGCCCGCGAGTACGCCGACCGGGGCGTGACGGTCAACTGCGTCGCCGTCGGCGCGACCCTCACGCCGCGCCGCCTGGAGGTGGTGCGCGGCCGGGCCGACGCCGCGGGCATCGACGTCGCCACCGCGATGGCCCAGGACCTCGCCGACATCCCGGCCGGGCGGGCCGCCGCGCCGGGCGAGGTCGCGGCCGCGGTGGCGTTCCTGGCGTCGGCCGAAGCGGGGTACGTCAACGGCACGGTGCTGACGGTCGACGGCGGCCGCACGGAATGCCCGGCCTGAGTGGTCGTCAGCAAGGGGAGGAGACCCATGTCCACGTCCGGACCCGAGTTCGCGATGAGCGACTTCCTCGCGAGCATCGCCCACGTCGTGCGCCCCGGCGAGCAGCGCCCGCTGGTCGTGCACGACGAGGACCTCGTCGAGATCCCGCCGGGCGCGGTGCCGAACCCGACGTCGCTGCGCGTCGCCGGCACCCTGCCGACCACGACGTTCGAGCTGTTCCGGCAGGTCATCCCGGCCGGCGAGAGCTCGGACATGCAGCGCCACCACCACGAGACCGTGCACTTCGTGATCGCCGGCGACGGCCACAGCGAGATCGAGGACGAGGTCGTCAGCTGGACGACGGGCTCGTTCGTCTACACCCCGCCGTGGACCTGGCACCGGCACCACAACGACTCGGCCGAGCACCCGGTCGAGTTCCTGACCATCGAGAACTCGAGGCTGCTCGGCCTGTTCGGCCTGGGCCGCCGGGAAAGCGCGGGCCTGGCCACCATGGAAGAAGCCCGGAAGGCGGAGGACAAGTGACCACAGTGGACGAAACCCGCGTCGAAGCGTCGGGGCCGCCGATCCCCGAGCACGCCGGGATCTGGGGCGAGCTGGGCGAAATCGAGCACACCTTGCGCTACGTCGACGTCCCGCTGGACGACGGGGTCGTGCGGACGCGGGTGCTGCAGGCGGGGACCGGCCCGGAACTCGTGCTGCTGCACGGGACCGGCGGGCACCTGGAGGCGTACGCGCGGGACCTGGCCGGGCTGTCCCGCGACTTCCGCGTCACGGTCTACGACATGGTCGGCCACGGCTGGTCGGACCTGCCGGACCGGCCGTACACGATCGACGTCCTCGCCGCGCACCTCGTGTCCCTTTTGGACACCCTGGGCATCGACCGGGCGCACCTGTCCGGCGAGTCGCTCGGCGGCTGGGTCGTCGCCTGGGTCGCGGCGCACCACCCGGACCGGGTGAACCGGCTCGTGCTGAACACCCCGGGCAACATCGCCAACAAGCCCGAGGTGATGGCGCGGATGCGCGACAGCACGATGGCGGCGGTGCGCGACCCGAGTGACGCCACCGTGCGTCGTCGCGTCGAGTTCCTGTTCCACCACAAGGAGATGGTCACCGACGAGCTGGTGAACCTGCGCCGCCGGATCTACTCCCGGCCCGGGTTCGTCCGGGCCATCACCAACACGCTCGTGCTGCAGGACCCGGAAGTGCGCAAGGACTTCGCGTGGGACCCGGCGTGGGTGTCGAAGGTGACGGCGCCGACGTTGCTGCTGTGGACGAGCCACGACCCGACGGGCGGGCTGGACGAGGCCGACCTGCTGCTCGGCTGGCTGCCCGACGCGCTGCTGCACGTCATCGACGACGCCGGCCACTGGCCGCAGTGGGAGAAGGTCGGCGAGTTCCTCGACGTCCACCGCACCTGGCTGCTGACCGGGCAGGAGCCGTCCTGATGGCCGAGATCGCGGGCTTCGCCGGGATGTCCCACAGTCCTTTCGCGACACTGCTGCCACCGTCCCGGGTGGACGGTCCGGGCGGCCGCTTCCTCGGCGACGCCGAGCGCGTCCGCCGCGCGGTCGAGGACCTCGCGCCGGACGCGATCGTCGTGATCGGCCCGGACCACTTCCACGGCAACTTCTACGACGTGATGCCGCCGTTCGTGCTGGGCGTCGAGCAGGCGGCGGGTTTCGGGGACTACGGCAGCACGGAGGGCCCGCTGCCGGTGGCGTCGTCGCTGGCGTGGCCACTGCACGCGGGCCTGACTTCTTCGGGGTTCGACATCTCGCTGTCGTACTCGCTGACGGTCGACCACGGCATCGTGCAGAGCTACGAGATGATCACCGGCGGCACGTCGCTGCCGATGGTGCCCCTGGTCGTCAACACGGCCGCACCGCCGCTGCCTTCCTTGCGCCGCTGCGTTTCCCTGGGCCACGCGCTGGGAGCGGCCCTGCGGTCCGCGGACTTCCCGGGCCGGGTCCTGATCGCGGCGAGCGGCGGCCTGTCGCACTGGCTGCCGTCGAACGACCCGCGCGACCCGGCGGTGGCGGGCGAGCGGCGTGACTCGCTGATCCACGGCCGAGCGGACGTCCACGCCTTCGCGGCGGCGCGGGAGCCCCGTGTCCGCGCGATGGGCGGCGACCCGGGCGCACGGGTGAACACCGAGTGGGATTCGTGGTTCTTGTCCCGGCTGTCCTCGGGAGACGCGGACGCGGTGGCGGCGCTGGGCCACGAGGCACTGGAGGACACGGCGGGCACGGGCAGCCACGAGGTCCGCTGCTGGCTGATCGGCCAGGTGGCGGCGGGACTGCCATTGGTGTGGACGAGCTACGAGCCGGTCCCGGAATGGATCACCGGAATGGGCATCGGCACCACGTTCCCGATCACCTGACGGCGGGGGTGCCGGAAGGTCCGTGAAGGCCTCATCGAGGGACCCCACGTCCCTCAAGGAGGCCTTCTCGGACCTTGGTCAGCAGGGTTGGAGCAGCCAGCAGAGGCGGTAGTTCGCCTTGTACGTCGTGGCCGTCGCCGGGGCTACGACGTTCTGGGCCCGCGCGCCGCCGTGGGCCCAGCTCGAGAACGCGTACTTCAGGTTCAACGGCGGGACGTTCTGGGGGCTGTCCGCGCTGATCGAGTTCGTCGACCCCGCGATCACCGTGCGGGAGAACGGCGTCCGCTGTTGGGTGCCGCCCACCGTGAGCAAGACCTGGTTCGGGCTCGACGTGAAGTTCAGCGTCACCGTCTTCGGCTGCAGTTCGACCGTCTGCGTACCCGTGCGGCCCGTTGAGTCGGTCGCCGTCAAGGTCAGCTGCAGGTACGACGGGTACTCGTGGTCCGGCGCCACGAACGAACCCGACGCGACGCCCGTGAAGTCCTGGACGTTGTGCGTGTGGCACGTGCCGTTGGCCGCGCAGTGGCGGACCGCCAGCCGCCACGACAGCGCCGACGCCGGGAGGGTGCCGTCCTGGGCGTCTACCGCTCGGCCGGAGAACGGGATCGGCTGGCCCACTGACCAGGTCAGCGACGAAACCGGCGTGTCGATCACCGGGACCGGGTCGAGGCCCGCGGGATTGCCGACCGTCACCCGGATCGTCGTCGTCGCCGACGCGCCGTGCGAATCCGTCACCCGCAAGCCCGCGTCCACCACCGCCGCGGTCGTGTACGTCCACGTCGGGCGGGGGCCCGTCGAGTCGTCGTACGCGCCGTCCGCGTCGAGGTCCCAGGCGTAGGTGAGAGCGTCACCGGCGTCGGGGTCACTGGAGCCCGTGCCGTCGAACTGCACGGCGAGGGGGGCCGGGCCGGTGGCCGGCGTGGCCGTGGCGACCGCGACCGGCGGGCGGTTGGTGCCGGCCGGGTGGCTGACGCGGTGGAGTTCACCGCTCCCGAGCGCGACGTAGAAGATGTCGCCGCCCGGCCCGCTCAGGACCTGGACCGGTGCGTTGACGCCGGTCACGAACGGCACCAGCTTGGTCGGGCTCGGCTGGCCCGCAACCGTTTGCATCGCCCAGATGCAGCCCCGCGACGAGTCCGCGAAGAACAGCGTGCCCGCGTACTCGGCCGGGTAGTTGCTGCCGGACTCGAACGCGATCCCGCTGATCGACGAGCCGCCGGTCGGGCACGGGTCGCTCGCGACGACCTTCGCGTTGTGGTTGTAGGCGTAGTACGGCGCGGTCTGCCCGCCGGCGGAGTACAGCGACTCGCACCGGTCGAGGTTCGCGCCGTCGTACCCGGCCTGCCTCGCGGTGCCTTCGAAACAGGGCCAGCCGAAGTTCTCCGCGACGGCGTCCCCTGCGTTCGGGACGCGGTTGATCTCCTCCCAGGTGTTCCAGCCGACGTCGCCGGCCCACAGCTCACCAGTGCCCGGGCGGAAGCCGAAGCGGAACTGGTTGCGCGCGCCGTAGGCGATCACGCGGCGGGCGTTGGCGTCAGTGCTGCTCGCGAACGGGTTGCCCGGCGCACCCTCGCCGGTGTCGGGGTCGAGGCGCAGCAGGGTTCCGTTGAGCAGCACCGGTTGCCCTGCGGCGCGGCGCGGGGACTGCGACCGCAGCGCGCCCCCTTCGGCCGACGGCGGTGCGAGGTTCGTCCCGGCCGGGGACGGCGGGTCGGCGCACGGGTTGCCGACCTGGCCGTAGTCGGCGAAGTTGAAGCTCGCGCCGTCCCCGCCGCCCGCGTAGAGGGCGCCGTCCGGGCCGAAGGCCAGCGAGCCGATCGAGTGGCTGGGGAACTGCTGGCACCAGCCGGTGACCAGCGGTTTCTCGCTGACGGCGGTGCCCGCCGGGCCCATCGTCAGCTGTGAGACGCGGCCAGTGACGACGCAGCCCTGGTCGGTCGCGCCCGGCGGCGTCGGACACGTGTCACCCCAGCGCGGCGCCGTGCCGCCGGGGACGGCGTCGAGCGTGTAGGAGACG
This sequence comes from Amycolatopsis sp. cmx-8-4, assembly GCF_046548675.1. Taxonomy (NCBI): domain Bacteria; kingdom Bacillati; phylum Actinomycetota; class Actinomycetes; order Pseudonocardiales; family Pseudonocardiaceae; genus Amycolatopsis; species Amycolatopsis sp. cmx-8-4. The sequence continues at coordinate 8,495 of NZ_JAEBDZ010000030.1, forward strand.
TAGACGTACGGCCGCGCGGGGAACGCCGGGTCGACGGCGAGCCCGAGCAGGCCGCGGTCCCAGAAGTCCTGGGTCTGCGTCCGCAGGTCCGCGAACACCGTCGGCGTCGTGTCGGCCAGGGAGTCGAAGACCTTGACCAGGCCGCTCTTCTCGGTGACGAACACCCGGCCGTCGGGGGCGAACGCCGCGGCGGTCGGCGAGCTGAGCCCGCCGATCGCCACGGTGTCGGTGAACCCGGTGGGGACCGCCGCCGCGGCGGGAACAGCGGCGGCGAGGGCGACGGTGAGGGGCACGATCACCCCCGCCGCCACCGCACGTCTGGCTCTACGCGGGAACAGTGGGCGTCGAAAACCCATCACACGAACTCCTAACGCCGGGGACCGGGAAGAGCGCGATCGCGTCCCGTATGCCGCGAGAAGTCCGAAAGGTGTTACATCAAGGCGGAAAACGTACCCTGATCGCCCAAACGCCTTGGGGGATATTCACTGACCGGCCGGTCAGACGCCGGTGGTCTGGCGGATCCAGCTGCGGCCCGCGGCGACGCTGCCGTACGTCGTGATGCTGGAGCGGTCGCTGGTCGAGCAGACGCCCACCTGGACGCCGCCGTCGATCATCGGGCCGCCGGAGTCGCCGCCGGCGACCGCGCCGTTCGGGGTCGACGCCGAGATCGCCGGGCCGCCGTAGTTGTCGGACGCCGAGGTGTCGGAGATCCGGACATCGGCGCGCTTGAGGACGCTCGACTGGTGGCTGCCCTCGTCGGTCGCCTGGGTCGAGCCCCAGCCGTAGACGCGCGCGGTGTCGCCTTCCTCGGCGTCCGAGGAGCTGCTGGCCAGCGGGGCGAACGTGGCGCCGCCGTTGGTGTTCAGCTTGATCAGCGCGAGGTCGCCGCCGGACCACACGTAGGTCGACGACGCCTTGGCGTGCACGCCGCCGGACGCGCTGTTCGAGCCGACGTACAGGTCGATGTCGGACAGCCGCTGGCCGTTGTTGTCGTACATGCAGTGCTTGGCGGTCAGCACCCAGCGCGCGCCGATCAGCGTGCTGGTGCAGAAGAACGTGTAGCCGTTGGCGTGGCCGTTGAAGCGGGTGATGTAGCCGGGGTTCTGGGCCGTGCTGCCGCCGATGATCGACGGCGCCGCGCCGGGGGAGAGCGGCGCGGTGCCCGCCGAAGCGGGGGCGGCGGCGAGCGTGGCGAGGGCGGCGCAGGAACCGGCGAGCAGGGCGGCGGCGCGGACGAACCGGCCGTGGGATTCACGCATCGGGGACTCCTCGGGGCTTCGGTGGGGACTCACCGAAAGTAAGCGGCCGGGGTGGTTCGGGTAACCGTCCGAAGATCCGGGCCGATCAACGGAACAGGACGGATCGTTCGTCGGGTGACACGGGCCACTCGGGGTGTTAGACCGAACGGACCTACCCGAGAAGGACCCGCATGTCGTTGTTCGCGGTGCACTCGCCGGGACGCCGGGAGCAGCTGGCCCGCGCGCTCGCCGACGGCCCGTTCTGCCGGGCGCTGTCGCTGGCCGTCGACCTGAGCGGGCTCGGCCTCGCCCGCCTCAAGGACCGGCTGGCCGCGGCGGGCGCGCCGGTCAGCACGACGACGCTCAGCTACTGGCGCACCGGCCGCACCCGGCCCGAGCGCCCCGAGTCCCTGCGCGCGGTCACCGTGCTCGAAGACGTCCTCGGTCTGCCCGCCGGCTCGTTGACCGGCCTGCTCGCCCGCCCGGACGGCGGCCGTTCCCCAGTCGGCCTGGTCCGGTGGGAACGGCTGTGGGGGCCGCGCAACGGCGTCGTCCCGGTGCTGAACTCGTTCGAAGCCGCCGACGACCCGGCGCTGGTGGTGCTGAGCCTGCACGAGTCCCTGCACGTCCGCGCCGACCGCTCGCTGTCCCGGCTGCGGGTGCGCGAGGTCGTGCGGGCGGTGGCGGAACCCGTGCAGGCCCGGGTGGTGACACTGCGCGGGTGCGTCGCGGGGACGCCGCCACGGCTGGTCACCACCCGGTACTGCGGGCCCGGCCGCACGGAAGTGCTGCCGGAGCACGGTTTCCTCGTCAGCGAACTGGTGCTGAGCCGATCGCTGGCCGAGGGCGAGACGGCGATCCTGGAGTACGAGTTCGAGTACACCGACGGCGTCCCCGACACCAGCTACGACCGCCGGTTCCGGCACCCGGTGTCCGAGCACCTCCAGGAGGTCCACTTCGACGCGAAGGCCCTGCCGTCGTCCTGTCACGCGTATCGGCTGGAGTCACCGGACGGCCCCGAGCGCGAGTCGGCCGAGGTCGTCGTGTCGCCGGTCGTGCCCGCGCACGTCTTCAGGACCGGGGTGGCGCCGGGGATCCTGGGGATGCGGTGGAGCTGGCCCGCGCGGTGAAGCGGCAGGTTTCCGATCTTGTCCAGCCGGGGTCGCCGGTGCGGGCGAAGTCCACCCACGCGGTGTGCATCCGCGTCGCCAGTTCGGCGGGCGGTTCCCCGGTGCCCAGCAGGCCGCGCGGGCCGCGCAGGGCCGGGAGGTCCAGGCGATCGAAGACGAACGGCAGCTCCACCGTGTGGGCCGCGCCGAGCTGACCGTCCACAGCGGACGATCGCCACGCGAACTCGTAGGTGTGCGCATTGCCGTTGGCTTCCGCGAGGCGACGGCTGCCGGTGCCGAACAACGCGTCCCCCATGATCGCCGACCGCAGCTCGCCCGGTGTCGCATGTGGACGTTTCGCGCGGTAGGCCGTCACCAGCGCGGCCGGGTCGACCGACACTCGCGCCGCGGTCTCGAACAGATCCTGCTCGGTTGACCTGGCCAGGTTTCCCTGTGGGGCAAGGTAGAGCGCCCCTTCGTCGGCGTTCGTGCCGATGAGCAGGTCGACGGCGGTGGCCAGTGCCTCGGCGGGTTGCCGGTCCAGAACCAGGCTGAACGCGCTCAGCCCGAGCAGCGGGTCGAAGTCCGTCGCGGTTCGCAGGTCCAGGCCGGCCGGCTGAGCCGCGACGAACTGCTCGTCGGGCACCTCGCCGAACGCGGTCACCGTCGGCGAGACGCCCAGCGCGTCGGCCGCTGCCCGCGTGACCCGGGCCGCCTGCTCGGGGGTGAACGCGCCCAGGCCGTTGCCGCTTTGCACGACGGCCCGCCGGAACAAGCCGTCGGCCTCGGGCGTGGCCAGGACACCGGCCGTGATGGTGGCGCCGGCGGACTGGCCGGCCAGGGTGACGTTGCCGGGGTCGCCGCCGAACGCCGCGATGTTCTCGCGCACCCACCGCAGTGCGGCGACGACGTCCAGGAGCCCGCGGTTGCGCGGCGCGCCGGGCAGGTCGAGGAACCCGGGGACACCGAGGCGGTAGTTGACCGTCACCAGCACCACGCCGTCGCGCGCGAACGCCGTCCCGTCGTAGAGCGGCGAACGGGTCGAGCCGGTGACGAACCCGCCGCCGTGCACGAACACGAGCACCGGACGGTCCCGGGCCGACGGCGGCGCCCAGACGCTGAGCGTGAGGTAGTCGTCGCCGCGGACCCAGCCGGTCCCGAAGTACGGCGACATGTCCAGCGCCCCGAAGCCGTCCCGGCGCGGTTGCGGGGCGGTCGGCCCGGGCCGCGTCGCGTCCCGCACGCCCGCCCACGGCTCGTGGGGTGCGGGTGGCGCGAACCGGCCCGCGCCGATCGGCGGTGCGGCGTACGGGACGTCGAGGAAGACCCCGGCGTGGCCGCGGACGGCGCCCGCGGTGGTGGTGACGATCAACGGAGTCCTCCTCAGAGCTTGGCGAACGGGGCCCAGTCCTTGATGGCGAACCGGTCGCCGTCGCGGACGACCTCGGCGCCGCCGTGGCCGCCGAGGTGGGCGGGTAGGACGAGCGCGTTCGTGTCCGCGGCCTGGCCGAGCAGCCGCCGCCGGGTGGCGCGGGCCTGCGCGGGGTCCTCGCAGAAGCAGCTGTTCGTGTCGGGCTCGACCAGCTGCAGCGCGGTGTGCAGCAGGTCGCCGACGAACAGCGCGCGGTCGCCGCCCGAGTCGAGCGTGAGCACCGACGACCCCGGCGTGTGCCCCGGCGCCAGGTCGAGCGTCAGGTTCGCGTCGATGCGGTGGCTGTCCTCCCACAGCAGCGTCTGCCCGGCTTCGTGCACCGGCGCGACGCTGTCCTCGAAGACGTTCTGGTTGCCCCGCCCCAGGTTCGGCTCGTGGCCGTTGGCCGGGTTCCAGAACTCGAAGTCCGGCTTGGGCATCAGGTAGGTGGCGTTGGGGAACGTCGGGACCCAGCTGCGGTCGTCGAGGAAGGTGTTCCAGCCGACGTGGTCGATGTGCAGGTGGGTGTTGACCACCAGGTCGACGTCTTCCGGTCGCACGCCGGCCGCCGCGAGGTTGCCGAGGAAGCCGGTGTTCAGGTGGCTCCACACCGGCGTGTACGGCCGTTCCTTGTGGTTGCCGACGCCGGTGTCGACGAGGATCGTCTTGCCTTCGCTGCGCAGCAGCCAGGTCTGGATGGCCGAGACGCAGACGTGGTTCTCCCGGTCGAGGAAGTCGGGCGCGAGCCAGTCCGCGTCCCAGGCGCCCTCCGGGCTTTCCGGGAAGAAGGTCTCGGGTGTCATCCCGACCGAGCCGTAGTACTCCGTGATCCGGGTGACCGTGACGTCGCCCAGCACAATCTCCTGCATGTCCGCTCCGGGGTCGCTGGTGTTTCCCCCAGCCTGCGGCGGTTTCACGCGGCCAACCAGCCCCGCCGTTGCGTACCCCCGGCAGGGTCAGGCTCGCCACGCGGATCCCGTGTTCACTGGGGATATGGCCGTTCTCGGCGAGTTCCTGCGGGCGCGCCGGTCGCTCCTGCGCCCCGCAGACGTCGGCCTGCCCGCTCTCGGTGAACGGCGGCGCGTCGCCGGGCTGCGGCGGGAGGAGCTGGCGCAGCTGGCCGGCGTCAGCGTCTCGTACTACACACGCCTGGAGCAGGGCCAGTCCGTGAACGCGTCCGACGCGATCCTCGACGCGCTGGCCGGGGCGTTGCGGCTCGACGAGCACGAGCGCGAACACCTGCGTGAGCTGGCCGCGCGACGACCCCGCGCGCAACGGCGGCCGCCGCCGGAACGGCTCGACCCGCTGGCGCGCGATCTGCTGCGCTCACTGGGGGACGTGCCCGCGCTGGTCCTTGGGCGGCGCAGCGATGTCCTGGCGTGGAACCCGCTGGGCCACGCACTGCTGGCGGGCCACGTCGACCCCACCGCGCCCGAGCGCCCGGCGGACCGGCCCAACACGGCCCGGATGCTGTTCCTCGACCCGCACGTCCGCGAGCTGTACGCGGACTGGCCGCGCAAGGCGCGTGCCGTCGTCGGCAACCTGCGGGCCGTCCGGGCGGTACCCCGAAGACGCCCTGCTGGCGTCGCTGGTGGGGGAGCTGTCGATGAAGAGCCCCGAGTTCGTCGCGCTGTGGGGCGACCACCGGGTCAAGCCGTGCGAAGCCGACTCCTACGTCCTGCGCCACCCGCTGGTGGGCGCGCTGACGGTGGCCCAGCAGATCCTGACGCCGGCGCGGTCGCCGGAGCAGACCGTCGTCGTCGTGACGACGGCGGAGGGCTCCGCCTCGGAGAACACGCTCAAGCTGCTCGCCCGGTCAGGGCGCTGAGCCGGCCGGTTTCTTCTTGCGGATGGCCAGATCCGCGGCGGAGGACCTAGCCGACCTGATGACCGACGCCCCACCCGGGGCCAACGGCGCCGGGAAGTCGACGATCCTGTCCGTGGCCTCGACCCAGCGGTTCCCCAGCGCGGGCCGGCGCTGGAGAACCCGACCCGGGCCCAGCCCGAGCTGGCCACGCCCGCAGCGGCCAACACGGTCATCGGAACGGCCACCACAGCGACCGGAACGGCCACCACAGGCCGCGGTCTGGCACTAGGTGAACAGCTCCGCCAGCGGGCTGTGGTCGAGGCCGTCGAGCAGGGCCGCGGGGTCGTCGTAGGTGGCCACCGCGCCGGCTTCGGTCAACTCCGCCGCACTGACGCCGCCGGAGAGCACGGCGACCGTGCGCACGCCCGCCCTGGTGGCGGCGTGGACGTCCCAGACGGAGTCGCCGACGAAGATCGTGTCGCCCGGCTCGGTGCCCGCGCGCTCCAGCGCGGCGTACACCGGCTCCGGGTCGGGCTTGGTGGCCTCGACGTCCGCGCCCGCGACGATGCCCGCGACGACGTCGTCGACGTCGAGGATCTTGCGCATGACGTCCAGCTCGTCCGGCCCGGCCGACGTCGCGAGCAGAACGCGCACCCCGTGCCCGGCGATGACGCGGATCAGCGCGGCGGCCTGGTCGAAGGGCCGGAGCATCTCGGCCGTCTCGAGGTAGAAGCGGCTGTGGAGGTCTTCGAGCCGGCTGCCGAGCTCGTCGGCGTCGGCTTGCCCGAGCAGGTCGGCGAGCAGCTTGCCGGACCCCATCCCGATCGCGCGGTGGACGCGCCAGGAGTCGACGTCCCGGCCCAGCTCGCGGAACGCGCGCTGCCAGGCGTGGACGTGCAGGTAGTTGGAGTCGACGAGCGTGCCGTCGACGTCGAAGAGCACAGCGGTGGCGATGGCGATCCCTCCTTCGGACGCTTTGGTGGTACCCGGCGGGGCGACCGCGAAACGTCGCTTCGGCCGTCATGGCGACGTGCGTCACGCGGGGAACATTTCCGCAGGCCGTGCGTTGTACAGACTGTCGGTACGGTGGTGTCCCCGGGCCTCACCCAATGCCTTCGCGGAGTACCAGTCCGGCTGGAGCCGCGTAGCGCCACTCGCCGCGAGGCGACCCCCGTACCGACGCTTCGTCTCCCGCTTCTGCTCGCAGGTACCCCCAGCCTTCGCCGAGCGGGAGCGGGTCCTTTTCGTCCATTGTGGACCCGCTTCTTCGAGCGTGCGCTGTCGAGCACTCCGTACTTCACCCAGCCGTGGCGATCGGCGTGGGTACCCCTCCGCCATGGGGCAGGCGGTGGAGCGCGGCTCGCCCGTTGGGCGGGGTTGCGCCGGGAGGACGGGAGGCTACGCTGCGAGGGTACGGTTCAGGCAACAGCCGTTACCCCCATTCCGGTCTGCGTCCGAGCGGGACTCCCGCCCGGCACTTCAATCTGTGAACGAAGGCGTCTGCCGATGTTGGTTGTGCAGCACCCCGCGACGGCGATCCCCGTGACCCGCGCGGGCGCCGGTGCGTTCGATATCAAGGTGATCCGCCCCTACTTCGGTGCCGTGATGGTCCGGATCCGGGGCGCCCTCGCCGAAGAGAGCGCCGCCCAGCTCGAGGCCGTCCTGGCCACCTGGGCCCACCGCAAGTTCCCGGTCCTGGTGCTCGACCTCTCGGCGGTCGACCTCCTGGACGCGGCCGGCCTCGACGCGCTGGCCGACATCCAGGCCCGGACGCAGCGGGAGAGCACCACCCTGCGCGTCGTCACGGGCGACAACCGCGTCGTGCGCCGGGCCCTCTCCGACACCGGGCTCGACCACTCGCTCAACGTCAGCCCGCTGCCCGCCGGCTGGGAGCGCGCGACGGAGATCCCCGTCTGACCCGGCTGGCGTGAGACCCGGCTCCCGGGTGAGACTTCCGGGGTGATCACCACCATGCGGGCCTTCGTGCTCACCGGCCCGCGGGAGTTCTCGGTGCGGGACGTCCCGGTGCCCGAAGCCGTCCCCGGCGAGGTGGTCGTCGACGTCGAACGCGCCGGCGTCTGCGGCACCGACGTCGAGTTCTTCACCGGCGAGATGGCCTACCTGCACCAGGGCCACTCGGCGTACCCGATGCGGCTGGGTCACGAGTGGGCCGGCACCGTCTCGGCCGTCGGCGACGGCGTCGACCCGGCGTGGCTCGGGCGCCGCGTCATGGGCGACACCATGCTCGGCGACCGGACGTGCCGCCGCTGCCGCAAGGGGCACCAGCACACCTGCGCGCGCCGCGAGGAGGTCGGCATCCGCGGCGGGCGGCCCGGCGCGCTGGCCGAACGGATCGCCGTCCCCGCGTGGTCGCTGCACGCGCTGCCTGACGCCGTCGACGCTGTCCTCGGCGCCCTGGTCGAGCCGGGTGGCAACGCTTGGCGCGCGGCGCAGGCCGCCGGCGTCGGGCCCGGCGATCGCGCGCTGGTGCTGGGCCCCGGGACGATCGGGCTGCTCGTGGCCCTCTTCCTGCGCGCGGCCGGCGCCGAAGTGCACCTGCTCGGGCGCGACGAGCCCACCCTCGCCTTCGCCCGCACCCTCGGCTTCACCCACGCCTGGACCCGCGACACGCTCCCGGACCGGCCCTTCGACGCGGTCGTCGACGCGTCCAACGCCGTCGAGCTGCCCGCGCTGGCCCTCGACCTGGTCGAACCGGCCGGCCGGATCGTCTACATCGGACTGGCCGGGCAGCCCAGCCGGATCGACACCCGCGAGCTGGTCCTGAAGGACGTCACGGCCGTCGGCATCCTGTCCGCGTCACCGGGCCTGGCCGACACGATCGCCGCGTACGCGAGCGGCGCCGTCGACCCGCGGCCGCTGGTCGCGGCGACCGTCGGGCTCGACGACGTCGGCGCTGTCCTCGCGGGGGAGCACCACGCCGGTCCCGGCCCGAAGGTCCACGTCGACCCGCGGCGCTAGTCGAGCCGCAGGATCGTTTCCTCGATCTCCGCGCCGCGAGCGTTCGCGTACCCGGTGTCGGTCCCGACGACGGTGAAGCCCGCCCTCCGCAGGACCCGCAACGACCCGGCGTTGTCACTGGCGGCCCGCGCGTGCAGGGGCCGGACCGTGACCGCGTCGAGCAGCAGGGCGAGCGCCTGACCGGCGATGCCCTGTCCCCAGACCGCCCGGTCGATCCAGTAGGTGATCTCGGTGTCGCCCTCCATGACGAACGCGGCGATGCTGCCGACGAGGACGCCGTCGCGGGTCACCGCGCGGTGGGTGATCCCGTCGGAGAACCGCACCTTCGCCATGTGCGCGTCGAACGCTTCGCGGTCGTCGGGGTCCTTGTGGGTGAACGCGGCCATCCGGACCGCCTCGGGGTCCCGCTGCTGCTCGAACAACGCGTCGAGATCGGCGTCCTCGACCGGCCGGAGTGCTATCGCTGCCACCGGCTCAGGATAGGCCGAGCAGCCGGATCGCGTTGTCCTTCAGGATCATCGGCCGCACCTCGTCCTTGATGTCCAGCTCGGCGAAGTCCGCCAGCCAGCGGTCCGGCGTGATGACCGGGAAGTCCGAGCCGAACAGGACCTTGCGCTTCAGCAGCGTGTTCGCCGCGCGGACCAGCTGCGGCGGGAAGTACTTCGGCGACCAGCCGGACAGGTCGATGTACACGTTCGCCTTGTGCGTCGCCACCGAGATCGCCTCGTCCTGCCACGGCACCGACGGGTGCGCCAGGATGATCGTCAGGTGCGGGAAGTCGGCGGCGACGTCGTCGAGCAGCATCGGGTTCGAGTAACGCAGCTTGATGCCGTGCCCGCCGGGCAGGCCCGCGCCGATCCCGGTCTGGCCGGTGTGGAACAGCGCCGGGACGCCGAGCTCGCCGATCGCCTCGTAGAGCGGGTAGAACCGCGGGTCGTTCGGCTCGAAGCCCTGCAGGCTGGGGTGGAACTTGAAGCCGCGGACGCCGTGCTCGGTGACGAGCCGGCGCGCGCGGTGCACGGCCGCCTTGCCCGAGTGCGGGTCGACCGAGCCGAACGGGATGAGCACGTCCGGGTGCGCGGCGGCCGCGTCGGCGATCTCCTCGCTGGACAGCGCGGGGTGCCCGGTGGCGGCGGGCGCCTCGACGGTGAACACGACCGCGGCCATCTTGCGGGCGCGGTAGTGCTCGGCGATCGCGGTCACGGTCGGCGTCCGGTCCTGGTCGGCGCGGAAGTACTTCGCGGACGCGTCGAGCAGCTCCTGGTCCAGCGCGAAGCAGCCGTGGCCGTCCTGCTCGACGTGGGTGTGGACGTCGAGGGCGGTCAGTGCGGAAAGGTCCACGAGGTTCTCCAGATCAGGGCAGGTCGGGCTGCGCGGCTTTGGCGGCCAGCAGCTGGTCGAGGACGGCGTCGCGCGCGGCGACGAGGCGGGCTTGGTCGGTTTCGGCCAGCTCGGCGTCGACCCCGGCGACGAGCGTCTCGGCGAGCTCCGGCGTCAGGTGCACCTGGCCGAGGTCGCGCCACCATTCTTCGGTGGGCGGGCCGAGGTGACGCAGGACGTGCGCCAGGCCGCCGGGACCACCGGAGAGGTGCTGGTTGACGAACGGGCCGAGCACCGCCCAGCGCAGCCCGGGCCCGTACGCGATCGCCGTGTCGATGTCGGCGACCGTCGCGACCCCGCGTTCGACCAGCGAATACGCCTCCTGCCACAACGCGGCCTGGAGCCGGTTCGCGACGTGCCCGGGCAGCTCGCGCGTCAGCCGGATCGGGCGTTTGCCGACCGAGGCGTAGAACTCCACGGCCCGGTCGACGACCTCGGGCGCGGTGTCGCGGCCGGGGACGACCTCGACGAGCGGGATCAGGTGCGGCGGGTTGAACGGGTGCCCGACGACGACCCGCTCGGGGTGGCGCGGGCAGCCGCGGGCGATGACGCTGGGCAGCAGCCCGGACGAGCTGCTCGCCAGGATCACGTCCGGCCGGGCGGCCTCGTCGAGGACGCCGAACAGCGCGTGCTTGACGTCCTCGCGCTCCGGACCGTTCTCCTGCACGAAGTCCGCTTCGGCGGCCGCTTCGCCGGCGTCGGCGACGAACCGCAGCCGATCCGTCGACGCGCCCTCGAGCGCACTGCGCAGCCGTTCTTCGGCGCCCGGCGCCGGATCGGTGGCGACGACGTCGTGGCCGTGGGCGAGGAAGAGGCCCGCCCAGCTCGCGCCGATCACGCCGGTACCGACCACCGCGACGGTGCTCATGCGCGCGCCCGGAAGTGGTCGAGAGCGGTGGGATCGGCCAGGACGTCCCGGCCGACGACGTCTTCGGGGCGGGCGCCGAGCAGGAGTTTCTTCACGGGCAGCTCCAGTTTCTTCCCGGTGCGGTTGCGCGGGATCACCGGGACGGCGGTGATCTCGTCGGGCACGTGCCGCGGCGACAGCGCGCTCTTCAACGCGGTCTTGATGCGGCGGCGCAGGTCGTCGTCCAGCGCACCGTCGCGCAGGACGACGTAGAGGCGGAGGTCGCCGTTGCCGCCCGCCGGGTCTTCGAGGTGCACGACGAGCGAGTCGTCGATCTCCGGCAGCTCCTCGACGACCGTGTAGAACTCGGCGGTGCCGAGCCGGACGCCGCCGCGGTTGAGGGTGGCGTCCGAGCGCCCGGCGATGACGCAGCCGCCGCCGGGCGAGAAACGCACCCAGTCGCCGTGCCGCCAGACGCCGGGATAGTCGGCGAAGTACGTTGCGCGGTACCGGGAATCCGGGTCCGTGACCGGGAGATCGCCCCAGAACCCGACCGGCATCGACGGCATCGGCGCGGTGATCACGAGTTCGCCCAGCTCACCGACCACCGGCTCGCCGCGCTCGTCGAACGCCCGCGCGTCGACACCGAGACAGGGACCGGAGATCTCCCCGGCCCACACCGGTTGCAGCGGACTGCCCTGGACGATCCCGCTGCAGACGTCGGTGCCGCCACTGCCGACGTTGAGCAGGACGTCGGGGAACCGGTCGGCGACCCACCGGTAGCCCTCGGCGGGCAGCGGGCTGCCCGCCGCGCCGATCTGGCGCAACGCCGAGAGGTCCAGGTCCGCCGCCGGGTCGAGGTCCGCTTTCCGGCACGCCATCAGGAAACCCGGGCTCGCGCCCAGCAGCGTCGCGCGGGTCTCGGCGGCGAGACGCCACTGCCAGGCCAGGTCCGGGTGCAGCGGGTTGCCGTCGACCAGCACGATCGACGCGCCGGTCAGCAGCCCCGACACGAGCGCGTTCCACATCATCCAGGCGGTGGTGGAGAACCACAGCAGCCGGTCGCCGGGGCGCAGGTCCCAGCTGAGGCCGTGGTTCTTGAGGTGCTCCAGCAGCAGCCCGCCGTGGCCGTGCACGATCGGCTTCGGTTTCCCGGTGGTGCCGGAGGAGAACAGCACGCACAGCGGGTGCGCGAACCCGACCGGCTCGAAGCCCGGCTCACCCGGGTGGTCCAGCAACTCGGTCCAGCCGGTGGCGTCGTCGCCGTACGCGACCCGGACGACGTGCTCGAGGGTCGGCAGCCCGGCCGCGATCTCCGCAGTTTCACTGCCGCGATCGACGTCCTTGGTGCCGTACCGGTACCCCGAGACGGTCAGCAGCACCTTCGGCTCGACCTGCCCGAACCGGTCGAGCACCGCGCGGGCCCCGAACTCCGGCGCGCAAGACGCCCACACCGCGCCGAGACTGGCGACGGCCAGGTACGCGACGACGGCTTCCGGGATGTTCGGCAGGTAAGCGACGACGCGGTCGCCGCGTCCGACGCCCAGCCGCTTGAGGCCGGCGCGGGCCCGGGCCACCTGGTCACGCAGCTGCGCCCAGGTCAGCTCCACACGCGGCCGTGTCTGCGAATACGCGATGACGGCGACCTCGTCGTCGGGCCGGTGGCTGAGTGCGTGCTCGGCGTAGTTGAGCGTCGCGCCCGGAAACCACTCGGTGCCCGGCATCCGCGGATCGGGGACGACCGCCGTTTCGCCGGTGTGGAAGCGAACCCCGAAGTAGTCGCGGATCGAGGACCAGAAGCCGTCGAGATCGGTCACCGACCAGCGGTGCAGGCTCGCGTAGTCCTCGAAGCCGAGGCCGCGGTGGGTGGCCAGCCAGCCGAGGTAGCGGCCGATCTCCGTGGTGCCGCGGACGTCGGCGGCGACCGGGCGCAGCGGCGTCACCGGGCGACCTTCGCGGCGCGCTTGTCGAGGAATGCCCGCATCCGGTCCTGGGCTTCGGTGCTGCCGCTGGCGACGGCCGCCATCAGCGCCTCCAGCAGGTACCCCTCCGCCGGGTTGGCCTCGGCGATGCGCGGCAGCGCCTGCAGCACCGCGAACGTCGTGATCGGCGACGTCGTGGCGATCTTGCGGGCCAGGCCGAGCGCGTGCTCCAGGCCTTCGCCCGGCTCGACGCGGTAGTGCGACAGACCGGCCGCGTGGCCCTCATCGGCGTCGAGGACGCGGCCGGTGAGCATCAGGTCGGTCATCCGGTGGGCGCCGATCAGCCGCGGCACCCGCACCGAACCGCCGCCGCCGACGAACAGGCCGCGCTGGCCCTCCGGCAGCGCGTAGAACGCCGTCGACTCGGCGACGCGGATGTGCGTGGCCGCCGCGAGTTCGAGGCCGCCGCCGATGACCGCGCCCTTGAGCACCGCGACGACCGGGACGCGGCCGCGCTCGATGCGTTCGAACGCGCGGTGCCACATCATCGAGTGCTGCAGGCCCTCGAACGCGTCCCGCTCGGTCAGCTCCGACAGGTCGAGCCCGGCGGAGAAGTGGTCGCCTTCGGCGTCGAGCACGACGGCTTTCACCTCGGCCGGCGGGTTGCCGAAGAAGGTTTCAAGGGCCAGGACGGTGGCGTCGTCGAGCGCGTTGCGCTTTTTCGGCCGCGACAGCCGCAGCACCGCGACGTCGTCGTGCAGTTCGAGGTGCAGCGTGCTGGTCATGCGGCTCCGTAGGTTTGGGCGGCTTGCTTGCGCAGCTCGACGCGGCGGATCTTGCCGGTGGCGTTGCGTGGCAACGCTTCGACGAACCGGACGTACTTCGGCACCTTGTACCGGGCCAGGTGCTGTTCTAGGTGCGCGCGGAACGCGGCTTCGTCCGGCTCCGCGCCGTCGCGGGCGACGACGTAGGCGGCGCCGACCTCGCCCCAGCGCTCGTCGCCGACCCCGACCACGGCACAGGCGTCGACGGTGTCGAGCTGGACGGCGATCGCCTCGATCTCGGCGGGGTAGACGTTCTCGCCGCCGGAGATGATGAGGTCCTTGACCCGGTCGACGATGTGGGCCCAGCCGTCGTCCTCGACGCGGACGACGTCGCCGGTGCGGAACCAGTGCTCGCCGGCGAAGCTCGCGGCCGTCTCCTCGGGCCGGTTCCAGTAGCCGTCGAAGACGTGCGGGCCGCGGACGAGCAGCTCGGCGGGCTCGGCGCCCAGCGGTTTGACGCCGTCGGCGGCGACGTCGGTGAAGAAGTGCGGCACGCCTGCGGCGACGGGGTGGTCGAGCGTGCCGTCGTGGGTGGCCATGAAGACGCCGGGGGAGGCCTCGGTCATGCCGTAGCCCTGCAGCAGCCGGACGCCGCGGTCGAGCCACGCCCGCGCGACGCGTTCGGCCACCGGCGAGCCGCCGTAGAGCACGCAGGTCAGCGAGCTGAGGTCGGTGCCTGCCCACGTTTCGTGGCGGCACATCATCTCCAGCATCGTGGGGACGGCGGAGAAGCTCGTGATCCCGGCTTCGGCGATGCGGGCGAGGATCGTCCCGGCGTCGAACCTGGCGACCGGCTCGACGCTGCCGCCCTTGAACAGCGTCGGCAGCGTGATCTGGCCCAGCCCCACGCAGTGGAACAGCGGCGCGATGCAGAGGGCCTTGTCGGTGCCGAGGACGTCCAGGTGGGCGAGCTGGTTGACGGTGTTCCAGGTCAGGTTGCCGTGGGTGAGGACCGCCGCCTTCGGCCGGCCGGTGGTGCCGGAGGTGTAGAGCAGCAGGCACGGGTCGTCGAGGCCGACCTCGGGCTCGGGTGGCGTTCCTGTTCCGACTTCGCCGGCTTTCACGAGCTGGATTTCGTGGGGTCCGGCCGCCGCGACGAGGGCGTCGGCGTCCGGGCTGTGCACGAGGATCGAGGCGCCGCTGTCGCCGAGCATGTAGCGGATCTCGGCGGGGGAGAGCCGGTAGTTGAGCGGCACGAAGATCGCGCCGCAGCGGGCGGTGGCGAAGAGCGTCTCGAACACGGCGATGTCGTTGACGCCGAGGTAGGCGACCCGGTCGCCGGGTCGCAGGCCGCGCCGGGTCAGGTCGCCGGCCAGCCGGTCGACGCGGTCGGCGAGCTGCGCGTAGGTGAGGGTGCGCCCGGCCTGCGTCAGCGCGACGCGGCCCGGGTCGATCCGGGCCCGCCGCGCGGGCCAGCTGCCCAGGCCGAAGTCCGCGCTCATCGCCACGCCTCCTGATATCAGGGAACCTGATAAGACTCAGGATGCGCGCGAGCGGCGGCGGGTGTCAAGAGTTGCCCGTGTTGGCCCTTCCGGTCGTCGTGTTGGCCGTTCCGGGCGCTGTGTTGGCCGTTCGTGGGCAGTTCGGGCGCTCGCGAACGACCACTATGGTGCCGGGAGTGGCCAACACGGCGACCGGAGTGGCCAACACGGCGACCGGAGTGGCCAACACGCTGCCCGGAAGGGCCAACGCGGCATCGTCAGCGGCGCACGACGCGCAGGTCGGCCACCTCCAGCAGGCCGTCGAGGTCGACGTGGCCCTTGAGCTGCCGCGGGTCCGGCACCAGCCCTTGCGCGCGGACGACGTCCAGCAGGCGGCCGGCCAGCGGCAGCACCATGTGACGGCCCCAGCAGCGTTCACTCACGTGGCCGAACGGCAGGTAGCCCGGCTGGGTGTCGGCGTCCAGGTCCGCCCAGCGCTCGGGACGGAACTCGTCGGGGTCGTCCCAGAGCGCGGGGGAGCGGTGGCTGACGATCGGCAGCAGCAGGACGTCGTCACCAGGGGTGATGCGCGCGTCGACCTCGGTGTACTCCGGCGAACGGACGCGCAGGATGTTCCACGACGGCGGCAGCAGCCGGAGGGCTTCGTCGAGCACGTGCTCGTTCGGGACGTCGTCGGCGAACGGCGCGCCGAGCCAGACCGCGTTGGTGACCAGGGCGGCGACGGTGAAGCAGATCGGGGCGGCGACGCGCCGGTAGAGGTACATCCGGAAGCGCCGCTCGGCGAAGTCGTCCGCCGCGAGGACCTGGCGCGCGAGGGTGGACAACTCCCGGCCCTCGGGGGACGGCGGGAACACCGCGGACCCGGTGGTGACGGCCGACCAGGTCAGCTTCGGGGTCAGCTCCAGCCGCCGGTCGACGAGCGTCCGGAACCGGCGGGTTTCGGGGCCGAAGACCAGGTCACGCAGGTGAGCGTGCGGCACGGCCGGCCACTTCCCGGTGAGGTCGGGCCGGCCGGCGGGCTTCTTCAGGGCGGCCCGGACGTCCGCGCCGACGGCCTGCATCAGGCTCGCGGACTCCGTCCGGGTGACGCGCCGGCCGAGGACGGGCTTGAACGTGGGCCGTTCCTCGGCGTTCGCCGGGCGGGCCAGGAGCAGGGCGTTCATCAGATCGGGGTCCGCGACGCCGATGGTGTCCGGTTCGAGCCGGAAGAGCTCGCCGCCCCGGTGCTCCCGCAGCAGCCGGTCGATCCGGGGCGCGAAGACGGTGCGTTTTGTCCGGTTGCCGGCGGCGATGACCACTCTTCCATGCTCCTTCGAGGAAAGCGGAGGGCCGGTTCCGGGATGTCCGGAACCGGCCCGATCCGGTGGTGAGGATCAGATCCAGCCGTACCAGGCGTAGGCCTTCAGGCTCTTTGCGGGGAGCGCTTTCTTGACGAGACGAATCAGCTTCACCGACGTCCTCCTTCGTTCGTGTGAAAGGGATCCCGCGTCCGCGATCATCCGGGGTCCACATTACGGGGAAGAAGTGCCGGCTGGTCAAGAACGAGCTTCCGGTTGTCCATTCCCTGTCCGGTCACCGGTGAGCGGGAATATCCTACGAACGTCGGTATTGATCGAATTCGCGTTCGATGCTAGGCAATGGATTTACACACACGTATTTCATTCTTCACATTCGTGTGTCAGGCGGCATGTTCGAGACGGCCCTCGGGTGGGTAGCCAGGGGGTGTGGTGGGCGACGTCCGCCGAAACGAGTGGAGAGGTGAAGCCATGGGCGACGCTGCGGTCGGGCAACGAGTGAAGACGGCGGCGGCTGGCGTGCGAGAGCTCGCCGTCGAGGCCGCGCGAGTGGGCGCGGATGCGGCCGCGCGGGCGGTGGAGATCACCGACCGGAAGCTGGCCGAGGGGGCCGACGAGCTGGCCCAGGTCGGCCGCAAGGCGACGAAGGACTTCGACAAGGGCACGAAGGCGTCCCGCCGTGAGCTGCGGGTGAACTCCGTCGCGGCACGCGACGAGGTGCTGGCCCGCGCGGTGAAGCTGCGCGACCCGGGCCGCAAGGCCGCCGAGGCGGTCGCGGCCGTAGTCGGCTCGACGGGTGATTCCAGCCGCAAGCGCCGCAAGACGGTGGCGACGGCGAAGAGAGACCTGACGGCGGCGCTGGCCGAGGCCAAGAGCGCGGCCAAGGGCGAGCGGTCGAAGAAGGCCCGCTGGCCGTGGCTACTGGGCATCGCGGTCCTCGCCGCGGGGGCGGCGGCGGTGCTGCGCGCGAAGCGGGGCAACCCGCTGGCGGAACCGCGGCTCCACGAGGCCGACGCGGCAGCGGAGAAGGAGGCCGCGCAGGCCAACGGCAGCGCGCCGAAGCCGCCGGTGACCCCGGCGACGCCGCCGCCGGCCCCGCAGAACGGCGCGAAGACCCCGGTGGCGAAGCCCCCGGCGGCGCCGACGAGCAGCGGTGTGAAGCCCGCGGTCGTCCCGCCGAAGCCGGCGGTGACCCCGCCGAAGCCCGCGCCGAGCCCGGAGAACAGCCCGAAGAAGTAGCAGTACGCGCGAAAGGCTCCGCGACGCACCAGGTGTGCGCCGCGGAGCCTTTTGTGTTCCCGCAGCGCAACGCGGCACTCGCGCGCGCCGTCCAGGCCCGCGACCAGCGCCGTGAAGCCGGGCAACTCCGGTTCACGAAGCTCTCGCCGACCCGAGGCCGGGTGTGGCTCGCCTTGCGCGAGGCGCTCTAGACGTCCGGGGCGGCCGGTGCGGTGGCGCGCACCAGCGGCAGGAACAGCTCGTCGACGATCGCCTCGATGCGCTCGGGCTTCGGGGGTTCGAGGCCCATCACCAGGTCGTGGCGGACCAGGTCGAACGGCATGTCGAGCACCGCGGCGGGGATGCGCGCCAGGTCGATCTCGCCGCGGTGGTGGGCGCGCTGGTAGAGGGCCCGGCCGTGGGGGAGCGGCTGGTCGCCCATGACCTGGTCGCGGACCTGCGCCGGGGTCAGGCCGGTGTCGGCGAGCAGCCCCGAGAAGGCGGTGGCCACGGCGATGGCGAAGAACGCGGCCAGTGCTTCGCTCGCGGCCGTCAGCTGGGCGATCAGGTCGCCGCGCAGGGTGCCGGTGTCGGGGAGTGCGACCGGGTGGGCGCTCCGGTGGTGCTCGATCGCGGCGAGCACGAGCCGGTCCTTGTTGGCCCAGCGGCGGTAGAGCACGGCCTCGCTGGTGCGGGCGCGGACGGCGATCGACTCCATCGTCAGGCGGCCGTAACCGACCTCGACCAGCTCGTCCCACCCGGCGGTGAGCAGCGCGGACTCGAGCTGCTTGCCGTGACGGCGCCGGCGGGCGGGTTCGGCTGACTCGGTGACCACCCGTCCCACGATAGAAAGGCTTTCCTTTCTTGGCAAGTCGCTCTACTCTGATGTTAGAAAGAGATTCCTTTCTTGAGACGGAGGACGAGATGACCACGGTGCTGATCGCCGGCGCGGGCCCGACCGGGTTGACACTGGCCTGCGTGCTCGCTCGCGGCGGCGTCTCCTTCCGCCTGGTCGAGGCCGCCCCCGGGCCGCAGCCCGGCTCGCGCGGCAAGGGCGTCCAGCCGCGCAGCCTGGAGGTGTTCGACGATCTGGGCGTCGTCGAGCGGGTGCTCGCGCACGGCCGGATGGCGATGCCGATCCAGACGACCGCCGCCGACGGCCGGGTGACGCCGAGCGGCACCGAGCCGGTCGCGGCGCGGCCCGACATCCCTTACCCCGCGAGCCTGATCACGCCCGAGTGGCGGATCGAGGAAACCCTGCGGCTGCGGCTCGCGGAGCTCGGCGGCGCGGTCGAGTTCGGCACCGCGCTCGAGAGTTTCGAGCAGTCGGACGACGGCGTGTCGGCGGTCGTCGTCCGGGACGGCGTGACCGAGACGGTCACCGCGCACTGGCTGGTCGGCTGCGACGGCGGCCACAGCGTCGTCCGCAAGCAGGCCGGTATCGCGTTCGAGGGCGAAACCCGGGACGCGGTGCGGATGATCGTCGCCGACGTCGAGGTCGACGGCCTCGATCGCGACGCCTGGCACATGTGGCGCCACGACGACGGCATGGTCAACCTCTGCCCGCTGCCCTCGACCGGCGTCTTCCAGTACCAGGCCAGCATCGCGCCGGGGCAGGATCCCGAGCCGGGCCTCGCGAACATGCAGGCGATCCTCGACCGGCGCAGCGGCCGCACGGACATCCGCCTCCACGAGCCGGCGTGGACGTCGTTGTGGCGCGCCAACATCCGCCTCGTCGACCGCTACCGCGCGGGGCGGGTGTTCCTCGCCGGCGACGCGGCGCACATCCACTCGCCCGCCGGCGGCCAGGGGATGAACACCGGCATCCAGGACTCGTACAACCTCGGCTGGAAGCTCGCGGCGGTCGCGAACGGCGCGTCACCGGCGCTGCTCGACACCTACGAGGCCGAGCGCCGGCCGGTCGCGGCGGGTGTGCTCGCGCTGTCGAACGCGCGTCTCAAGGACGCGATCGAGCAGAAGGGCCTCGTCGTCCGCAGCGACGCGAGCACGAAGCAGCTCGGCGTCGGCTACCGCGACTCCGTCCTGGCCCGCGACGACCGCGACGAGACCGCGCGGCTGCGCGCCGGCGACCGCGGCCCCGACGCGACCGGGCTGAGGACGCCGGAAGGCGAACGCCGGCTGTTCGAGCTGACCCGCGGCCACCGCTTCACGCTGCTGGGTTTCGGGGCCCCGCCGGCGATCGACGCGCTCGACCTCACGACCCTCCACGTCGTCGAAGAACCGGCCGGCCCCGGCGACGTCGCCGACCCCGAAGGCCACCTCGCCGACGCCTACGGCGCGGGCGCCCACACCCTCGTGCTGATCCGCCCCGACGGCTACATCGCCCTGATCTCCGACGCGGGCGACGTCTCGGCGGTCGCGGGCTACCTCGCCGAGCTGGTCGGTGGTACCAAGCCCTAGCGGGTGGGATCAAGGTGCCGGCTCGCTCGGCTCGCCGGGTAATGCCGCCGGGCTCCGGATATTCGTGTTTCGCGAACAACGCGCGCACTTGGTCGCATTGCCGCGAGGTATTTTCCAGCCGTCGCCGGGACAGTTGTGTTAGCCGGTCGGCGGCGCTCGGACATAAATGGTCGCGACACCGGATCGTCTGCGGCCGTCACGGCTCTGACCTGTGTTGATGGTGATCGACGCGCGGGACATAAATGGCGCGTTACCGGGACGTTCCAAAACGACCAGGAGTGAATGCTCCGAAAGGTGGAATGGATTCCGGCGGCGATACCGAAAAGGCTCCGCCGCGGGTACTCTCCCCTCGTTCCCATGGAACGTTCTGCGGAACGACACCATCTTGCGGTCGAGTTCGAAGACCGGTCCCCGGAGGTTAAGCGCGTATGGCGACCCCGACGTCCGTCCCCGCCGAGACAGACTTTCGGCACCAGAGCTACGTCTACGGCAGCGACGCGGAGTTCCTCGCGATGGCGGTCCCCTTCGCGCGGGACGGGCTGCGGCGGGGCGAGCCGGTGCTGGTCGGCACGACCGAGGCCAACCAGGAGCTGCTCGACGACGTCCTGGGCGCCGACGCGGGCAAGATCGTCCTCGTCGAGCCGGCCTCCTTCGAACGCCGTCCGCCGCAGCTCGCGGCCGCGCTGCACCGGTACTGGACGCGCTACCGGTCGACGGCGCCGGGCGGCGCGGTGCGCGTGCTCGCCGAACCGGCCCGCGTCGGCGCGGCCGAATGGCGGCACACCGAGGCCGGGTTCAACGTGGCCCTCGCCGACACCGGGATCTGGATGCTCTGCCCGTACGACACCAGGATCTTCGAGGCCGGCGCGATCGAAGACGCCCGGCGCGCGCACCCGGAGCTGCTCGTCGGCGGCAAGGCCGAGCCGTCCGCGCAGTTCGCCGTGCCCGAGCGGGTCGACGGCTTTCCCGCCTCCCCGCCGCCACCCGGCGACGCAGCCGACATCTTCCGCTTCGAGGGCGACCTGGTCGCCGTGCGGCGCTACGTGCTCGAGAAGGCCGGCCCGCTGCTGCACCCCGAGAACGCCGTGGCCATGTTCGGCATCGCCGTCGGCGAAGCCATCACCTACCTGACCGAGCACGGCATCGGCCGGGCGGCCGTGTGGGTCCGGCCGGCCGCCGGGCGCGTGGTGTGCACGCTGCACAGCGACGAGCCGCTCGACCTGCCCGCGTTCTTCGGGTCGCGGCCGCCGGACCTGCGCTGCTCCGACACCGGGCTGTGGCTGACCGACCAGATCTGCGAGTGGCTCGACATCAGCTCCGACGCCTCGGGGTGCACGATCGAGCTGGCGACGCCGGGGTCGTGGGCGAGCGACAACTGACGCCGGGACACTTGTGTCCGCGCGTCACCGCAGCTGCACGTCGCCGAACTGCTCCTGGATCCGGCGCAGCTCGCGCAGCCGCGGCTCGGTCTGCCCGCCGATCCAGCGGTTCACCGTCTTCACCGACACCTCGAGCCGCTGCGCGGCGGCCTCCCGGGTGGTGCCCGTCCGGCGCAGCGCCTCCGCCATCCAGTCGGCGAAGCTCGCCGCGGCTTCGCCGGAAACCTCCGGAACCGGCGTTTCCGGCACGGCGGGGTCGAGGTGCGCGGTGGCCGAGGGCAGGACGTCGAACTCGACCCGGCCGGGGTATTTCCGGCACGAGATTTCGATCATTCCCGCCGGTCCCGCGGCGGCCAGCAGCGTGCTGAGGATCGTGTTTCCGAGTTCGCGATCTTCCGCTTCGGCGAGAGGCGAGTCCGCGAGACAGCCGCGGAGGAATTCCCGGATTTGCGGAACGGCGGACGGGCGGGCCGGAAAAACTTTCGTGCTGACCTCGACCGATACCACCTCGATCGCCTCGCCGCGCGACCGACCAGCCGACTCAACCACTCGAAGTGCCCCTTCCGGTGTCCTCCGAGTGTAGCCGGGCGGGGGACTTTCCCCGACCCCGGAACGGAGTAGCGAGCCGTCCCAGTTCTGTCGCGGACGGCCCAGGACACTCTTGCCGCCACTGCCGGACAGGTCTACGGTGGGCGTCCGTCGGGCCGTCCCGAGGGGGGATTTCCTGAAGTTCCCGAGCCTTCAGAGGTGTGCATCGATGGACAGGGCCCCGCAGCACGGCAACGGCCCGCAGGCCGATCCCGTCAATGACTCACCCAATGAACCGCCCACCGTCCACATTCTCTGGATGAATGGCGGTCTGAGCTGCGACGGCGAATCGGTGGCGTTGACCGCGGCGAGCCAGCCCAGTATCGAAGAGATCGTTCTCGGCGGTCTTCCCGGCTTGCCGAAGATCGAAATGCACTGGCCGTTCCTCGATTTCCAGTGCGGTCCCGAACAGAGCCGGGACAGTTTCATCGGGTGGTGGCACAAAGCCGATCGGGGTGAACTCGAGCCGTTCATCCTGGTGATCGAAGGCTCCATAGCCGACGAGACGAACAAGACCGAGGGCTTCTGGTCCGGGTTCGGCAACGACCCGCTCACCGGCCAGCCCGTGACCGCCAGCGAGTGGCTCGACCGGCTGGCCCCCAAGGCGATGGCGGTCATGGCCGTCGGCACCTGCGCGGCCTACGGCGGCATCCACGCGATGGCGGGCAACCCGACCGGCGCGATGGGCGTGCCCGACTACCTCGGCTGGGACTGGCGCTCCAAGGCCGGCCTGCCGATCGTGTGCGTCCCCGGCTGCCCCGCCCAGCCCGACAACCTCTCGGAGACCATCCTGCACCTGCTCTTCCAGGCGTCCGGCCGGGCGCCGGTGATCGCCGTCGACGAGGCACTGCGCCCGAAGTGGCTGTTCCAGAACACCGTCCACGAAGGCTGCGACCGGGCCGGGTACTACGAGCAGGACGAGTTCGCCGAGCAACACGGTTCGCCGAAGTGCCTGGTCAAACTCGGGTGCTGGGGCCAGGTCGTCAAGTGCAACGTGCCCAAGCGCGGCTGGATCAACGGCGTCGGCGGCTGCCCGAACGTCGGCGGCATCTGCATCGGCTGCACCATGCCGGGCTTCCCCGACAAGTTCATGCCCTTCATGGAGGACCCGGCGGGCGCCGGCGCCCCGGCCGCGGCGAGCACCGTGTCGGGCTCGGCGATCCGCATCCTGCGGGAGATCCGGACCAAGCCGGGCGCCGAGGAGCCGCAGAGCATGCCGTCGCGGGCCACCAGCTGGTGACGGCGATGCCTTCTGTCCGCGCCGTCGGCGACCGCGTCGAAGAACTGCTGGCCGTCCTGCTCGGCGGCCCCGGCCGGGAGCCCGCCGAGGAGATCGTGCGGGAGCTGATGAACCTCTACGGCGAAGGCCTCGCCCGGATCGCCGGTCTCCTGCGCGTGCGCGACCCGGCGCTGCTCGACGAGCTCGCCGGCGACGGCCTGCTGGCGGGGCTCCTGGTGCTGCACGACCTGCACCCGCACGACGCGGGTACCCGGGTCCGCCGGGCCCTGGACCGGCTCGGCACCGACGCCGAGCTCCTGGGCGTCGGCGACGGCGTCGCGCGGGTGCGGGTGGCCCGCGGCCGCGGTTGTGGTGCCGCGGCGGCCGACGCGCTCCTCGAAACGGCGGTCCTCGACGCCGCCCCGGAGCTCGCCGGCGTCGAGCTGACCGAGCCCGCGGCGCTCTTCCAGATCGGCATGGGCCCGCCGCCCGGCTGGGGGCCGGCCGCGGAAGGGCGGGCTTCATGAGTTCCCGCACCGGTTTCCCGCACCGCGCGGACCAGCCGGGCCCGGTGCCGGAGCAACGTTCGGCGTGGCTGGAGAAGTGCGAGCTGTGCGGGACGCCGGTCGCCTCGCGCCACGGCCACCTCGTCGACACCGGCCGCCGCGGCCTGGTGTGCGCGTGCCGGGCCTGCTTCCTGCTCTTCATCGAGTGCCGCCGCGGTGACCCCCGGTACCGCGCGGTGCCCGAGCGGTACCTGTGGGACCCGGACCGACCGGTGGCCGCCATCGACTGGGCCGGCCTCGGCATCCCGGCGGGCTTCGCGTTCTTCCTGCGCCGCGGGGCGGGCGTCGCGGCGTTCCACCCGGGCCCGGCGGGGGCCGCCGAAAGCCTGGTGACCCTCGACCTCTGGACCGAGCTGTCCGCCGGCCACCCGCTGCTCGCGGCGGCCGAGCCCGAGGTCGAGGCGATCCTGTTCCACGACGCCGGGTGCGGCACGGACTGCTACCTGGTCCCCGTCGACGTCTGCTACCGCCTGGTCGGCACGATCCGCCGCTACTGGACGAGCCCCGACGGCGGTCCCTGCGTCCGAGAGCGCGTCGACGAGCTGTTCGAGGAGATCCGGGATCGGGCCCGGCCGCTGCGGTGACGCTCAATCCGCTCTAGCTCCTGATGGGCACCGGTTCGTGCTTCCGGATCAGCTCCTCGCCGCGCTCGTAGTCGTCGTCGGCTTCGTGGGTGAGGACGCCGACCGCCGCGCCGGCGCGTTCGTACCAGACCGTGAAGCCGCCGCCGTCGCGCTCGACCAGGTGGGCGTGGTCGAAGCCGTCGCCCCAGGCGGCGTACTTCAGCACCCGGTCGCCGATCTCGGACCAGAAGCCCGGGACGTCGTCCCAGGTCTCGGACTCGCCGGCGGCGTTGCGGCCGGCGATCGCGCCCATGGCCAGGCCCTCGCCCCAGTGCTCCACGGCCAGGGCGCGGCCCGCGGCGGTGTTGTCCGCGAAGGCGACGTCTCCGGCCGCGAAGACGTCGGGCGCGCTGGTGCGCAGCCGGGCGTCGGTGCGGACGCGGCCCTGTTCGATCGTCAGCCCGGCCTTCTCGGCGAGCGTGCTCCGGGGCCGGATGCCGGTGGCGAGCAGGACGAGCCCGGCGTCGAGCACCGGCACCAGGTCCGAGCGCATCCGGTGCCCGGCTTCGATCGACTCCAGCGTCGTGCCGCGCAGCACGCTGACGCCTTCGGCCTTGAGCCACCGCAGGATCCGGATCCCGGCGTCGCGGCCGAGGCGGGCTTCCTGCGGGACGTTCTCCTGGCAGACGACGGTCACCTGCACCCCGAGGCGCACGAGCGAAACCGCGGCCTCGCAGCCGATGAACCCGGCGCCGACGACGATCGCGCTGCGGGCGTCGGACGCGACCTTCCGCAGCTCGCGCGACGACTTCGCCGAACGCAGCACCAGCACGTCGACGTGCTCCGCGCCGGGAATGTCCGGCCGCACGGGTTCGGCGCCGGTCGCGAGCACACAGCGGGTGAAGGCGTGCTCCTGACCGGCGGCGGTGCGGACGCGGTGGTCACCGAGTTCGACGACCGGGTCGCCGAGCGAGACCGAAATGTCCTGCGCGGTGAAGAACTCTTCGCTCTCCATGCCGATGTCTTCGGTCTCGCCGCGCAGGAAGTCCTTGGACAACGGCGGCCGCTCGTACGGCGGATCCGTGTCGGCGGTGAGCAGGCGGACCTCGCCGCTCCCACCGGCTTCGCGATACGCACGGGCGGCCGACACCCCGGCCGCGCCACTGCCGATCACTACCAGGCTTTCGGACGTCATCCTCGTGCGTACCCACCGGGGGCCGGGGTAATCGTCAGGCGACCGGTTCCTCCCGCAACGTACGAAGCAGTGCGGCCAGCCCTTCGGGAGCGCGGCCGTCGAGGCGGGCGCTCGTGCGGACCACCGCCGCGGGCTCGACCCGGCAGCGGAACCCGGCTTCGCCGAGGCGTCGCCACAGGTCGTGGTCCTCGCCCGTGCGGCAGACGCCGAAGCCGCCGACCGCGTCGAACGCGTCCGCGCGGACGCCGAGGTTGGCGCCGTAGACGTTCACCCCGCCCGCGACCACCCCGTGGTAGCGGCGGGCCGCGTGCGGTGACCCCGGGAACGGCGCCGCCAGCTCGGCCGGGCCGGTGACCGCGTGCGCGCCCCGCTCGAACCGGCGCAGGTGCTCGCGCGCCCAGCCCGAGCCGACCCGCGTGTCGGCGTCCGTGTTGAGCAGCAGCACCTGCGACGCCGCGTGCCCGGCCAGCTCGGTCCGCACCGCGTGGGCGCCGAGGTCGCGGACCTCGCCGATGGTGCGCTCCCGGCCGGTGACCACGACCCGGCCCGTCGCCCAGCCGCCGAACACGGCGCGGGCGCGGGCGGCGGTGTCGTCCGCGCACCGGTCGGCGACCACGCACACCGCGCGCTCGACCCGCGCGGGCAGCCGCCACAGGGCCTGCCGGAGCGCGCGCAGGCACGGCTCGATCAGGTCCCGCTCGTCCCGGGCCGGGACGACGACGCCGACCGCCGTGATCACCGGCGCCTCAGCACGTGCAGCAGGAACGCCTCGTCCGTGTGGGCCACCACCTGGTCGAACGCCGGGTGCGCGAGAAGCCGTCCGTGCGCTTCGGCGGCGTCGCGGGGCGCCTCCGGGGCCCACGGCCGCCAGTGGACGGCGACCAGGTCCCCGCCCGGCCGCAGCGCCGCCGCCGACGCTTCGATGGTCGCGGTGAGGTCGGCGTCGTCCAGGTAGTACAGCAGTTCGCTGTACACCAGCAGATCCACCGGTCCCTCCGGGATGCCGCCCGGAACAGATCCACTGTGGACGTCCACATGCGACAAGTCGGCGAGCAACGAAGTGGCCCGCGTGACGGCTTCGGGAACCGGGTCGAACGCGACCAGCCGGTCACAGCGTGCCGCCAGGTCCCGGGTGAGCAGCCCGAGGCCGCATCCTGGCTCGACGATCGTGCCGTAGTGCTCCTGCGGCAGGGAAGCGAGCAGCACCGCGCGCTTGCGCCGCTCGTACCAGCCGTCGGCGACGTGCCACGGGTCGTCGTCGGCGGCGTACAGCTGCGCGAACCGGCTCACCGGCGCCGACCGCGCGGGCGGCTCGCGGAAGAACGTCTCGGCCGGCCGGTCGAAGTGCGCGAGGACCTCCGGCGGCAGGATCGGGTCCTCACCCCGGGGCCCGGGCTTGAGCTGGGAGGTGAACGCCGCGACGGCAGCGGCCTTCGCGGTGCGCTCGGCGCCGGTCAGCCGGTAGGACCGGGCCCGCGGCCAAGGAAGCTTCTCATCCGCGGGATCCCGCCAGTGCCACAGCCAGATCGGGTAGGACCAGCGGTGGGCGTTCACCGGCGCGGCGGCGAGCGCGGCCCGGCCGGCCGCGCGGTGGTCCGGGTGCGGGTCCTCCGGCCACGGCAGCAGCACGAGGTCGCGGCCTTCGGCGTGCTCGCGCAGCGCGTCGGCCAGCTCGCCCTCGTGCTCGGCGAGCCCGGAGTCGGGCAGGCCGAGCCAGACCGGTTCGACGTCGGAAAGTCCTTGCTCCCGCAGGGAATCCCGCAGTTCCCGGCGCCGGGTGCGGCCCAGCTCCCGGCGTTCCTCGGGCCCGGCGTCGGGGAACGCGGCCTCGCCGTCGGTGGCGACGACGAGCGTCACGGCGGTGCCCGCGTGGTGCAGGTGCTGCAGCAGGCCGCTCGCGCCGAGGGTCTCGTCGTCCGGGTGGGCGGCGACGACCAGCGCGCGGGTGAACGCGTCGTCCGTCCACCCGGGAAGCTCCCGGGTCCAAGCCGTCTCGGGTGTCACACGTCCTCCACGGCGTCCAGCACCTGCCGGCCCAGCGCGGCGAGGTCGCGCTCGGCGTGGTGCTGGCGGACGTAGACGCTCAGGTCGGCCAGCCGCTGCGCGAACCGGCGGTCGCGGCCCAGCGGGCTCGCGCCGGTCAGCCGGGGCGCGTGGTCGAGGATCTCGCGAACGGCGTGCTCCACGCCGGCGCGGCACGTGCTGGCGACGTGCCACGGGTCGGCGGCCTGCTCGATGGTGCCGGCCGCCTGCAGCAGCAGCGTCTCGGCCGAGCGCAGCGCGGCGTGCATCGCGCCCAGGTGGGCCAGCTGGTGGTCGTCGGCGCGGCCGGACTCGCGCAGGTACGCCACGACGCCGTCGAAGACGCCGGCCGCGCCGCCGAGCCAGACGGCGGCGACCCCGCCGCCGCCCAGTGCGAAGCCGGGCCGCCCGATGTACCAGTCCGGCGGGCCGATGTGCGCGTCGGCGGACACCAGGATGCTGTCGAAGACGACGTCGCCGCTGTCGGAGGCGTCCATCCCGACCGCCTGCCAGGTGTCCGGGTGCCGCTGCACGCCGGGGTCGGTGAGGTCGACGTCGACCAGCCGGTCGCCCGCCGCGACGAGCGCCCGGTCCAGGAGGGACAGTCCGGAGCAGAACCGCACGGTGCCGCCCAGCCTGCCGTCCTCGAGGGTCGCGCCGGTGCCGCCGGACTTCGCCGCCCAGACGCCGTAGAGCGCGCCGGGCACCGGGATCAGGCCGGCTTCGCCGAGGATCGCGACGGCGTCGGTGTGCCCCTCGGCCAGCCGCGCGAGCGTCAGGTCGATCCGGCCGAGCGCCGCCAGCGCGGCCCAGCGGCCGACGAGCCCGCCGGTGCCGGGCTGCGGCAGGTCGAGCGCGCCCGCCGCGTACAGCGTGCGGAGGTCGGACCCGATCGAAGCGGTGGAGCGGGGCAGCGGCAGCGGTTTCGGCGGAGCGGTTTCCAGCAGACCGTGCGCCGGTCTGGCCTCCCACGTGATCATGCGTCCCGAGTACCCGGATTCCGGGCGATCATGCGTGGACCGGCGCCGGGCCGGGTAGTCGCGGCGGGTGGACCAGATGACATCGGCGGCCGGCGACGACGTCCTCGGCCAGGGCGTCCGGACGCCGCTGGGCTGGCTGACGCGCGCCTTCCGCGTCCCGGGCCGGGAACGCCACGTCCTCGTGCAGGCGGCGAAGGCGACCCTCGCGGCCACCGGGGCGTGGCTGCTGGCGACGGCGGTGCTGCACCTGCCGCAGCCCTTCCTGGCGCCCTACGCCGCGGTGTTCCTCGTGGAGGCGACGGTCTACCGGTCGGTGCGCGGCTGGGCGCAGCAGGTCGGCGCGGTCGCCGCCGGCGTCGTCCTGGCCGGGATCGCCGGGCAGCTGATCCCGTGGCCCGCGGTGGCGCTGGGGCTGGTGGTGTTCCTGGGGCTGCTGGCCGGGTCGTGGCGCCGCTTCGGCGACTCCGGGGTCTGGGTCGGCGTCACGGGCATGCTGCTGATCGCCTACGGGACGCCGACGGTTCTGCTCGGCGACCGGCTCATCGAGACGGCGCTGGGCGCGGCGATCGGCGCCGCGGTCAACGCGCTGGTGTACCCGCCGCTGTTCGGGCAGCGCATCGCCGCGGCCGCCGGCCGGCTGGCCACCGCGATGGCGGCGTTCCTCGACAGCACGGCCGCGCTGATCCGCGCCGAAGAGCCGCCCGACGACGTCGAGGACTGGCTCGGCGAGGCCCGCGAGCTGCGCAGCCTGGTCACCGCGGCCACGGACGCCGTCCGGCAGACCCGCGAGGAGCGCGTCCTCAACCTGCGGCGGCGGCACCCCCGCTCCGGCCACGACCACGACCGCCGGACCGAGACGCTGATCGCGCTCTGGCCTCCGGTGGAGCAGCTGATCGGCGCGGTCCGGACGGCATCGGAGCACGAGGAACGTTCGTCCTCCCGTGGCCCGACACCCGCGACGCGCTGGCCCAGCTCATCGAGAGCGTCGCCGACGTCGTCCGCGCCGTCGGCACCACCGGGCACCCGGTGGACCTGGACCGCGGCCGCGAACTGCTGGCCCAGCTGGAGCGGCGGCTGGCGGCCCCGGAGGACGGCGTCACGCCGGCGCTGGGCCTGGGCGCGATGACGCTCCCGGTCCGGCACCTGCTCGAGCGGCTGCCCGGGCGCTGAGTCAGGCGCCGATCGCCTGGTTGAGGACGTCGGCGACCAGGTCGGGCTCGGCGATCGTCGCCGTCAGCGAGGGGTGCCGCAGCAGCCCGGACGGCTCGATGCCGGGCACCGGCTCCCGGAACCGGACGCAGAGGCCGCGGGCCGCGTTCGTGCCGAACGTCAGGCCGCGGTCGGCCAGCGACAGCCGCACGCCGAGCGCGCGCCAAGGCTTGAACGGCCCGCTGACTTCGGCGCCGGCGAGGTTGGCCAGCGGCGTCGAGACGGACCAGGGGCCGAGGTGGACGTGCAGCCCGGTCGCGTCGAGGTCGAGGCCGCTGTGGCGCTCGAGCCACGGCTGCAGCCAGGACGGACCGGCGAACTTCGCGTGGAGGCGGTGCCGGACGACGGCGTCCTCGTCTGGGCTCATGCCCGGGGGCTACCCGCGGGAGCCGGGGACAAACGGGCGTCAGCCGACCGGGAGGTGGCCGCCGAGGGACTCGATCCGGCGGATCGCCGGTTCGGCGAGGATGCCGTGCACCACCACCGACAGCGCGACGGCGAGGGCGCCGATCCGCCACAGGACGTCCGGCCGCGGCACCGGGAACCGGTCGAGGGCGTAGGCGAGGTAGAACAGCGTGCCGATCCCGCGCACGCCGAAGAACGCGATGGCGGGGGAGGCGTGCCGCCCGGCCGACGAGCCGAGCAGCGACAGCCAGCCGAGCACCGGGCGGACCACGAGTACCGCGACCACCGTCAGCACCACCTCGACCACCGTGATGCCCTGCAGCAGGCCGTCGCCGATGGCCAGGCCGAGCCCGAGCAGCGCGATCGCGACGAAGAGCCGTTCCAGCTGCCGGCCGAACGAGTGCAGCACGCCGTGGTACTCGTGGGACCGCTCCTGCGTCCGCACCGCGACGGCGGCCACGAAGACCGCGACGAACCCGTTGCCGTGCACCAGTTCCGCGACCGCGTACGGCAGGAACGCCAGGGCGAGCAGCACGAGCCCGTCGGCGTACTCGGCCAGCCGCAGCCGTGACGACGGCGCCCGGAACATCGCCCAGCCCAGCACCCACCCGGCGGCCAGCCCGACGAGCACGCCGACCGCGACCGGCAGCACGAGGTCGACCAGGATCCACCGCAGGTCGACGCCCGCCCGCTGCCCGGCGAGCGCGAGGGCCAGCAGGACGAACGGCATCGTGAGCCCGTCGTTGAGCCCGGCTTCGGTGGTCAGGGTGAACCGGATCTCGTTGTCCCGCGCCAGTCCCGGCTCGACGTCCGGTGACGGCACCCCGACGTCCCCGGCCAGCACCGGGTCGGTCGGCGCGAGCACCGAGCCGAGCAGCAGCGCGGCACTGGCGGGCAGCGCCAGCCACCACCAGCCGAGCACCGCGACCACGACGATCATGGCGGGCATCGTGATCCCGAGCAGCCGCCAGGTCGACGCCCAGGCGCGGAACCCGAACGGGCGGTCCACGGACAGCCCGGCGCCGGCCAGGGACACCAGGATGCCCAGCTGCGCGAACGATTCGACGCTCTCCAGGTGCGCGGTGGGGTCGGTCCAGCCGCCGCCGTAGGGCGCGGGCAAGGGGAGGAGCCCGAGGCCGATGCCGGCGATGAGCATCACGAGCGGGGTCGAGAACGGTCGTTCGGCGACCAGCTTCGGCAACACCGCGGCGGCGAGCGCGAGCAGTCCGGCGACGCCGAACAGGACGGTCAACATGGACACGGAAGCTCTTTCGTTCGGCGTGGTCACCGGAATACCCGGGTGCTGAACGGGCAAACCCCGGCGCGAGTGCCGCACGTCACCGTGCGGCGCGGGAACACCGCGTTCTCCCTGGCGTTGTAAGGAGTGTCGGTACGGGTGGGTCCCCGGGCCTCACCCCAGCCTTCACGGAAGTCCGGTCCGCCGGAGCCGTGTCGCGCCACTCGCCGCGAGGCGACCCCCGTACCGGCCTCGAACTCCCGCTTCCGCTCGCAGGCAACTCCCCCTCAGCCTTCGCCGAGCGGAAGCGGGACTTTCTTTTGCGCCAATTCTTTCTTGCGCCACCGGGGGAAACGCCGGCGCGTCGGTAGGCTTCCGGCATGCCGACTGGAAGCTCGTCCGGCGACGTCCCGATGGTCTTCTTGCGCGAGCGCAAGAAGACCATCGCGAAGCAGGCCCTCCGCCGGGCCGCGTTCGACCTCTTCACCACCCAGGGCTTCGAGGCCACCACGGTCGAGGACATCGCGCGGCGCGCCGACGTCTCCCGGGCCAGCTTCTTCCGGTACTTCACGGCCAAGGAGGACGTCCTCGCCGCGGACGACGCCGAGCGACGTGAAGCGCTCTTCGCCTTGCTGGACAAGGAAAACAAGCCGTTGCTCGAAGGCCTGCACGCCGCGGTGTCGGCCTACCTGGCGGGGATGGACGCCGAAGCGCTCGCACAAGCGGCCGCCTAAACCCGGATCATGGTCAGCTCCCGCGTGGTGCTCGGCCAGGCCTACGAAAACCGCATCAGGTGGCTGAGCGAGCTCGAGACACACGTCCGCGGGCGGCTGGCCGGCGCGCCCGACCTGGACGTCGTCGCGCCGCTGGTCGCCGACCTCACGCTCGGCGTGCTCGAGACGGCGTTCCGGCTCGCGGTCGTCCGCCACGTCGCCGCGGACGAGCCGCACCCGTACGACTTCCTGGCCGGCGCGCGCGGCATTCACCTGGCCGAGGCGGGGCTGGCGTCGTCGCGTACTGGTCGTCGGGTGGAGCTGGCGGCGCTGAAGGCCTGAAACGACACCGAGCCCGGCAGCGCGTCGCTGCCGGGCTCGGGGGTCGGCCGGGTCAGGCGCCCGGGCCGGAGTAGATCTCCGAGGCCTTCGGTGCGGTGACCGTCGTCGGCTTGTCCCAGTCGCTGAACTCCATCGTGCCGCTCTTCGGCTCCTGCATGCGCAACAGGTAGTGCGGCTCGGCGGCGGCCACCGTCGCGGAGCCGTCGGAGCTGGTGAAGTTCAGGGCCGGGACGCCGCCCGCGGTCGTCTGCTCGCCACCGGAGAAGGTCGCCGAGTCCACCTCGCCGATGGTGTTGTCGGTGAAGGTCTTGTAGTCGAGGAACTGCTTGAACGCCTCGCCCATGCCGGCGCCGATCTGGGACGTCGAGGGCACCCACTTGTCCTTGAGCGGCTTGCTCAGCGACGCCGGGATCCCGGCCTCCTTGATCAGCGACTCGCTGAACCGGAAGTAGTACTTGTCCCCGACGCGCAGCACCGGGACCTCGAGGCCGTCCTTCACGATGGTGCCGCTCGCGCTGTCCGGGTTGAGCTGCAGGTCCAGGTTGATGTTCCCGCCCTCGGAGACGGTGCCCCGGACGTGCACGGCCTTGGCCTGCTTCGCGGCGGCGACCACGGCGGTCCCGGCCTGCTTGGCGTCGAGCGACGCGGCCTTGGCCTCGGCGGAGGTGGACGCGGCGGCGGGAGCGGCGGACGCGCCGGCCGGCTCGGCGGTCCCGGAGGTGCTGGAGCACCCGGTGGAGATCAGGGCGGCGACGGCCCCGGTGGCGATGAGCGCTCCCAGGCGGAGTCGAGACATGAGCGATGGGTCCCCTCGTAAAGGTCCGGGCGTCCCGGACACGAACGGACTATCGACCAAGCGGGTGATCCGTTACGCCCTGTTGGGGTAGATCACCTTCGTCGCCCGAAAGGTGCGATTTCGACGTCTTCGACGTAGTCGCGTGCTCACCTTCCGCAATGTCTCGCGAGGTGTCGCAAATTCCGGTCCGGCGGCATCTCGAGGTCGATCACCGAGACCTCAAGGAGAACCCCGTGAACCTCGCACTGTGGATCGTCGCCGGACTGCTCGCCGTCGTCGCGCTGACCGGTGGGGTCAGCAAGACCTTCGTGGCCAAGGAGAAACTGGCCGGGATCCCCGGCGGGCAGTGGACCGGGGACTTCGGTGCCGGCTTCGTGAAGACCCTCGGGGTCCTCGAGCTCCTGGCCGCGATCGGCCTGGTCCTGCCCGCTCTCGCCGGCGTCGCGCCGGTGCTGGTGCCGGTCACCGCCGCCTGCTGGGTGGTGCTGATGATCGGCGCGATGATCACCCACCTCCGCCACGACGGTGCCGGCAAGTTCGTGGCGCTGAACCTGACCTACCTCGCGCTCGCGGCGTTCCTGGCGTGGGGCCGGTTCGGTCCCGCGCCGTTCACCGCCTGAACGCCGTCAGGCGACTTCGTTCAGCTTCCCGGTCGCGACGTCGAAGACGAACCCGCGCACCGAGTCCTTCTTGGGGATGTACGGGCTGTTCTTGATCCGCGCGATCGACTGGCGGACGTCGGTGTCGAGG
The DNA here is from genome assembly GCF_046548675.1 of Amycolatopsis sp. cmx-8-4. Classification (NCBI taxonomy): domain Bacteria; kingdom Bacillati; phylum Actinomycetota; class Actinomycetes; order Pseudonocardiales; family Pseudonocardiaceae; genus Amycolatopsis; species Amycolatopsis sp. cmx-8-4. The sequence goes on from NZ_JAEBDZ010000030.1 coordinate 42,352, forward strand.
TCGGTGAAGGCTTCGGCGGCCCACGCGGGCTTGACGCCGACGTCCTCCTGGATCGACTTCTTGAAGTCGTCGTCGGTGAAGGTCAGCATCCCGCAGTCGGTGTGGTGGATGAGGATGATCTCCTCGGTGCCGAGCAGCCGCTGGCTGATGGCCAGCGACCGGATCTCGTCCTCGGTGACGACACCGCCGGCGTTGCGGATGACGTGGGCTTCGCCTTCGTTGAGGCCGAGGACGCCGTAGACGTTGATGCGGGCGTCCATGCAGGCCAGGACGGCGACGTGCTTGGCGGGCGGCAGCGGCAGCGGCCCGGAGAACTGCGCGGCGTACTCGGCGTTGTTGGCCAGGAGGTCGTCGGTGACCGACATGGTGGTCCTTCCGCGGTAGTAGTGGCTCGGCCGAGTGGACCCTTCCATGCGGCCATGCGCAACCGTGCCCATGACCTGGGACCGGACTGGCCCGAACGGGTGCCGCACCCATCCGCGCGGGCCGCCGCGCCGAACGCGCGTCCGTCCACTCCGGACGCGGTGCTGCGCCGAACGGGGCATAACGCCTCGCCATCGCAAAACGTATGACCCCGGTGACCTGCGACGACGCGCTCCGACCCGTCGAAAGTCGCTGCCGCACAAGGGAAAGCCCGGCCTAACCTCCGGTGGCCCGCGGACGGCGTCCTCCCGCTCCCCACCGTCCGCGCGGTTTCCTTCGCCGACGAGGAGATGCCGAGATGCGGAAACTGTCCACCGTCTTCTGCGCCGCCGTGGTGGCGGTGCTCGCCCTGGCCGCCGCCGTCCCGGCCGCCGCCGTCCCGGCCGCAGCCGTCCCCATCGCCGCCGCTGCGCCGATGTCCGCGCCGGGCGGGACCGTGCCCGGGCTGACCGGGGCCGCCGCGAAGGCCGCCGCCGGCCCCGCGGCCGACCGGTTCCTGGAGATCCGCCGGGCGCGGGCCGGCCGCGCGGCGCCCCGGGCCGCCGCCCAGAAGCACACCTTCTGGGGCCCGGAGCCCCAGCCGGCCACCAGCGCCGACGGCCTGATCGTGACCCAGAGCGTCACGCCGAACCTGCGTATCTCCCACTCGTCGGACGTCGTCTACGCGCCGACCGTGAAACCCACCGGGCACTCGTGCGTCGAGGTGGTCACCGCCTACGGGCTTGGCCAGGCCGCGCAAATCTGGGCGTGGGACTGGTGCCGGTCGGTGTCGCCGGCCAAGGTCGTGCCGATCGACAGCGCGTTCCTCGCGAACTACACCAGCACTGTCGACGGGCACCCGGCCTACACCGTGCAGGAGGTCCGGACGAACACCACGGCCAACAGCTGGACCGCGTCGCTCCGCAACGTGAAGACCGGCGCGTGGGACACGCTGTTCACCCAGAGCGGCAGCGACCAGAGCGGGCTCGACGAGGGCTGGGACATCTTCGAGCTCTATTCGACGCGCGACCCCGCGACCGGCAACGCCTACTACTGCGCGGACGCGCGGGGCGCGGTGTTCGAGTCGAGCTCGCTGCGGCTGCGGGTCGCCGGGCAGTGGGTGGCGGCGTCGGCGACGAACTCGCCGCTGCGGCCCACCGCGAACCCGCGGCCCGCCGACTACGACTGCTCGACGCTGCGGTTCGAGGTCCCGTCGCCGAACAGCACCTGGCGCGTCACCGTCTGAGCTCAGCCGGCCGGCAGCAGCTCGCGGCCGCGTTCGCGCCACCAGCGGTCGAACGCGGCACTGCAGCCCTGCCGGCCGGCGTAGACGCGCACGACGGCGTCGTGGATCTCGCCGATCCGCGCCGCCACCGGCGTGCCCGGCCGGTAGCAGAGCCGCAGCTCCTGCCACAGGGGCGCGCCTTCGATGGCCCGCACGACGATGGTCGCCGGCAGGTCCTCGCGCGTCGCGAGCGCCGGCGCGACGGCCATGCCGGCCCGGACGAGGTCCTGCAGCGTCGCCAGGCACTGCGGCCGGTGCGGCTGGTCGAGCGCGACGCCGTGCCGGCGGCACACCCGCTGCAGGTAGGCCGACCACCGCGTGGTGCCCGGCGGATCGTCCGCCCACGGGTGCTCGGCGAGCCCGGCGAACGGCACGGTCCGGCTCCGCGCCAGGGGGTGGTCATGCGCGAGGATCACGAACACCGGCTCCCGCGGGTGCACGACGACACTCCCGACGCCGTCCGGCACGACCGCGTCCGGCAACGGCGGGAGGTAGACCAGTGCCAGGTCGAGCGAGCCCGCGGCGACCCGCGCCAGCGCGACGGCCTCGTCCTGGTCCTCCTGCACGCTCACGCCGTGGCACCACGGCTGGTCCCGCAGCCACCGCGAGACGGCCAGGTGCAGGAAGCCGCAGTACCCGCCGACGCGCAACGGCCCGGCGGGCGTCCGCTGTTCGCCGATCCGTTCGGTCAGCGCGGAGACCCCGGCGAGCACGGTGCGTGCTTCGGCGACGACGTCCGCGCCCAGCGGCGTCGGCACGCAGCCGGTGGGGGAGCGGACGAACAGCAGGCCGCCGACCGACCGTTCGACCCGCCGCAGCAGCCCGGACAGCGCGGGCTGGGAAACCCGCAGCACCCGGGCGGCCCGGGTGAGACTGCGCGTATCGGCGACGGCCACGAGCGCGCGCAGGTGACGCAGTTCCAGCTCCACGGCCCCTCCGGTGATCGGGGTGAGCTCACTTTAGTCCGCGTGATCACCCCGGGCACCCGACCTGAGTCGCTACTCCATGCCGTCACTCGACCTTGGTCACTCGACCGTCCGGGCGAGGATGCCGAGCGTGGCGCGCAACGCCGTTTCGGGGATGATCGGGAAGGTGATCTTGTCCCGGTACCGCTCCTCGATCTGGCTCCAGTCGTAGTACGACGTCACGAGCGTGCCGGTGCCGTCCGCCTCGAGCCGGTAGCCGTAGAGGTGCCGGATCGGCGGCTGGATGGTGCCGGAGATCGTCCACTCCAGCCGGCTGTCCTGCTCGTACCGGGTGATGATCACCGTGACGTCGTACTTGCCCATCGGCACGTCGTTGAGGGACTCGCGGTCCATGTGCACGACGAACTCGTCACCCACCCGGCGGACCGGTTCGCCGTCCGCGGACTGCAGCATCCCGGAGCTGTCGATGGCGACGTGCCCCTGGGGGTCGGTCAGCAGGGCGAACACCTTCGCCGGCGGCGCCTCGACCTTGCGGGTCACTTCGAACCGTTCTGACGTCATGGACCCGAGACTGCCACGGCTCTCGCGAGTACGCCGTCCGGGCGGTCACAGGTCCAGCACCAGGTCCGACCGCGGCCGGGCGCAGCACACCAGCGCCGTGCCCGCCGGCGGATCCTCCAGCGGGTCGGGTTCGTACCCGACCTCGCCCGACAGCACCGGCGTCACGCACGTCTGACAGACGCCGGAGCGGCACGACCAGCGGGTCGGCACGTCGCACGCCTCGGCGAACTCCAGGACGTTCGGGTAGTCCGCGCTCCACGGCACCGTCAGCCCGCTGCGGGCGAACGTGACCCGGGGGCCGGTGCCCGGCGGCGTGGCCGGTGGGTGGGGTGGCGCGTGGACGGCGCCGACGATCCCGGGGTTGATCGCCGGCAATGCGCCGAACAGTTCACTGTGGACCCGGCCGGGCGCCAGGCCGAGCCCGACGAGCGCGTCCCGCGTCGCGGACATGAAACCTTCGGGACCGCAAACGTATGCGGTCGCGTCGGCCGGCAGGTCCAAAGTGGACAAAGCGGCCCGGTCGAGCCGGCCCCGCCGGGCGCCCGCGGTACCGGACGGCGGGGTTTCCGCCGTGTAGTAGACGTGTTCGCGGGCGTGGGGGAGACCGGCGAGCAGCGTGTGCGCTTCGGCGGCGAAGGCGTGCTCGGCGGCCGAGCGGGTGGTGTGCAGCCAGCGGACGTCGCGGGTGCTGCCGGCCGCTGCCAGCGTGTGCAGCATCGCCAGGACCGGCGTGACGCCGATGCCGGCGGAGATCAGGAGCACCGGGGAGTCGTCTTCGGCCAGGACGAAGTCGCCGCGGGGCGCGGCGACCGGCAGGACCGCACCGGCGGGTCAGCCGGGTGTGCAGGAAGCCGCTCACCGTGCCGTGGTCCTCCCGCTTGACGCTGATGCGGTACTCGGTGTCCGAAGGCATCGCCGAGAGCGAGTAGCTGCGGACCGGCGCCGGGTCACCGGCCCCGGGGACGCGCAGCGTGAGGAACTGGCCGGGCTCGGGCCGGGGCAGCGGCGCGCCGTCCGCGGCCGTCAGGTGGATCGACGTGACGGTGGTGCTCTCCGGCACGACGCGGGACACGCGCAGCTCGCGGAACCCGGTCCAGGCCACGGTTTCGGGCTTGTGTTCGTGTTCGTGCCCGGCGAGCAGGTCGCGGAACGACCCCTGCCAGCCGGGACTGAGCGCCGGGATGTCGAGGGCCTTGCGGAGATCGGCGGTGTCGCGGCCGGGCAGGTAGAGGAGCGCGTCGATGTCGGCGACGCTCATCTCGTGGCGCCCGGTCCGGGTGCGGACGATCTCGTCGCCCGCCCGGACCCGGCCTTCGCGGATCACCCGCAGGTAGAAGCCGGGCCGGTGGTGCGCGACGAGCAGTGCCGGGATCCGCGGCTCGCCGAGGCGCATCCCCACCCGGAAGCACGTGACGCGCGGCTGCGTGACCTCGAGCTCGGCTTCCCCGATCCGGTACCGGTCGCCGATGTGCACCTCGTCGTCGGGCAGGCCGTCGACGGTGAAGTTCTCGCCGAACTGGCCGTATTCGAGGTCGTCCCGGCCCAGCTCGGCGCGCCAGAAGTCGTAGGACTGGCGCTGGTAGACGAGCACCGCGCGGTTCTCGCCACCGTGGCCGCCCAGGTCGCCCTGGCCGTCACCGTCGATGTTGAGCCGGCGGACCATCGCCGGGCCGTCGACGGGGTACTTGAAGATTCCGGTGTGGACGGTCCGGCCCTGCCAGGGCACGTCCTTCGGTTTCCCGACGTTGAGGGACAGCAGTCTGGGCACGGTTTCACTCCGCGGGTTCGGCGCGCGAGCGCTGGTAGTGCCGCCGGGCCTTCATGCGGTTGCCGCAGACCGCCATCGAGCACCAGCGGGCGCTGTTGGGTTTGCTGTGGTCGATCAGGAACAGCCGGCACTCCGGGTTCGCGCACGGGCGCAGCCGGTTCCCGCCGGCCTTCGTGAGGTCGGCCCAGGCGAGGACGGCCCGGGACGCGGCGGAATGGCCCGGCGCGGGATCGAGCTCCCACTGGATCTCGTCGTCCGCGAAGTGTGCCCGGTAGCTCAGGCCTTCGACGAGCGGCGCGGCCGTCGCCGCCGGGTCCTCGCCGCGCACGATCCGCTGCAGCACGGCACGCGCCTCGCGCAGCGCGTGCCACTCCTCTTCGGAGGCCGGCTGGCCGTGGGCGGCGAGCCACTCGCGGCCGGCGGCCACGTCGGCCAGGTCGTCCTCGGGTGCGCCGTTGCGCACGGGGGTGCTGTTCAGCAGGTCGATCAGCAGTTTCTCGAAGCCCATCGGTCTAACCTCCCAACTCGTAGTTGACAGGTTACATCATCCTGTGGTTCGGTGTCTAACCAGTAAAGCTAATCGAAGAGGTTAGCCGGAAAGGGGCAGGTTATGGGACTGTCATGGCAGCAAGGACCGCTCTCGGAGCGGTCGGTCGGGCACTTCCTGGTGCCGCAGCCGCTGCCGGAGCGGCTGCTGTTCGCCGAGCCGCTACGCCGCCGGATGCGCGTGCGCTTCGGCGGGCAATGGGTGGCCGACAGTGAAGACGTCGTGCTGCTGCACGAGCCGAACCGCTACCCGGTGGCGTACTTCCCGCGCGCCGACGTCGCCGACGGCGTGCTCGGCACCGAACCGCGTACGACGACCCACCGCGAGCTCGGCCCGGCCGCGTGGTTCACCGTGCGGGCGGGGGAGCGGGAGGCGCCGCGGGCGGCCTGGCAGTACACCGGGCTCCCGGACCACGCCGGCGTGCTGCGCGACCGCGTCGCCTTCGCCTGGCGGGCGATGGACGCCTTCTACGAGGAGGACGAGCGGATCCTCGGGCACGCGGCCGACCCGTACCACCGCGTCGACATCCGGCGGACGTCCCGGCACCTCGTGGTGCGCGACGGCGATCGTGTCGTCGCCGACACCCATCGCCCGGTCGTGCTCTACGAGTCCGGTTTCGCGCCGCGCTGGTACGTGCCGCGCGAAGACGTCGACCAGGCGGCCCTGACCCCGGTCGAGGGGCAGACCTTCTGCCCCTACAAGGGTTTGGCCGGCTACTTCGACATCGGCTCCCGCAAGCGCGCCGCGTGGTCGTACCCCGAGGCGTGGCCCGAGGTGGCGCGCGTGTCCGGGTTCGTCTCGTTCGAACCGGACCTCGTCGACGTCCACCTCGACGACCGCAAGCTGGCCCTCGAACCGGGCCAGACCGTGTCCCCGCACGGCGTCGACCGCGGCCTCGATCCCGACGAGCTGCGGTCCCGCGCCGCGGCCGCACCCACCGGAACGGAGTGACCGTGTCCGCCACCCTGAAAGACCGCCGCGTGCTCGTCGTCGGCCGCGGCAGCGGGATCGCCCGCGCCGTCACCCTGGCCCTCCGGGAGGCGGGCGCGACGGTCGTCGTCGCCGGCCGCGACCCGGAAACCCTCGCCGCGGCGTACGACGACCCGGGCGTCACGGCCGAGCGGGCCGATCTCACCGACGAAGCCGGCGTCGCCGCGCTGGCCGAACGGCTCGGCCGGATCGACCACGTCGTGTCGACGGCTTCGGCCCGCGCCCGCGGCGCGGTCGGCGACCTCGGCCACGACACCGTGCTGAAGTCGTTCGAGGTCAAGGTGCTCGGCCCGATCCTGCTGGCCAAGTACCTCGCGCCGCGGATGCCCGAGGACGGCGCGTTCGTCTTCTTCTCGGGCTCGTCCGCCCGCAAACCCGCCGCCGGCATGCTCGCGGTGGGCGCGACCAACGCGGCCGTCGACGTGGTGACGCGCGGCCTCGCGGTCGAGCTGGCGCCGATCCGCGTCACGGCGGTCTCGCCGGGCACGATCGACACCGGCGCCTACGACGGCCTCGGCGCGGAGAAGAAAGCCGAGCTGTTCGCCACCCGCACGGCCACGAACCCCGCGCGGCGCATCGGCCACCCCGGAGACATCGCCGACGCGGTCGTCTTCGCGCTCACGAACACCTTCCTGACCGGCGTCACGCTCGGCGTCGACGGCGGCGAACCCCTCGTCTGAACGGAGAAACACATGTCCACGCCGACGCCGTACGGCGCCCTCGCCATGGACTACCGGATCGAAGTGATCACCCTGCCGGTCGCCGACGTCGACCGGGCGATCCGGTTCTACACCGGCCAAGCCGGCTTCGCTTTGGACGTCGACTACCGGCCGAACGACGGGTTCCGCGTCGTGCAGCTGACCCCGCCCGGCTCGGCGTGCTCGATCCAGCTCGGCACCGGCCTGACCGGCGCGGCCCCCGGCTCGGCCCGCGCCGGCTACCTGGTGGTGGCCGACATCGAAGCCGCGCACCGCGAACTGGCCGGCCGCGGTGTCCCCGTCAGCGAGGTCCGGCACAAGAAGTCCGTGGACTGGCAAGGGGATTTCGCGCCCGGAGCCGATCCGCGGCGGCGGGACTACGCGAGTTTCCTGGACTTCGCCGACCCGGACGGCAACACGTGGGTCGTCCAGGAACGCGGGTTCAGCGCGCCTTCCGGTAACCGCAGAACATGACGTCGTTCTCGGGGATCCCGGCCCGCGCGCAGTTCTGCGCCCAGGTCGCGGCCGGGCCCGCGGTCCCGTCCGCGGCGGAGCCGTGCAGGACGAAGCCGACGTCGAACTCCGGCCCGTCGGGACCGTCGGGCCGGTACGCGCGGACACGCGCCACCGATCGCCCGTACGGATCCGGAGGTGTGGTGCTACCCCGCGTCAATACACCGACCGCAGCAGTTCCACGGTCTCCGCCTCGGAGGGGTGCCGCGGGGCGTTCTTGGTCACCGCGTCGGCCAGCGCTCCTTCGGCGATCGCCGGGATCAGGTCCGCCGTGACGCCGAGGTCGCGCAGCGGGCGCTTGATCCCGAGCGCGCCCGAGACCTCGCGGACCGCCGCGATCGACGCCGCCGCCCAGTCCGGTTCGGGCGTGACCTGAAGCGCGCGGCCCACCGCTTCGTACGCGGCCTGGGCGGACGGCGCGCTGAAGGCCATCACCTCCTCGAGTACCGCGGCCAGCGCGACGCCGTGGGGGGTGCCCGTGTGCGCGGTCAGCGCGTGGCCGAGGCCGTGGACCAAGCCGAGGCCCGACAGCGTCAGCGCGTGGCCCGCCAAGTGGGCCCCGAGCATCAGCTGCGACCGCGCCTCCAGGTCACCGCCGTCGCGGTGGGCGACCGGCAGCCAGCGGCCGACCAAGGTGACCGCCTGGGCCGCGTACGCCGCGGACACCGGGCTCGACCCGCGCGAGGCGAGCGATTCGATGCCGTGCACGAGCGCGTCCAGGCCGGTGGCCGCGGTGACCGCCGGCGGCAGGCCGACGGTCAGCTCCGGGTCCAGCACCGCGATCCGCGGCTTCACCGATGGATGTCCGATGTAGACCTTCCGGCGGGCGCAAAGGTCTTCCGTGACGCCGAAACCGTTGGTCTCGGCGCCGGTGCCCGACGTCGTCGGGACGGCGATCAGGGGCAGTCCTTCCGCCGCGTCCCACAGCCGGTCCGCGTCCGCGGCCGCCGCGCCGGGGTTGCCGGCGAGCAGCGAGATGCCCTTGGCCGCGTCCAGCGCCGAGCCGCCGCCGAGGGCGACCACGGCGGCGTCGCCGAACTCGCGCAGCCGCACGGCACCGCGGTCGACCTCGGCGGTCGACGGGTTCGGGCCGACGTCCTCGTGGACGGCGTGCTCGAGCCCGGCCGCGGCCAGGATCTGCTCGACGCGCCCGACGATCCCGGTGGCCCGCAGGCCCCGGTCGGTGACCACGAACGCGCGGGTCCGCCCCAGGGTGTCGACGTAGGCGGGCAGGTCGGCGACCACACCCGGGCCGAATTCCGTCCGGCCGGTGGGTTCGATGCTCAGTCGCACGCTAATCCTCCGGGAGCGCGAGCCAGGTGGTCTTGAGAGCGGTGTAGGCGTCCAAGGCGTGCAACGACTTGTCCCGGCCGGCGCCGGTCGCCTTGAAGCCGCCGAACGGGGTGATCACGTCGCTGGCGTCGAAGGTGTTGATCCACACCGTCCCGGCGCGCAGCTGCCGCGCGACACGGTGGGCGGCGGTGACGTCCCGCGTCCAGACCGACGCGACCAGCCCGAAGTCGCTGTCGTTGGCCAGCCGGACGCCTTCGCCGACGTCGCCGTCGTAGGTCAGCACCGACAGGACCGGCCCGAAGACTTCCTCGCGGGCGATGGTCATCCCGGGCCGCACACCGTCCACGATGGTCGGTTCGAGGTACGTCCCGCCGGTCTCGGTGAGCACCCGCTCGCCGCCGTGGGTGATCGTCGCACCGTCGGCCCGGGCGCCGTCGAGGTAGCCCAGGACGCGGTCCAGCTGGACGTCGTCGACGAGCGGGCCGAGCACGGTCGCCGGGTCGAGCGGGTCGCCGATCCGGAACGTCGAGTCCGTGATCGAGACGACCTCGGCCAGCAGCTCGTCCTTCAGCGCGGCGGGCACGACCAGGCGCGAACCCGCGTTGCAGGTCTGCCCGGCGTTGTAGAAGATGCCCCACGCGACCGCCGAAGCCGCCGCCGCGAGGTCGGCGCCGGGCAGCACCAGCTGCGGTGACTTGCCGCCCGCCTCGACGGCGACCTGCTTGCCGTTGGACTTCCCGGCGTAGACCTGGAACAGCCGCGCCACCTCGGCCGAGCCGGTGAACGCGATCTTGTCGACGTCCGGGTGCCGCCCCAGAGCTTGGCCGACGACCTCGCCGCGGCCCGGGACGACGTTGAGCACGCCGTCGGGCAGCCCCGCCTCGGTCGCCAGCCGGGCCAGCAGCAGTGTGGCCAGCGACGTCTGCTCGGCGGGCTTGACGACGACGGAGTTGCCGGTGGCCAGCGCCGGGCCCAGCTTCCAGGACGTGATGAGCAACGCGTAGTTCCACGGGACGACGACGCCGATCACGCCGAGCGGCTCCCGGGTGATCCACGCCAGCGCGTCGCCGGGGGTGGGCGCGACCTCGTCGTAGGTCTTGTCGATCGTCTCGGCGTACCACGCGATCGTCTCGGCGGCCTTGGTGACGTCGACGCGCCGCGCCTCGCCGACCGGCTTGCCCATCTCGAGGGAGTCGAGCAGCGCCAGCTCGTCCGCGTTGTCCATGATGGACCCGGCCCAGCGCAGGAGCACCCGTTTGCGCTCACGCGGTGCGAGGCCGCGCCACCGGCCGTCCTCGAACGACTCCCGCGCCGCGCGGACCGCCCGGTCGACGTCCTCGGCGCTGCCGGCCGGAATGCGCGTCAGCTCCCGGCCGTCGCGCGGGGACGTGCCGGCGAACGTGGTGTCCGAAGTGGACTCGAGGGGCCGGCCGCCGATGAACGGCCGGGTCTCGAAGGTGAGCTTGTCCGCCAGGGCCTGCCAGTCCTGGTGCGTCAGATCCGCCACCGGGCCACCGCCTCCTCGTCCAGTTCGATGCCGAGCCCCGGTCGCTGCGGGACCTCGAGAGTGCCTTCGGGGGTGATCATGAGCGGCTCCGCCAGCATGAAGTCGCGTCGCTGCGGCGTCCAGCCGGGCGGGTCCCACGGGAACTCGAAGAACGGCCCGCCGCCGACCCCGGCGGCCACGTGCAGGTTGGCCAGCACGCCGATGCCGTTGGTCCAGCTGTGCGGGGTGAAGGACCGGTGCTTGAGCTGGGCCACTTCGGCGAGCGTGCGCGCCCGGTGCATGCCGACCGCGAGCACGACGTCCATCTGGTAGACGTCGAGGACGTCGTGTTCCAGGTAGCGCAGCAGTTCGGGTACCGAGTGGTGCATCTCGCCGGCCGCGATCCGGACGCCGGGGTTCTCCGCCCGCAGCGTCCGGAAGCCGTCGACGTCCTCGTAGGGGAGCGGCTCCTCGACCCAGAAGACGTCCAGCTCGGCCAGCCGCCGCACGATCCCGCGGGTCTTGGCGAGATCGGACGCGGCGGCCGTGTCCCCGGCCATCCGCCAGGACTGGTTGAGGTCGACCATGATCGCGAAGTCGGGCCCGAGCGCGTCGCGCACCGCGGTGACGGCGGCGATCCCGTCGGCGACGTGGTCCCGGTCGATGCGGATCTTCATGGCCCGGAACCCGGCTTCACGGGCCCGCAGCGCGGTCTCGACCCGTTCCGCGGGCGGCTTCAATTCGGCCGAAGACGCGTACGCCGGGACCGCTTTGGCCGCGTTGCCGAACAGGGTCGCGACGGGGAGCCCGGCGACCTGGCCGATGACGTCCCAGAGCGCGGCCTCGAGCGGCCAGAAGCGGCCGCCGTGGAAGTTGGCCGTCTCGATGGCCTTCACGTGCCGCACGATGTCGAGCGGGTCCTCGCCGAGGAACAGGTCCTTGACGGCGTCGAACCCGGCCATGGTGTCGCCGGACCCGATGCCGGTGACACCTTCGTCGGTGTGGACGCGCACGATCGTCGCGTCGAAGTGGCGCCGCGGCCGCGGGTCCCACGCCGCGCGCAGCGGCGGGTCGAGGTCGAGCCGCAGCCGGTCCAGGACGATGTCGGTGATCTTCATCGATCTCGACGTTAGGAGCGCCCGGAACCGGCGGCAAGGGGCGGCGGTACATCGCAACGCGCGTTGCGCTCAGGCCAACTGTTAACGTCCGGAGATGACGCTCCCGGACGACGCGGCCCGGCCTTCGGGCCACGGTCTGCGCCGTGACCTGGACCTGCTGGAGGCGCTCGCGTCGCCCGAAGCGCAGCGGGCCGGCGGGCTCGGCGTCGTCCGGCTGGCGCAGCTGACCGGCCGGGAGAAGAGCCAGGTCTCGCGGGCGCTGAAGGCCCTCGCCGAGGAGGGTGTCGTCGAGCGCGACCCGGACACCCTCGGCTACCGGCTGGGCTGGCGGCTGTTCTCCCTGGTCGCGCGCACGGCGGAGGATCGGCTGGTGCGCGCCGCCGAGCCGGTGATGCACGCGCTGTCGGCGGAGCTGGAGGAGACCAGCCACCTGTGCGTCCTGCGGGAGCAGGAGGTGCTGACGCTGCTCTCGGTGTCCGGGCACTCGTTCCGCGCCCACGACTGGGAGGGGCGCGGGGTGCCCGCGTACTGCACGTCGGCGGGGCGGGTGCTGCTGCTCGACGCGAGCCCGGACGAGCTGTACGTCCGGTTCCCCGGCTTCGACGCCGACGACCCGCGCTCGGAGGTCCGCACGCTGCCGCAGCTGTGGGCGAAGATCCAGGAGTGCCGCCGCGACGGCTTCGCCCGCGTCCACGAGGAGTTCGAGGAGGGCCTGGCCGGGGTCTCGGCCCCGGTCCGCGACTTCCGCGGCCGGGTGGTGGCGGCGCTGAACATCTCCGCGCCGGCGGCGCGGCTGGCGGACCGCTTGGAGACGGCCGGCCGGAGCACGGCGGAGGCAGCGGCTCAGGTCTCGGAGCACCTGGGGTTCGCGGCAGCGGAGAGGCCGTTGCCGCCGAGGACCCGGCTCACGTGAGAAACATGAAACCCACGTCCACAGTGGACGTGGGCGGTCAGTCCTTCGCGGGCGGGTCCAGCTGCGCCAGGTGCTCGGTGATCTCCGTCAGCAGGCCCGTCGCCGCTTCACCCAGGGCCGCCAGCTCGGCGAGCGTCGCGCGGGTGCCGGGCGCGGTCGGCGTGTCGGTGGTGGCGGCCATCAGATCTCCTGGATGACGTCGTGGTGGGCGCCGATGGCGTCGGCGAACGCGGTGTGGACCCGGAGGTACTCGTCGAGGGGGACCGAGGTGCCCGCCCACTCGTGCCAGCGGATGTGGGCCTGGGCGGCGCTCAGCCGCGCGGCCGCGGCCACGCCCGCCGGATCGGCGCCGGCGAGGATCGCGCGGTGCATGATCGGCGGCGTCGACCGCCGGGCCAGGTCGGCCAAGGCCGCGAGCCTCGTGAGCTCGGCGGAGGGGTCGCCTCCGTCCGGCCGACGCTGCTGCGGGGGGACCCGGCGGGCGTTTTCGCGGCCGCCGGTCAGGACGCTGGTCATGCGAACGACTCCTGGGAGAAGTGAACCAACCCGGACGGGGTTCCGGTTACCCGGCCGGTGCACCGGTAAACGCCGGCGCTCGTGATCTCCATCTCACCGGTTCGGGGAATACGGTTGGATGTCTCGATGACCGACAGCGACCTCAACGCCCACGCGCGGGACCTGATCGAGACGAACCGCTACCTGACCCTGGGCACGACCGACCCGGACGGCGCGCCCTGGCTCACCCCGGTCTACTTCGCTCCAGCGGGCAATCGCGAGTTCGTCTGGGTGTCGGCGATCGACGCCCGTCACTCCCGCAACCTCGCCGAACGCCCGCGGGCGAGCGCGGTCGTCTTCGACTCAACGGTGGCGCCGTACCACGGCCGCGCGGTGTACGCGGCGGGCGAAGCGCGGGAACTCGCCGGCGACGACCTCGAACGCGCCTTGGCCGGCTACCCCCGGAGCGACGGGGCCGCGGACGTGAGCCTCGACGACGTCACGGCGCCGTCGGCGTACCGGCTGTACGCGTTCACGGCGTCGGAGATGTGGGTGCTCTGCCCCCGCGAGCCAGGAACGCCTTGTCAGCGGCACGGCCGGACCGACGATCACCGCGCCGAGCTGTAGCGGTCAAGACCCGGATGGGTGGCTTCGACGGAGTCAATCTTGATTCATTCCAGATTATCGGGCAGACTCGCCGCCGTGCCCACGACTTCGGAGTTCGAGCGGATGCTGCGCGGGGTGTCCCTGCGCGTCACGCGTCCACGGCTGGCGGTGCTGACCGCGGTGCACGGCCACCCGCACGCCGACACCGACTCGATCATCGGGGTCGTCCGGGGTGATCTCGGTGAAGTGTCCCACCAGGCCGTCTACGACGTCCTGCGGGCGCTGACCGGCGCCGGGCTGCTCCGGCGCATCCAGCCCCCGGGTTCCGTGGCGCGCTACGAAGCGCGGGTCGGGGACAACCACCACCACGTCGTCTGCCGGTCCTGCGGGGCCATCGCCGACGTCGACTGCGCCGTCGGCAGCGCGCCCTGCCTGACCGCCTCCGAAGCCCACGGTTTCGTCATCGACGAGGCCGAGGTCGTCTACCGGGGCCTGTGCCCCGACTGTTCCAGTTCCTGAACACCGTTTCCCGGAAGGATTCCTGTGTCTGACAGTCCTGACGCCGTTGTCGGCGAGATGAACGAGGAGACCGCGGGCGGCTGCCCGGTCTCGGCCGGGCGTCGCAACCACCCGACCGAGGGCGCGGGAAACCGCGACTGGTGGCCGAACCAGCTCAACCTGAAGATCCTGCGCAAGCACCCCGCCGTCGCCAACCCCCTCGGCGAGGACTTCGACTACGCCGCCGCGTTCCAGACCGTCGACCTCGACGCGCTGGCCGCGGACGTCGACGCGGTGCTGACCACGTCCAAGGACTGGTGGCCCGCGGACTTCGGGCACTACGGGCCGTTCATGATCCGCATGGCGTGGCACAGCGCCGGCACCTACCGCATCGACGACGGCCGCGGCGGAGCGGGCGCCGGCATGCAGCGCTTCGCGCCGCTGAACAGCTGGCCGGACAACGGGAACCTGGACAAGGCCCGCCGCCTGCTGTGGCCGGTCAAGAAGAAGTACGGCCAGAAGATCTCGTGGGCCGACCTGATGATCTTCACGGGCAACCGCGCGCTGGAGACCATGGGCTTCAAGACCTTCGGCTTCGCCGGCGGCCGCGCCGACGTGTGGGAGCCGGACGAGGACGTGTACTGGGGCCCGGAGCGCACCTGGCTGGGCGACGAGCGCTACACCGGTGACCGCGACCTCGAGAACCCGCTCGCCGCGGTCCAGATGGGCCTCATCTACGTCAACCCCGAAGGCCCGAACGGCAACCCGGACCCGCTGGCCTCGGCCCGCGACATCCGCGAGACGTTCGGCCGGATGGCGATGAACGACGAGGAGACCGTCGCCCTCATCGCCGGTGGCCACACCTTCGGCAAGACGCACGGCGCGGCCGACCCCGACGAGCACGTCGGCCCGGAGCCCGAGGGCGCCGGCCTCGAGGAGCAGGGCCTCGGCTGGAACAACACCTTCGGTTCCGGCAAGGGCCGCGACGCCATCACCAGTGGCCTCGAGGTCACCTGGACCTCCACGCCGACGCGGTGGAGCAACCAGTTCTTCGACAACCTGTTCGGCTACGAGTGGGAGCTGTCGAAGAGCCCGGCCGGCGCCCACCAGTGGGTGGCGAAGGACGCCGAGGACACCATCCCCGGCCCGGAGGCCGGTGACCCGGCCCGCAAGCCGACGATGCTGACGACCGACCTGGCGCTGCGCGTCGACCCGGTCTACGCGCAGATCTCCAAGCGCTTCCACGAGAACCCGGACCAGTTCGCGGACGCGTTCGCCCGCGCCTGGTACAAGCTCACCCACCGCGACATGGGCCCGATCCAGCGCTACCTCGGCCCGCTGGTGCCGCAGGAAGCCCTGATCTGGCAGGACCGCGTCCCCGCCGTCGACCACGAGCTGGTCTCCGACGCCGACGTGGCCGACCTCAAGGCCAAGCTGCTCGACTCGGGCCTGACCGTCGCCCAGCTCGTCTCGACCGCGTGGGCGTCGGCTTCGACGTTCCGCGCCAGCGACAAGCGCGGCGGCGCGAACGGCGCCCGCATCCGCCTCGAACCGCAGCGCGGCTGGGAGGTCAACGAGCCCGACCAGCTCGCGCAGGTCCTGCGCACGCTGGAGGGTGTCCAGGAGTCCTTCTCCGCCGGTGGCAAGAAGATCTCGCTGGCCGACCTGATCGTGCTCGGTGGCGCGGCGGCCGTCGAGAAGGCCGCCAAGGACGCGGGCGTCGACATCACGGTGCCGTTCACCCCGGGCCGCACCGACGCGACGCAGGAGCAGACCGACGCGGAGTCCTTCGCGCCGCTCGAGCCGACGATCGACGGGTTCCGCAACTACCGCGGCAAGGGCCACCGCCTGCCGTCGGAGTTCCTGCTGATCGACCGCGCGAACCTGCTGAACCTGAGCGCGCCGGAGCTGACCGTCCTCATCGGCGGCCTGCGCGTCCTGGGTGCGAACCACAAGCAGACGTCGCTGGGTGTGCTGACCTCGACGCCGGGTGCCCTGACGAACGACTTCTTCGCGAACCTCCTCGACATGGAGACCGAGTGGAAGTCGACGTCCGAGGACCAGGAGACCTTCGAGGGCCGCGACCGCGCCACCGGCGAGGTCAAGTGGACCGGTTCCCGCGCCGACCTGGTGTTCGGCTCCAACTCGGAGCTGCGCGCGCTGGCCGAGGTCTACGCGAGCGACGACGCCAAGGAGAAGTTCGTCCGCGACTTCGTGGCCGCGTGGCACAAGGTCATGAATGCCGACCGGTACGACCTGGTCTGAGCTGACCTGTAGGCAGGCTCCGCGCCCGCGTCCGGTGCCCTCACCCGAGGGTGCCGAACGCGGGCGCGAGTCGTTCCAGCTCCGCGACGTCGGCGAGGAAGTCGTCGGTCGTCGGGGGCATCAGCAGGACGTGGTCCGCGCCCGCCGTCAGGTGCTCCTGGGCCTTGGCCGCGATCGCGTCCGGGCCGCCGTGGGCGACGACCGCGTCCGCCAAGGCGTCGACGTCCGAGACGTCGAAACCCAAGCGCTCAATGGCTTTCCCGTACCACGGCAGGCCCAGGCTGGCGGACACCTTCTCCCGCGCCGCCGCGCGCGCCGCGGCGGGATCGGCTTCGGTGACGACCGTCAGCCCGACCACCAGCAGCTTGTCCGCGCCCAGCGCTTTGCGCGCCTCGGTCGTGTACGCCGGGGGCAGGTTGGCGGGGTAGGCGCCGTCGGCGAGCTCCCCGGCCAGCGCCAGCATCTTCGGGCCGTTCGCGCCGAGGATCCGCGGGTACGCCACGTCCGGCGCGGGCGGCCACGTCTCCGCCGTCATGCGCTCCAGGTAGTCGCGCAGGGTCCGCACCGGGCTGCCGTACTCGCGCCCGACGCCGGCGGCCTGCGGCGCGTGGCCGACGCCGATCCCGAGCACCAGCCGGCCCGGGTACGCGTCGGCCAGCTGGGCCGCGCCCGCGTGCAGCGTCTGCGGCTCGCGGGCCCAGATGTTCGCGATGCCGGTGCCGAACGTGAGCCGGTCCGTCGCGGCGAGCAGCACGGCCAGCTGCACCAGGGCGTCCTTGCCGCCGACGACCTCGTTGGTCCAGGCGGCGCGGTACCCGGCGCGCTCCAGCCGTCGCGCGCCTTCGCGCTGGTCCTCGGCCGAGGGGCTGCTGGTGAACGAGATCGGCAGGTAGACGCCGAGCGCGCCGAGCGCGGCGCGAGCCGTGGTGATGTCCATGCCTCCACCGTGGGCCACCATGCCCGCCGCGTCCAATCGACGTTTCGCATCGCGCGTCGCGATCTGTGCATCACCACAGCTCACGGCGGTACGCTCGGACCGTGGACGACCTCGATCTCCGGCTGGTGCGCAGCTTCACCGTCGTCGCCGAGCACCGGCACTTCGGCCGCGCCGCCGCCGAACTGCACCTCACGCAGTCGTCGCTGAGCCGCCAGATCGTCCGGCTGGAACAGCAGGTCGGCGCGCGCCTGCTCGACCGCACCCCGCAAGGCACCCGGCTCACCGAAGCCGGCGAGGCGTTCCTCCCGCTCGCCGCCGACGTCCTGCGCTCGGCGGCCGCGGCGACGGCCCGTGCTCGCGCGGTCGCCCGGCCCAGCCGGATCACCGTCGGCTACACCGGGAACCTGATCGTCACCCCGGCCGTCCGCGCCCTGCGCCACCGCCACCCGGACGCCGAAGTCCGCACGCTCCACCTGAAGTGGGACGACGCCCGCGCGGCGCTGCTCGAGAACCGCGTGGACGCGGCGATCGTCCGGCTGCCGCTGCCCAGCACCGGGCTGCACGTGACGATTTTGCGCGACGAGCCGCGGGTCCTGCTGATCCCGAGCGACCACCGCTTGGCGGGCAAGGAATCCGTGACGCTCGACGACATCGCCGACGAGCCGCTGCCCCGCGCGTCCGACGCCGAGTGGGACGCCTTCTGGCGCGTCGACCCGCGTCCCGACGGCCGCCCGGCGCCGGACGGGCCGTTCATCAGCGCCATCGAGGACAAGATCGAGCTGGTCGCGAGCGGTCAGGCGGTGGCGATCGTCCCGGCGGGCTCCGCCACGCCCACCGGCCTGCGCCCGGACCTGACCACCGTCCCGCTGGTGGACGTCGAGCCGAGCCACGTGGCGCTGGCGACCCGCGCGGGGGACCGGAACCGGTTGGTGGCGGCGTTCCGCAAGTGCGCGGAGGCGGCCCTCACCAGCTGAGGCTCCGGTGCCCGAACATCCCGAGCAGCCACGTGTAGCGGACGGCTTCCCGGGCCTGGTCGTACGCCTCTTCGGTGGCCTGCCAGATGGCCTGGGTGATCAGTTCGATCGTGGCGGCGACGACGGTGCGCGCGGTGAACGGCGGCGGCGCCGGCAGTGCGGGATCGGTGCTGCGCAACCAAAGGACCGTCCGGTCGAACACGGCTTCGCCCGCGCGCAGGACTTCTTCGCGGGCCTGGAGGCCGGCGTCGCCGAGGGCGAAGATCTCGAGCAGGACGGCGCGGACGGCCGTCGGGCGGCGGTGGACGTAGTCGACGAGGAAGTCGCCGCACGCGGCGACGGCTTCGAGCGGGGTCGGGGCCGCGGCGGCCACGGCGACGCCTTGGTCGATGAAGTCGTTGCTGAGCACGCGGTATGCGGCGAGAAAGGCGTCCTGCTTGTCGGCGAACTGCTGGTAGAACGACGTCCGGGAGACGCCGGCGGTCGCCGTGATGTGCCCGACCGTGGTGCCGAGGTAGCCCCGGGTGCCGACGTTCTCCAGCACGGCGTCGATCAGCCGGGCGCGCTGGGTGCCGGCCACCTCGTCACGGCTGAGGCTGTGCGGGCCCTTCGGCAGCTTCCGGTGCGCTGTCACGTGCAGACCGTACTGTGCCCGGCCGGGTGCTCCGGCCGGGCACAGCGGTGTCAGCTCGTGGGGACCTCCGGGGCGAGCGAGTTGCCCGCCGGGATGTGCCCGCAGCTGGACGGCGCGGCCTTCCCGGCGAACCGGTCGTTCAGCCAGCCGATCGCGTCGGGCGCCCAGCGCACCGCGCCGCCGACGTGGCTGAGCAGGTCGTACTGCGCGTACTTGATCGAGCTGTTGCCGCCGGCGCAGTACTGCCGGGCCAGCGCCCGCACGTCACCGGCGACCATCACGCCGTCACCCGTCCCGATCCCCGGCGGGTTGCCGAAGGTGCCTTCCAGCAGCCCGTTGTTCCCCTGCGCGATGAAGCCGGGAACGGAGGGCGTCGGCGCCGAGCCGATGTTCATTTTGTTGACGGCGTCGACGAACGGGTGCACCGAGTTCGGGTTCGAGTACTGCGGCTTGACGAGCTTCTCCCACGTCAGCCCCGGGTAGCGGCCCAGCGCGTTGATGATCGACGCCTGCTCCACCTCCTGGAGGACCTTCAGGCCGTACGCGCTGGCGTAGGGCTTGAGGTCGATGTCGTAGGAGCGGGCGACCCCGACGAGCGCCATCGGGATGACGCCGGACCACACCGGGCTGCCGGCGACGTACTTCAGGTTGTGCGACGGCGCGACGAGCACGCCGCCCTCGGTGAAGCCCACCAGGTTCTTGTCGACGTCGGGCGCGTAGCTCGGCGCGAGCGCGGCCGCCCAGCCGGTCGCGATCGCCCCGCCGGAGTAGCCGATGAGGCCGAACTTGGTGGTGCCGGTCAGGCCCGTCTCGGCCGCCTTCGTCGCGGCCCGGATCGAGTCCAGGGTGTTGGTGCCGTATTCCGGCCCCGCGGCGAAGTTCGCGTCCTGCCCTTCGGTGTCGGGGATGAGGATGTTGTAGCCCAGCAACAGCGCGGGCGTGACGATCAGGGACTCCCCGTTGGGCAGCAGCCCGCCGAGGGTGACGTCGCCGGCGATCGCCCGCGACGGGCTGTCCGCCGGGTTGAGCGAGTCGTAGGCAGACTGGTAGGAGATGGCCTTTTTGTTGTCCCCGTTGGGACTCCGCACCACGGACGTGACGTTGGCCGCGGGGTTCCCCTGCGCGTCGGTGGTCCGGTAGAGCAGCTGGATCGCCGTCAGCGGCGTGGGAATGCCGACGATGTGGTAGCTCAGCGTCCGGGTCTTGAGCACGGTCCCGGGGTCGAACGACGACAGCGGTTCGCTGCCGCTGTAGGTGTAGAAGGAATCGGCCGCCGGGGCCGCGGAGGCCGCCGGCGCCGCGGCGACGGTCAGCGTGAGGGCCGCGGCGACGGCCAGCAAGCGGGCAGGCTTGATCATGACTCCCCTTTGAATCATGAAGTGGATCACAATGGTGAATCGGTAACCTACCAGCCAGTAGCAATGGTGTACAGGGGCGTACACCATTTACGCCGGGTCGGGTGACCAGCGGCTGCGGGAAGCTCAGACCAGGGCGGCGCTCGCGGCGGGGAGATCGTCGGTCCACTCGTCGGTGAAGCTGCTCCGCTTCACGGCTGGGACGGCGGAACACACCCGGAGCCAGGTCTTCATCCCCTGGCGAGCCAGGACGTTGTCCGAGGTGAACCGGTCGGCGAAGGAGCGTGACGTGTTCACGGCTTCGAAGCCGTAGGCCAGCATCCGGCGCTCGTACTCGCCGACCGCGTTGGTCAGCCCGGCTTCGCCGCGGTGCACGGCCGTGAGCTGGTGGGCCAGCAGGGCCGCGTCCCGGAGCGCGGTGTTGGCGCCCAGACCCATCACCGGGGTCATGTTGTGCACGGCGTCGCCGATGAGCGTCACCGGGCCGGTCGGCCAGGGCTCGACCGGGGTGGCGGACTTGAACGCGATCGCGTGCACGCCCGCCGGGTCGGAGTCGGTGACCATCCGGCGCAGGTCCGGGTGCCAGCCGCGGATGTGCTCGGCCACGACGTTCTGCAACGCGGGCCCGGGCAGTGACTCCACGTCGGCCGGATAACCGGCGCGTTTCGCCGCGAACGCCCAGAGCACGTAGTCCTGGACGTCGTCGAGGAGATCGGTGCCGGTCAGGCCGGACGCCGTCAGGTCGATGCCGCCGCCGACCGCTTCGGCGGTGCGGGTCCGGCCGTCGAACACCGCGGTGAACAGGAAGCTGCCGACCGGCGGGAGCACGATGGTCATCCCGCCGCGGATCCGCGGCGGCAGCCAGGCGCGGGTTTCGTCGGTCAGCGCCAGCCGGCCGGCCACGCCCACCGCGCCGGTCGGCACCCGGTGCGCGTGCGGCAGGAGCTGGGCGCGCACCCGGGAGTTGGCGCCGTCCGAGCCGATCAGCAGATCGCCGGTCGCCGTGGCGCCGCCGGCGAAGTGCGCCGTCACCGTGCCGTCCGGGTTCGTCTCGTAACGCTCGAACGTCCGTCCGAAGTGGACGTTCTCGCCGAGGCCGGCCAAGAGCAGCCGGCGCAACGCGATCCGGCTGACCGCGCGGTGTTCGCCGGTCCCGCCGGTCATCAGCTCCTTCTCCACGAAGAGCAGTTCGCGCAGGCGGTGGGTCTGGAAGCTCAGGCCCGCGCCCGGATCGCCCGTGGTGGCGGCGAAGGCGTCCCAGAGCGGGCCCGGCAGGCAGCGGCGCAGGGCGCGGCAACCGAACCGGTTGAGGTGGATGCGGTAGCCCTGCAGCCAGTCGGCCGCCTCGCCGTTGCGCTCGTGGACCTGGACGTCCACGCCGGCCGCGGTGAGGGATTGGGCCATCGCGAGGCCGCCGATCCCGCCGCCGATGATCAGTGCTCTCATGTCTGTTCTCCCCGGTTGGCCAGCAGATCCGTCAGTTTGTCCAGCACCCGGTCGTGCCAGGTCACCTCGGCTTCGAGGCGGATGAGCACGTGGTCGAACCCCAGCGGCTCCAGGCCGTCGAGGTAGGGCCCCGCGTGTTCCTGAAGGTGTTTCCAGGACGCGAGTTCCGTGACGAGCGCGGCCCGGCGGTCCTCGATCAGCGCCCGCAACGTCGCCTCGTCGAGGTCCTCGGTGTAGGCCAGCGCCAGGTCGACCGGATCCGGGCGCAGCTTGGTGGTGGTGAGGATGGTGTGGCGCAGCACGGAAAGCTCGCGCCGGCCCTCCTCGGTGATCGTGTAGACCGTCCGTTCGGGCATGTTCCCCACGCGTTCGGTGCGCAGTGCCTCGATGACGCCCTCGTCCGCCATCCGCCGCAGCGCGCCGTAGAGCGAGCCGGGTTTGACGTCCGCCCAGAGCTCGGTGCGGTCGACCTGCGCCGCCCGCCGGATCTGGTGCCCGTGCATCGGACCGCCCCGCGCCAAGGCGCCGAGGATGAACAACCGAACTGCTCCCATGTGAGTACTCAAACACGAGTACTAGGGTCTAGTCAAACGCGAGTAGTCCGCGAAGGGGCTCAGAGCGAGCCGAGCAGCCGGGCGATCTCGTCCGCCGGATACGGCGTCTTCCGGCTGTCGCCGTGCAGCGCGAAGTAGAAGTCGTTGACGACGGTGGCGAGCGGGGCGTACCGGCGCAGGAGCGCGGCCGCGTCCGAGGGCAGCTCCGGGACCGCCCGCCCCGCGGCGCAGTCGCGCACGAAGTCGTTGCGGACGCGCGGGTGCGGCCACTCGCGCAACGGCCGGACGATCCGGTTCACCAGGTGGGCCAGGACGTAGGCCCGGTCGTGCGTGGCGTGCTCGGCGAGGAACTCCGCCTCGGCGTCCGACAGCTCGAACCGCGACGACAGCGTGAGGCCGAAGTCGGTGAGGCACAGCCGTCCGCCGTCGGTGACGATGTTGGCGAAGTGCGCGTCGAAGTGCTGGACGTCCTGCCCGGCGAGGAAGTCCGTGACGCGCCGGAGTTCTTCGTCGACGAACCGGACCGGCGCGTCCGGCCACTCGGCGAGCGTCCGCGGCAGGTGTTCCAGGAACAGCACGAGGTCCGTGCTCGACGCGTCGAGGGCTTCGAGCCGCCGTCGCACGCCCGGGTCGTCGTGCCAGAACGCGACGTCCCGCTCCAGCTCGGCTTGGGGCAGCGGCGCGCGCGGCAGGCCGGGGCGGACGCACCAGTGGTGCAGCAGCGGGAAGTTCTCGCACACGCCGGTGCGGACCCACTCGCTCGCGTCGCGGTGGGCCGCCAGCTCCCGCCACGCCCCGCCGCCCGCGGAGCCGACGCCGTAGTGGTACCAAGGCGGCAGGCCGTAGTGGTCGGCGGTCGACCCATCACGCCGCAGCTCGACGTCGGTGAGCGCGACCCGTTTCACGAAGACGGGCTCGCCCGCCACCCGCGCGAGCCAGGTCGTGCCGCCGATCCCGCTGCCCAGCGGGGTCGCCGTCGCCAAGACGTCCAAGGTGGACAGTTCCGCCGCGATCCGCTCGTGGCGGGCGAGCCGGGTGCTCGTCACGCTCCCTCCGGGCGGGCGCCCACGAGGATCTGGTGGATCGCGGGGGCGACGGTCGCGACGAGCTGCTCCGTGTCGGCGGCGACGAGCACCGGCACGCCGATGATCTGCCTGCTGGTGACGATCCCGACCAGCATCGCCGCCGCGAGGCCGGCGCGCAGCATCGCGTCGTCCCCGCCCCGCCCCCGGGTGCCGTGCACCAGCCGGGACTGGATGAAGTCGCGCAGCTGCGCGCTCGCGTGGTCGTTGGTGATCGCCCCGCGCAGCATCGCCATCAGGGGTTCCGACTCGCCGGCCGCGCCCTCCCAGGCGCCGAGGTACGCGCGGACCACCCGTTCGCCGAGGTGCTCGTCGGGGCCCTCGAAGGCGGTGTCGAACCGGTCGAGCGCGGACCGGGGGACGGCCATCACGGCCGCGAACAGCTCGTCCTTCGAGCCGAAGAACTGCATCACCTGCGACGCGTCCACCCCGGCGTCGGCGGCGATGCGCCGGATCGTGGTCGTGGCGAAACCGTCACGGGCGAACCGTGCCCGGGCCGCGTCGAGCACCACCTGCCGCGTGCTGCCGCTGCCGGGCCGGCGGCCACGGCGCGTCCCCGCCGCGGGGTCTTCCTGCGTGGTCATGACCCGAATGTAGCGGTCGGCCCACCGATCTCAACGGATGTTGAGTTTTGAGCAGAACAGACGTACGGTCGGGATCATGAGTGAAGACCAGAGGGTGTACGTGCCG
The DNA here is from genome assembly GCF_046548675.1 of Amycolatopsis sp. cmx-8-4. Classification (NCBI taxonomy): domain Bacteria; kingdom Bacillati; phylum Actinomycetota; class Actinomycetes; order Pseudonocardiales; family Pseudonocardiaceae; genus Amycolatopsis; species Amycolatopsis sp. cmx-8-4. The sequence goes on from NZ_JAEBDZ010000030.1 coordinate 66,388, forward strand.
TCCCGGCCGCTGCCGGCCGCCAGGACCGGCGTGCTGACCGGGTTCGACCCCGGCACCCGGACGCTGGCGGCGGGGTTCCGGGTCGCGCCGCAGTTCCGGGCCCTGCCCGTCGACGTCGTGTTCGAGAAGGACGTGGCGGTCCGCCTGCGGGACGGGGTGACGATCCACGTCGACCTCTTCCGCCCGGCCGGTGCGGAGCCGGTGCCGGTGATCGTGGCGTGGAGCCCGTACGGCAAGGGGCAGGGGACCTCCGCCAGCGCGATGGGCGTCTTCGGGATGGTCGGTCTCGACAACGGGATCGTGTCCGGGCTGGAGAAGTTCGAAGGCCCGGACCCCGCGTACTGGTGCGCCCGGGGTTACGCGATCTGCAACCCGGACGTCCGCGGCGTGGTCGACTCCGAGGGCGACAGCGTGCTGTGGGACCGCCAGGAAGGCCGGGACTGCCACGACGTGATCGAGTGGCTGGCGCAGCAGGCCTGGTGCTCCGGCAAGGTCGGCATGAGCGGCACCTCCTACCTCGCGGTCTCCCAGTGGTTCACCGCCGCCGAGCAGCCCCCGCACCTGGCGGCGATCAACCCGTGGGAGGGCGTCAGCGACGTCTACCGCGACCTGGTGATGCGCGGCGGCATGCCCGACACCGGGTTCGCCCGGCAGCTCCAGGAGGCAGCTTCTTCGGCAAGAACCGGAAGGAGGACATCCTCGCCGAAGTGCAGCGCTACCCGCTGGTGAACGACCTGTGGGAGAACAAGATCCCCGACTTCGGCCGGATCACCGTGCCGGCCTACGTCGTGGCCAGCTACTCCAACACGCTGCACACGGCGGGGACGTTCCGCGCCTGGCGGCGGATCGCGTCACCCGAGAAGTGGTTGCGCGTCCACAACAGCCAGGAGTGGCCCGACTACTACGACGAAGCGAACGTGGCCGACCTGCGCCGCTTCTTCGACCACTACCTCAAGGGCGAGGACAACGGCTGGGAGCGGACGCCCCGGGCGCGCTACGCGATCCTCGACCTCCAGGGCGGTGACCGGGTCGGCGTCGCCGCGGAGCAGTTTCCCCCGGCGGACGTCACGTCGACGAAGTACTACCTCGACGGCCGCTCGCGCGCGCTGACGACCACGGCCCCCGCCGACGAGATCGCCGTGACCTACGAGGTCGACGCGAACCCGGACGCGGTGTCCTTCGTCGTGCGGTTCGACCGCGACACCGTGCTGGCCGGTCACCCGAAAGCGCACCTGTGGGTCGAAGCGCGCGGTGCCGACGACATGGACGTCTTCGTGCTCGTGCAGAAGCTCGACGCACACGGCACGCCGCTCCAGGCGTTCACCGTCCCCAACCAGGGCGCGATCGTCCACGACGTGACCGAGCACGGCGCGACGATCCTGCGGTACAAGGGTTCCGACGGACGCCTGCGCGTCTCGGCGCGCCACCTCGACGAGGCGCTTTCGACTTCCGACGTGCCGGCCCACAGCTTCGACCGGGTGGAGCGCCTCTCGGCCGGCGAGGTCGTCGACGTCGAGATCGAGCTGCTCCCGGTCGGGCTCGCGTTCCACGCCGGCCAGCAGCTGCGGTTCGTCGTCAGCTCCCGGAACCTGCTGGGCACCATGATGCCCGGCATCCGGGAGTACACCGGCGCCAACAGCGGGCAGCACGTCGTCCACACCGGCGGCGAGCACGCCTCCTACCTGCAGCTTCCCGTCCGGCGAGCGACGGCCGAACCGGCACCCTGGGTGCGCCTGGCCGGCGACGACCACGACGGGCGCGTCGAGCGGTTCGAGGTGGTGGCCGCGCGGCGGGCTTTGGCGCTGCTGAAGGGCAAGCTCGGCCGCGAGCGGCTGCTCGACCTCCTGCGGGACGAGATCGCGGCCGGGAGCGCCTTCCTGCGCGAACAGGTCGCGCTTTCCGCCGGGGAGGAGACGACCGGCACGACGACGTTGCGCGCCCACGGCATCACAGCGGCACAGTTCACCGAATGGCTCTCGCGGGCGTTCGCTCGTGAGGACGTCCTGCTCGCGGGCCACCCGGAGCACTACTCGATCCACGCGGCCGGCGGCCGGGTGAACATCGTCGAGACGCTCGGCGAGCACGTCTGCTCGTTCTTCATGCGCGAGTGGGACGACTCCGCGACGCCGGGAGCGGAGCCGCAGTCCGCCGGTCGCCGGTCGCGCCTCGTGCTCGAGGACGGCACCGTCGTCGGCTCCATCGCCAACGCGTTCGCCGAGGAGGAGGGCGGGTTCACCGCCCGCCTCTCGGTGACGCTGCCGGTCAGCTGTGGCCCGCAGGTGACCGAGCATCACCTGCAGCACTTCGCGGTCGAGTTCCGGAACTGGATCCTGGGCGCGGCCTCCGAGCAGCCTGGTCAGGCGTCGGCACTCAAGGCCGGATGACGGTGAGGGCGAACCGCGCCTGCTCCTTCGCCGCGTGGCCGACGGCGTCGGCGATGTCGTCGAGGCGGAACTCCGTGACGGCGAACCCGCCCAGGTCGAGCAGGCCCGCGCGGGCCAGCGCGATCAGGCTGCTGTTCGCCTCGCGCGGGGCCAGCCACTGCCCGCGCACGGTGATGTTGTTGCGCATCAGCCACGGGTAGGGCAGCGCGAGGTCGTCGCCGCCGAGCATGCCGACGCCGCCCATCAGCACGACCCGGCCGTACTCGCGCACCGTCATGGCCGCGGTCCGCGTGACGGCCGCGCTCGCCGACGGCGGCAGCAGGTCGAGGACCACGTCGATCGGGCCGGGCGCCGTGCCGCGCATCCGCGCGGTGTCGTCGTCCTCGGTGAGCCGGACGGTCCGGACGCGCGCGCCGAACCGGCGTTCCAGGTCGGCCAGCGCGTCGGCGTTGCGGCCCGGCGCGACCACGCACGCCGCGCCCATCGCGAGGGCGACGGCCACGCCCGCGCTGCCGAAGTTGCCGGTCGCGCCGCTGACCAGCACCGTCTCGCCCGGCTGGAGCTGAGCCGCGAGCAGCCCGCCGTACGGCACGAGACAGAGGGAGAGCGCGGCCCACCGCCCGGCGTCGGCGGCGTCGATCGGGCCGAGCGGGACGGCGTTCTCGGTCGGGACCAGCACCTGCTCGGCGTAGGCGCCGTGGCCGAAGTGGCGTTGCAGGAACAGGCCGCCTTCGCCGCGCGCGCTCAGGCCCTGCAGCGTGATGTCCGGCGTGCGCGCGTCGTCGCGGGAGCGGATGGTCGGATCGCACAGCACCCAGTCGCCGGGCTTGAGCCGGGTCGCGTCCGGGCCGGTCGCGCGGACCCGCCCGACCGCGCCGGCGCCGGGCACGACCGGCAGCGTGAGCAGGTAGTTCCGCTCGCCGCGGAACACCTCCCCGGCGTAGGGCAGCACCGGCGCCGCGACGACGTCGACGAGCACCTCGCCGGTGCCCAGCACCGGGTCGGGCAGCTCGCGCACGGACGGCATCGTGCCGAATTCTTCGAGGACAGCAGCTTTCATGAGGCCAGCTTCCGCGTTCCCGGACGACCTATCCAGGCCTGGTATCATCCTGGGACTGTTGCGTGCCACCTGGAGGTCGTCGATGGCGGACGTGGCCCGCGTCGGGCTGGGGGAGTTCCTGCGGTCCCGGCGGGAACGGCTGAATCCGGTCGCGCTCGGGCTGCCGGACCGGCGTCGCCGCCGGACGCCCGGCCTGCGTCGCGAGGAAGTCGCCGAACTCGCCGGCATCGGCGTCGACTGGTACATCCGGCTGGAGCAGGGGCGCACGGTCAGCCCGTCCACGGAGACGATCGAGGCCTTGGCCGGCGCCCTGCGGCTGGACGACGCGGAGCGCGCTCACCTGCGTGAACTGGCCCGCAACCCGGCGCGGACGGCGTTCACCCGCGAGTCTGTCCCCGACGCGACGCGGGGGCTGATCGAGAACCTGACGCAACCCGCCTACGTCACGGGCCGCCGCTGGGACGTGCTGGCCTGGAACCGCGCGGCCGTCTCGCTGTTCACCGACTTCGGCAAGCTGCCCGAGGCGGACCGGAACGTGCTGGTGTTCCTGCTGCTCGACGAGCGGGGGCGGCGGCTGTTCGGGCCCGGCTGGGCGGCGCAGGCCGAGCACACGGTGGCGCAGTTCCACGCCGCGCACGACCTGTGGGCGCCGGACCCGGCGTTCACCGCGCTGGCCGGCCGCCTGCGCGCGGGCTGCCCCGAGTTCGCGGGCTGGTGGGAGCGCCACGACGTCGTCCACAGTGGACCCGGCCGGAAGACGCTTTACCGCCCGGAGCCGGTGGAGTACGAGTACGCGACGTTCCAGGCGAACGAAGACCCGGCGCTGCGGTTGACGCTCTACGCGCCGGCCCGGCGCCCGCGGATCAACGGCAGGTAGACCTCGTCGACGATCTCCACGAGGACGCCGTCGTCCACTGTGGTCAGTCCGCGGGTGAGGTACTCGTTGCGCAGCAAGGTGAGCGCCACGGTCGCGACGCGCGGGTGCAGCGACTCCGGCGGTGCCTCGCCCCGGGCCACGGCGCGGTCGAGGAGCGTGAGCCACGCGGTGGTGCCGCCGTCACCGGCCTGCTCGTGCAGCTGCGCCAGCAGGTCCGGATCGTCGCTCACGCCGGCCAGCAGGCCGCGCAGGATCTGCGCCGCGGGGGAGGAGGCGCCGCAGTTGACGGCGCGCAGCAACGCGAGCGCGTCTTCGCGCAGGTCGCCGGTGTCGGGCGAGCGCAGGGTGTCCTCGGCCAGGTGCCGGTAGGCGGCGACGCCGAGCGCGGCGCGGTTCGGCCAGCGGCGGTAGATGGTGTTCTTGTTGGTGCTGGCCCGCTGCGCGACGCGCTCCATGGTCAGGCCCGGGTAGCCGGACTCGGCCAGCTCGTCGGCGGCGGCCAGCAGGATCGCCCGTTCCAGTTCGGCGCCGCGCCGCCGGGTCTTCGCTTCGGTCATCGGTACTCACCGTACCTTGTCAATAGGGTACGGTACGTACCGTACGCTATTTCACCTGGGGGCACCTCTATGCGAGCCAAAGGCATCGGTTACGACACCGGAATGGCGGTCGGTGGCACCATCCGCCGTCCCTTCGCACCCGAGCTGGTCCGGCGTGAGCTGACGATCATCCGCGACGACCTGCACTGCACGGCCGTCCGGCTGTTCGGCACCGACCTGGACCGGATCGAGTTCGCCGCGCGGGAAGCGGCCGCACTCGGGCTGGAAGTGTGGTTCTCGCCGTTCCCCTGGGACCGGCGGCCGGAGGAGATCCTCGAGCAGCTCGCCGACGGCGCCGAGCGGGCCGAACGCCTCCGGGTCGCGGGTGCCGAGGTCGTGTTCGTCACCGGCGCCGAGCTGAGCCTGTTCAACCACGGCTTCCTGCCGGGCGAAACCCTCCCGGAGCGCACCGCGGGACTGTTCGAGCGATCCCCGGAATCACTGCGAGCGCTGGCCGAACTCCCCACCCGTGTCAACGACTTCCTGGCCCGCGCGGTCGAGGCGGTCCGCGCGCGGTTCGGCGGCCGGATCACCTACGCGTCGGTCCCGCTGGAGCGCGTCGACTGGACGCCGTTCGACATCGTCTCGGTCGACGCGCACCGCTCGAAGGAGGTCGAGCACGTCTACCAGGAGGGCATCCGCACCCTGGTCGCGGCGGGCAAGCCGGTGGCGATCACGGAGTTCGGCTGCACGACCTACCGCGGCGCGGCCGACCTCGGCGCCCGCAGCGGCGAGATCCTCGAATACGACGGCGACATCCCGGTCCGGCTGAACGGCGACTACGTCCGCGACGAAGAAGAACAGGCGGGCTACCTCCGCGAGCTGCTGAAGGTGTTCACGGAGGAGGGCGTCGACGCGGCGTTCGCATGCACCTTCGTCTGCTACGGCCTGGTGTACCGCGCGTCGCCTCGCGAGGATCTCGACATGGCGAGCTGGGGCGTGGTGAAGGTCCTGGAGGAAGGCTCGGGGGAGACGTACCCGGGCCTGCCCTGGGAACCGAAAGCCGCGTTCGGCGCACTCGCCGCCTGCTACGCGTAACCGCCGTCTCGACGATGCCTCGCTCGCGAGGACGGGTCGGCGCAAGCCGGCGTGTCGACCCTCCAAGCACACGTGATGACCCTCCAATCACACGTGATGCCTCTCTGATCACAGGGCTGCCGACGGCGCGTGTGCGGTACCGGGCATCTTGCGTGATCCTGCGGGCATCTCGCGTGATCAACGATGCATCACCCGTGATCGAAGGGCCGACACGCCTGAGCCGCGCGGTGGCCGCCGCACGGCGTCCGGGGTGACACTGGGGTCATGACAGCCGTCGACCGACAGCGGGCACGTCCGCTGTCGGCGACCTCCCGGTACGACGCCACGCCACCCCTGCGGCGCGGTGCGCTGCTGGTCACGGCGTCGCTGGCCGCCCTGAGCGGGGCGGTGACGACGGCCGCCGCGGTGCCCGCGCTCTGGCGGCTCTGGCAGCTCTACGCGATGTTGTTCGGCGTCTTCGCGGCGGTCGAAATCGTCGCCGTGGCCGCCGTGCTCGGCTGGCCCACGCGCAAGACCGCCCACTTCGCGGCCGTGACCGCGGCCGTGGCGCTCGCGCTGTGGGTGGTCAGCCGGCCGCTCGGGTTGCTGGCGCGGTTCGACCCGTGGCAGCCGGCGGACACGGTCGTCGGTTTCACCGACTACGTCGTCGCCGCGCTGCAGGTCGTCGCCCTGTTCGGGCTGCTCGTCGTCGCCCGGCGGCGGGCGCACCCGCGGCCGTCGACGCTGCGGCGCGTGTCGGCGTGGATCGTGCTGTTCCCCGTGCTCCTGCTGGTCCTGGCGACCGGCACGGCGGGGGCGGTCGCCGCGGGCGACGGTGTCACCGGCACCAACGCCTCCACGCTGCTCGACAGCGATTCCGGCACCGTCGAGTACTGCCGGCCGGCGGGGATCCCCCTGGCCATGGACGTCTACCAGCCCCAGCCGTCCGCGACACCCGCGCCGGTCGTGCTCTACCTGCACGGCGGCGGCCTGTTCCTCGGCAACCGCAAGCCCACCGGCCCGGGCGCACTGCTCGACGGCCCACGCTTCACCGCCGTCCGCGACGCGCTGACGGCCCGCGGCGTGGCGGTCGCCTCGATCGACTACCGCCTCGCGCCCGCGGCGCCGTGGCCCGCCCCGCTCACCGACGCCAAGTGCGCGGTCCGCTTCCTCGCGGCCAACGCGACGGCGTTGCACCTCGACCCGGCCCGCATCGCGGCCTGGGGCACCGGCGCGGGCGGCACGCTGGCGGCCCTCCTCGGCACCGCGCCGGGTTTCGACGCCGGCCAGTACGCCGGCGTCCCGAGCACGGTCCACGCGGTGGCGGCCGTGTCCGCCCCGGCGGACTTCACGGATTTCACCGGCCTCGACGCGGTCACCCGCGCGTCGATCCTGCTCGCCCTGGGCCGGGCCCCCGCGACCCTGCGCGAGGCGAGCCCGCTGACGTACGCGGGCCCGGGCGCCCCGCCGTTCCTGCTCGCCGGTGGCGGCCGGAAGTCGGCGGAGTACGCGAACCGCCTGCGCGCGGCGGGCGACCCGGTGACGACCGGTGAGGGTGGCCCGGCCGAAGTGACCGGCTTCCTGGTCACCGCCCTGCGCTGATAGCTTGACGGCGTGAGCAGCGGACGCGGACTCGTGGCACCGATCTTCGGTGACCACTCCTACCGCTGCGACTTCTACGGTTGACCGGCCCCGCTCCGGGCCCCTTCACCGCGTCACGCGGTTTCTTCGTCAACCGTAAGGAAAGTCATGACTCTGCCTGCCATCGGCTGGGCGCTCAAGCACATGCCGCTGACCACCGCCGCCGTCGAGGAACACCGGGCGCTGCTCGCCGGGCGGCGGCTCGCGATGTGCCTGCACGTCGAGCCCAAGACCGCCGCGCTCGTCGCGCTCCTGGCCCGCGCCGGGGTCGACGTCACCCTCACCGGCTCACCCGGCACAACCCACGACGACGTCGCCGACGACCTGCGCGCGATCGGCGTGAAAGTGCACACCCGCCGCGCTGACGACGACGCCGACCACGCCCGCAACGTCGCGAAAGTCCTCGAAAACGAACCGGACCTCACGCTCGACAACGGCGCCGACCTCACGCTGTCGCTGCTCGAATCCGGGACGCCAGCGGGTTGTCTCGGTGGCACCGAAGAGACGACGACCGGCGGCCGCCGGCTGCGGGAGCGGCCCGGCGGCGTCACGCACCCGGTCGTCGTGATCAACGACTCGCGGCTGAAGCTGCTGGTGGAGAACGAGTTCGGTGTCGGCCAGAGCGTCGTGCAGGGCTTTCTCAACGCCACCAACCTGATGGTGCCGGGCATGCGCGCCGCGGTGCTCGGCTACGGGCCGTGCGGCAAGGGCGTCGCCGACACCCTCGCGCGGCTCGGCGCGCGCGTCGCCGTGTGCGACACCGACCCGATGCGGGCACTTCAGGCCATTTTGGACGGTCACCGCGTCGGCGTCGCCGAGGAGGTGCTCGAAGACGCCCAAGCCGTCTTCACCGCGACCGGCGCCCCCGGTGTCGTAGGCGCGGCCGAGCTGGCCGCGCTGCCCGGCGGCGCCGTGCTCGCCGGCGTCGGCCACTTCGCCTGGGAGATCGACGCCGAGGCGCTGCGGACGGCGACCGTGCGCACGATCGAGTACGGCGACCCCGGCCGCCGCACCGGGCACGTGCTGACCGGCGGCCGCGAGATCGTCGTCCTCGACCACGGCCGGATGCTCAACCTGACCGCCGCCGACGGGAACTCCATCCAGGCCATGGATCTCGGCCTGACGCTGCAGGTCCGCAGCCTCGCGGCAGTCTGCGCGGGCGGGCTGGCACCGGTGGTCCAGCCGGTCCCGGCGGCCGTCGAACGGCGGATCGCGACGGACCTGGTCGAACGGCTGCGCTGAAACCCGGGACTTGCCCTGGAGCGCGCTCCAGGTCCTAACGTGACGGGTACGCCGACCGCACGTCAGGAGAAAGTTTCATGGAGCTCGGTTTTCACCTTCCCATCTTCGACATCGAAGGCGGGACGACCGCCATCGCGGGCGAGCTCGCCCGCGTGGGCACCGCGGCGGAGGAGGCCGGTGCGACCTGGTTGTCCTTCATGGACCACTACTTCCAGATCGAGCCGACCGGCCTCCCCGCCGAGTCCAACATGCTCGAGGGCTACACCACCCTCGGCTTCCTCGCCGCCCACACGTCCCGGATCGAGCTCGGCCTGCTCGTCACCGGCGTGACCTACCGCCACCCCGGCCTGCTCGCGAAGATCGTCACGACCCTCGACGTCCTCTCGGGCGGCCGGGCCGCGCTCGGGATCGGTGCCGCGTGGTTCGAGCGCGAGCACCACGGCATGGGCGTGCCGTACCCGCCGGTCGCCGAGCGCTTCGAGCGGCTGGAGGAGACCCTGCGCATCGCCGCGCAGATGTGGGACCCGGAGAACAACGGGCCGTTCGAGGGCAAGCACTACCGGCTGGCCGAGACGCTCTGCTCGCCGCAGCCGATCAACCGCCCGAAGGTGCTCATCGGCGGCAGCGGGGAGCGCAAGACCCTGCGGCTGGTGGCGCAGTACGGCGACGCCTGCAACCTGTTCGCGTCCTCGCCCGAGGACGTCGCGCACAAGCTGGACGTGCTGCGCGGGCACTGCGACGCCGTCGGCCGCGACTACGACGAGATCCGCAAGACGATCCTCGCCAACAACCCGCGCCCGACGCCGGACACCCGCGACGACTTCGTCCGCAGCATGGCCGGCTACGCGAAGCTCGGCATCCAGACGGCCATCATCACCCCGACCACGGGTGCGCCGGCCGCGTGGATCGACGGCATGGCCCCGGCCGTGCCGCAGCTGGCGGAGTTCTAACCCGCCGGTCCGCTTCGAGGATCCGCGCGGTCACCAGCTCGGGTCGCTGGAGTGAGAGGGGCATGGGTCGTGCGCGGCACGACTTCGACGTCGAGCAGCGGGTTGAGCACCTCGACCCGCTGCTCGACGTCGCGCGCTGAGTGGATCACGCTGCCTTCGGCCAGGATCGGCGACCGGCCGCTCACCGGCGTCTTCGCCGGCTGCGACCCGGGCGGTTCCGGCCGGGCGATCGCCGTCCCGAACGCCCAGTGGGGCACCTTCGACCCCGAACACCCGGCCGGGCAGCTGGCGGCGGGGCAGCGTGTCGTCCTGACGGTGTCGGGCCAGGTGCCGCAGTCGGCGGGCTACTACGGCCGGACCGGTCTGGGACTGCTACTTCGACGACGGCAAGACACCCGGCGCCCCGTACGTGTTCGCGAACGCCAAGGTGCCCGGGCTGAAGGCCGACGCCAAGGGCCAGGTGTGGGCCGACAAGAACCACAACGGCCGGGTCGACGCGGGGGAGGGCCTCGCGAAGACCAAGGTCGTGCTGACGCGGGACCGGCGGGACTCCACGATCCGGTGACCGGCGGGAACTCCGGCCCGTCGCCGCCCGTTGATCGGGTGAAGCGCAGTAACGTGACGCGCGGAAATGACCGACGACTCCTACGACGAGGGTTCAGTGACCACCGATCCGGCGGCCGAGCACGCTTCTTTGAGCGAGGCGGCCGAAGAGCTCGCCGTCGCCGGGCAGCTCCCGCGTTTCCTGCTGATGTACAAGTTCGCCATCGAAGAGCTGATGACGAAACTGCGGATCCTCAGCGAGGAGTTCGACTTCGTCCACCGGCACGACCCGATCGAGCACATCACGAGCCGGGTCAAGCGACCGGAGGCGATCAAGGAGAAGGTGCACCGCCGCGGCCTCGGCAGCGACTGGGTCTCCGCCGCCCGCGCGCTCGACGACATCGCCGGCATCCGCGTGGTCTGCCCGTTCGTCGACGACGTCTTCGCGGTGGCCCGCATGCTCACCGCCCAGGACGACGTCGAACTACTGCGCACCAAGGACTACATCGCCCGGCCCAAGGCGAACGGCTACCGCAGCCTGCACCTGATCGTGCGCATCCCGGTGTTCCTGTCCGACCGGGTGGAGAAGGTCAAGGTGGAGGTCCAGCTCCGCACCATCGCGATGGACTTCTGGGCGGCGGTCGAGCACAAGCTGTCGTACAAGTACCGCGACAGCGTCCCCCCGGACTTCGCGGGCGAACTGTCCGCGGCCGCCGCCACGGCGGCGGACCTGGACGCCCGGATGGCCGCGTTGCACGAACGGATCCGCTAGGCGTTACTCCTTGTCCGGCGGAGTCCGCGGCGCGAACAGCGGCCCGGCAGCTCGCCCGGTGACGAAGATCGCTACGACGGACACCGCCCCGGCACCGAGCGACACCCCGGCTTCGACGGGCGCGCCGTGCCCGATGAACTGCACGGCGACGAGCGCGAAGACCACGAGCGCACCGAAGCCGAGAAGCGCGGAAGCGACGCGGAACCCGAACCACGCCCATTCGAGTCTGCGCCTATGGCGGCTCTCGACGATCTCGGCGTCGTGGCGTTGCCCCAGCCGAAGTTCGATCAGGCCGAGGACTCGGTCCGCGGTGTCAGGGTTGTCTTTGTAGAGGTGGCGGACGTGGTGGAGCACCTGCATGCCGAGCCACTCGTCGGTGAGAGAAGGCGCCGGCTCGGTCATTTCCGGTCCTCCGCCTGGTGGGTGACGTCCTCGCGTACTGCCATCACTTCGACGAGTTCACGGAGGACGTCTCGTCCTGCGCCGGTGACGTCGCGGACGGCTGCGATAGTTCGGTCACCCGGGCATGTCTTTGGGGAGGGCTCCGGTGTGGTCAGACCGAGGAAGTGGAGCAAACCGCGCTTGGGTTCGCGAGAATCGAGGGCGTCGGAGCGAGCATGTGCTTGCAATCCGGCATCAAGGTCCGGACCAGGAGCGGAACGCCGTCCGGCGTCGATGAGCCGGCGTAATTTGCCCAGCATGCGTATCCGGTCCGGTCCGGCTGAGTTTGCCGGATTGGTGAGATCTCCGGCCATCGTTCGAGACTCGCCGGCCGCGATCAAAGATCGTAGTAACTGTCTCTCTGTAACTGTCAGCCACAACAGAGGACCTGTGAAGAGCGCTTTCTGTTCGGCGACGGGAAGGTAGTCCGGGGAGGTGGACAGTTCTGTGAACGGCAAGTGTTGCGCTCGCACCTCGAGGACAACGGCCCGGATGAGCCAGTTCAGCAGTGAGTCTTCATCGTGGATCCGGTCGATCTCCTGCGCGAGTCTGTCGGAGACCGCTTCGACGACAGTCGTCCGGTCCGTTTCGCCGAGCCCGGAGGCGTCGACGATGACCCGGGTCACAGGCAAGGCAATGGCCAGCATCTCCACGCGTGCCGTTGCGTCCCCGCTCCGCACGGCAGCGAACAGTGCAGCCACGCGCTCCCAGCCGGCAAGCTCCCACCACGGAGGTGGGGTTACCGAAGTCGGCCCGGTTTCGTCCACCTCGTCACTGTCCACCGCCCGTCCGGCACCGGACAAGCGGCCGGACCGATGGTTACTCCCGCGCGGTCACCGGTGCCAGCAGCGCACCCAGCGCGACCAGCTCCGTCAGCGCCATCCCGCGTTCCACCAGCCCCAGCGGGATCAACGTCCACCAGCGCCCGTCCTCGGCCGCCGCCACCACGACCGCGCCCAGGATCACCGCGAACCAGCCCAGCGACACGATCGCCAGTACTCGCGCGAGCCACCGCCGGCCCGGCGACGCCGGGAACGCCGTGCGTGAGGCGATCAGCACCGCCCGCGGCAGCGCGACGAACGCCACCACGCTCGCGACGCGGTGCAGCGTGCCGCCGAAGTCCGAGCGGGAGACCGTCGCCCAGTCCGGCTTCGGGAACGCCACGATCACCAGCAGGCCGATCGTCCACAGTGCACCCAGGATCGTCGCGGCCACGGGCAGCCGGCGCTGGTCGACCAGCACCGCGAGCCCGGCGGCCGACCCGAACGCCACCAGGACCACCGCGATGTCGAACAGCCACTTGAGGTCGGACAGGCCGTACTCGCTGATCGTGCGGCGGGTCGCGCTGATCTCGTCGGTCGGCGGGATGACCTGCAGCAACAGCACCAGCGCGGCACCCACCACGAGCGCGGCTATGCCCGCCAGCGAAACCGCGACGGACGTCAGTCGCGCAGGGACCGTGACCATGAACCGAGAGTAGCCGACCGGTGGTTGAACTCCCGGTGAAATGTCCTTTTGCGCGGCCGTCCGTGTGAAGAACGGGTGAAGGCACTACGACTTACGGCGGTTACCCCGGCCGGTTTTCGTCCATTACGGTCACTCGCTACCGGTACGTCCGTGCTGTGCCGGCCTCGGTCAAGGAGGTCTCTACCCGTGGGGAATTCACCAAGACGGCTGGTGCTGCTGGCTTCGGCCATCGCGCTGGCCGGTACGTTCGCCGTGCTGCCGACCGGCACCGCCGGGGCAGCGCAGAACATCCTGCGCGCCGACAAGTCAGTACCCCGCTCGTGCTTCGCGAAGCTGCAGCCCAAGGGCACTTCGGGCACCGATCGCCGGGATCTCACGTCCACTGTGGACGGTCTGGTCCAGGCCCGGCTGAAGGCGACGTCGGGCGCCGAGGGCGACTGGGACGTCGCCGTGTTCGACAAGGCGACCGGGGCCGTCGTCGCCGCTTCGACGGCTTTGCGCTCCCACGAACTCGCCGAAAGCTTCGTGAAGAAGGGCCAGCAGCTCGTCGTCCAAGGCTGCCGCTACGGCGGCTCGGCCGGCCAGGTCCAGCTCGGCGTCGACTTCCTGGCGCTGACCCCGCAGGGCACGCCGACCTCCGCGCAGAAGGCGCAGCTGGTCCGCGTCCAGACCCCCACCCGCGCCGACAAGAGCAAGCTCACCGGCCTCGGCCTCGACGTCACCGAGAAGGGTGACGCGACCGGCGTCGAGGTCGTGCTGGCCGACGACGCCGACCGTCAGACGCTCAAGAACAGCGGGCTCAAGTCGACGGTGGTCCAGGCCGACCTGTCGGCCAAGTCCGTCGCCGACGCGAAGACCGACCGCGCGTACGCGGCCAAGACTCCCAAGTCGGTGCTGCCTTCGGGCCGGACCAGCTACCGCCACCTCTACGACTACGAGTACGAGATGAAGGAGCTGGCCCGCGCCAACCCGAACCTCGTCTCGGCGTTCACCATGCCCGAGTCGACCTGGGAAGGCCGCGACGTCATGGGGCTGGAGATCGCCACCGACGTCAAGAACCTCACCGACGGCAAGCCGGTCGACTTCACCATGGGCGTGCACCACGCACGGGAGTGGCCGGCGGGCGAGCACGTCATGGAATGGGCGTACGAGCTGATTAACGGCTACGCCCACGACAACCAGATCCGCGGCCTGGTCGGCAAGACGCGCAACATCATCGTGCCGATCGTGAACCCGGACGGCTTCGACATCTCCCGCGAGGCCGAGCACAAGGGCGACTTCTCCCGGTTCGACTACGAGATGAAGCGCAAGAACTGCAACGTCAACGACTCGCCGCCGCAGTACGCCACCGGCGTCTGCAAGGCCAACCCCGCCGGCCGGATCCGCGGCACCGACCCGAACCGCAACTACGCCGGGTTCTGGGGCGGCAACGGGGCCGAGGTGGCCTGGAGCGGCGACACCTTCCGCGGCTCGGCGCCGTTCTCCGAGCCGGAGTCGCGCAACGTCCGCTCGATCGTCTCGTCGCGGCAGGTCACCAACCTGATCACCTGGCACACCAACGCCGCTCTGGTGCTGCGCCCGCCGGGCGTGGCCGACGTGCGGCCGCCGCTGGAGGAGCCGGCCTTCAAGGCGCTCGGCGACAAGCTGGCCTCGCGCAACGGTTACACCAGCGAGCCGAGCTGGGCGCTCTACGACACGACCGGCACCACCGAGGACTGGTCGTACTGGGCCACCGGCGGCTGGGGCTTCACCATCGAGGTCGGCGGCGCCGGCTTCCACGAGGCCTACGAGACCGCCGTCGTCGCCGAGTACGCCGGGCTGGCCCCGACGACCGGGGCGGGCAAGGGCGGCAACCGCGGCGCGCTGCTCGACATGCTGGCCAACACCGCCGACCCGCAGCAGCACTCGACGCTGATCGGCTCGGCGCCCAAGGGTTACCAGCTCAAGCTGCACAAGACGTTCCAGACGCCGACGTCGCCGGTGATCCAGGCCGACGGCACCACCAAGCCGCCGATCTACGTCACCGACGACCTGAACTCGAAGCTCACGACCACGGGCGGGCGGTTCGCGTGGTCGGTCAACCCGTCGACGCGCCCCTACGTCGCCGGCCGCTACGGGCGGGACCCGCAGGGCCCGGCGCAGCAGGGTTACGCGGTGACGAACCCGGCCGGGGTGCCGCCGATCAACCAGAACTACCCGGCCGACACCGCGGGTGACTCGTTCACCTTCCACGTCGACGGCCTGCCGAAGGTGGACAACGGGAAGTTCAGCGTCAACATCAACTGGGCCAGTACTTCAACCGACTGGGACCTGTTCATCTACGACTCGGCCGGCAACCTGGTCAGCTCGTCGGCGAACGGCGGCACGACGTCCGAGCACGCCGTGCTGTTCGACCCGCCCGCCGGCGACTACAAGGCCGTGGTGGTCAACTACGACCAGGCCGACCCGAACGCCGTCGACGACTGGACCGGGGACGTCTCGTTCTCGTCGCCCGTCCCGCCGACCTACGGGACGAAGGAGGCCTACCAGCTGACCTGCACGTCGCCGAAGGGCCAGCTCGTCGGTGTGGCGGACGTCTTCGCCGACCGCGGCCAGACGGTCGACGTCGGTGAGGTCTGCACCCGGTCCGCGCACGCGCAGAAGCAGCGTGCGTCGGGCGGCGTCCGGTAGTTCCCGAAGTCCGTGAAGGCCTCCTTACCGGCTCTTATGGCTGGTAAGGAGGCCTTCACGGCGTTACGGCCAGGGCGACGCCGAGGACGACGAGGATCGTGCCCACGACGCGGTTGAGGGCCGGTTTCGCGTGTTCGTACCAGCGTTGGGTGGCCGGGGCCGAGAACAGCAGCGCCACGCTCAGGTGCCATGCGGCGGACGTCACGACGATCAGCGCGACCGCCGCGACCTTGATTTCCGCCGGTTCGCTCGGCGGGAGCGTCGCCGTCAGGACGCTGCCGAAGAACGCCGCGGCCTTGGGGTTGGTCAGGTTGCTGACGACGCCTTGGCGGAACGCGCCGCCACGAGCCGCCGGTGGGGCGGATTCGGGCGCGCGGGCGCGCACCCACAGCCGGATCCCCAGCCACGCCAGGTAGGCGCCGCAGACGACGCGCAGGGCCGTCGCCAGCCACGGCGTGCGTGCCAGCACGGCACCCAGCCCGAAGACGGCGACCGCGGCGAGCAAGCCGCCCGCGGCGACGACGCCGAGCGCGACCGACACGGCGGTGCGCCGGGTGCCGGCCGCCGCGGTGTGCGCGATGAGGACGAAGTTGGGGCCGGGGGAGACGGCCGCGGGGAGGTAGGCCAGCAGCACCGTGCCGAGGGTGGCGGCGGGGCTCACGCCGCCCGGCCGCCCCCGCCGACGACCTGGTCGCGCACGGCTCGCAGCGCGTCGTGGTCCACAGTGGACGGTTCGGCGGCGAGCCAGTCGCCGATCTCGTGCAGGAACGTCTCCGGCGTCATCGGCGGGGCGGCCACGTCGTCCGGGTCGGCCGTGGTCAGGTCGCCGCTGCGGCTCGGGTACACGATCATCGCGCCGCGCAGCGCGACGCCGGGCAGCAGGTCGCGGTAGGCGGCGAGGCTCTCGGCGAGCCGGCTGCCGCCGCCGCGGAACGGCCGCCCGTTGCGCAGCAGCCGGCCGTCCTCGGCGGTTTCGTAGTGCCCGGGCAGCCAGATCTTCGACTCGATGAGCACCAGGCGCTTCCCGCACAGCACGGCGTGGTCGACGTCGGCGAAGACCGAGCCCGGCCAGGCGAGGCCGTGGAAGATCCGGGCGCCGGGCAGCCGGGTCAGGTAGGTCTCCAGCAGTTCGGCGGTGAGCCGTTCGGCCAGCTCGTCGCGCTCGGTGCCGGGGGCGCCGAAGACGGTGCGGCCGCCGAACTCCTCGGCGAAGGCGTCCCGGGCGCGGGACGCGCGCAGGTAGCCGCGGGCCAGCCGCTGCACCAGCAGCGCGGTGCCGGCGGTGAGGATGAGCCAGACGATCAGCACCGGCGGCGAGAACTCGACCCCGCTGACCAGCGGCAGCAGCACCAGCACCATGCCGCCCACCGCGACGACGACCGGCGTGTGCCCGGGGCCGCGGCGGCGGCCGTGCCGCATCCGGGTGTCTTCGCCCGCGAAGTGCCACCAGGTCAGGTCTTCGGCGTCGAGGTCGGGCAGGTCGGGGACGAAGCCGGGCTCGTCGCCGAAGCGCCGCCGGGGCCGCGGCCGCACCGGGACCGGCGCGACGGTGGCGCCGCCCGCGTCGTAGCGGTCGCGGCTGAAGGGGTCGCTCAGGACGTCGTAGGCCTCGCGGAGCAGCCGGAACGTGCCGACCGTGCCGCCGGCGTCCGGGTGCATGGTCTTGGCGAGCCTGCGGTAGGCCGTCTTGACGTCGGACGCCGTGGCGTCGCGGCGGACGCCGAGCACCTCGTAGTAGTCGACCTCGGGCACGCTGGCGTTCACCTCCGGATGGCTGCGCGAAGACTTTATGGGGTCGGGTCGCGGGGCCGGTCACCGCCTCCGCGGCACGGCAGGGTGATGGTCCCGGAGGCCAGGTCAGGGCGGTGCCAGGAGTTCTACCGCGCGCCGCCCGTGCGGTCACCGGGGTGCCCGGCGGGGGTCAACGGGTGCGTGACGTGGCCCCCGTCCGGGGTGCGTGTCACGTTTCCGGTGCTCCATTAGTGTCCACTGAGGACTGATTGTCGCTCGAAAGTGGTGTAACGGCGCGGTTTTACCGGGGCGCGTTGACTTTGCGTAGTCGCAATCCACCTGAATGGACGCGAACAGGTGTTCGATTCTGAGGTAGGTTGAAGGCATGTCCCCGGCACCCCACGAACGTGACGGGCCCACCGCCACCCCACCTCGGCAGCGGGCCCGTCACCCCGTTCACCACCCGCGTCAGCGCTCGCGCAGCAGGAAACGCTGCAGCTTGCCGCTGGCGTTGCGCGGCAGCGCGTCCACGAACCGCACCCGGCGCGGGTACTTGTACGGCGCCGCAACGGCTTTGGCGTGCTCCTGCAGCGCGTGCGCGAGGTCCGGCCCCGGCTCGGCACCCGGCCGGAGCACGACGAAGGCCGTCACGACCGACCCGCGCTCCGTGTCTGGGGTACCGACGACAGCGCAGTCGGCGACGTCCGGGTGGGTCAGCAGCACCTCTTCCACCTCGGGGGCGGCGATGTTGTAGCCGGAGGACACGATCATGTCGTCGCTGCGGGCGACGAACCGGAAGTAGCCCTCGGCGTCGCGGACGTAGGTGTCGCCGGTGAGGTTCCAGCCGTCGCGGACGTAGTCGGCCTGCCGGGGGTCGCCGAGGTAGCGGCAGCCGGTGGGGCCCCGCACGGCGAGCAGCCCCGGCGTGCCGTCGGGCACCGGGTGGCCGTCGAGGTCGAGCACGGTGGCGCGGAACCCGGGCACGACGGTGCCGGTCGAGCCGGGGCGGGCCGCGTCGTCGGCGGCGGAGATGAACACGTGCAGCATCTCCGTGCTGCCGATGCCGTCGATGAGCGGCCGTCCGGCGACGTCGCGGTACTGC
This sequence comes from Amycolatopsis sp. cmx-8-4, assembly GCF_046548675.1. Classification (NCBI taxonomy): domain Bacteria; kingdom Bacillati; phylum Actinomycetota; class Actinomycetes; order Pseudonocardiales; family Pseudonocardiaceae; genus Amycolatopsis; species Amycolatopsis sp. cmx-8-4. Next base: position 84,881 of record NZ_JAEBDZ010000030.1, read on the forward strand.
TCGGCCACGGCGGCCGGGAGGGTCTCGCCGGCGGACACGGCGCGCCGGACGCCGGCCAGCAGCGGGCCGTCGCCGGCACCGAGGATCGCGCGGTAGGCCGTCGGCGCGGTGAAGAGCACGGTCACCGCCTGCTCGGCGACGGTCGCGGCCAGCTCCTTCGGGGTGGCGCGCTCGAGCAGGAACACCGACGCGCCGGCGTGCAACGGGAACACGAGGAGGCCACCGAGGCCGAAGGTGAACGCGAGGGGAGGGGTGCCGCAGAACAGGTCGTCCGCGGCAGGCCGCAGGACGTGCCGGGAGAACGTGTCGGCGATGGCGAGCAGGTCGCGGTGGAAGTGCATGGTCGCCTTCGGCGACCCGGTGGTGCCGGAGGTGAAGGCGAGCAACGCGACGTCGTCGGCGGCCGTCGGCACGTCGTCGAAGGTCGCCGGGTGCCGTGCGCAGCGTTCGGCGAGCTCCGTGCCGTAGGAGACCACCGGCAGGCCGGGCGGCAGCTCGTCGAGCAGGCGCTCGTCGCAGAGGGCGACGCTGGGCGCCGCGCGCTCGACGATCTTGTCGAGCTCGCCGCGGCGCAGCATCGGCATGGTCGTGACGGCGACCGCCCCGGCCTTGAGCACGCCCAGCCAGCACGCCGCGAGCCACGGGGTGTTGGCCCCGCGCAGCAGCACGCGGTTGCCGGGCACGACGCCGAGGTCGGCGGTGAGCACGTGCGCGATCCGGTTGGCGCGCGCGAGCACGTCCCCGTAGGTCCACGTCTCGTGCGGCGACCGCAGGCACGGCCGATCCGGCCCGAGGCGCGCGACGGTGTGGTCGAGCAGCGCGGTGGCGGCGTTGAGCCGATCGGGATACCGCAGCTCCGGCAGGTCGAACACCAGCCGCGGCCACTGCGCCTCGGGCGGCAGCCGATCGCGGCAGAACGAGTCGGTGTGAGCGCTGGGAGAAAGCGGCATCACGGCTCCTCGGGTCGGAACGACCTGCACCAGGAGAAAAGTAGCACTCGTTGCGACCGTCGAGAAGACGCAATGTCGCATCGATGACGGCGGCGACGAAAAGGCGATGCCACTGTGTTCACCAGGGACCGCGCACAGTGACGACGTCTCGCGGGAGCCGGTGACCACCGCTGAGGACACGCCGAAGCGCGATAGAGGGGTCATTCGACGGATGGCTCCGGGGCGATGGTCGCGACTGCCACCAAGCCGCACCGCCGCAGCCGGCCACACGCCCGGGCCGCCGCTCGCACGGGCACGGCGGTCGCGCACCCGGGCTGTCGCTCGCGCCGCCGCAGTCGGCCACGCACGCCCCGGTCACGCACGCCCGGGCTGCCGCTCGCACGGGCACGGCGGGGCTGTCGTTCGCACCGGCGCCCCGGTCACGCTCGCGCGCCGGTTCGTGCTTGTGCAGCGGGCTGCAGCCGGGCTCGTGCTTGCATCGTGGCCCGGCCGTCGTGACCGGGTTCATGCGTGCGTCGCGGCCGCGGCCAGGGTGAGTGCGGGCGCGATGCCGGACCGAGCAGCGTGAGGTCGCCGCTTCGATCGCGTCCGGCAGCCGTCCGGGTAGCGCCGCCCGACGAGTGCCGCCCGGTGAGCGCCGCCCGGGGTCAGATTCCCGCGTCGCGTTCCGAGGCGTGGAAGAAGCCCGCCGGGTCGGCCGAGAGGTTCTCCAGCACTCCGTGCCGGACCCGCGCCGAGATGGCGGCGCTGATGACCGCCCACACCGCGATCACCGCCACCACGGCCGGCGCCGACAGCACGTGGCGCAGCAGCGCGAGGTTGACCGTGGCGGCCAGCGCCGCGATCTGGAGCAGGTTCAGGTACCACTTCCGCGGCTGCATCGAGAACACACGCGTCCCGGTGAGGTAGGCCGTCAGGCCGGCCGTGACGAACCACGCGGCCGAGACCGGCGGGGACTCGTGCAGCGAAAGGTCCACCCCGGCCGCGACGAGCAGCAGCGAGAACGCCGGGATCAGGTGCCCGCCCGCGTACAGGAAGTAGGCCAGCGCGGGGTTGCCGCCGGAGAGGCCGAGCATGCGCTCGTAGATCTCCGCCGCCGACGTGAAGTACACCCACCACAGCGCGCCGGCGAGGACCAGGCCGCCGATCAGGGCGAGCCAGTAGCCGAGGTCGTCGACCGGGCGGTCCAGCGCCGCGCCGCCGACCGTGATCACCAGCTCGCCGAGCAGCAGGATCATGAAGAGCCCGAAACGCTCGGCCAGGTGCCCCGAATCGACCGCCCGCCCCGGGTTGCTCGACGGCGCGAGCAGCGAGCGCATCTTCGCGGCCCGCGACGGCCGGGGAGTGTCGTGGCCGCCGCGCCGCCGGTCGCGCCCGCCGTCCAGCAGCAGGAAACCCGCCTCCTGGATCAGCGCGAACGCCCACAGCACGAACACCCACGGCCGCGGGGTGAACGCCGAGATCGTGAACAGCACCGCCGACGCCGTGTAGCCCCAGGCGATCCGGCGGACCTCGGCCTTGCTCCGGCCGGACCACCGGTGGGCCGCGGCCAGGATCAGGCGGACTCCGGCCAGTGCCGCCGCGAACCCCGCCGGGTGCCCCTCGAAGACGTGGTGCGCCTGGGTGGCCGCGATCGCGCACGGCACGGTGCCGGCCAGCACGAACAGCCGGTCGACGACGCGGGTGTCGTCGCCGACGCGGTTGTAGAGCAGCGCGAAGCCGATCCACGTCCACCAGAGCGTGGCGAACAGGCCCAGCGAGGCGCCGACGTGCACCCACTTCGGCTCGGCGATGATCGCGTGCGTCACCTGGCTGACGGCGAACACGAAGATCAGGTCGAAGTACAGCTCGACCCACCCGACGCGTCTGCCGTGCCCGGCGCTGTCCTGCTCTTCGGTCACAGCCGAGATTGTGCACTGCGGCTCGGATAGGGTGCGATCGGAGAGGGGGAGGGTGATCGTGAAGCCGCAGCTGCGTTCGGCGGTGCTGGCTCAGGCCTGGCAGCGGATCCCCGGCGTGGCCGTCCTGTCCGCGCCCGACGGCGGCCCGCTGACCCGCACGGTCAAGAAGATCATCGACCCCCTGGTCGTCCGCACCGCGGCCCGTCCCCGCCTGGGCCGCCCCCTCCTGGACGAGGCGTCGGCCGCGGAGCTGACGCAGCTGCTGCTCGCCGACGCGCCCCGCCTGCACGCGACGGCGGAGTGGTTCACCCACTTGAAGAAGCAGCGCCGAGCACTGCGCATCACGGCCGGCAACGTCCAGGACGTGTGCTTCCCGCTGGCCTACGAGCTGGCAACGGGCTTCGGCACCCCTGGCGCGGAAGCGGCGGAGACGGCGGCGGCAGCACTGCGCGATCTGCACGGCGAGCGTGCGACGGGAGCCGACGACCTGGCGGCCTACCTGGCCGACCCGCGGGTGGCGGCCGACCTGACGGAAGAACTGCACCGCCGCTGGCACGCGGGCACCCCGGCCGGCGACCTGCGCTCCGCCGAGGACATCCCGCAGCTCGCGGTGTTCGTCGAGACCCTCGCGGACTCCGCCTGGCGCGCGCTCGCCGGATCCGGCGCCGGGCACGCGCTCGGCCTGGCCCTTCGCCGGCCCGGCGGTTCGGCCGCCGTCGCGGGGGCCGTCCGAGAGATCTCCGGCATGACCGCCCCCGATCTCGGGCTGCAACGCGGGGACCACACCGCCGTGCCGCCGCTGAGCCGGCGGGACGAAACCGGCGCCGAGCTCCTCGAACGCAGCGTCGAACGGCGGGTGCGAGCCACCCTCCGGCGAACCCCCGCCGACGGCCGGGCGCCCGTCGCCGACCTCGTCGACGACGAACTGAGCCGGGTCGCCGCCGGTTTCGGGCTCGGCCTGCCCGCCCTCGCCGGCTGCTTCGCGCTCGGCGTCGTCGTCGCGCCGGCGCTGCGGCCGCTCGACGGCGCCGCGTCCCCGGCCGTGCCCGAGTTCGCGCGGCGGCTCAACGCCCAGGTCGCGCGCGAGGGGTACGTCCTGCACGCCCGCCGCGCCCTGGCCGGCGGCACCCCGCTCACCCCGCGGCCCGACCCCGAACTCGTCCGCGAGCTACGAGAGTTCGCCAAGCAGTTCCTCGGCCGCCTCTGGATCCGGCTGCACGGCTTCGACGTCCGCGGGGAGACCCCGGCCGACGCGGCGGACGTCCGCGATCTCGTCACCGGCGTCGTCCGCTCGACCTCTCTGGACCTGCGGACGAAGGTGCGCCGCGCGCTCGTCGCCCGCTTGCCGGAGCTGGAGGCCGCGTCGTGACGCACCCGGTGCACACGCCCGTCGTCGCCGCGGACGGCGGTCTCGTCCGCTTCGCCCTCGCCGATCTCCTCGCCGGCGCGGCCACGTCCATGCGGATCGAACTCACTGACGCGAGTGCCGCGGAACCGTGGCTGACCCGGCTCGTCGGGGCCGAGGCCGCCCGAAGCGCGCTGGAGCAGGGGCACGCCGACGTCCCCGCCCGGCCGGAACTCGCCACTCTCGCACTGCTGCTCTGGGCGCGCCGCTGGTGGCCCGCCGGCCCGCGGCTCGGCGTTCCGTCGCTGGACCCGGCCCTGCTGGACCTCGAAGCGGCCGTCGCGACGGCGGCGGTCGAGGACGTCGCCGAAGGGCTGCTCGACGGCTTCGAAGCCACCCCGGCGGAACTCTTCGACGCGGCGATCGCGGGCGGCGCCCTGACCGGGCCGGCCGACGAAGTCCGCGACCTCTGCGCCCGGCTGTCGGCCTGGTTCGACGCGCAGGACGACGTCGAGCGCGCCGAGGCCGCGGCCGGACCGGAAATCGCCGGCGGTCAACGCGCCTACGCACTGGCCGCGGGCACCGGCCCGGGCTCGCACGGCGCCGGCGTGCTGGCCGAGGGCCGCGCGAGCGTCGACTGGGCGCGCGTGCCCCCGGGTGTTCTCGACGCCGCCGAAAACACCGTGACCTGGCGGATCGTCGCCGCCGGCCGGCTCGAGGTCGAGGTCGCCGGCGCGTTCGCCGACGCCGTCCTCACCGCGGTCGCGACCCACGACGGCGAGCCGTTCGCGGAAGTCCCCTTGGCTCTCGGCGTCGGCCAGTTCACCGGGAGCGTGGACCTCGACGCGGCCGCGACCCGGCTCGCGGCGACCCCGGCCGGCCACATCGGACTCGTCGTGGGTGTGGCGGCGGAGGGTGTCACGGGCACGACGCCGGAGGACCGGGCGGCCGTGGTTTCCCTCGTGCGGGCGCGACCGCCGCGGGTGTGGACGCTGGCCGAACGCGCGGCGGCCGGGGACGCCGCCGAGGAGTTCTGACGTGCTCGGCGGCTTCCCGCCCCCGCTCACCCCGCCGGACCGGCCGCTGCCGCCCGAACTGGCCGGGTCGAGTGCGCACGGCTACAACTGCCGGTGCGTGGCCACGCATTTCGGCCTGGATCCGGCGCACTACGGCGAGGTTCCCGCGTGCTCGCTGACCGAGGCCGAGTACCACGCACTGCTCGTCGAAGCCGTCGACGTCCAAGGTGTGGCGAAGCGGCTCGCCGTGGCGCGGGACGGCGCGGGCGCGCAGCGGCAGTACGCCCGGATGCGGCAGCTCGCGCACCGGCTCGATCGGACCGATCTCGACCTCGCCGCGGTCAGCGACCTGGCCACGGTCTGCTACTCCGCCGGCGATCTGCGCAACGCGCGGCAGTGCGCCGAGGCCGTCTTGACCGTCTTCGGCGTGATCACCAAGGCCATCGTCCACTTCGGACAGTACGTCGAGCTGCGGATGATCGAAGGTTCGCGCGAGATCGCCGAGCGCGTGCTCATCTCACTGTCCACAGAGGAGGGTGACCTGCCGCGGGCGCGCGAGCTGCTCGCGGACCAGCGCCGCCGGGCGGCGTTCCGGAAGGCGGCCGAGCCGGGGCAGTTCCCGCGCGAGCAGCTCGACCCGCACGGCGCCGACGAGCTGGAGCTGCGCATCCTCGACGTGCGCGTGCAGGTGGCGGCGGGCGACCCGGCCGGCGCGCGGGCCGCACTCGAGGACATTCTGACGGCGCTGGCGCGCATCGCGGACGTCGACGAGGTGCGCGAGCAGGTCGGGTCGCTGCAGGCGATGGCGCGCGCCGAACGCGCCCGCGTCCGGCAGGCAGGCGGCGAAGAGGCGGACGCGTCGGCGGACCTGTTGCGCCTGAGCGCCCGCCACGGCGGCCCGACGGCGGCGAAGTTCGACGTCCAGCTGGCGGAAACCCGGGCCCTCGACGGGGATTTCCCGGGCGCGATCGCGGCGATCGTCGCGGCCCGGGACGAGCTCGCGTCGGTGGGCCTGACCGGTGATGTGGCCGAGGCGAGCCACGCGTTGGGCACGCTCCTGCTGCTCGCCGGCGACGTCGCGCAGGCCAGGGACCAGTTCGAGCACGCGGGAAAGCTGTGGACGGCCAACGGCGACACCCCGGGCGCGCGCCGGCTGGACCTGGCGCTGGCCCGCTGCGCGGCCGCCGGGGGTGACTGGCCGGCGGCGAAGGAGCACGCGGCCCGCGCCCAGGAGTCGGCGCGGGCGTCGGGGGAGTGGCTGGAGTGCCTGCGCGCCGACTTCGTGACGGCGACGATCGACCACGCCCGCGGCGACGACCCGCGGGCGGCTCTGGAACTGCTGCTGCCGGTGGCCTTGGCGGCGCAGGAGTACCGCTTCGAGTTCGCCGCGCCCGAGGCGCGCACGGCGTGGGCGAGCGGCGTCGCGGGCCCGGCGACGGAGCTGCTGATGACAGTCCTGGCCCAGCTGGGCGAAACGCGGCTGACGGCGGAGCTGATCGAGCGCTCCTGCGCGGTCGGGGCGTACACGGAGGACCGTTCCCTCGACCTGACCGGCACTTTGCCGACGCTGGACGTGACTGCCGCTCCGAGCGGGTCCGAGACCGACGACCGGCTGCCCCTGGCCGCGCTCGGCGCCGTCACCGCCACCCTGCCCCTCCGGCTCGCCCCGCCACCCGACCTGCGCTGGTCTCCCGGCCGGCCCATGGAACTGGACCACTGGCTCGACCTCGCCGCCGAGCGGTACCACCTGCGCCGCCAGGCCACCGAGACCGTCGCCACCTGGCCCGCCGCCGAGCCGGGACGCGAGACCTTCGTCCTGCGCTTCGCCGATGCCGGGCACACCTTCCTCAGCTGGCGGACCACCGAGGACCTCGACACCGTCCACGCCCATCCCATCGACGCCCACCTCGTCGAGACCGCCCGCGGCTTCCTCGCCGCCGCGTCGCCGACGCCGCACGAAGGGGAGAGCGTCGCCGATGCCGTGCGAAGGTCGCTGGCCGACGACGCTCTCGGCAGCGCCGCCGGGGAACAGCGGCTGGCCCGGGTGCTCGCCCTCAACCTGCTGCCCGCCGATCTCGTCGAAAGGCTCCGGCGGGCGTCCGGGCGACGGCCGCTGCTGCGGATCCAGCCCTCGCCCCGCCTCGCCGGCGTTCCGTGGGGCCTGCTCGCCTTGCCCGACCGGCGGCCGACCCGCGGAACGATCGACGAGGTCGACTCGTGTTTCGACGGCGACGACCGCGTCCTCGACGTCGCCGACGTCGCGTTGCTCGCGCCCGCCGGGATCCCGCGGAAGCCGCCCGCCGCCGACGGGCCGCCCGGCTACCTGCTCGATCCGCGGATTCCGGGCCAGAGCGCCTTCGGTGAGCTGGGGTCCGTGCTCGGCAAGCAACACGAGGACTCGCCGCTGATCCGGCACCTGGACGCGCAGCTCGAAGCCGGTCCGGTGCGGCCGTCCGTCGAGAGAGGACTCGATCTCGTCCGGCGGACCGACACCGACCGGCGGCTGCTCGCCGAGCTGCTGGCCCGGCCGTGCTCGCGGCTGGTGTTCGTCGGGCACGTCAGCCGGGTGCGCGACGCCCACGGCGCGCAGACCGCCCTGCACCTGTCCTGCGCGGCCGAGCTGCCCGGCACGGCCGCGCCGATCGGGGCCCACCGGCCGTTCACCGCCGCCGATCTCGCACTGTCGCGAGTGGACGCCATGCCGGCGCGGGTGGCGCTGATCGGCTGCGCCAGCGCGAGCGACTTCGGCCTGGCCGAACCGTTCGGCGTGCTGCTCGCCGCCGTCGCGGCCGGGGCCGGGCTGGTCGCCGCGACCGTCTGGGCGCTGCCGACGTCGGCCGCCGTGCCCGGCGCGGACCCGATGGCCGAGCTGGTCGTCGCCGTGGACACCGCGCTCGCCGGCGAAGATCCCGTCACCGAGCTGTGCGAGTGGCAGCGGACCCGGCTCGCGCGGTGGCGCGAGCGGCCCGAGCCGGCCCGCTCGCCGGTCTTCTGGGCGGCCCTGACCTGCCTCGACGCCGCCGCGGGCGGGCAAACTTGGGTTCGGTAGCAGCGCGGGCCGCCGAAGCTGTGCACACACCGCACAGCGAAAGGCAGGGACCCGATGTTCAAGAAGATCCGCGACAAGGTCAACGAGGCCACGCAGCAGGGCGCGGCCCGCGGCGCGCAGGAGTTCCAGCAGCACGCCGAGCAGTTCCGGCGGGCGGCCGCCGCCCAGGGGTACGACATCACCCCGCAGCTGCCGACGCCGCAGGCGGCCGCGCAGGCGTTCCGGAGCCTGAACGCCGACCCGGACATGGCCGCGTTCCTGGCGCTGCCGATGGAGGAGCAGCTGCGCCAGCAGCAGGAGCTGCAGGCCTACGGCACCGAGCTGCGCCGGCTCTACGACACGTGCGAGCCGGCCACCCTGGTCGTCCGCGCGCTGGAGCCGACCGGCCGGACGATCGCCGGGCAGGCCCAGTACACCGCCACGCTGGAGGTCACCCGCAGCGGCGGCGTCCCGTACCGGACGGTCGCGCAGCTGATCGCGCCGCAGGCGACGATCCAGCAGTACGCGCCCGGCACCCGCCACGAAGCCCGCGTCGACCCGGCCGAGCCGGCGAAGGTCGCCGTGTTCGGCCCGATCGTCTAGGGGGCGGGTGTGTTCGCATTCGGCCTGCCGGAGAACCCCCGGCGCACCGGCCGCCGGCTGTGGCTGCTCGGGGTGCCCACGACGCTCGCCTGGGCGGTCGCGGGCTGGTCGGGCGCCCTCGGGCTGCTGGACACGTTCCGGCTGATGTCGCTGAACCGCGTCGGCGCGTGGGGGGCCGACGCGGGCCCGGCGGCGTCCCTGGTGCTGTTCTTCAGCCTCTCGGTCACGGCGGCGTCGTCCCTCGGCTTCGCGATGCTGTGGAGCGGCGGGGTGTCGCTGGGCCGGATGGGCGTCGGCTTCCGGGCGAGCTCGCTGGCCGCGTTCCTCGGCATCGCGCTGGGCAGCGGCGCGGCGATCCCGTCGTGGACACGGCCGGAGGCGGTGGGGCAGCGGCTGCCGTTCCTCGAAGGCACGCCCGAGCCCTGGTCGGACGTCGACTGGGTCGTCTACTACGAGCCGTACCTGGTGCCGGCCGTGGCCGGGCTCGCGGCGCTGGTGATGGTCGTGGTCCTGCTGCGGACGTTCCTCACCACGGCGGAGGCGGACGACCGCGCGCAGGCCCTGGCCCAGCGCGGCCGCCTGGTGACCGGGCAGGTCACGCACGTCGAGTTCACGAACGTCTGGACTATGGGCAACCCGCGCTTCACGGTCCACGTCCGCTTCCCGGCGGAGACGGGCGAGCGCACGGTGGTGACGACGATGGTCACCCCGGTCATGCAGTCCCCGGCGCGCGGCACCAAGGTCCGGGTCCGCTACGACCCGCAGGACCCGGGCGCGGTGCTGGTGGAGCCCGACCCGGACGACCACGCGATCCGCTATCCGCCGTTTTTGTAACGCCGGATTCGGGGCCGGCGACTCCGGCATTGAGCGGTTGCGCGCACTACTACGACCTGTAGCACCATCGGCGCGGAATGTGACACCGCCGTGGAGGGGTGATCGCATGAACGCCTGGACGGATTCGTCCCCCGGTCGGCGTAACCTGGGAAGCGGTTCGAGCTTTTCTCCAGGGCATTGTGTCATCGTTCCCGCAGAGGAATCCCGTACGCGGCGCGAAAGGGTGTGCTGACGCCATGAGCACGGATGCAGCGGCCTGCGCGCCGGAAGCCTCGCCGACGTCGAGCCCGGGCGAACCGATCATCGGCCAGTCGCCGCGGCGCAAGGTCGGCAGTTCCGTCTACGTGACCGTGCCCGGCCCGGTGCCGGTGATCAAGGCCAAGCCGCACAAGAAGAAGTAGCGCTCAGCCGAGGTCCATGGCGTGCTCCGCGGCCCGCTGGAGGCTGACGAGCAAATGGTTGTAGCGCTCGGAATCCAGTTTGCTGATCAGCGACAGGTGCTCGGGCGGCACTTCTTCGCCGTTGGCCTTGATGACGTAGGTCGAATTCAACGTGATCGCGCCGACCGAGAGGATGTCCGCGGCGTCGGGCCCGATCATTTTCTCGCTCCCGGTTCCCGAAACGAGAATGGGCGCCGCGAGAATGCCGCGCCAGATCTGCGCGATCGGTGACGGGCTGAGGTTGGCCGCCTGGAGGTTTCCGGTGAAAACCGCCTGGGCCGCGGCGAAGTCGGAACCCCGGTCGATGGTCACGTGGTGCCGCAGCGACCATTCTTCGCGGTGCGTGTAGACGGAGGTGCCGACGAGGTTGATGGTGTAGCGGCGCCGGCCGTTCTCCCGCAGCCGGCTGCGCAGCCACAGGAAGAGCCCGAAGTTCTCGCCCGCGTTGCCGCCGAGGACGTGGTCGTCGTACTCGAGGGAGAGCTTTTCGAGCACGTCCAGCGGGCCACCGGGGATGCTGAGGGCGTCGTGCAGTTTCGTGGTCAGGTCCTCCGCGGCCTGACCGGCCGGGATCTCGGCGTCCGGCTCGCAGCCGACGGCCGTGTAGCAGTCGTCCAGGGCCTTGGCGAACCGCCGGTTGTAGACCAGGGAGTCCTCGACCTCGTTCTCCGGCCGGTACCGCTCGGGCTCCACGACGGCGAGTGCGAGGTCGGAGATCGCCTGGTTGAGCTGCGAGTACGACTTCAGGAAGATGGGTTTGAGGCCCAGCGTCTGCTCGAGGTAGCGAGCGGAGTTGATCGCGTACGCCGCGGCGCGGGGCGGGGAGACGTTCTTCACCGCCGGCGGCACGACGAGGGAGAACCGCAGCGAATTCGTGGGCGCGCTTCCGTAGAGCGGGCCCACGAGGTTCGGGTCGGACATGCTCAACCCGATGAAGATCGTGCAGGAGTCCTTGATCGAATCGGTGAGGATCGCCCGGACTTCCGCGCCGTACTTGAGGAACTGGGATTCGGTGAGGATGATCGGTTCCTCGGGGTTGCGCGCTTGCCGGACCAGGCCGTGCAGGTGCAGCACGCCGATGTGGCCGGCTTTCTTGTTCCACGCGGCCCAGTCCTTCTTGCCGCCGGGCCGGATCGAGAACGCTTTGACGTCGGCTTCGGCGAAATAGGCCAGGAGCGCTTCTTCGAGGATGATGTCGAAGTTCGTGGTGAGCAGCCGGCAGTCGGTGCGCCGGGTGTAGGCCAGCCGGGCGATCGACTGCGCCAGCAGGCCGGGGGTCACCCGCAGGTCCCGCTGGTAGAGCGCGTCCCGGATCACCTCGTGGTCCTGGATGTTGCGGTTCGCGTCCTTGATGAGCTGCAGCACGATCTCGGCCTTGCGCATCAGGTCGGACCGGTCCGCCAGCGCGATCTTGCGGATGTCCTCGTCGTCGATCGCTTCGGTCATCTTCGCGATCAGCGACGGCCAGGACGGCAGGCTCGAATTCATCGAGACGCCCGCGCCGACCACGATCGTCAGCGGGCGGGTGCGGTCGCGCACCGCTTCGAACAGCTCGGTGAGGTACGGCTGCGTTTCGAAAGAAAACGTGTCCCCTTTGTCGAACGCGCTGGCGTCGACGATTTTGGACCGGAATCTCTCTGGCATGCATGACCTCGTGCGTTCCGCGGTGACCCGTGGTGTCATCTTGGCACCCGTGCTCCGGCACGGTCGGGTGCGGCACCGAATTTGTTACGCGGCCCGAAGAGATCACGCTAATGGCCGAGTGGGTCGTCACTCGGAGTTCGCGGAATGTGTCAGTCTTCTGTCAATGACGGCTACTGCGAATACGGCAGGTCGGCGCGGATGAGTTCCGCTTTCGCCATCGTGTCGTTGAGGTACACCGGCAGGGGACGGCGGAAGCGAGTGGCGAGCGCGTCGGCGATGTCGGTGGTGACGCGCCAGCCCTGGCCGTCCAGCCAGGCCGCCGGGTCGCGGCGCGGCTCGGTGTTGAGCAGGCCCGCCATGCTGATGCCCAGGCGTTCGGCGGCCTGCATCGCCTCCATGCTCCGGTTCATGCCCTCGACGTCACCGCCCGGGACCTGCTCGACGCCGAACCGGCTGCCCGGCGCGGAGCGGGCGTGGACCACCTCGAACAGCTCCTCCTCGGCCCGCGCGGGCAGGTACGGCAGGAGTCCCTCGGCGAGCCAGACCGTCGGGCGGGTGCGGTCGAAGCCCGCCTGCTCCAGTGCGGCCGGCCAGTCGTGGCGCAGGTCCGCCGCGACCGGGTGGCGGTGGCAGTGGGGCAGCGCGCCGACGTCGTCGAGCACCTGCTGCTTGAACGCCAGGACCCGCGGCTGGTCGACCTCGAAGACGTCGCGGCCGTCGAGGTCCAGCCGGTAGGCGCGGGCGTCGAGGCCGGCGGCGAGGATGACCACCTGCGGGGCGTCGGACGTGACGACCACTTCGTCGAAGAAGCGGGAGCGCAGGCCCATGTAGGCGGCCATCGCGCTCCACATCTCGTCGCCGTCCACGTCGGCCGGGCCGGTCGGCAGGGGCTTGGGCGGGTTCGCCGCGCGGACGAACTCGGCCGCGAACGGGTCGTCGACGAGGCCGCCGGCGGAATCCGTCGCGACCGCCCGCGCGGACGCGACCGCGAGCGCGGTCAGGCCGACGCTGGTGACGATGTCCCACTGCTGGTGCGTCCCGCTCATCCGTGACCCTCCCGAAGATCGCTGCGTCCCACCAGCATGACACTGCGCGACTGATCGGGTGCGCGCCGTGAGTGTTTTGCCCGAAATCAGGGTGTGTGGTGTGCGTCACCGGCTGTGATGTTCGAGAGTGTGCGACGCACTCGCGGTGCGTGCCGGAAATTAATAACGAACAATGCTCGGTGCTCTTTGTCAAATTGTGCCGATGTCGCGACTGTGTAACGGTTGTGGGTAATTCTGCCGACGCCGGAAAAGATCTCTTCGGGCACATCGTGAGCCAGCCTAAGCAAGGCGCGGAGCTGCGCGAACCTGCTTGTACGGTGTGCAACGCGGAGTCGGCGGGACACGATGCGTGATATGTGCGGGCGTGTCGGAAAGAATTCGCGCCGCGCTGTCGAAAATGTCGGTGTCGGGCTTGACAGGGGCGCCGGAGTTGATGTTCTCTGCAACCCGGCTCGGTCACGCCAAGTCAATGGAAAGCCGCAATTTCACCGGTTCGGGTGCCGGTGTCCAAGATCGTTCGAGACGGTGCGTGATCGGCCCTGGGGTGATCTCGTCCTGTCCGGGTTCGACGTCAGCCGCGCGTCGGCTGGGAATCGAGCGGTTCCACCATGCTTGAACGAGGGTCCACGCCACACCGGCCGGCCGACGCCCCGTGGTGGCCGGCGCACTGGAGCGTCCGTACCAAGATCAGCGTCGTCCTCCTGCTGCCCGTCCTGGTCGCCGTCGCGCTGGCGGTGGTCCGGATCCAGGGTGAGCTCGACCGGGCCACCACGCTCAGCGCGGCGCGCGACCGGCTGCCGGTCCTGCACGACACGATCGACCTGACGGCGTCGCTGAGCCAGGAGATGGTCGCCGCCGTCGCGGTACCGGGCGGGGCGCCGAACACGCTGACCGCCGCGGTGGACGCGAAAGTGTCCGCCATCCAGCGCGAAACCGGTTTCGCGCCGCTGCCCGCGGACACCGGCCGCTCGCTGAACACCGCGCTCGGCAAGCTCGCCGGGATCCGCGCCGCCGGCGCCGCGAACGGTGACGTGCGCACCAAGGCCGAGGGGTACAACGACATCATCGCCTCGCTCGGCGACCTCGTGCCCGCGCTCGTCCCGGCCGACGTCGGCAGCGACACCGCCGTCGCCGCGGACACCGCCCGGCTGCTGGTGCACCTGCGGGCCGAGCTGGCGACCGAGGAGACCTACGTGCGGGCGGCGCAGGCCAGCCCGGACGACGCGACCCTGCGTCCGGCGGCCGTGCTGACCGCGGCCGAGCAGACGGTGCTCGGCGAGCAGGCCGGCCGTCAGCTGACCGGCGCCCTGCGGACCCGGTTCACCGCCGCGACCAGCCCCGCCGCGAACCGGCTCGGCACGTTGCAGGACCCCGAGAGCACCGGGACGGCGGCCCTGTCGTCCTTCCTCCCGTCCATCACCGCGGAAGTCCCCGGGGTGACCGGCGTGCTGAACGACGTCGGGACGCAGCTGGCCGACAACGTCTCGTCGGCGGCCGACCGCGCCCGCGCCGACGCCCTGCGCGACACGGCGCTGGTCCTGGGCGCGCTGCTCGGCGCGCTCGCCATCGCCCTGCTGGTCGTGCGGTCGCTCGTCGGGCCGGTGCGCCGGCTGCGCGCGGCGGCCCTGCACGCCGCCCACGAGCAGCTGCCGGAGACCGTCCGGCAGGTCCGGGACGGCAAGGAGGTCGACTGGCGCGCCGTGCCGGCCGTGCCGGTCCAGACCGAGGAGGAGATCGGGCAGCTGGCTCGCGCCTTCGACGACATGCACCGCCAGGCCGTCCGCCTCGCCGTCGAGCAGGCCGAGCTACGCAAGCAGGTCAGCGAGATGTTCATGACGCTGTCGCGGCGCAGCCAGTCGCTGGTCGAGCAGCAGCTGTCGATCATCGAAGACCTCGAGTCGGGGGAGCAGAACCCGGCCCGCCTCGAGGAGCTGTTCCGGATCGACCACATCGCCACCCGGCTGCGCCGCAACGGCGAGAACCTGCACGTGCTCGCCGGTGGCCGGCCGGTCCGCCAGGGCCGCGAGCCGGTGCCCACGCGCGACCTGCTGCGGGCCGCGACGTCCGAGGTCAAGGACTACCGGCGGGTGGCGATGGGCAACGCGCCGCGCAGCTCGGTGCAGCCCGAGGCGGCCGCGGACGTGGTGCACATCCTCGCCGAGCTGCTGGAGAACGCGACGCGGTTCTCGCCGCCGGAGCACAAGGTGGCGCTGACCGCCGACCGCGGCGCCGACGGCGGCCTGCTCATCGAGGTCGTCGACCAGGGCCTGGGCATGACGCCCCAGGAGATCACGTCGGTCAACGAGCGGCTCGCCGCCGCGGGGTCCGTCGGTCCCGAGACGACCCGGCGGATGGGGCTGTTCGTGGTCGGCCGGCTCGCCTCGCTGCACGGCGTCACGGTGCGGCTGCGCCCGACCGGCCCGAGCGGCCGGCACCGGGGCGTCACCGCCAGCGTGCACGTGCCGGGCGCGCTGATCCTCGCCGACCTGGCCCGGCCGATCGGCGCCGGCAGGCAGGCCGAACCGGTCGTGCGCCGCAACGGGTCCGCCCGGCCGGTCCTGGTGCCGCCGCAGGCGCCGACGCCGATCTTCGAACAGGTCGTCACGAGCTGGTTCACCGAGCCGATCGAACCCCTGCCCGGCCTGCCGGCCGCCCCGGTACGGCCGCCGGCCCCCGCTCCCGCGCCGACGCCCGCGCCGCCCCCGGCGGCCGTGACGCCGACGCCGAAGCCGAAACCGGCCGCGGAGTGGGCGACCCCGGCGGCGGAGCACGCGCGTCACGCCGCGGAAGACGCTCTCGAACCGCCGGCGGCGCCGAAGCTGACCGACGCCGGGTTGCCGACCCGGCGGCCCGGTGCGCAGCTCGCGCCCGGCGCGGTCGTCCCGCGGGTGCGTGAAGAGCCCGGCGGCGGGTTCCGGGACGCCTCCGCCGTCCGGAACAGCCTGTCCCGGCACTACCAGGGAATGCGCGCGGCGCGACAGCAGACCGCGACACGCGCCGAAGAATCCGGAAAGGACGAAGTGGATCCGCGATGACGGAACTGCCCGAGGTTCACCAGCGGCGCGCCCCCGGCGCCGAGGCCGCGAGCCGCACGCTGAGCGGCACCCTGGGGGTGTTCCCCGGCTCGCCGCCGCCACCCGAGCGGACGGCCACGCTGAACTGGCTGGTCAACGGGTTCGTGCAGGACGTCTCAGGGGTGGCGCACGCCGTGCTGGTGTCCGCCGACGGGTTGCTCGTCGCGGCCGACGAGACGCTGCCGCGCGAACGGGCGGACCAGCTGGCGGCCATCGCGGCGGGGCTGTCCAGCCTGTCGCTCGGCACCGCGGAGCTGTTCACGGCGGGCCGGGTGGTGCAGTCGGTGATCGAGATGGAGCAGGGTTTCCTGCTGCTGATGAGCGTCGGCGACGGCTCCAACCTGGTCGTACTGGCCACGACCGGCTGCGACATCGGGCTCGTCGGTTACGAGATGACGATGCTGGTCGAGCGGGTCGGGCAGAAGGTGGACGTGCCCGCGCGTGTGATGCCGGTGGCTCAGGACCGCCTGTGACGGAGTACCCGCCGTTCGGCCCGGCCGGAGAGGAGCCGCGCCACGCCCCGTCGCTCGCGCGGCCCTACTCCTGGACCGAGGGCCGGACGGCGCCGGTGGTCGAGATCGCCGTCGAGGCGCTCGTGGAGACGACGGCCGCCGGCCGGACCGAGGCCTACCACTCGTCGAGTGCGCTGGCCGAGGTCATGGAGCTGTGCGCCCGCCCCCGGTCGCTGATGGAGATCGCCGCGTTGCTGGTGCTGCCGCTCGGCGTGGTCCGCGTGCTCGTCGCGGACCTGATGGAGGACAGGCTGGTCATCGTCCGCGACACCCTTTCGGACACGTCGTCCTGGGGCGAGCGCCACGACCTGATGGAACGCGTGTTGCACGGTTTGAAGGATCTTTGACCCCGGCCGTGCCCCGGAGGAAGGACTGACCATGGACCACGCGGAGAACTTCGCGCTGGGACGCTGGCTGCTCGTGCTCGCCTACCTCACCTCGGTGGTCGGCTGCGTGCTCGGCCTCGCCTGCGCCGTGCAGGCCCGGCACGCGGCGGACCCGCGCCACCGCCTCCGGTGGCTGGTACTGGCGGCGGTGTCGATCGGTGGTGTCGGCATCTGGCTGATGCACTTCGTCGCCATGCTCGGGTTCAGCACGCCGGGCATGCCGGTGCGCTACGACGTCTTCCGCACCGTGCTGTCGGCCCTGCTGGCGGTCGCGGCCGTGTTCGTCGGGCTGCTGGTGGCCGGCAGCCAGGCCCGGATCGGCTGGCGGCTGCTGCTCGGCGGCCTCATCACCGGGCTCGCGGTCAACGTCATGCACTACACGGGCATGTCGGCCCTGCGCGTGAAGGGCGGCTTCACCTACGACACGCCGCTGGTGGTGCTGTCGGTGGTCATCGCCGTGGTCGCCGCGACGGCCGCGCTCTGGTTCGCGATCGTCCTGAACCGCCTGGTGCTGCGCGTGGCCGCCGGGTTCGTGATGGCCGTCGCCGTCACCGGCATGCACTACACGGGCATGGCCGCGGTGCGGATGCAGATGGACATGGCCGCCCCGGACCCGGTGGGCACCGAGGTGTTCTCGTTCCTGTTCCCGGTGTTCGTCCTCGCGGCGATCGCGATGGCGGTGCCGCTGTGCGCCGTCCTGATCGCGCCGGCCGTCGGGACGGCCGCCGAGCAGCCGGTCAAGGCGGACGGAGCCCTGGTAGCCCGCTGACCTGCGCGTTGCAGGTGAGCGCAAGGAATCCGCACGGTCCTCGCGGCAGCCTGGCCCGGCGCTCCGATCCGCGGAGCCGGGGACGGGGAGGTTTCCGATGGGCCGAGCACGAGGGATGAGCAGGGCGCCGAGCCGGGCACCGGTCCGCTGACGCGCGAGCGACGCCGCCGCCGCGTGCGGGGGAGGACGCTGCTGCCGGCTGTTCTGGTGGTTCTCGCGCTCGACACGCCGGTGCCGGCCGAGGCGGCGGCGCCGGCCTGCGCGACCGGCTGCTCGTGGTCCTGGCGCACGGTCTCGGTGCGCCGGATCGGGACCGCGTGCGTGCCCGGTCCGCAGCGGTGCGTCCGGGCCGTCGTGACGACGACCGTGGTGTTCGACGTGGCCGCTTTCCGATCTCCGGAGGACGCCGAACGCCGTCGTTGATCACTATGAACGGGGTGTATAAACGGTCGGCATACACACTGTGTATAGTCCTCGGCATGTCGATCGGACTCACTCTGCTCGGGCTCCTCGAAGGCGGCCCGCGTCACGGCTACGACCTGAAGCGCGCCTACGACGACCGCTTCGGGCACGACCGTCAGGTTCACTACGGGCAGGTCTATTCGACCCTCGCGCGGCTGCTCAAACAGGGGCTCGTCGAGGCCGACGGCGTCGAGGTCGACGGCGGGCCCGAGCGGAAGCGGTACGCGATCACCGAGGCCGGGGTCGCCGACGTCGCGGGCTGGCTCGCGACCGCGGAAAACCCCGACGCGTACCTGCAGAACACGCTCTACACCAAGATCGTGCTCGCGCTGCTGTCCGGCCGGCCCGCGTCGGAGGTCCTCGACGTCCAGCGCTCGGCGCACCTCGACGCGATGCGCGAGCTGACCAGGCGCAAGACCCGGGGCGACCTCGTCGACCAGCTGATCTGCGACCACGCGCTGTTCCACCTGGAGGCCGACCTCCGCTGGCTGGAACTGACCGCCGCCCGGCTCGACCAGCTGGCGAAGGAGATCGCGTGACCGGCGTCCTGCTCGAAGCCACCGATCTCCGGAAGACGTACGGCCCGACGGAAGCGCTCGCGGCGGCGAGCCTGCGGGTGCGGGCCGGGGAGGTCGTCGCCCTGATGGGGCCGTCCGGGTCCGGCAAGTCGACGCTGCTGCACTGCCTGGCCGGGATCGTCCGGCCCGACGCCGGGGTGGTCCGCTACGAGGGCGCCGACCTGGCCGGGCTGACCGACCGCGCCCGCTCCGCCTTGCGCCGCACCGACTTCGGGTTCGTCTTCCAGTTCGGCCAGCTCGTCCCGGAGCTGACCTGCCTGGAGAACGTCTCCCTGCCACTGCGGCTGAACGGCCGGCGCGGGCGCGTCGCCGCGGAGCGCGGCCGGCAGCTGCTGGGCGAGCTCGGCCTGCTGGAGATCGCCGGGAAGCGGCCGGGGGAGGTGTCCGGCGGGCAGGGGCAGCGCGTCGCCGTGGCCCGCGCGCTGGTGACCGGCCCCCGGGTCGTCTTCGCCGACGAACCGACCGGTGCCCTCGACTCGCTCAACGGCGAACAGGTCATGCAGCTGCTGACGTCGGCGGCCCGCGAGCGGAACGCCGCGATCGTCCTGGTGACGCACGAACCCCGCGTCGCGGCCTACTCGGACCGCGAGGTCGTCGTCCGCGACGGCCGCACCCACCAGCTCGAGGCGACCCGATGATCCGGCGCTGGTGCGACGACCTGTGGCTCGGGATGCGGCTCGCGCTCGGTGGCGGCGGGGCCCGCACAGCTCTGACGCGGCTCGCGCTCACGGCGGCCGGGGTCGGCCTCGGCGTCGCCGTCCTGCTGACCGCGACGTCGGTGCCGCACCTGCTCGGCGCCCGGGAGGACCGGGCGGCCGCGCGGATGGGGGCCGTGGGCGTCGCATCCCTGCCCGGAGTGGACCCGGTCTACACCGTCAGGCTGGTGGACGAGTTCCACGGCCAGGGCCTGCAGGGCGTCCTCGTGCAGCCGACCGGGCCGCGCGCTCCCGCGTTCCCCGGGGTGGGCGAGCTGCCGAAACCGGGTGAAGTGGTGCTGTCGCCGGCGCTCGCCGACCTCCTGGCGTCCCCGGCGGGGGAGGAGCTGCGGGGGCGGTTCCCACAGCACGTGATCGGCACCATCGGCGACGCCGGGCTGACCGGCCCGAACGAGCTGTACTTCTACCTCGGGTCCGCGACCGCCGCCGCGCAGCCGACCGCGGTCGCGGTGAACCGCGTCGGCGGGCCGCTCACCGGACACCGCGACCTGACCGCGCTGGAGCTGCTGCTGGTCGTGGTCGGGGCGACGACCTGCCTCGTCCCGGTCGTCGTCTTCGTGGTCGCCAGCACCCGGCTCGCCGCGGCGTCGCGGGACCGGCGCCTCGCGGCGCTGCGCCTGGTCGGCGCCGACCGCGGCCAGGTGGTGCGGATCGCCGCGGGGGAGGCGCTGCTCGGCGCGCTCGCCGGGCTCGTGGCGGGCGGGGCGGTGTTCCTGGTGGTGCGCGCGCTCGTCCCGATGATCACCGTGTCCGCCTTCCGCGGCGGCATCTTCGGCGAAGACGTCGTTCCCGACTGGCGGCTCGGCGTGCCGATCGCGGTGCTGCTGCCGGTGCTGGCCTGCGCGGCGGCCGCGTTCGCGCTGCGGCGGGTCGTCATCGAGCCGCTCGGCGTGGTGCGGCGCGGGATCCAGGCCCCGCGGAAGTTCTGGTGGCGGCCCCTGCCCGCGGTCGTGGGCGTGGTCCTGCTGGCGACCCGCTGGGAGCAGGTGTCGGCCGACGCCGGCGACCCGGCGGTGATCGGCGGGGTGGTCCTGCTCCTGATGACCGTCCCGCTGGTGCTGCCGTGGCTGGTCGAGCGGGTCGCGGGCCGGCTGCGCGGCGGTTCGCCCGCTTGGCTGCTGGCCGTCCGCCGACTGCAGGTGGACAGCGCGACCGCGGCGCGCCTGGTGAGCGGCATCGCCGTGGTGCTGGCCGGATCGATTGCCCTGCAAGGGGTTTACGCCCGCGCCGAGAGCGACCGGCCCGACCCGGGGAGCGTGCGCGTGCTGGCGACCAACTTCGCGTCGAGCCTCACCGACGTCCAGGCGTTCGCCGCCGCCCTCCAGGAGCTGCCCGGAGCGCGTGGCGTGCCGGTGACGACCTCCGGCACGCTGGTGAACGTGGCCGGGGCGAAGATCCCGCTCATCCTCGGCAGCTGCGCCGAACTGCGGTCCGAAGGAGCACCCGGGGACTGCCGCGACGGCGACGTGTTCGCCGTCGGCACCCCCGAAGCGAACGCCTACCGCCCGGCGCCGGGCGACCGAACCTGGTTCGACGGCGCCCGGCGCGCCGATCCGGGCGTCCCACCACAGTGGATGGTGCCGGTGGACCGGTTCCGCGCGGTGTCAACGGAACGACCGGCGGGCCTGCTCGTCACCCCGGCCGCACTGGCCCCGGCGACAAGCGTCGGGCTGATCTCGAACATCACGATCCCCGCGGCCGGCCCGGACCTGGTGGAGCAGCTGCGCAACGCGGTCGGGCAGCTGGGCTGGAACGGGATCGTCTCCTCGGTCGGCACGGAACGTGACGGCACCTACGCGCTGATCACCCGCGTGCTGTCGGTGGGGTCGATCCTGGTGGTGCTGCTCGCCGCGGGCAGCCTGATGATCGCGGCCTGGGAGCAACTGAGGGAACGGCGCCGCAGCCTGGCCGCGTTGATGGCCAACGGCGTCGGGCGCGGCGTACTGGCCCGCTCGCTGCTGTGGCAGATGGCGATCCCGGTCGCGGTGGGGGTGGTCATCGCGGTGATCGAAGGGATCGCCCTCGACTGGCTGCTGCTGAGATCGGTGGGACACCGCGAGATGGTGGTCGACATCCCGGCGATCCTGTTCCTGACCGCAACAGCGGCGATCGCAGTACTGGCCGTAACGGCGGTGACCCTCCCAGCCCTGTGGCGGACGACAAGCCTGGAACACCTACGGGAGGAATGACCGGTAAAGGGCGGCGCTATGGCCTCGTCACGACTCGCGGCTCGTCGACTCCGGCCAGCTCCACGGAGGTGCGGGCGACATGGATGTCGGCAACATCCGGCCCGGTGACGTCCGCGACGACGGTGGCTTCGCGCAGCGGAGTGCCCGACGGCAGCTGGCCGGACAGGATGGCCTGCCCCGTTCGGCCAGTCGCTCGGCTGCAAAACAACTGCAGCGTTCGGCCGCCCTCGCCACCGAGAGCACCGTCTGCACCGACGCGGCGTCCGTCTGTCAACTCCAAGTGGCTCGTACCGGCCGCCCTGTCAACTGGCGGCCAGCACGCAGATCAAGGCGAGAGCGCACTGGTCGCGGCATGAGCGGACATCTGTGTGCGATCACGGGCCAGGGTGACGAGTTTGTCGATCAACCTCGAAGGTTGCACCCGATCTGCCGTTGGCGTGAACGTTCCGGACCGAACGGTGGGGTCTATCCCGTGATCGGTGTTTCCGGCGTTGTTGATCAGTAGGTCTCGGCTCCCGGCCAGCGGTCACCGAACGTGATGGCGAACGCGTTGATCACTGGCTTCCACCGCATCGTCCACCGG
>NZ_JAEBDZ010000031.1:0-105149 GCF_046548675.1 Amycolatopsis sp. cmx-8-4
ATACTGGTGAAGGCCTCGTCGGGTCGTGTTGAGTGTGGTAACCCAATCCAACCTGACGAGGCTCTTCATGTTGTGGAGACATCAACTTCGGCGAGTTACGGACACAACTTCTGGCAACCTGCTTAGCCGGCGAGGGCCGGGGCGGCGTGGCGGACGCGCAGGACGTCCGCGATCACCGTGTCGGTCACCAGGCGCTGCTCCTCGTCGAGCGGCGCGTCGGGGGCCGTGATCGGCGAGCCGCCCAGCGCGAGCGCGGCCGCCGAGGTGAACTCGGCCATCGGCGTCGGGCCGCCGCGCAGCAGCAACGCGCCCGCCGACGCCGCGAGCCCACGCAGGCCCTCCGCGGCCGCGTCCAGCGCGGCCTGCTGACCGGGCTCGGGCGGCTTGCTCCCCGGTTCCGGCGCCCGCAGGTCCTGCTGGGCGCGGGCCGCGGCCCGGAACCGCGGCGCGAGCCGCCCGCGCGGTGCGCCGTCCAGCGCCCCCGCGACCTCCGTGAGCAAGGCTCGGGTCGTGCCGACGGCCTCGGCGAACCGCTCGGCCAGGACGGCTTCCGCACCCCCGGCACGGCGGCGAAGCCGAACAGCAGCGCGATCACGACGGCCAGCACCATCAGCAGCACGTACTCCACCAGCAGCGTCCGCGCGTCGAGGTGCTTCGTCGCCGAGTTCATCCCGACGCTCATGAGCACCATGCACCCGTTGAACACCGTCGGCCGGCTCCGCATCAAGGGGAACCCGGCCAGCAGCGCCACCAGCGCGAGCGGCAGCAACGCGCCGGGCGGCAGCAGCCACAGCACCAGCGCCAGCACGACCGCGCCGCCCAAGGCGCCGCCGACGCGCTGCCACGCCTTGCTCAGCGTGTCCCGCCACTCCGGCTGCAGCACGGCGAACGTCGTCATCAGGAACGACACCGTGAGCGGGTCGCCCGGCCGGAACCGCGCGACGACCAGGGCGAGCAGCATCCCGATCGCGCAGCGCACGGCGTGCCGCAGCTGCGCGGAACGCCACGAGAGCGCGCCTTCGGCCTCGTGGCGCAGCGCCGCCCGCACGGCCGCGCGCGGGATGTCCACAACGGACTCGTCGCGGGTGAGCACGGCGTCGCGGACCGCGTCGACGCCGGACCACAGCTCGTCGACGAGCCGTCGCGTTTCGCCGGGCAGGCCGGCGCCGGGGTCCGGCCGCTCGGCGGCGGGCAGGTCGTCCGGGGCGTCCTTCGCGCGGACGGCGTCGGCGAGGCCGGCGAGCTCCGCGTCCGCCGCGTCGAGGAGCGTGCGCAGCGCGCCCGCCTGGTCTTCGCCGAGGGCCCGCCGCCGGTCGTCGAGGATCGCGGCCGTGGCGCGGGCCCGCACACCCGCGCCCAGCACGCGGGTCTGCCACTTCCGCGGCCGGTCGGCCAGCCACAGCCGCACCGCGCGTTCGGCGGTGTCCTGGTCACCGCCCGCGAGCGCGTCGGCCAGCGCCTCCCGCGTGGGCTTGCCGGGGTCGCCGACGCCGAGCAGGAGCCGCAGCACGATCGCCACGCCGACGGCGAGCGCGGGCGCGCCGATGATCTGCCCGGCGCTCGCGGTGCCGGTCAGCTGGAAGCCGTAGCCGAACACCGACGCCATCCCCAGCCCGAGCCCGACCGTGACGAACCGCGACCCGAGCGCGGGCAGCAGCGCGGCGACGAACACGACGACGGTGAGCAGCGCGATCGCGGCGACGTCCGACACCGCGCCCAGCAACCGCGGACCGGCCACGCCGGCGACCACGAGGGGCGCGTAGCAGGCGAGCAGCACGAGGTCGGACCGCAGTGGCCCGCCCGTGGCGGCGATGAAGCAGAACAACGCCGTCAGCCCGGCCAGGACCACGGTGTTCCCGAGGCCGATCGCCACCCCGATGCCCGCCGTCGCGCCGACGACGACCACGACGAACCCGAGCATCCCGACGCTCTTGATCAGGCCTTTCACCACACCAACCCCTCGCCGCGCGCGCTGCCCTGATCATCCTGGCGCACGGCGGTCCGCACCGTGGGTCCGGACAGCAAAACCGCCGCACCCCGGAAGCCGGGGTGCGGCGGTCGCGAAAACTTCAGGTCAGTCCTTGACGCCCTTGATGGCGTCCTTGATCTTCTCGCCGGCCTGCTTGAGGGAGCCCTTGGCCTGGTCGGCCTTGCCTTCGGCCTGCC
Organism: Amycolatopsis sp. cmx-8-4; assembly: GCF_046548675.1. Classification (NCBI taxonomy): domain Bacteria; kingdom Bacillati; phylum Actinomycetota; class Actinomycetes; order Pseudonocardiales; family Pseudonocardiaceae; genus Amycolatopsis; species Amycolatopsis sp. cmx-8-4. The sequence goes on from NZ_JAEBDZ010000031.1 coordinate 2,167, forward strand.
ACTGCTCGTTGCCGGTGGCGTCGCCGACGGCCTCCTTGGCCCGGCCCTTCAGCTCTTCACCCTTGTTCTCGATCTTGTCGTTCACAGGCTGCACCTTTCGTCAGGCGACATTTCCGGATCGGCCTGTCGCCACGAGGGCCTTGTCCCATGGCTACCCGCTCAACGCCGACGTACACCTTTTCTGAGCCATCCGGGTGACGTGAGGGCCGTCACGCCACCCGGATGTGTCCCCGGTCCGAACAAGACGGCCGGCTCCGGAAGCCGGGTAGCGTGGGCCGGGCAACCGCCGAGGAGGCTGTGTGACGACGAACGGGGCCGGACGGCTGACCGCACCCTGCCGGTTCTGCGGGCGGCCCCCGCGACCGCGGGACACCCGCGTGCCCGGTCCGTCGGGCCCGATCTGCGTGGACTGCGTGCAGGCCGGCTTGTGGGTGATCCGCGACCGCGAGGAACGCCCGAACGAGGCCGGCGAGACCTTCGAAGCGGTCAGTTCACCGCAGGCGCCGGTCTGCGAGTTCTGCAGCCGCCGCGAGCGCCGCACCTTCCTCGGCTTCCGCCGCCCCCTGGTCCGCGTGCGCTGCGTGCCCCGCGACGCGGTGATCTGCGGGGACTGCCTCGACCACGCCGGCGACGCCCTGAACCTGGCGCTGCGCCAGTAACCCGGTCACGACGCCGGGACGTGCCACGGGAAGCCGTCCGGATCGGCCCTCGCCGCGGCCAGATACCGTCCGCGGCGGCGGAGACGGCGAGCCGGCTGCAGCCGGGTAGGTCCACGCACCCGACCCGAACGGACCGGTGCCGCCGCGGGGAGCGACGGCACCGGCCCGCGGGCTCACGCGGGAGCGGTGAACACGTACGACCCGGCGGGCACGAAGTACGTCCCCGCCGCCGACGGCACCGCCTCGGCCGGCGCGTTCACGGCGCCGGTCTGCGACGTCGGGACCCGGACGGTCGCCGACGCGCCCGCCGGGACCGTCACCCGCAGGGTGAGCGTGCCGCCGCTGATCGACCAGTCGCTGACCGCGCCGCCGAACGGCGTCTCGTACGTGGCCTTCGCCGACGTCAGGCCACCGCCCGGGCGAGGCGCGATGTCCAGTGCCGCGTACCCCGGCGCCGCCGGCGACAGGCCGCCGACCGAGCGGTACAGGAAGTCGCCGACCGAGCCGAGACCGTAGTGGTTGAACGAGTTCATCCCGGGATCGTTGAACGAACCGTCGGTCTTGATGCCGTCCCAGCGTTCCCAGATCGTCGTGGCGCCGCGGCCGATCATGTAGCCCCAGCCGGGGAACCCGGGCTGCAGCAGCACCTGGTACGCGACGTCGGCGTGCCCGTGGGCGGCCAGCACCGGCAGCAGGTTCTCGACGCCGAGGAAGCCGACGCTGAGGTGGCCACCGCTGGCGGCGACCTTCGCCGCGAGCTTGTCGGCCGCGGGCTGCACCCGTGCGGCCGGCAGCAGCCCGAACGCCAGCGCCAGGACGTACCCGGTCTGCGTGTTCGCGCCGACCGTGCCGTCCGCCGCCGAGAACTTGTTCGTGAACGCCGCGGCGATCTGGTCGGCGAGCGTCCCGTACTTCGTCGCCTCCGCGGTGTGCCCGGTGGCGGCCGCCATCCGCGAGACCAGCCGTGACGACCAGGCGAAGAACGCCGTCGAGATCAGGTCCTGCGCGGTGTTGTCGTTGACGTTGAGCCAGTCCCCGAACGTCTGGTGGTCGCGGATCAGGTCCGCGCCGGACGTCGAGCGCAGGTACTCGACCCACTTGACCATGGCGGCGAAGTGCTCGTTGATCACGCCGGTGTCGCCGTACCGCTGCCACAGGGTGTAGGGCACGATGACGCCCGCGTCGCCCCAGCCGGCCGTGCCCGAACCGTCGAGCACACCCGGCGCGACGTCGGTGAACGAGCCGTCGGCGTGCTGGGCGTCGGTCAGGTCGTCGCTGAACTTGCCGAGGAAGTTCGCGACGTCCAGGTTGAACGTCGACGTCCCGGCGAAGATCCCGATGTCGCCGGTCCAGCCCAGCCGCTCGTCGCGCTGCGGGCAGTCGCTCGGCACCGACAGCATGTTGGAGCGCTCACCCCAGAGGATGTTGTGCTGCAACTGGTTCACCATCGTGTTCGACGACGTGAAGGTGCCGGTCTGCGCGCCGGTCGTCCACATCGCCCGGCCGGTGACCGTGTTCGCGGTCGGCGCGGACGGCAGCCCGGTCAGCTCGACGTACCGGTAGCCGTGCACGGTGAAGCGTGGTTCGTACGTCTCGGCGCCGCCGGTGCCCGCGAGGGTGAACCGGTCGGTCGCCTGCGCGGCCCGGAGGTTGTCGGTGTAGATCGTGCCGTCCGGGTTGAGCACCTCGGCGTGCCGCAGCGTCACCGTGGTCCCCGCCGGTCCGGTCACCGAAAGCCGGTCCACACCGCCGAAGTTCTGGCCCATGTCGGCGACCCACACGCCCGGCTTGGGCTGGGTGATGGCGACCGGGTGGAACTCCTGCTGCACGGTGACGCCGTTGTCCACCTGGGCCACCAGGTTCGGCTTGGCGTCGGTGCGCACGCCGGGCGCCTGCCACGCGCTGTCGTTGAAGCCGGGCTGGTCCCAGCCGGTGACAGCGAGCCGCGCGTCGTAGTTTTCGCCCTGGTAGAGGTCGTCGGCGCGGATCGGGCCGTCGCCGGTCTTCCAGGTGCCGTCGGTGGCGACGGTCGTGCTCGTGCCGTCGGTGAACGTCAGCCGCAGCTGCGCCGAGTACCACGGCTTGGTGCCGTAGCGCTGGCTCCCGGCGATGCCGAGGCTGCCGGAGTACCAGCCGTTGCCCAGCATCGCGCCGAGCGCGTTCTCACCTTGGCGGATCTGGCCGGTGACGTCGGAAACCCGGTACTGCAGCCGTTTCGTGTAGTCGGTCCAGCCCGGTTCGAGGACCTCGCCGCCGACCTTGGTCCCGTTGAGCCGGGTCTCCTGCAGGCCGAGCGCGGTGGTGAGCAGCCGCGCGCTCGCCACCGGCTTGCTGACCGTGAAGCTCTTGCGCAGCAGGGGAGCGGGCGACGCGACGACGACGTTCGACGCCCACGGCCCGGTGCCGTACGCGGTCAGCGCCCGCGCCGCGGTCCAGGCGCTGTCGTCGAACGTGCGCTGCTGCCAGCCGGAGGGCCCGGTCTGGTTCGCCTTCCAGGACCCGTCGGTGACGACCGTCGGCCCACCGGTGACGGTCAGTTTGGCGATCATCCCGGCCGGGCTCTGCGTGGTGTTCTCGCTGCTGATCGCGATGACGTTCGCGCCGGTCGTGAGCAGCGGACCGACGTCGACGACGGCGGCCTGCTTCCACGAGTCGGCGGAGCGCGGCGACGAGCTGACCTGGGTGCCGTTGACCCACACGGTCGCGGTGTCGTCGCCGGTCACGACGAGCGTGGCCTTCGACGGCGCCGCGCTCAGCTGCACGGTCTTGCGGAAGTACCGGGTCGCCGGCGGGATCCCGCCGGCCGGGTCGCCCTCCGGGTACCAGACCCAGCTCGCGCCGGCGAGATCCGGACCGGCCGCCGAGCGCCCGATGAACGCGCCGGTCCACTCGGTGGCCGGGGCGCGCAACGCCGTTTCGAACCGCTGCACCGGGCTCCAGCCGCTCGCGCGGCCCTGGGCGTCCCAGACCCGGACGCGCCAGGTGTAGGCCGTCAGCGAGCCGAGCGCGGGCCCGCCGTACGCGACGTCGGCCTGCTGCCCGGACGCGACCTGCCCGCTGTCCCAGAGGTCGGATCCGTTGGCGGACACCACGATCTGGTAGGCCGACTGCCGCTGCTGCGACGTCGACGACGTCAGCTTCCAGCCGAACCGCGCCTGCGCCGGGTCGACGCCGATCGGGTTGACCCGGGTGCCGACCGTCGCGCTCGCCACGGAAAGGGGGGCCGCGGCGGTGGAGTCCGGTGTGGTGACGCCGGCGCCCCAGGGTGCCGCGCCGTAACCGCCGAGATCCGCGGCCGCGGGCCAGGATCCGTCGGCGAAGCCCGGCTGCTCCCAGCCTTCCGGCGCGGTCTGCGCGCTCTTCCAGCCGGCGCCGGTGGTCAGGTCGGTGGTGCCCGACGCGGTCGCGACGTGCAGCCGGCCGAGCAGCCCGGCCGGGCCGCCGGCGTTGCGGACGGCGACGGCGAGGGTGTTGACGCCGGGGACGAGCGCGGGCCGCAGGTCGACCGGCAGCCCCGTCTTCCAGGAGTCGGTGACGCGGGCCGAGGACGCGAGGGGCTTGCCGTTGAGCCAGACGTCGGCGGTGTCGTCGCCGGTCACGGTGAACCGGGCGTCGCTGACCGCGCCGCCGGCCACGGTGAAGGTGGTGCGGAAGTACCGGGTCGCGGCCGGGGCGGACACCCGTGCGTCACCCTCGGGGTACCAGATCCAGTGTGCTCCGGAGATGTCCGGTGGGGGCGCGGCGCCCGCCGGGGGAGCGGCGGCGCCGGAGAGCACCAGGGTCGCGGCGAGGGCGGTGGTGGTGGTCGCGCGCCAGAGCTGGGATCGCGGCATTGCGGCTCCTGGATGACGGGGACGGGGCTGCGGATCGTTAAAACGTTTCAATCCAGTGTGATATGTGACTGTAATCAGAGGATCACGCAACCGCAATACTCCACTGGAGGCAGCGGTGGCCGAAGAGCGCTGGCGGGAGGGGTATTCCTAAATCGTTTTAGGCGACCCGAGAGTGGCCGGCCGCGAATGGGCGCGTTGACGAAACGAGGGATCCGGCGTCATAGTGCTGACTGGTAACGCTCACATCAATCGGTCCCACCATGGAGGCTTTTGTGTCTCAATGTCGAGACAACAAGTGTGTTAGCGCTAACATTCCGGCCCGAAGTCTGCGCACGCTCGCCGTCGTCGCCCTGCTGCTCCTGGCGAGTCTTACGACCGCGTCGACGGCCTCGGCAGCTGAGGCTGCCACGTCACTGCCGTGCGACATCTACGGCGCCGCGAACACCCCGTGCGTCGCCGCGCACAGCACCACGCGAGCCCTCTACGCCGCCTACAACGGTCCGCTGTACCAGGTCCAGCGCGCGTCCGACGGCGCGCGGAGCAACGTCGGCGTCCTGGCGGCCGGCGGGTACGCCAACGCGGCGGCCCAGGACTCCTTCTGCGGCGCGACGACCTGCGTCATCACCGAGATCTACGACCAGTCGCCGCGGCACAACGACCTGACGATCGAGGGACCCGGCGGCGCGGGCGGTCAGGACACCGGCGTGCCGGCCGACGCGCTACCGGTCACCGCGGGCGGCCACCAGGTCTACGGCGCCTCGTTCTCCGGCCGGATGGGCTACCGCGACAACACGACGTCCGGTGTCGCTCGCAACGGCCAGCCCGAGGGCATGTACATGATCACGTCCGGCACGCACGTCAACGGTGCCTGCTGCTTCGACTACGGCAACGCCGAGACGAACAACCAGGACACCGGCAACGGCCACATGGACGCGCTCAACTTCGGCACCGAATGCTGGTTCCAGCCCTGCCACGGGGCCGGGCCGTGGGTGCAGGCCGACCTCGAGAACGGGCTCTTCCAGTCCGACTCGGGTGGCAGCGAGAACACCGCGAACACCGGGATCACCAGTCCGTTCGTGACGGCCCTGCTGAAGAACAACGGCCAGAACTTCTTCGCCGTCAAGGACGGCAACGCCCGGTCCGGTGGGCTGCGGACGACCTACTCCGGCCCGGAACCGACGCTCGGCGGGTATGCGCCGATGCACCAGGAGGGCGCGATCGTCCTGGGCACCGGCGGGGACAACAGCAACGGCTCGATCGGCTCGTTCTTCGAAGGCGTGATGACGGCCGGCCTGCCGACCGACGCCGCGGACAACGCGGTCCAGGCGAACGTCGTGTCGGTCGGCTACGGCGGCCCCACCGGCAGCACCGGCACGCTGTCCCCGGCGTCGGAGATCTCGGTGCGGGCCACCACCGCCTGCTGCACCGGCGACTACCTGCGCCACCAGGCGGACAAGGCGCTGATCTCACCGGTCGCCTCCGGCAGTTCCGCGCTCGACAAGAGCGACGCGACCTGGATCGTGCGCCGCGGCCTCGCCGACGCGTCGTGCGTGTCGTTCGAGTCGCGGAACTATCCCGGGGACTTCCTGCGGCACTTCAACTTCCAGGTGCTGCGCCAGCCGATGGACGGTAGCGCGGCGTTCCGGTCCGACGCGACGTTCTGCCCGGTCGCCGGGAAGAACGGGCAGGGCACGTCGTTCCGGTCCGCCAACTACCCCGCGAAGTACCTGCGGCACTACAACAACTCCGTCTACATCGCGGACTCCAGCGGTGCGAACGCCTGGGACAGTGCCACTTCCTGGGCCGACGACGTCAGCTGGGCGGTCGCTCAGCCCTGGGCGCCCTGACGCCGTCGCCGGAGCACCACGACCACACCGATGCCCAGGAGGATCAGCACGACCGGCGTGGCCGTGGGCCACCACGGCCACGCCGGGCCGTCGAAGACGACGTCGTCGATGGGCAGCTCCAGGGCTTTCGCCGTCCACCGCGCGGTCGCGACGTCCGTGTCACGCGCGAGCCCGCTCACCGCGACGTCGTAGGCGAAGCCGGGCCGGTCGTGCACGTACTCGGGAACCGGCCCGCCCGGCGGCGTCGGCACTCCGCGCGTCGCACCGGGCACGAGGAGACGGTCGAGATCGGCGTCGGCGAGTTTCGCGCGCGGCAGGAAGGTCAGCCCGTGCCGGGACCGGACGGCGCCACCGTCGGCGCTCACCGCGAGGGTCCGCGACACAGCGACTGGCCCTGGGTGTCGAACACCGACGCCAGCTCGATCTCGCCGACGCCGTCGGGCACCAGCACCCCGATCTCGGCCGGGTTCCAGCGGAAGCCCGCGTTGACGATCGCGACCGCGTCCGGCATCGCGGCCGGGGTCGTCACCGGCACGGGCGTGTCGTAGTGCCGCCAGCCGATCGCCTTCGCGGCGTCGGCGGCCACGGCCGGGCCGGCCAGCCGCTCGACGAGGTGCAGCGTGCCGTCGATGCCCGACAGGATCCCGGCGGTGGTGACGACTTTCCCGTCGTCGACGTACCGCTTCCCGCGTTGCCACCGCACGGCCGGGTAGTCGCTCGCGTAGGTCTCGAGCTTCAGCCAGTGCGCGGTCGCCGGACGGCCGTCGAGCAGGCCGGCCGCGGCGAGCACACCCGCGCCGTTGCAGACGCTCAGCAGTTGCGTGCCGCGGGCGGCCTGCTGGCGCAGCCACGTGGTGACCGGTTCGTTCGTGGCCTCACCGGTGTCCGGCATCGCCGGGACGACGACGAGGTCCGGCGCGGCCCCGCCCAGCCGAGCGGCGAGATCGGCGAAACTGAGGTCGGGCACCAGGTCGAGGCCGCCGGTCAACGGCTTCGGCTCCCGGTCCGGGGCGACGGTGTAGACGTTGAACCGGCCGGTGGCGGCGAGGATCTCGTACGGCGCGAGGGTGTCGGAGACGACGGCGCCGGCGTTCCCGACGACGACCACCGCGGTCGGCTTGGCCGGGTCGTGGGGGAGCGGTGGGGTGGCGGGCCCGGCCCGCTGCGGGCCGGGTGCGTTGAGAGCGCGGAAGGTCGCCAGTGCCGAGGCGGTCGCCCCGACGCCGGGGACCAGCAGCACGGCGAGCACGGTGGCGAGGACGAAAGCGCTGCGGCGCAAGAGGGTTCTCATGTCAGTGCCAGTACTCGGCGCGGCGCCACACCATGACGGCCAGCATCAGCACGACCATGACGACGTGCCCGGCGATCATCAGGCCGTCGGCGGACAGCGCGCCCAGCCAGTACGGCGCCAGCAGGACGACGAACGGCAGGTACATCGCCGCGGCCATCTCGGCGATCCGCGGCCAGGAGTGCCGCCGCAGCAGCATCGCGGCAGCCATCGCGACGCTCATGTCGGTGGCCATCACGAGGGCGCCGGCGGCCGGGCGGGCCGTCCAGGCGTCCGGCCAGAGCGGGCCGAGCGCGACCATGCCGATGATCATCGCGGCGACCATCTCGGCGTAGTGCCCGGCGAACCGGGCGAGTCTGCGGCCGGTGGTCCGGCCGGTTTCGGTGGTGGTCATGGGGTTCCCTCCAGGTTTCTCCTGGACGAGAATCTCGGCCGGCGGGCGTGCTGCCACGTGCCGGAAGTCATGACCGGGGTCATGACCCCTCAGAGCAGGCCCAGGTCCCGCGCGCGCAACGCCGCCTGGGTGCGGTCGCGGGCGCCGAGCTTGCCCAGCACGTTCGTGACGTGGTTCTTCACCGTGCCTTCGGCGAGAAACACCGCGGCGGCGATCTCGCGGTTGCTGCGGCCGTCGGCGACGAGCCGCAGCACTTCCAGCTCCCGCTCGGACAGCGGCACGACCAGCGGTTGCGGCCGAGGTGCGGTCGTCTCGGGCAGCTGCGCGAACCGCGCGACGACCTTGGCCGCGACCGACGGCTGGAGCACCGACTCGCCCCGCGCGGCGGCCAGCACGGCTTCGACCAGCCGCGTCGAGGAGACGTCCTTGAGCAGGTACCCGACCGCGCCCGCGCGCAGGGCCGCGAAGACGTCTTCGTCGTCGTCGAACGTCGTGAGCGCGATGACCTGGACACTCGGGTGCGCCAAGCGCAGCCGCCGGGTGGCGGCGACGCCGTCGAGGACCGGCATCCGCAGGTCCATCAGGACGACGTCGGGGGCCAGGTCGGCGGCCCGCGTCAGCGCTTCGTCGCCGTTGCCCGCTTCGCCGACGACGTCGATGTCGTCGCGGGTGGCCAGCAGCGTCGCCAAGGCTTCGCGGAAGAGCGCTTGGTCGTCGACCAGCAGGACCCGGACGCGGCTCACGCCGGTACCTCCATGCTCAGCGTGCACCCCTGTCCCGGGGCCGATTCGAGCGCGAGCTTCCCACCGAGGCGCGCGGCCCGTTCCCGCAGCCCCAGCAGGCCGAAGCCGGTCGTGGGTGTGCCGCCGGTGCCGGCGCCGTCGTCGCGGACCTCGACGCGGACGCCCGCGTCGGCGTAGTCCAGGAGCACCTCGACGCGGCTCGCCCGGGCGTGCTTGCGGACGTTGGTCAGGCCTTCCTGCGCGGCCCGGTAGAGCGCTTCGCCGGCCTCGTCCGGCAACGGCCGTTCGACGCCGGAGACGGTCAGCGTCGCCGGGACGCCCGTCGCTGACGTCTCTTCGGCGAGCGCCTTCAGGGCTTCCGGCAACGGCGGCACCGCGCGGGGCTCCCGCAGGGTGCGCACGGACCGCCGGACGTCGGCCAGCGCCGTCTCGGCCTGGTCCTGCGCCTTCGCGAGGACGTCGTCGGCTTTGCCCGGATCGGTCGGCAGGACCGCCCGCGCGGCCTTGACCTGCATCTGGACGACGGTGAGCGCGTGCCCGAGCCCGTCGTGGATGTCCCGGGCGACCCGGTTGCGCTCCTGCGCCGTCGCGAGCCGCTCCGCCTGCGCGGCGTAGTCCTGCAGCTTCGCGTGCGCCTCGGTGAGTTCACCGCGGGACCGCTTCTCCCGCTGGAGCAGCTCCGTCACAACGGCCGCGAAGACCACGGACACGAGCGTGCCGAGACCTTCCCGCAGGCCGGCGCCCAGCGACATCCCGAGGTGCACGAGCGGCACCACGGCGATCACGACGGCGAGGGCGGGCAGCGGCAGCTTCAGCAGCACGCACTGGCTGACCAGCACCACGAGGAAGAGCGTCGCGCCGACCCCGGCGTTGATCGTGAAGATCACGAAGGCCAGCGGCAGCTGGACGACGACGTACGCGGCGGCCCAGCCGAGGTGCTCGCGCCGGCGCACCCAGCCGAAGCCGAAGGTGCCGAGCGCGGCGAAGACCGCACCCAGCACGAGGGAGGCCACGGGCTCCCCGGACGCGAGGACCCCGAGCACCACGGAGAGGAAGGCGCCGCCGGTCAGCACCGCCAGAGCCCGGTTCACGGTGCCACTCTGCGGGGTCCGGCGGGCCCGGTCAACCGCCTCGCCGCCGGGAAAGCGCTGTCTGTTCACCCGGCGTCTCGGTGACCGGGCCACGTAGGGTGGAGCCGACACCGCAGTCGAGAACGGGAGTCCGTCATCGATGTCAGTGCTCTGGGGCGTGTCCTTCGACGGAACTCCGCTGTCCGGGGTGGTGGTCGAGTTCCTCAAGACGGCGGGCCGGCTCTCCGCCCGCGGGCACCGCGTCCACCTCGATCTCGGGTACGACATCAAGGCCGGCAAGGGCGCGTTCTTCCGGCCCTACCGTGACGAGGCCGGGCTGCTGCCGGACTGGGTCGTCCTCGACCGGATCGACGGCGTCGAGCAGGTCCGCGGGTACGACCGGTCGTTCGTCGAGCGGGTGCTCACCGAGGTCGTCCAGCGGGAGGCCGGCGCGGCGCTGCGGCCGGAGATCGACCGGATCGCCGGCGAGCTGGCCGACCGGATGACCGCCACCTGGGAACGCCTCGGCGTCACGATGGTGATGGTCGAGAACGGCACGCTGCCGGAGAACCCGACCTACACCGAGGCCCTCTACCGCGCGATCGACCGCTACGGCGCGCGGCACCGGCTCGGCCGGTTCGTGTTCTGGCGCGACCACGACCTGATGTGGCAGAGCGAACCGGGAATCGCCAAGTACGGCCGGTTCCCGTACCGCGAGACCCCGGCGCCGCGGAACTCGCCGTACATCCACTACTTCGCGCTGCACGACCAAGCGCGGGCGCGGACCCTCGAATGGGTGCCGGGCCTGCGTAACCTCGACGTCCTGCCGAACACGTTCCCCATCGCCACCGCGGAGATCGACGCGCGCAACGCGGACTTCAAACGCGACCACGGGATCCCCGAGGACGCCCCGCTGCTGGCCCGGATCACGCGGATCATCCCGCAGAAGCGCGTCGACCGGGACCTGCACCTGCTCGCGCTGCTGCCGGACGCGTGGCTGTTCGTGGCCGGCGACGTCGAGGAATCGCCCGCGGAGTACGTCCACCTCACCCGGCTGGCGGACCGGCTCGGGGTGCGCGACCGCGTCGTCTTCGGCGGCTGGCTGACGCCGTACGACACCACCGCGCCCGGCCGCTACTCCGTCCGGGACCTCCTGGCGCACGCGAGCGTCGTGTCCTTCCTGACCTCCTACGACTACGAGAGCTACGGCAACCCGGTCAGCGAGGCGATCGCCTCCGGGACGCCGTACGTGACCAGCGGGTACGAGCTGTATAACGCCGTTTACGGCAGCAAGGGGTTCCGGGCACCGGTGCTGGACATCCGGGCCCGCGACCTGCCGGACGCGGGGTTCGCCCGCGAAGTGGCCGAACTGATCACCGACGAGGGGAAACGAGCGGAAGTGGTGCGGGTGAACCAGGAACTCGGGCGGGCGCGCTTCGGCACCCAGGTCGTCGACGACCTGGTCGACCGGCTGTACCCGCCGCCGATGGGCGCCGGGACGCGGCTGAGCGTCGTGCTACCGGTGTACAACGAGGCGGCGAACCTGCGCTCGGTTCTGCGGACGCTGTACGACCAGCAGGCGCTGGACAAGGACAGCTACGAAGTCGTCCTGGTCGACAACAACTCGACCGACGACACCGTCGCGCTGGCCCGCGAGTTCGCGGCCGGACACCCGGACCTGGCGGTCCACGTGATCCACGAACCCGAGCAGGGCGTCTCGTGCGCGCGCCGCGCGGGCATGGACTTCGCCGCCGCCCGCAGCCGGAACCGGCCCGACACCGATCCGGCGCAGCGGTTCTACCTGGTCTCCGCCGATGCCGACTGCCAGGTGGACGCGCACTGGCTGAGCGAGCTCCTGGACGCGATGGAGACGACCAAGGCCTCGATCGGCGTCTGCGACTACTACTACAACGCGGACCACTTCACCGGCCGGCCGCGGCTCTGGGACGCGATCCAGCGGACGCTGCGCTGCCGCGCCGTCACGTTCTCGCTGTTCGGCGGGTTCCCCGACGGCAAGGGCTTCGCCGTCGAACGCGACGCCTACGAGCGCGCCGGCGGCATCGAGATCTTCTACCAGCTGCAGGACGGCAAGTTCGTCAGCCACCTCTCCGACGACTGGGACTTCGGGATCAAGGTCGCCGGCGGGGGTGACGCGATCACGTACGCGCCGCGCTCGCGCGTCGAGATCAACCCGCGTCGCGTCGACCACGCCATCGACGAGGTCATCGCCGGCCGCGCGTACGGCTCCGGCGGCACCATCGTCATGCGCGACATCCGCCCTTCCTCGCCCGCGACGGGAGCCGACCTCACCGAGGCGGAAGCCTTGCAGGCGTGGGAGTTCTCCATCAAGGACTTCACGCCGAAGAACACCATCCTGCCGGTGCTGCTGACCCCGGCCCTGCTGGAGGACGACGCCGTCATCGGGTTCTTCGGCGCGGACCTGGCCGCGCGGCTGGGCGCGCGGATCGCCGAGATCCGCGACGAGATGCGCGTCGTCGACTTCACGCCGATCCACGCGTACAAGACGCCGTCCTACCGGCTGTACCTCGAGTTCGCCGACGAGCTGTTCGCGTGCCTGCGCAAGCACGTCGGCGAGGACATCGGCGTCCCGCCACCGCTGCCACCGTGTTTCGCGGACGTTCCGCCGGAGCGGTTCGCGGAGTTCGTCCACTACTACTGCGAGGACCGCGAGTCCGGAGAGGCCCACAACTACTTCGGCAACGGAGGGGTGTTCTGATGACACTCGCCTACGAAGAGGCGATCGGCTCACTGCACGGTCTCGACCCCGCGTGGCCGCGCCCCGCGGTGCTCGACGTCCTGGAGGCGCCCGAAAACCGGCACCTGCTCGACTACGTGCAGGAGGATCCGTTCGGGGCGCACGTGTTCCCGGGCAACGTTCCCGGCTACGCGCCCGCGGACTTCCTGCGGGACCTGGACGCGCAACTGGCGTCGAGCGCCCCGATCCACCTGTGGTCCTACATCCCGACCTGCGCCTACCGCTGCCGGTTCTGCCAGTACCCGGTGGTGCTGGTGAAGGGCAAACCCGAAGTCACGTACGAGAAGGCGAAGCACTGGGTCGACCTGAACATCCGCGAAGCGCGCATGTGGCTGGACGCCGTCTCGAACCTGGCGGGCGCGGAGGTCGGCGAGTTCAACGTCTTCGGCGGGACGCCGTCGCTGCTGCCCGAGCCGGAGATCCGCCGGCTGCTGGACTTCTACCGGGAGGAGTTCGGGTTCACCTCGGACACGACCATCCGGTTCGAAGGCGATCCCAGCACGTTCACGCCGGCGAAGCTCGAGCTGCTGCGGGACCTGGGCTGCACCAAGCTGTCCAGCGGCGTCCAGTCGTTCGACGACCACGTGCTCGAGCTGTGCGGGCGCGAGCACTCGGCGCGGATGTGCGTCGACTTCGTCCGCAACGCGCAGCGCCTCGGCTTCGAGTGGGTCAGCATCGACCTGATGTACGGCCTGCTCGACCAGACCCTCGACAGCGTCCGCCGGGACCTGGACGTCGTGCTGGAGAACGAGATCACCGCCGTCGTGTGCACCAAGCTGCACCTGGCCTCCTACAGCGACACCCGCACCGGCGTCACGGGGGAGAAGCCCGCCGCGTGGCAGCTGCCGTCCTACCGGGACAAGCTGGTGCGCGACGGCCACCGCTGGCCGACGCTCGGCGAGCAGTACCAGATGCGCGAACTGCTCACCGACGGCCTGCGCGCGGCCAACTACACCGAGCACCCCACGATGTACTTCGCCCGCGACGGCCTCGGGCCGGAGAAGTGGAAGTCCATCATGGTCGACCAGGAGAAGCAGGAGGCCGAGGTCGCGATCGGCCTCGGCGGCAGTTCGAGCTGCCGCGCGTCGGAGGCGATCACCGACGTCAACTCCAAGCGCTACATCGAAACGGTGGAAGCCGGCCGGATCCCGCTGGGGTCGGCGACGCGGTTCACGCCCGAGGCACAGGAGGCGCGGGCGGCGAAGATGGCGCTGACGACGTTGCAGCCGTTGCGGGACTCGCTGCACGCTGCACGCTTCCCCGGGCGTTCGCTGTTCGCCGAACCGTGGCTCGGGAAGTTCCGTTCCCTGGCCGATCGCGGCCTCGTCCGGCTGGATTCCGAGGCAGGGAAAGTGGAATTGACCCAGACCGGAGAAGTCCTGGTGGAGGCCATCATCACGACCGAGCTCTGAGGACCGAGATCACTCCGACGGGTGACAGACGCCTCGCGGGGACCGGTACGGGCGTGCAGCATGGGTTCAGCACCGTACGGCCGTACCGAGATCGGAGCCCAGATGAGCCGAACCGTTCCCGGACCCCTGGCGAAGCTGGCCGGGGCGGGCGCGCTCGCGGCGTTCGCGTCGGTGGTCGTCGTGCCACCGGCGCAGGCCGCTCCCGACTACTCGCACGCGGACACGAACTTCGCGGGCACGCAGATCGAAGCGCACGAAGGCGTCCACGGGAGCCCGCTCACCTCCCGCGCGGACGTCGCCGACCAGACCCTCGGGCACGACGTGAGCGGCCACCAGGGCCCGGTCGACTGGGGCGCCGCGACCGCCGGCGGTGCGAAGTTCACCTACGTCAAGGCGACCGAGGGCACCGGGTTCGTCAACCCGCAGTACACCCAGCAGTACGACGGCGCGCACGCCGCGGGCCTGATCCGCGGCGCGTACCACTTCGCCCGCCCCGACGTCTCCAGCGGCGCGGCGCAGGCGGACTACTTCATCGCGAACGGCGGCGGCTGGCGGGGCGACGGCACGACGCTGCCGGGCGCCCTGGACATCGAGTACAACCCGTACGGCGACGTCTGTTACGGCAAGAACCCGGCCGACATGACGGCCTGGATCGCCGACTTCACCCGCACCTACCTCGCGAAAGCGCACCGCAGCGCGCTGATCTACACCAGCACGGCGTGGTGGAAGACCTGCACCGGCAACGCGAACGGGTTCGGGGACACGAACCCGCTGTGGCTGGCCCGGTACGGCGCGGACGTCGGCGAGCTCCCGGCCGGCTGGGACAAGCAGAGCATCTGGCAGTTCGCCCGCGGCGGCGGCCTGCCGGGCGACCAGAACTACTACAACGGCCCGATCGGCCGCGTCCAAGCGCTGGCGAAGGGCCAGGCGGCGAAAGCGGCCTAGCGCGTCTTCCGGATGACGACGTCCGGCCACGGCGGCTTGCGCAGCACGGCGAGGGTGCCGAGCGTCGCGGCCATCAGGCCGGTCATCGCCCCGATCAGGAGGACGCGGGTCGTGTCGACCGCGGCTTCCCACTTGACGTGGCCGTCGTGGATCACGAACACGCCGACCGGGTTGCTCACCGGGACGACCGTCGTCCCGTCCGGCGTCTCGTAGGGTTCGCCGAAGAGGGCTCCGTCCGGCTTCGCGGTGTCGCGCACGGCCCGCAGTTTCACCTTGCTCATCGGTCCATCGAACCGGAACCCGCGGCGCCGCGCCAGGCCCGAGGCGAACTCCCGTACGCGCGGGAGAAGGCCCGGCTGAACGCGGCCTCCGAGGCGTAGCCGACGCGGGCCGCGATCCGCCCCACCGGTTCGCCCGTTGAGCGCAGCAGGCGTGCCGCGTGGTCCAGCCGTCGCCGCTGGACGTACGCGCCGGGCGGCTCGCCGACGGACTCGGCGAAGCGGGCGGCGAAGGCCGAGCGCGACAGCGACGTCAGCCGGGCCAGCTCGTCGACCGGCCAGTCACGTCCGGGGTCGCGGTGGATCGCGGTGAGCGCGGGCCCGAGCGCCGGGTCCATCGCCGCGGTCAGCCAGCCGGGGTGCGCCGCGTCGCCGGAGGCCGCCCACGTCCGCAGCTCGGATGAAGAGCAGGTCGAGCAGCCGCGACACCATCACGCGGGCGCCGGGCTCGGGCCGGGTGACCTCGGAGAGGAGCAGATCCCGGCTCAGCGGGAGCCACGCCGCCGTCCCGGCGTCGCCGCGGATCACGATCGCCGCGGGGAGGACACCGAGCAGCGGCGCGGCGACCACGGTTTCGACGAGGAACTCGCCGGTCACCCAGTCCGCGACCGCCATCGGGCGGACGACGTGCGCGTCACCGCGGGCGAGCAGCGCCATGTCGCCGTGGTTCAGCTCGACCGGCGCCTCGCCCTCGACTTCGAGGCGGACCCGCCCCGTCCCCACGAGGTGCAGCGACCGCGTCCCGGTGGGATAGCGCTCGACGACGTCCGTGTGCCGGCGCACGTCGCCGCCCTGCAGGTGGATGGCCTGCAGGACGTCGGAGAGCGCGTCCTGCTCGCCGTACGCGGGCAGCGGCGGTGAATCGGCAAAGTTTTCCGGTCTCTGGGCCATGGTTCTTGCTCGAACCTCCTCATAGGCTGCGAAGGCAGTATGCGCGAGCGAGTCCGCACGAGCGGACCCGGCGCGCCTGATCGAGGAGGAAACCCCATCATGTCTGCCAAGCCGACGGTGGTGCTGGTCCACGGCTTCTGGGGTGGCGCCGCGCACTGGGCGAAGGTCATCGGAGAGCTGGACAAGCGCGGTTTCGGGGCGCTCCACGCGGTCGAGAACCCGCTGACGTCGCTGGCCGCCGACGCGGCCCGCACCCGGCAGATGGTCGCGCAGGTCGACGGGCCGGTGCTGCTGGTCGGCCACTCGTATGGCGGCGCCGTCATCACCGAGGCCGGGACGCTGCCGAACGTGACCGGCCTGGTCTACGTCGCGGCGTTCGCGCCCGACGCGGGGGAGAGCCTGGCGACGGTCAGCGAAGGCCACGACGCCCCGGGCGGCGCGAACATCGCGCCGGACTCCGACGGCTACCTGTGGATCGCGCAGGACAAGTTCCACGAGAGCTTCTGCCAGGACCTGCCCGAGGACGAGGCGCGGGTCATGGCCGTCACGCAGAAGGCGCCGGTCGGCTCGACGTTCGGCGACCCGGTGACGGACCCGGCGTGGAAGCGGAAGCCGTCCTGGTACCAGGTTTCGGCCCAGGACCGGATGATCGCCCCGGACAACCAGCGCCGCATGGCCGCCCGCATCGGCGCCCGCGAGACGATCGAGCTCGAGTCCGGGCACGCGTCGCTGGCGTCCCAGCCCGTCGCGATCGCCGACCTGATCGAGCGCGCCGCCGGCTGACAAGACCAGACAGGATCGCCCCCGCGCTGTTGTCCGCGCGGGGGCGGCTCCCTATTCTCGGTACTGTCACGGTTTTCGTTTCGTCCTTTGTGGACTACGGAGGTACCTGTGCGCGGCAAGGTGGCGGTTCTGGCGGCGGTTTCGGCCCTGGCGTTCGCGGCGGCGCCGGTCGCCGCGGGAGCCGGGCAGGCGTGGTTCACCTCGTGGGCCCAGTCGCAGGACGGCCGCGCGGACACCTCGGTGAACACGCAGTCCGTGCGGATGATCACGCACCTGAGCCAGGGCGGCGACGCGATCCGCGTCCGCCTGCAGAACACGTTCGGCACGGGCCCGCTGTCGGTGGGCCACGCCACAGCGGGCGTGAGCGCGGGCGGCGCGGCGGTGACCGAGCCTCGGGATCTCACCTTCGCGGGCGCCCGTGCCGTCACCATCCCGGCCGGGGGAGAGGCGTGGAGCGACGAGCTGCGCCTGACCACCCGCCCGGACACGAACCTGGCCGTGAGTTTTTCGGTGCCGGGTTCGGCGGTGGTCGGCCGCCACGGCGCGGCGCTGCGAGACAACTACTTGACCGCTACTGGTGCCGGAGACCACGCCGGCGACCCCGGCGGCTCGGCGTTCGCCCAGACGGTGGGCTCGACGTACGTGGTGAGCGCGGTGGACGTGCACAACACGGCGCTGAAGGGCACGGTGGTCCCGTTCGGCAGCTCGGTGGTCGACGGAATCGGCAGCACGAACTGCGGCCCCGGCTGCACCCAGCTGGGCGCCGACCGCCGCTGGACGGACGACCTCGCGCGTCGAGCCGCTTCTTCGGGCCTAGCCGTCGCCAACGCGGGAGTCTCGGGCACGACGAGCGCTCCTACGTGCCCGAGCATCCCGCCGGGTGTAGTCGGCCTGGACGCGGCGAGCCGCCTGGACCGAGACGTCCTGGCCCTGCACGGCGTCAAGTCGGTGATCTACTACTACGGAACGAACGACCTGGCGTACGGCTGCGACGCGACGGCGGTCCTGGACAGCTACCGAGCGGTCTTCGCCCGCCTCCGCGCGGCGGGCATCGCGGTGTACGTCACCCCGAGCACCCCGCGTCCGGGCTACAGCGACAAGAACAACCTCGACCGCCACGAGATCGCGCTGTTCGTGGAACGCTGGAACAACTGTGGTGGCCTGTGCACGGGAATCCTCGACTTCGACGAGGTCCTGAAGGACCCCCTGAAGCCGAACAGCATCAACCCGGCGTACGACAACGGAGACGGAATCCACGCGAACGCAGCTGGCCAGCAAGCACTGGCGGACTTCATCTCGATCCCGATGCTCACGGCCGGGTCAACTTCCCACACGATGGGGTGACAACGCGCGTCGCAACGGCTTGAGTGTGCCGGTAGCTGCGCAAAGTACGTCGCGTGATGAACAACTCGATGGACGACGCGGGGTGCTGCCTGCTGTCGGTGGCCTGGAACATAGCCCCGCTGCTGGAACCGTCGCCGACGTCCCGCCGCTCTTCCCTGCGCGCGACGATCGAGGAAACCTGCCGTGTCACCGGCCTCGGAGCCCGCTCGTGGGCCGCATGCCACGGCACGGGAACGGAGCCGGAGTACCGCCCGTTCTTGCAGCTGGCGGACGTCGCGTACGAGATCGCCACATTGCTGCTCCTGGTAGGCGACTGCCTGGTCCCGGATCTCGAGCGTGAACACCGCCGCTGGGCGGAGATCGAGGGCTTGATGTCCCGCCTGGAGGAACTCTCGGGCTGGACGTCGTCGTTCCTCGGTTCGCTGACCTTGTCAGGCCACGCCTGACGCGCGTAAGGTTCAACCTGACACGTTGGCTTTCGCCCGAGGAGACCTGATGACGGCTGCGGTCTTGGCCCACTGCTCGTTCTGCGCCCGCCCGAACACCGAGGTGGAAACCCTGGTGAGCGGCCCCGGAGTCTTCATCTGCGACGGCTGCGTCTCGTTGTGCGCCGCGGTGATCGAAGGCAAGCCGACGTCGATGCCGAGGGTGGCCCCGTGGGACCAGGAGCTGACGCTGGAGGAGGTCCTGTCCCGCCTGGCCCCGGTTGCCTCTTCAGGCGCCCAGGTACAGCAAAGCCTGACGGCGTGGGTCCGCAAAGCGCGCTCCCTGGGCGGCACCTGGACGCAGATCGGTTCGGCGCTGGGCATGACCCGTCAGTCAGCCTGGGAACGTTTCTCGGGAGGTGAATGACGGGCTGGTTGTCCATCGCCTGTTCGGCGGAATCGGATCTACCCTGCCGTGGCCCGATGTTCGGCTCTCAGCGATCGTCTCGTTGCCTTAGCGTGGCGAAGTACGCGTCTCGTGCGCTGCTGAATTCGTCCATCGCAGACTCATCCAGATCGATTTTGAGGCTGAACGTGAGGTTTACATCTTCTCCGTTGAGCAGTTGTGCTGAAATCCCGTCGAGTCCGTGCATGTAGATCTGGACCAGTTGACGGATTTTCCGGATCGGATCGTCGGCTAGTCGGGCTTCGGCGTTTGCGGCTCGACGCAACGAGTCATCAGCGATACCGATCGCGCGGAGGTCGGCGGACCAGTCGAGAAGCTCGCCGTAGATGCTGGTCAACCGGCTTGCCAGGTGGATGATCCGCTCCGGGTCGCCGGGTTCCCCGGGCTCACCGAATGCGGCGACCTGCGCTTCAGGAGAAAGAACGCGGTCGATGTTGGAGACGATCGTTGCGACAGAGGTCAGTTTGGTGCTCAGCAGGGTCAGTCCCTCCTCGTCATCGACCACTGTGCCGTTGTGTGGTGCGAACTCGATGACGTGGTCCCGGTACTTGTCCGCCAGATCGGCGATGCCCTGGTGCAACATGCCGCCGTAGAGAAGGTATTCCCATCCCGGTGGACGTTCGCTCAGCACGATGGCAATGGCTTCGGGCGTTCGCGGCGCTCGGCCGTCGTACTTCGGTGGTCGAGCCTGGGTTCGATCGCCGAGTTTGCGCACGATGGCGTCCACGATCCCCTGAACCCCCGCGAATTCCGCATCCACGTAGCCGATGGTGGAATGCAGTCCAGGAAGCTCTGCGTCGTCGATGCGCACCGGAAGGATGTAGGGCGCACTCTGTTGAAACGCACGGTCCTGCGCGGCCTGTCGCTCGTAGCCGGTCCACTTCTTGCTGACATAGTGCTGGGAGACGAAGAGAACGGCATACCGCGCACGGCGCCCGTAGATCGCTTGGAGGAAGTCGACAAGGTTCTCGCCCCACATCTCGGAAGTACTGTCTTCGTCGAAGAAGACTCTGATGTCGTATTCCTTGAGCTGAGTCACGACTGCTCTCACGAGCTCCCGATCCTCGCCGGCGAACGACACAGCGATGTCGTAATCAAAGGTTTCGTCGTTCGTCACCAGTGCTCCCATGTCATGCGAAGCCAGAGAGTCTAGTTGACCGGCCTCAACCTGCCCCTGAGCGGACACCCCGACGGGCCGGGCTCGACCTACGCCCCTCGACCGCCGTCGGCCGACTTGGTCGTTTCGGACATGAAAAAAGGCCACCTCTACCTGCGTAAAGGTGGCCGATCCGGTCGGGCTGACAGGATTCGAACCTGCGACCCCTTGACCCCCAGTATCTGGGACCCGAACGCTGTGCTCACCGGTGTTTTTCCAGTTCGTGTAGAAGCATAACACGTCGGGTTTTGAAGTCTAGTCGGATGCCTGTGCTGACACTGGAGGACACCGTTTAGTAAAGGGGATTTCTGCTGGTGGATGCTGACTTTCAGTCGCGGATCCGTGTCTGGCCTCGACGGTTCCGCTCGTAGGCTGAGTGAGCAGTGCGGCACAAGGTGCACCTGCAGCGGTGTTTGCTGTACCGAGGATTTGTTCCATGAGACGGCAAGATTCGGACGCCTTCGCAACCCGCTATCTGCTCACGTTCGTCAGGAGAGAGTCCACCCCACATCCCCCATGGATCGTGATTGGACAGGGCCAGGGACAAGCAAGGATCTCGAACTTCACAGCGGGCGCAAATGTTGCGGCACGCCGCGAGTTCGTCTGGGTCGGTGCAGTGCCAGTCCAGGTCGGCGCGGTCGCGGCAGGCTGCCCGGCGACGCCACTGAGCGGGGTTGTCTTCCATGAGGTCGCCTCAGTTTCCGGATCCCCTGCGGCGTGCGCGGGAGCTGAGTAGCGCCAGGCGCTGAAAGTGTGCTCTCTTTGCTGCATCTGCGCGCTGCTTCCGGGCTGCTTCATCCAGGACGCCGTCCGGGTCCACCAGGCGTTCGAATCTGGCCAGGGCAGCTTGGCGTGCCGGCGCCGTTCGCTGCGTCCGATCGTCGGTGCGTGACCAAGAAGTGTGTGCTGCGATGCGTGCCCGCATGGATCGCTGTGCTGGGGTTAGTCCTTGATCCTGAGAAGACTGGTTGTCCATTACTTCCTCCCGCTGTAGGCGATTGATATAGGGGGAGGGTGCACGTCAAATCCGAATGGATCCGACGTCGCTCACGTGTCGCTGTGAGGATGGTCAAGTTCGAATATTCAATTAGGTGTGGTAAATGCGCCACACTGATATGTTTGGCGGATCGACGGGCTAGCTCGACGTGGAGACAATAATCTGTTTTGTGGCAGGCGGAGGTGTGGGGGCACTGGTCATTGTCATTGTCTGCGCTATGCGCGGATTCATTGAGACCTTCTCGCGTTCGTGAGCTCGGTCTCATCACGCGGTGATGCCATTGAAGTCGATCCTCTTGATGCTGGTTCTTGAGGCGGAAGGCATTGGCTTGGCCGACGCTGGGGGTGTACAGAGTGGGGGAAGTTAATTCCCCGTCAGGAGCGACAGCGGCGCCTTCGGTCACGACGAAGGCGTCACAGTCGGTTTCTCCTCCGGTGTAGTGGTGCACCCGTTTAAGGATGCCCAATTCGAGTGCGGCGTCTCGTGCTCGGCGGACGGTCTTCGGGTCGAGACCGGCGCGCTCGGCCCAGTGGCGAATTGAGATGGAGCCTCGTGTCGTGAGGACGGCGTGCGCGAACGCGTCGAGAACTGCACGCAAGCTACTGATCCGTACGCCGGCGATCGTGCCGGTGCGCAGCGCCGTGCTGGCTCCGCGCGCCAGCTGTCTGTCCACGGCCGCCTGAAGCATGGCACCGACGTGTCGTAGCTGACGAGGTGACGGTTCGTTCTGGTGGTCGCCGGCTTGAGGTGGTCCAATGCGTCGTCGCCGCGGCCTGCTTTCGGCCGCCTCGCGAAGCGCGGGTAACCAGCGGAGGCGGTGCCAGGCATCTCGCCCGAAGTAGGCGGCCTGCGTCGGGGACGCCTGGCGGAAGAGGTCCCACGCCTGCTGCTCGGCGAGGCCGCGCTCGGCGGCGGCGATCGTGGTGGCGGGCGCCCAAAACCAGCGCCGCCAGGCTTGCCGTCCGATCTCGCGGGCCTTGGTCCCGGCGAGGTCGGCGAATGCCCAGGCGTGCGCTGTGGCGTGGCCGGCGCGGGCGAGCGCGAGGGCGTGGCCGTACTCGCGTTCGGACCTGCTGACGCCCGAAGCGTCGCGTCGACGTGCCGGTCGTATAACCCGCAAGGCCCTGGGCGTGCCGAGATCCGGCACGTCGCTCGTCGTCAACGTGCAGCTCAGGATCGGGCTGGGCAGCTCGTGTCGATGCGGCGAGGACGTGAGCCGGAGGGTCGAGCGGACGGTGGCGGAAACGTTTTGCCGGGTCGCGACCGTGGTGACGACGCACTGTAGTTCCTCGCGCAGGCACGGCGGCGTCTTGATGACGATGTGCGTGTGCCCGGGGCGGCCAGAAGCGCGCCGGAGCCAAGGCAGGCCGTAGCGATCGGCCCAAAGAAGCAGCTGTTCGGCGACGACCTCGCCTGCATCGGCTCCGGCGCCGGTGTCTTCGGGGTCGATATCGATGGCAAGGAGGGGCTGCCGGAGCGTGCCGACAATGGCTCGGGCCGCGTCGTCGGTGGTGAGGATGGTGACGGCGTCGTCGAGATGGTGGGTGATCGTGTGCGCGTGGTTGTCGGCGTCGATGACGATGAACGGCGCACCGAAGAGTGCCTGGTCGAGGCGCGACGGCAGGTAGGTGTCTGGCATGGGAGTCCTCGGGAGCTCGGCGTGACGGGCTAGGCGCTGGTCAACGCTGCGCGTCGGCCGGCGCGCGCCAGGGCCAGCGCAAGGGCGGGGCGAGAACACCCAGGCTCAGCGGCACCGCGTCGATGCGGAGAACCGCGGCGGTCCAGGTCATGCCGATACCGATGCCGAGCAACGCGACGTGGTCGCCAGGGACCACCGCGCCGCGCGTGAGCAGGTGAGCGAGGCCGACGATCTGGTCGTTGGGGCCAATGTGGCCCCATTGGTCGCCGGCCCGGCAGAGGGTGCGCTCGGCGGTGATGCCGAGCGGTTGCAGGCACTGGGTGTCGAGCAGGTGCCGTCCATAGTGCGGCAGCAGGATCCAGCGCAGCTGGTCGAGCTGCAGGCCGGCGTCGCGGAGCGCCTCGTCCATGACGGCGCGGACCCCGTCGTGATTGCGGCGGGTGACCGAGGCCGCGCCGACAGCGTCGGTGTATTGGCGTTTGCGTTCGCGGATGCGTTCGATCCCGAGTTCGGTGGTGCCGGCGGGGAGGAACCGGTGGTTGCCGCGGTGGAGTTGTTCGAGGGTGGGGTCGGTGTAGGAGCTGGTGGCGAGGATGTGGGCGAGGCCGGGGTGGCGGCCGAGGATGAGGGCGGAGCCGCCGTCGCCGTAGGCGATGCCGTGGTCGGCGGTGAGGTGGTCGAAGGCAGGTGGGCCGAAGGTTTCACCGCCGGTGAGCAGGACAGTGTCCAGATCGGGGCTGCCGGCCAGGACGCGGGCGGAGATGTCGATACCGCCGACGAGGCTGTTCTCATAGCGTTGAGCTCGCTGGCGATACCGCGGCCGGCGGGCAGACCGAGGCGGGTGCGGACGTAGGCGGCGCGGGACCAGAAGTCGATGCCGCGGCTGCCCCGCCAGATCGCGGCATGGAAGTGCAGGTCAGGAACGGGCAGCGGGCCGATGGTGGTCATTGCCATGCTGGCAAGTGCGTTACGACCGGCCCGCACGGCCAAATCCATCCCGCTGCTGTCCGATGCGATCGACACCGCGCGCTGGCTGGTCGCCTCGTGCAGTGTCCGCGTGGTCTCGAGGTTCTCGACGGCGACGAGGTCGCCGAGCGCGGCTCCGACACCGCGAAGGTGCATGTTCTTCCAGCGCATCGTCAGCACCGTCCTTCCCGGGTGGGCTCGGTCGAGCCGGACGTGACGTCGGTGACGATGGCGTCGACTGAGCGGTAGTAGGCCCGTAGGCGATGGGTCGTGATGCCAGTACAGGCGGCGATTTCGTCGAGTGTGATCGCTCCGCCGGGTGGCGGGTTGTCGAGTAGGTCGCGGGTGGTGTCGGTGATCAAGGTGCGCATGGGGTCTCCCCGGTCGAGCGGGTGGGTTGGCACGCCAGGTGACGGGGAGGCGCCGGACGGTCCGGTAGGTGGCGTGAGTGCTGGGACGGAGGGTGAGAGGGATCAGGTTCGGCGGGCGCGGCCGTTGCGTCGGGTGAGCAAGGCCTTGTGGTGGGCGCGGCGCAGCTCGGGGATCTGGTCGCGGGCGGCCTGGTCGAGCTCCGGCATGCGATGGATGTCGGTGTTGAAGCCGGGGTCGGTGCGGAAGATCAGTGCGAGGACGGAGGCGTTGTTGCTGAGGTTGACCACCGCATACGGCAGCGTCACGGGGACGTAGATCATGTCGCCGGCATGCGGATGGAACGGCTGCATCGCGTTGCCGGAAAGCACCGCGACGTGGCCGCTGACGATCGCGATCGCAGTTTCGGTGGTGTCGTGACGTTGCGGTGCGAGGGTGGTGGCGCCGGGCAGGTGCATCCGGCCGCCGGAAAGCGCGCGCGTGGGCACGACCCCGGCGCGCAGGATCGGGGTGAGCGTCTCGTCTTCATCGGCCAGATTCCCCGCAGCTGACGGCAACGGCGTGGTCGTGGTGTCCATCTCGACAGTCCTTCCAGGAGAGATTCAGCGGGCGGGGGTGTCAGTGGTGTGGTGGGCGAGCTTGCAGGCGAGCGCGGCGTTGGCGACGGCATCCGGCACGAGCCGCCGCCCGTGCCCGCACGCTGCGGCGACCGCCAGCACCGGCCGGTCCAGTTCGGTCTCGACCAGCCCGAGGGCGGCGCGGGAGTCCTTGGGGTGGGTTTCGTCGACTAGTCCGGCAATGACGTCGATGTCGCGGCGCAGATGCCGCAGCGCCCGGTAGAACCGCGTGTCCACCGAGGGCGCGTCGATGCCGGTACACATCGGGATGTGCACGGCTGGCATCGGAATCCGCAGCCGGTGCAGCTGCTTGTGGAGCGCGTTGAGGAACTGCACCGCGGGCACGAGGTCGGTCAGGGCGAACAGCGGCTGGTGGCCGAGGTCGCCGTGGCAGAGATGGATCCGCCACGTCGCGTCGCGCGGGCCGTCGGCGACGACGCGGGCGACCTGTTTGGCCAGCGCCCGCACGGCCGCAGGCCACAAGGGCCGTGGGGTGCGGTCCAGCGTGGCCAGCACCGCAGGGGTCTCGAGCTGGAAGACGACCTGGTTGCCGTGCTGGCGGTGGATGGTGTGGACGTCGTCGAGCACGGCTTGGCGGAATACCGGCAGGTGCGTGATCGCAGCGCCGGGGCTGCCGAAGGTGAACAGCGACAGGTCGTAGGGGTTCGGGATCGACACCTGGTGCGGCGGAAAGTCCCGGTCGTCGTGTAGCTGGGTGCGGGCGGCCATGGCGGCGTTGGTGTGGTCGGCGCGGCCGAGGGATAGGTCCTCGGATTCGAGCCAGCGGTCGCGCTTGAGGCGGTAGGTCGGCATGTCGTCGTAGTCGGCGGAGTGGCCGGTGCGGACGGGTTCGAGGGCGTCGACGGCGGCGAGGCCGTCGAGCCAGTCGATGATCCACCGCGGGTCCGGATCACACGGCAGACCAGTCAACGACGTGTCGGCGCTGTGGTCAAGAAACCACTGCATCGTCGCGCGGTGGTCGCCGGTGAGGACGGCGGGCAGCGAACCGACGAAATGCACGGCGCGGTCGTCTTCGGAGGGCGTGGCGGTGTCGGGGTAGTCGGAGCTGGCGCGGCTGAAAACGAGTGTGGACATGGAGCTCTCCCCTAGTGGGTGATTCGGATGGTTTGTTGTGGTGGTGCGGGCGTGGGGAGGGGCGCCCGGCGGGGACGTGGGAGCGGAAGGGGGTGCGCGGGCCCGCGTTGGAGGGTTGAGGTGGGGGCGCGGGCCCGCGCGGTCTGGTGGTGGTCAGCCGGTGACGGCGACGTGGCCGGGTTTCGGTTGCGGTTTGGGCGCGGTCCGGTCGCCCGGGTTGTCGCCCTGTTGGTGCCGCTGGCCCGGCACGTCTGGCCGCGGTGTCCCCGGTGCCCCGGGCTTGTGCGTCGGGGCCTGGCGGGTGCCGGTAGGCGGGTTGCCGGTCGGCGGCGGGGTTCCGGCGCCGCAGCTGACCGTCGCCACCATCACGGTGATCGCCGTGCTCGCGGTCGGCTTGGCCGATGTTGGTCCGCCGGTTCCGTTGGTGTGGGTGGAGGGGGTGCTGGTGGTGACGGTGATGACCCCGCCTGTGCCGTTGCCGCCGCCGGTGACCTTGAGGTTGCCGCTGCCGCCCTTGGGGGCGCTGGTGGTGATGGCGCCGTTGCGGCAGGTCGCGGTGAACGGCCCGACCGTGGTCCCGCCGACCCGCACGGAGGTGACGCGGGCTTCGGCGAATCCGGCGCCGGCCTGCAGGCTGATGCCGCTGGCCACGACCGCGCCGCTCGGCGTGGACACCGAGCCGCCGGCGGTCTTGATCGCGCCGCTGCTGGACACGCTCGGCCGGGCCGAGAGGTGCTCGCCGCCGGAGACCGAGATCCCGGTGGCCGTCGAGGTCACCGCGGCGGCCGCGAGGGCCGGCGGCGCCGCGGTCGCCGGGGTGCAGCTGGAGGTGAGGGTGCCGATGAGGAGCGCGCCGGCTCCTGCGGCGGCGAGGACGGTACGAGTGGTGTTCATGGCTGACTTCTCCAGAAGTGTTGGTGTAGTTGGGCTAGCGGATGAGGACCGGGGTGCCGATGGGCACGGGATCGGCCGGGTTGGTGAACGTGGCGAGGGCGTCGGCGGGGACGCGGATGCATCCGTCGCTGGACGGGCGGCCGAACACGTCGGTGTTGGGCCAGCCGTGGATGCCCGTGGTCCCAGGCCCACCGCCGTAGGTGGAAAACGTGGCCGAGTGGATCCCGAGCGGGAAGATGATCGGGCTGAACTTCTGTTTCGCGTCGGTCATTGCGGCGAGCACGAACGTCCGCCCGGCCGGGGTCGGCGCGGCGGCAGTGCCGACGCCGACGTCCCAGGTGCCGATCTGCTGGTGGTCGCGGTAGAGCGTGAGCCGGAACGCGGCCCGGTCGATGACGATCCGGTCGGTCGTCGACCGGATCGTGAGCGTGTTGTCCTGGGTGGACAGCCAGCCGGTGGAGCCGTTGGGCCGCGAGGGCAGCAGCACTTGCACCCAGCCCGGTTCCGCCGCGATCACCGGCAGCCACGTATCAGATCCCAGCTGGGTGGTCGGCAGGACCGCGATGGCCGCGCCACCGGGCTGGTCGAACACCGGCACCGGGGTGGTCGGGTGCACGAGCTGCCCGTCCGGTGCCTCTTCCGCCGTAGCGTCCTGCGGAGCGGCCGGGACGGTGCCGAAGGTGCTGGCCTCGGGCAGCCCGGTCAGATTCGGTACAACGCGGGCCGCGACAACCGGGGCGTCCAGTTCGACTCCCAGCTCGACCGGGTCGGTGCCGCGCGCTGTGCCGGGTGCTGTCGGGGATGGTGCGAGCAGCGCGCCGGCGGTGCCGACGAGCGCGATCCCGGCCAGCCAGAGCGCGAGCACCCGCCACCGGTTCGGTGCCGGTGGTGGCATCTCGGACATGACGAGTCCTTCCTCAAGGTCGATGGAGGCCGCGGTAGGCCCGCCCGCTGTCGAACGGGCCTACCGCGAAAGAGGTTGTGGTTACTGGGACAGCGCGGAGATGAAGCCGCTGTCGGGGGTGCCGAGGCCGGTGACGTTGTCCCAACCGGGGGCGCTTTGCAGGTTCTGCGGGCGGGCGTCGAAGTCGATCAGGTAGCTGCCCTGCCCGCCGGGGACGGCGACGCCGCCGAAGGCGTGCATCATCGGCGTCCAGACTCCCGCCTTCTGCGGTACGACGTCCGTGATCGCGCCCGACTCCTTCAAGCTGTAGAGGATGGGGGTGAGCAGGCCGGCGCGGGCGGTGCCGGAGCGGGCCTGCTGGGCGTCGGCGACGAGCCCGGCGATCAGCGGCGAGGCCAGCGAGGTGCCGCCGTAGGAGCCGATGCCGAACTGGCCGCGGATGGTCCGCCCGACCAGCATCCCGGTGTAGGAGTCAGCCAGCGCCGCGATGTCCGGCACAGCCCGCTTCCCACCGCTGCCGGGGACGACCCCGGCCTGCCAGTCCGGCGCGTCATACAGCGCGGAAGTTCCACCGCCGGCACCGGAGGCGAATGGACCATCGGCGTCCTGCTGCGGTGCCCACAAGGTGCCGGTCTGGGTGTTGCCGCTGTTCTCCCACCCGGTCAGCACCTTCGGCTGGTTGTTCTGGTCCAGGCCGACGCTGGTGCCCCCGACCGCCACGACCCACGGGCTCGAGGACGGGAAACTGGCGGTTGCGTGGCCGACGGGGCCGGAGTTGTTGCCGGCGTCGCCGGTGGACACGGTGATGGTCTGGCCCTGGATCGCCGCCTGCAACGCCATGCTGTTGAACTGATCCCGCGCTGCCTGCGGCAAGCTGGCTTCGCCGTCGGCGTTGCCGTAGCTGTTGCTGATCACGTCCACGGCGTTGTCGGTCACGGCCTGGTTGAACGCGTCGTAGATCCCGGTTCCCATGCAGGTCCTCCCGGCGTAGTAACGAATCTTCGCGCTCGGGGCCATCGTGTGGGAAGCCTGCACATCCAAGGTCTGCTCGGCGGCCCACCCGTCGGCGCCGCACTCGGTCGCGTCGGTGAACCCGCCCTGCGGCAGGACCGCGCTGTACTGCCCGTCCGCCAGCGGCGGCACACCGAGCTGGGCGGCGGCCTTGTTGGTGTCCGCCACGACGGTGTCGGAGTTGTAGGCACCGACCACGCCGATCGTGGTGCCGGCGCCGGTGTTGTCGTTGTCCAGCCTGTACATCGCGCGGACCTGGGTACCGGTGTAGCCGCACAACGAGTTGGACTGGGAACCGGCCGGGTACTTCTGCGGGACGTCGGTGTTGGTCTGCTCACCCCACCACCGCGCGCAGTGCTGCTCCGCCGCCGCGGCGGCCGGGCGGGTGTGCTGGGGCTTGAGCAGGGCGGCGCTGTCATCCAGGCCGAGCACGGCGGTGATCGAGGCACGCAGCGAGGTCGGCACCGTGACCGGCGACGCCGGGGCCGTGAGCGTGCGGGTGGCGCCGTCGACGCGGGTCCGGAACGCGGCGATCCTGATCCCGAACGCCGACTCCAGTGCGGTGGTGGGCGCTTCGGCGTCGACGAAGTGGCGGTTGGCGCTGACGCTGGTCACGTGCAGGCCCTGCGAGCCGAGCCACTGCGACACCTGGTCGACGGCGTCCTGTGTGGGGGCGAATCGGTCGAGGAATGCTTTCGAGGTCAGGAACTTCCCGTGCTCGGCGCTGCTCGGCGTCGCCAGTTGCGCGGCGAGGTGTTCGGTGCCGGGCTGGTCGCGCAGGGCCAGGGCGACCTGGATGTGGCGGACGGTGTTTCCGTTGCTGCGGGCGACTTCGGTGTGCGGGGTGGCCCAGGCCGGGGTGCTCCCGGCGATCGGCGCGCGGTCGCCGGTGACGTCGGCGGCGGTGTCGGGTGCTGCGACGGCGGTGGCCGCGGTGGAGGCTAGTAGGGCCGCGGTCGCGGCGAGGGCATGCCAAAGACGGCTGTGCATCGAGGTTTCTCCTTGATTGGAAAGGGGAAAGTCCGATCAGCGTCACGTGAGGTGGGCTGATGGATGTGCCTCGTGCTGCAGCCAGGGATGCGCTAAGTGGGCTGAGCGGAGACGTCATGGGCTACAAGGTCGGCCGCGTGTGGCCGGATGTGGAGGTCGCTGATCGAGAAGTACGAAGCAGCGCCGGGCGCGTGACGATGTACTACTGTTGTGTCCGTAGTGGGCGGTCCGCGTGCGAACTGCGGCCGGCGCGGTGTGGATGGTGGAAACACGTGAATGTCCCTACGTGTTGGGCTGATCGTGCGGGATTCCACGCCTCCCCAGGGTGGAGCACGAGTCTGCCTTGCTGGGACGAACACTAACCAATTCTGGAAAAAAGTCAACGACTGTGGCGATTATGCCGAGTCGATGACCGCAGCATGCCTGCCCTGTGGCGGGCAGGTGCAGGATGCTGTGTCAGGCTCGCGAGCACGAAGACGTGCATGTCGGCGGTTTCTGTCAGGCGACCGAAACGGCTGTTCAGTATCCGTGTTGTCCCGAAGTGGACAGTGTGTTGACCCTTAACCCGATCGGGTGTTCGACCGGAGGGTGGATGATCTTCGTGGGTCACGCGTGGTACGACATCTGTCATGTAGCGCGGCACATTCGGGGTGGATGTCGCCGCCCGGGTGACGGTAGGCCGGAGTCGACTGGCCGGGCGACTGGTTAGGGCGACTTGAGGAGGGGGAAGCGTGGGACGGATCAAGATAAGACGCCATCGTGAACTGTGCGGGTCGGCGTATGCTTATTCGGCGCGATGAATAGACGCGTTTGCAGGCCAGTCGGGCAGTCGCACGCTGGTGTCCAGCTAACGACATTCTTTGGGCGGTCGCACGAGCTGGTTGGCGTGCGCGAGCGGCTGAATGGCGACGCCCGGATGGTGACGCTGACAGGCTCGCCGGGTATCGGGAAAACGCGGCTCGCCGGCGAGTTGCTCGTGCAGATGAACGAGCACTACGACTCGGCAGTGTTCATCAGGCTGGCCGAGATCGGTGTGCAGGCTAATACTGCCGATGTTATGCAGCGAATCTGCAACTTGCTTATCGCAGAACTTCGCATCTCGCATCATCAGCCGGACGCCGAGCCTGCGGACGTGCTGATCGACCGTGTCCGTGAACGCAGTGTCTTGATCGTGCTGGACAACTGCGAACCGGTACTGGACGCGGTTGCCGAACTGGCCGACCGCCTGCTCACCGAGACCACTACGGTGCAGGTGGTCGCCACCAGCCGCGCGTACCTGGACATCCGCGGTGAGCACGTAGTCCACCTCGCTCCATTGTCGATTCCCGCCGAGCACGCCGACCGTGTGGCGGCAGAGCAGTGTGATGCGATCCGGTTGCTGGCAGACCGCGCCCTCGCTGCCGGACGGCCCCTGACGGAGCAGGACGACTGGCCGGCGATCGTCGACCTGGTGCGCTGGTCGGCCGGGGTTCCGCTGGTCCTGGAGCTGGTCGCGGCCCAGCTGGGCGCGGGCCGGGCTCCGGCGGTGGTCCTCGATCGACTCCAAGGCGGCGCGTCGCTGCGGTATCGCCCAGGCGCGCGCGGAATCCCGGCGCACCATCTCGCCCTCGACATCGCTATCACCGAATCCTGGGACCTGTGCTCACCGCAGCAGCAGCGGGTCTGGGCGCGGTTGACCGTGTTCACCGGCGGTTTCACCCTCGAGGCGGCTGAACAGGTGTGCGCCGACGACCTGATCGAGCGCGACGAGATCCTTGCAACTCTGGATCACCTGGTGCGCCACTCGGTCATCGAAGGCGCCTCCGCCGACGCGCGATACCGCCAGCACACCTTCCTGCGCGAATACGGACAACGGCGGCTGAGGGCGTTCGGCGAGCTGGACGCCATCGGTGAGCGCCACTGCGCCTGGGTCGCAGGGCTGGTCCGCGAGGCGGCCGTGCGGTATTTCGGGCCAGAGGAGATCCGGTGGCTGGACCTGGTCAACGCCGAATCTCGCAACATCACCGCCGCCGTGGCCTGGTGCGCTGAGCACGATCGGACTGAGCGCGGTCTGGCGATCATGGTCGATCTGTTCACGACCCGGGCGCCGTTCTTCTTCGCCACCGAGATCCAGGCCTGCCGACTGGTCGAAGACCTGCTGCGCGCCGGGCCCACCGGGGCAACGGAGATGCGGATCTCGGCGCTGGCGATGGCCGGCTGGGTCTGGATCACCCTCGGCGACCAAGAACGCGGCAAGACCCATCTGGACGAGTGCCTCCGCCTGGCCCGCGAGACAGGTAAGCAGGACGCTCCGGCGGTCCAGCTCGTCGAGGGCACCTATGAGGCGTTGGCCCTGGGGTTGCGGAGCGGGTTCGTGAAACTGGCGGCTGCCGCTGCGGGCTTCCGGGCCGCAGGTGCCGACGGCCTGGGCTACATGGCAGACCTGTTTCATGCCATCACAGCCGGGGTGCTGGGGCCGGCGGAAGAAGCAGACCGGATGTCGCAACGCTGCCTCACCGAGGCCCGCCGTCGCGGCGCCGAGTGGGCGCTGACGTGGGCGGAGTGGACGCGTGGGCTGCCCGCTTGCTCCGAGCCGGTCACCAACAACACCGCGCCGCTGCGGAGACAGCTCGCGCTTGGCGACCTGTGGGGGCCCGGATGGTGGGTGGAGAAAGATGCCTGGGCGCGCGCGGAGGCCGGCGACTACGTCGGCGCGGCGCGGCGGATCGGCGGCTCGGACAGCCTGCAAGCACGTCACGGCGTCCATTTCAACGGCCTGGCCGGCTTCAAACGCCACCGGGGACACGCCGCCGCCGCGATCGCATTGGTGCTCGGGCCGGTGGAGTCGACGGCGGCCTACCGCGAGGGCAGCATGCTCGACGATGACCAGATCGTGGCCCTCGCCCTCGACGACGCGGACTGCCCACCGGAGCCCGTCTTGACCGAGCGGCAGTGGACGATCGCCCGGCTGGTCGCCAGGAAGCTGACGAACCAGCAGATCGCGGCCACCGTGCAGTTCTCCGTGCGCACAGTCGAGAACGAGCTGAGCGCGATCTATGACCTGCTGAACCTGGAGGGACGTCGAGAGCTCGCCAACTGGTACACGGCCCGGTCGGCGCCTACCGGCGCTCCCACCGAACCGGCAACGCGGCGACGCCGCGGATGACCCCGAACGTCCGGCACACCGTGGCACCGGGCTGGAGCCGGAAATCGGGGAGTGCGCGCAGCAGCTCGGTGAGCATGACGCGCAGTTCGACGCGGGCGAGGTGCCGACCGAGGCAGCGGTGCTCGCCGGAGCCCCACCCCACGTGTTGCGGCCTGCTGTGTTCGCGGTCGAGGCGGAAGACGTCGCCGTCGTCGACGACACGTTCGTCGCGGTTCGCGCTGCCCCAGGCCAGCAGCAGCCGATCCCCGGGGAAGAGCGGTACACCGCCGAGCTGGGTCGCGGTGGTCACGGTGCGGCCGGTAGCTGCGACCGCCGGTTCGTAGCGGACCAGCTCCTCGACGAATGCCTCCAGAGCTGCCGGCTCCGCGGAAACATGTTCCCGCAGCGTCGCATCCTCGAGCAGTTGCAGAATCGCGGTGGCGCACGCGTCGGCAGTGGTCAGGTGCCCGGCGGCGACCAACAGCATGGTCATCTTGATCTGCTCGTCATCGTCGGTGCTCCGCCCGTCGACCTGCGCGTTCACCATCTGCGAGAGCAGGTCGGCGGTGGGATGGATCCGGCGTTCGTGGATGCGATCGAGCAGGAAGTCCGCGTAGATCCGTCCCGCGTGCCTGGCGTCGGTGAGCGTCTCGGCGTCGTAGAGAGCACGGACGTGCTCAGACAGCCAGGCGCGTTCAAGCTCGGTCAGCCCCAGGACCCGCCCGATCACCAATGGCGGCACCTGGCGGGTGTAGGCCCCGACGAGGTCGGCGGCGCCGTGCGGGATCAGCTCCTGCAACGTCTCCCGGCAGACCGCCCGGACGTACTGCTCCTGCGCGGCCGCGGCCGCAGGTGTGAAGAAGTCCTGCAGCAGCCGCCGCCACTGGTTGTGGTGCTCCTCGTCGGTCTCGAACATCGGCGCGACGGCCTCCCACATCTCGGTGACCACCGCCGCCGCGCCCAGCCCGTCGACGTAGGCACTGAACCGGTCCGAGGCACCCGCGGCCTCCCGGACCTCCTCGTACCCGGTGACCAGCACGAAACCGCCCAGCTCGCCGCTGCGTGCCACCGGGCAACCTCGTCGGATCGCCCCGAGCGTCTCGTAGGCCTTCTCGGCGATAGCGGGATCGAGGTGGTTGAACGACCACGCCAGATCCCTCGGACCGGTCCCCGATTCTTGCGCCTCAGCGCCCCCAGATTCCAGAACCATACCCATCTGACTACTCGCCGTAAGCGACCTCATTCAAGGGTCTAGCAGGCGTTGGTGAACACGTATGTGGACTCCACATCGCCGAAATGTGGGCCGAATGTGGCGCGACAGGGCCTCGATTGCGGAGCGTGTCCGTCAGGATGGCTGCAACGCTCTGACCTGCCGGTATGAAGATCGGCACGAGGAGTGTGAGCACAACGGCTGGTGGGGACCGGCTGGATCCGACGAACACTCAGGGGAGAAAGTGAACACCACAGAACACGAGGATCGGGAGTTCATCCGGCGCTGCGAAACCATCATCGGCACATTGCCGATTCGACACCCGTTCGAACTACGCGCCTTCCTCAAGGCCGTCGGACAGCAACGCGGCATGACCGTTGTCCTCGGGCGGATGTCGACCACCCGCGGCGGGGTCAGCGGGTTGCTGGCGCGGTCTCGCGAGGAGTGCTGGCTCATGGTCGCGGCCAAAGCGGCACCCGCTCACGTCGCCCACATCGCCTTTCACGAGGTCGGCCACTGGATGCTCGGACACCCCGGCGACCACCTCTGCCGCCGCCGCACACACCCCGGCGACCGCCGCGAGGCCGAGGCTGAGCAGTTCGCCTACCTGCTTCGTGCACACGTGCAGACTGCAGCGGCGCGCCAGCGAGAGCGGCTGCCGCCGGGCAGGACCGCGCTGCGGGCAGCGTTCGGATCCCGCCGGCACCTGTGCGCCGATGCCTGACGCGGTCTCGTTCGCCTGGTACGGCGCCTCGGCCGCGGCCGTGGCCGAAGCGGTCCGAAAGGCGCTGGTCAACCGCGGTGTCGGCTACGCCCTCAGTCGCCACTTCCTGACCGCCGGCATCGCCTGCATGGCCCTGTCGCTGGCCGCTGGGGACCCGATGACCCTGGACTGGGTCGATCGTCTGACCGGCCTGCACAACGCCGGGATCGTGGCGCACAACCTGCTGGCGATGCTGGCCATGGTGTGCACCGCCGGATTCCTGCACACTCTGGGGCAACTTCGCCTGCCCATGCCAGTAGTCGTCACGATCTTCATGGTCTGCGCGGCGGC
Organism: Amycolatopsis sp. cmx-8-4; assembly: GCF_046548675.1. Taxonomy (NCBI): domain Bacteria; kingdom Bacillati; phylum Actinomycetota; class Actinomycetes; order Pseudonocardiales; family Pseudonocardiaceae; genus Amycolatopsis; species Amycolatopsis sp. cmx-8-4. The sequence continues at coordinate 37,347 of NZ_JAEBDZ010000031.1, forward strand.
GATGGTCACCCTGTACGTGCTGGCCGGAGCCCACGCATCCTGGTTCGGGTCACCTCGCAACCCGACGTTGCCCTCGCAGCTCTATAGCGCGATCTACCTGACCTACATGGTCGGCTGGCTCGCGCTGCTTCTGCTGGGATTGACCGTGGTGGCGCTGGGCGAGGTGGCGGGCGTGCGCGGCGGTATCGTCCTGGCCCAGCTGGGCGTGGCGGTGTCGCTGGGCGGGCTGGCCTGGCGGCTCGGAGTGGTACTCCGTCTGCTGGTCGACCCGCGCCATTCGCCCCACGGAGCTCATTTCGCGATCTTCACCGACGCCGCCGGTCTGGCACTGTTCGTCGTTGGCTCTCTATTCGCCGCGGCCACCCGGACACTGTTCGACCGCCTCGACCAGCGCAGGCGGACGCGGCAGGAGGCCGCAGTCGAGCACCTGTGGCGGCGAGTACGGATCCTGCTCGCTCACCGCAACCGGCCACCGTTGACCCTGACGCAGCAGCTGGTCGAGATCGAAGATGCCCTGCTCATCGTCGATCGGCTGATCGACCCGCACACACAGCGCCGGATCCGCGCTGAGCTCCGGGAGTGCGGTCACGACGGTGACGACATCGGACCGACGGCCGCAGCCGTCGAGATCGAGGTAGCCATCGCCACCGTCGTCGCGCACCTGTCACAACCGTTAGCAGCGCACACTCCGGACAACCATGACTCTGACGTCGATGCCGAGGCATGGTGGCCCGAAACCGAGCGCTTGCACATCGACGACGGCCACCGGCTCGCGTGGCTGGCCACGGTGGGAGACCTGATCGGACAGCGTCGCGTTCAACGCTTGGCGGAGACATTGAGCTCCAAGCAGCACAGCGGCAGTACGGCATGACCTGTGGTTACGGCAGCTGCGCTGTCAACTGGATCGTCCGTGGTTGGTGTCGCGGCGTGTCTGGGCGATCCGCTCCAGTACTTTCAGTAGCTGCCGCTTGTCGGCCTCGCGTGCCTCACCCAGCGAGCTGGTGATGTCGCGGGCGCTGACACCGAGCAACCCGAGCTCGGTCACCAGCTCGTGGGTTCGGCGGTCGGTTTCGTCGTACGGCAGCTCGAACTCCGCGGCCGGGACACTGGGGTCCAGCAGGTTCGGGTGGATCTGCCAGAACTCGGCCAACGCCCGGGTAATCGCCGGCCGGCTGTTCTCGCGCACCCCGCCCTTGAAGTTGTGCAGCGCCTGCTTGGCCAAGGCCAGCCCGGTGCGAGCCTGAACCCACCTCGCCACCAGCGGAACCCGGGCAGTGAAGCTCTGAAACCCTGCCGCCTCATCGGCGGAGAGCCGCGCGATCTCGTCGGAATCGACGACCGGTTCACCGCCGAGCATGTAGTAGGTCGAGGCGTGGTCGAACAGATACGTCAGGCGCTCGGCGAAGGTGTCGAGGTCGAGCAGGTCCAGGGTGAGCTGTTGCTGGGCAGCGTAGGTGCGTCGCGGCATCGGCGAGGTCAGGTACGTCGGTGACGTCGTCTCCCAGCTGTCGAAAGTCGGCTCGTCGTCCAGCCGTCGTCCCACGTCGCCCCCACCTGTTCGGTTACCGCTGGGTGTTGACTTTGCCGCGGTGGTGAGTATTTGACACATTTCGAGTTGCGTCTACCATCGAGGCAAAGAGCCACACTTGTTGCGATTATCTTCGGATTGCCGGGAGAACGCAACCCACGCCACCCCGACCAGGGGGTTGGAGCACGGTCCCGATGTGACCGCCGCACCCTTCACCGGCGCACCACCGCTGAGGGGAGGCCTGTCATGACCGCATTCGAAGATCGACGTCCAGACATTCGTTCCCGTGTGGACACGCCGACTACCGAACGGCAGCCCTTCACACTCGCGGAGCTCGCGATCGAGCTGGTTGACTGGACGAGGTTCGGCCGCATCATACCGATTCTGGCCGCCTCTCCTGGGGCTGGCGCGACAAGTGTCGCTGTCGCGATCGCCGACGCTCTCCAGCTGGCGGGACGGTCAGTGCTGCTGATCGACGCCGGCGATCCGGTCCGATCCGGACTCGGCCGCGCTGCGCGTGCCGATGGACCACGGCGAGACGGACCAGGCCCCGCGGCCGGGATCCGATTTTCCCGACGCGCCCGCGCAGTTCTGGCACGCCTCGATTTCTCGGAGCTCGCCGCAGAGCCGGCGATGTTTCCGCCGCCCCCGTTCTGGCACCCGGGTGGCCGCAGCGTCGACGTGACCGTGGTCGACATCGGCCACGACCCGTGGCGCCTGGCGATCGACCCGGCCCTTGGACCGGGACAGTGGCTGCGCGTCGGTAGCCCCTCACCGATTCCCGCGCTGGTGGTGCGGCCATCGGTGCCCGGGCTCGCGCACGCCGAACAGGTCCTCGCCCGCCTGGAACCGTGGGTGCGTGCCGGTGCGATCACCCCACCCACCCAACTACTCGTTGTCGGCGCCCGGCGATGGCCCAAAGGCGTCGCGGGCACCGCAGGCCGCCGCACGAGCGTCCTGCTGTCCGACGCCTTGTTCTTTCCTCACGATCGTGCGGTGGCGGTGCGCGGAATCACCGCGGATGTAACCCCGCCGTCGCTGCGGTCACCTGCAGTACATCTTCTCCGCTCCTGGCATGTGCTTCCAGAACGGACCCGCCGCCTGCATGCGCGGTGGCCGCGGATCGCTCGCGGACCCGATAGCCGTGCCGCCGACCGCGACACCGGCTGAGTCCATCCCGCTGCTCAGCTGAGAAGAACTTCAACGCCCTCCCATTTGACCCGCCTGACGTGACGTCGGGCGGTGCGATGCGGAGGGCACGATGCTCGCGCACATTTTCACCGACTGGCTCGCCCAGATCCCTAACCCGACACCGGTAGAGCCCGAGGTCGGTGGCGACAAGATCCTCGGGCTGCTCAACAACGTCAAGTGGGCCGCCGGGGTCGCCCTCGTCGCCGGATTCTTCATCGGGCTGATCGTCTGGGCCGGTGGTCGCTGGGTCGATCACCACCGCGCCGGGAAAGTCGGCCTCGTCATGATGCTCTGCGCCATCGCCGGCGCGATCCTCTACGGCATCGGCTGGTCGCTCATCAACAGCTTCGCGGGCGGCTGAGCCATGTTCACCCCTACAACGCCGCCGCGCGCTCGCAAGCGAGCGCGCCGCCTGATGACGGTCACGGCTCTGCTCGTGGCCGCAGTCGTAGTGGTGCTCGTCGCCCGGCACTCGACGACACCGACCACGCCCGCCGCAACGCCGCCACCCATCAGCACAGGGAACCCGACCGCGCCCGCGCGACCGGCCGACGAGGCGACTGCGCTGGCGATCCGCCCCATGCTGTCACTGCCGCCCGAGGCGGCACTGCCACACGAACTGACGTCCGCGACCGCCGGTCCGCCGATCGTCGTGCCGCGACCGGCCCCGATTGCGCAACGGTGGCTCTCCGACGGGTTCCCCGCGACCGCGGAGGGCGCGCTCGGCTGGCTGACCGCCCTGAACGAGACCGCGCTGCGCGGCGGCGACCCGGCGACGTACCTGCGGGCCTACGGCGAATCCGCGCTGCCGCACGCACCGGCCGCGCAGGGCAGCGGCCTGTACGCGCTGCTGACCTCCTTCCGGGACCGAGCCGGCATCCGTCCCGGTGAGATCAAGGCCGGCTTGACCGTGGCTTACGACGTCACCCAGGGCCTGATCAAGGGCACCGCCGACGAGGGCCGGTTCGCGGTGGTGTGCACGCTCGGGCAGCTGAGCTTCGACTTCCAGGGCCAAAGCACGAGCATGGGCATCGGCGACTGCCAAGCGTTGCGCTGGACCGGCAGCGCATGGCGGATCCCGCCCGGGGCCCGCGCGGCGTACGCGACCTGCGCGTGGCCGGGCAGCATCGAATCGGTCACCGCCGGCTACCAGCCCCTGTCCCGGGACGGTGTCCGGTGAACCCCCTCGATCTGCTGAAGGAGCTGGGCGAGCTAGCCGGCGAGGGGGTTGGCGTTTTCGCCAGCGGGGTCCTCGAGCCGCTGATGGCGGCCACCTGGACGGCGGCGTTGTTCATCTTGCGGACCGCGTTCGGACTGGTCGATCAGTTCTCCATTCTCACGGTGTCCACCACGGACGGACCGGTGTCGATTCTGTGGCCGATGACGCTGTGGATCTCCGGAGCCATCGCGCTCGGAATGTTCTTCTGGCAGATCATCACCACTGTCCTGCACGGCGGCCGCGGCTTCGTCCGCCTGATCACCGGCCCGATCCAGTACGGGATCGCCCTTGCCGTGACCGTCAGCGTGGTTGCAGCGGTCCTTGCCGCCGCCGATGGGCTCACTGAGGCGATTCTGTCCACCGGGCTGCGCGTGGAGAACTTCCAGGACGCGCTGAACATGACCGGGTTCACCGACGCGCTGTCCGATGAGGTCAAGAACGTCGTGCTTGGACTTGCCGGGGCCTTCGGAGTGATCCCCGCGGGACTGGGCTTCGCGTTCGAGGCGGTGTTCCGCGAGGCCGCGATCTACGTCCTCGTCGGAACGATTCCGATCGCCGCGGCCGGGTTGGTGGCGGACGTGACCGCGCGGTGGTACTGGAAAGTCGTCCGCTGGGGCCTGGTCGCCATCGTGATGAAGCCCGCGCTGGCGTTCGAGCTGGTGCTGGCGGTCGCGATCGTCGGCGGAGCGCAGGGCCTGTCCGGGCTGCTGGCCGGCATCGGAGTCCTGTTCGTCGCGCTGATGGTGCCGCTAGTCCTGTTCAAGCTGTTCGCCTTCGTCGACCCCGACGCCGATCCCCAAGGCGTGTTCCGGGACAAGCTCGCCGATGCCGGCCTGGACTCCTACGGCGGCAACAGCATCGCCGGTCGCGTAGCCGGTGCGTTCGGGAAAATGGCCCGCAAAGATCTGAAAAACAAAGGAACCAGCGCCGACGGCGACGACGGCGATGCTCAGGAGCAGGCGAACGTCGACCGCTTCGACCAAGCCGCCGCCGACGACGGCACGACCGCTGGGCTGCCTGACGCGACCGGCGACGAGCCCACATCTGACGAGACGGACGATACCGGCACGGCTTCCGGCGGCAACGCTCCCGCCACCGACGCGACCGGTGACGGCGACGCACAGGACTCGGAAACCGACCCGGTCACCGAGACGACAGATCCACCCACACCCGAAACCGGAGATACCGGCGGTGCGAGCGCGGCCGGGCCTGCCGACGATGACGACGGTGACAGCGACGGCAACAGCGAGTCGCCACCTCCAGACCCAGGCGGAGATACCGGGCCGCCGACTCCATCGGTCCCGAAACCCGGGGGCGGCCCGCCGGACGACGGTGGCGGTGGCGTCGCGGCCGGCGAGGCTGAGGAAGCCGCGGTGCTGCTATGAGCGCCGTGACCCGGATCTACAAAGGACTCTCACGCAGAGAGCGCGCGGGCTGGATCATCGGGCTAACACCCGTGCAGGCATTCGTGTGCGTCGGGCTGGCCGTTCCGGTGATCCTCGCGCTGGCCGCAGGGCGCTTCGGGCAGGCGCTGACCTTGGGCGGTCTTTGCGGCACGGTGGTGGCGCTAGTCGTGGTGCCAATGCGCGGCCGTCCGGCGCTGCGGTGGCTGGGGCATCTGCTGCTCTACCGTGTCGGGATCGCGCTGGGGTGGTCGCGGTGGCAGTCGCGCGCGGTCACCGGCCAGGCCACCGATCTCGATGAGCCGGATCTGCCCGGAGTGCTGGCCCGGCTGCGGTTCCCCGACGGACCACCACTGCGGGACGTGGGCCGGGTCTGCCTGATCCACGACACCGGCGAGGGCCGGTGGGGCGCCACCGCCCGCCTCACCCACGCCGGCGTCGGAATGCTCTCCGACGCTCAATGCGAGCGGCTGGCCAACCGGCTGGGCAACCTGCTGCTGTCGATCGGGCACCGCGAGGTCATCGACCGGATGAGCCTGCTGGTGCGCACCGTCCCCGACGACGGCGCCGACTACCAGGCCTGGCGGACCGAACACGACATCCCCGATGCCCCCGCGCTCGCGCGCCAAGCCACCGAGGAACTGGACCGCCTCATTGGGGCGGTGTCCGTCCGGCACGAAGTGTTCGTCACCCTCTCCGGCACCGAAGACGCCCTCCGCCGCCCCGCCGCCGCAGCTGGCGGCGGCGTCGCCGGCCGGGCCGCAGTGCTCTACCGCGTGCTCGACGGTCTCGAGGACAAGCTGAAGTCCCTCGGTGCCACCGGCGTCAAGTGGCTCTCCGGTCCGGAACTGGCGGTGGCGATCCGCACCGGGTTCAACCCGGCTACCGCCGCCGGTCTCGCCGCGCGCCGCCATCAGGCGGGCGGCAACGCCGGCGTGCGCTGGGCCACGGCAGGCCCCGTGCACGCCCCGGCGCCAACAGCACGGGCCTATCACCACGACGGGTTCGCCACGGTCGCCTACTCGGTCTTGATGCCCGAAGCCGGGACCGTGTTCGGATCGCTCGGCGGGCTGCTGGCAGTCAAAACGGCGGGCGAGCGTCGCAGCCTGGCCATCCACTATGAAACCCTGTCTCAGCATCGGTCCCGCAGGGCGGTGCGCCGCTTGCGGTTCCGGACCGGTGTGGTGCGGGACTGGAGGTCCTCGAAGGGCTTCAACTCCGGCGCCGCCGAAGCCCGCGAAGCCGGCGGAGCCCGCGCGCAGGAGCACGCGGTCGCGGCCGGGCACGGGATCGTCCGCTTCGCCGTCGCCACCGCGGTCACGATCCCCGAGTCGTGGAATGTCGAGGACCACGCGGCCAAGTTGGAGAACGACATCGCCGGCCGCTTCCAGCTCCTGCGCATGGAACTGGCCCAGGACGCCGGGTTCGTCGCCGCAACCCTGCCGGTCGGCGTGGGGCTGCCCCGGCTGCGCGGTGGTGCGTCATGAGCCGCCGTGCCGACGAGCGCACCGCCGCGGAACTGCTTGCCACGTTCGGCCCAGCTGTCAGCACACGCCCGCCCGGACGTCAGCGCCCGGACGGCCGCAGCGCTCGCCTGAACCAGCGGGCCGCACCTCGGCGGGGGTTCGCCCGGCCCGGGTACGGGTGGTCGCCGGTCGCGGCGCCGCTGCAGGTGTATCAAGCCGGCACGCACGAGATCGGCGGGTTGTTCCCGCTGCTGGCGGCGAGCCCGCTGCCGGCGGTCGGGGCGCGGATGGGCTACGACGTCCACTCCGGCGGCGCGTTCTACCTGCACCCGGTCGAATTCGTCCTCCGCGGGGTCTGCACCAACCCGAACATGGTCCTGTTCGGTGAGCCCGGCCGGGGCAAGTCGTCGACGGTGGTGGCGTTCCTGCTGCGGATGATGCTCACCGGCGTCCGCACCCTGATCTCCGGCGACGTCAAAGGCGAATACACCCCGCTGCTGCACGCGCTCGGCGTCACGCCGATCATGCTCGGCCGCGGCAGCAGCGCCCGCCTCAACGCCCTCGACCTCGGCCCTCTCTCCGCGCGCTGGGACGCGTGGTCGACCGACCGGCAACGCGACGAACTCGACGGGGTCCTCGGCCGCTGGGTGCAGCTGCTGGTTGCGCTGGCCGAAGCGCAGGGCTATCGGCCCACGGTCACAGACGAGGCCGCGCTGTCGGCGGTGCTGCGGCAGCTGGTCGGCGTCAGCGACGGCTACACCCGCCTCAAACCGATCACCATCCCCGACGTCCACCGGATGCTGTCCGACCCGGACGAGCAGTTGTGGCAGGAGCTGCGCTTCGCCGGCCGTCGGGAGTTCCTAGACCATCTGCGCTCCATCACCGACGCGCTGGCCAACCTGATCAGCGGCCCGCTGGCGGGGTTGTTCGACGCGGCCACGAACTTCACCGTCGACTGGGACGCCCCCATCCAAAGCCTCGACCTCTCGCGGCTGCGCACGCGCGGCGACCAGGCCGTGGCCGTCGCGTTGACCTGCCTCGGCTCGTGGTCGTCGCTGGCCACGGATCTGCAGGAGGACGGGGAGCTGCGGATCGTCGTCAGGGACGAGATCTGGCGGCAACTGCGTCTGGGTCTGCGCGCGGTGCAGGCGGTGGACAGCGAACTGCGCCTGTCCCGCGCGGAAGGCAAGATCCAAGTGCTGATCAGCCACAAACCCGGCGACTTCCTCTCCGTCGGCGCCACCGGCTCCCAAGAGGTCGCCATCGCCCGCGACCTACTGGCCTTGTGCTCGATCCGAGTCCTACTGGGACAGTCGACACGAGTGGGAAGCGAACTGGCCGATGTCCTTGCTCTGTCGGAGAAAGAGCAAGAGGCAACGACCGGGTGGGCCAACGACCGTCACGGGCGGGCGTTGTGGAAGATCGAGAACCAGGCCGGGCTGCGGATTCAGACCGTGCTGAGCCGGATTGAGCGGCAGATCTTCGACACCAACGCCCAGCTGGTCCGGAGACCACATCCGTTATCCAGCAACGAGTTGACGGCGACGTCATGAGGCCCAGGGGGACACTCGCTGGCGCGGCTGGTGCGCTGGTCGGTGTGATGCTGCTGCCCATCCTCACACTGGCCCTCATGGTCGGGCCCACAGCTACCGCGACGATCACGCAACTGAGCAGCTGCGAGCAGGGCGGCCCGGGCGGCGGCTCGGTCGTGGTCGACCGCCAGCACCTGGGCGCGAGCGAGATGGACCTCGCCCGCACCATCGTCGACGTCGTCCAGCAACGCCACCTGCCGCGCCGTGCCGGGGTCATCGCGATCGCTACGGGAATGGTCGAGTCCGGGTTGCGCAACCTCGACTACGGCGACCGCGACTCGGTCGGGGTGTTCCAGCAACGCCCCAGCCAAGGCTGGGGCACCCGTGAGCAGATCCTCGACCCCGTCTACGCCACCGCCAGGTTCCTCGACGCCCTGATCGCCCTTCCGGGTTGGGACACGATGGCACCGGGGCGGGCGGAGCAGGCGGTGCAGCGCAGCGGCTTCCCCGACCGCTACGCCCCTCGTGAACCGGCCGCTGCCGCGATCGTGGACCGGTTCTGGAGCGGCCCGGACAACCCGACCCCAGCGCCGCCCAGTGGCGGCACGGAAGCAGTGCAAGCCAAGACGCTGTGCCCAGACCAAGGCGGATCCGACGTCCCTCGCGACCCGGGCCAGGCGGACCCGAAGAAGCTGCCACCCGGGTTCACGCTGCCCACCGACGTCCGCCAGCGCGCCGCCGTCGGCTTCGCCCTCAACCAACTCGGCAAGCCGTACGTCTGGGGTGCGAAAGGCCCGAACGCGTACGACTGCTCCGGGCTGATGCTGGCGGCCTGGGCCGCAGCGGGTGTCGGTATCCCCGCCGGGACGATCAGCCAGGTCCACGCCGGGCACGCCGTCGCCTCGATCCAGCAGGTGCAGCCTGGGGATCTGCTGTTCATCCCCGGGTCGCTCGGCACCGCGAAAATCCCGCGGCACGTCGGGATGTACGCCGGGCACGACCTGATCGTCGACGCCTACGACACCGGCACCGGCGTCATCCTCGAACCCCTCTCGGCCTGGACCTCGAAGATCGTCGCGATCCGCCGGATCGCCGACCCCAGTTCGCCCTCCCCACCACCGGGAGGGAGCCCACTCTGATGAACCTCGTGGTGCTGCTCTCCCGCCGTCCGGGAGGAGCGGCTCATGCCGCGCACACGCACCGACACACTCAACCTCGACCGCGACGTCGCCCTGATGGGCCTCGCGGTCGCCGCCTTGGCAATCCTCTGCGCTCTCGGCGCGATCGTCGTCACCGCCGCCGTCCTGGTCACCGGACTCCACACCGGCACCTGGACATGGCCTCCGGTCACCAGCTGGCCGGGTTTCGTTCTCACCGTCGCCTTCCATGCTGGCGACCCCGGCGCGGCGCTGCCGAACCCGTGGTCCGGCGGGGTGAGTGATCACCAGCTCGCGTTCTACATCTGGTTCACCACGATCGCCATGCTCGCCGCCGGCCTGACGGTCGGTGCCGCCCTACCCGTCTGGCGACGGGTAGGGCCTACTGATGCCGGGCACGCCACCCGCCGTGACATGGACAAGGCCCTGTCGGTCGCTGCGGCGCGCACAACCGCCGCCTGGACCCGCGCCGACCTCACCGACGAGCAACGCCGGACCGCGCCGGTCGAACAGATCGCGGTCCCGCTGCACCGGGGACCCCGCCGCCGACAGCTGGTGACGTCGCTGGAGACCCCGACCGGAACGATCGCACCGACCCGCTCCGGCAAGTCCCGCACCGACCTGGTGCACAAGGTCCTCGCCGCCCCAGGCGCCCTGGTCGCCTCGACGACGAAGACCGACCTCGCCGAATGGGGCCTGCTCGCCCGCACCCGCCGCCCGAACGCCGGCCCGGTGCTGGTGATCGACGCCACCGGCACCCTGTCCTGGCCCGCGCACGCCCGCTGGTCACCGATCACCGGCTGCGCCGACCCCGCCGTCGCACTACGCCGCGCGGAAACCCTGATCGAAGCGTCGTCGCTGGGCTTGGAGAACGTCGGCGGCAACGACGCGGTGTTCCGCGGCCGAGCGACGATCGTCATGCAGGCCTACCTGCTCGCCGCGGCGACCCACCACCGGACAGTCGACGACCTCGTGCGCTGGTCGATCGCGAAACCCGCCGACCGCGAACCTGTCGAGCTGCTGGAAGAGCGGTATCCGCAGCTGGCACAGAACCTCGAGTCGGAGATCGGGATGGTCGCCGAAACCTCCGACGCGGTCTGGATGTCGGTACGGCGCGGGATCGAGCCGTTCATGAACCCCGCCATCCGCGACTTCGCCACCCCCGCTCCCGGCGAGGAACTGAACATCGACGAGTTCCTGCGCACCCACGGCAGCCTGTTCATCGTCGCCGGCGAACATCAGGCCCCGCAAGCCCGCGCCGTGCTGACCGCATTGGTAGAGCAGATCCTCACCACCGCCCAGGACACCGCGCTGCGCCGTGAGCATCGTCGGCTGGAGCCGCCGACGACGGCGATCTTGGATGAGTTGTTCGCTGGGACGCCGGTGCCGAGGCTGCCGGCGATCATCGCCGACTCCGCCGGACGCGGCGTGCTGATCCACTGGTCCGCACAGTCGCGCTCCCAGCTGGACGAGCTCTACGGCGAACCAGGCCGGCTGCAGCTGATCGACAACACCCTCACCTTGAGCGTCTTCCCGGGGCTGAAGGACGACAAGACCTTGGAATGGCTCTCCACGCTGGCCGGGCAGCATCGCCGCCGCACGCATCAGCAGCACAGCGACGGGGTGTTCAGCGCCGGACGCTCCGCCAGCGGGGAAGAGACCGTGCCCACGTTCCGGGCCGGGGACATCAGGACCCTCGACCGTGGCCGGGTGCTGATCCTGCATGGCAACCTTCGGCCCATCCTGGGCCGCACCGTCGACGTCGAGCAGCGGCCGGACTGGGCGCAGATCGACGCGGACGTCACCACGATCCGCTCCGGCAGGGCAGCGATCACCGCAGATGGCTACCCGCTGGCGCTGCCCGGTGACGGTGATCCGCGATGAGCGACGACGACATCACCGCGCGTCCCGACGACGCCACCGACCACGACGGACAAGCGGTCGAGCAGGACGGAGCGGAGCCGCGGTCACTGGACGAGCTCACCGAGGCGGTCGCCGGCTTGGAGACAGTGGCCAAGGCCTTGCGGCGGCAGATCGAGCAGGTGGCGGAGAAGATCGCGGAACTGACCGACGAACCCGAGGCCGATCCGCGGCTGGCGCGGTGGCTGACGTTCCGGCCACCGGAGGCGGCCGAGGACAAGGAGCACCGCGGGGAAACACCGCTGTTCACGATCGCGCACTTTGTGCAGTACTACAACGACACCTACGTCGGCAATCCCGGCACCCGCGCGATCGCCATCCCCGACTGCTGGCTTGAGCACCCCGGCTTGGTCGCTGAACTGGCCACCCTCGCCTACACCTGGCGCGAAGCCCACCTGGGCAAGAAAGCCACCGACCGCGACGCGCAGTACTGGCACGACCACTGGCGCCCCGGCTTCGCCGAACGCATGGCCACCGAATGGGTCCATCAGCGCTGCCGCTCCGACGGACACAAGACCGCCGGCGCACCGGCTCGCCCCGATCGCTTCACACTCGACTACCGCGAACGGGAGGCGCAGGCGGCTGCCACGAGCGGCGTTACCGGTCCCCAAGGCGCGCTTGGCCAGCCATGATCACGCACGCCCGCCGCACTGCACGCTCCCGCGGGCCCGGCACGCGGGCCGGCGGCGTGTCGCTGATCGCGCTGTATGTCGCGTGCGTCGTGGGCGCGAACTGGCTGGCCGAGCACGTGGGCGCCGTCAGCGTCGGCTTCGGGTTGCACGCCGCCGCCGCGGTGTACGTGGCGGGCCCGGTGCTCGTCGTGCGGGACTGGGTGCAACGCCTCGCCGGGTTGCGGGCGTCGTTGCTGGCTGTCGCTTTAGGTACGGCGCTGTCGTACCTGGTCGCCGGCCCGGCCATCGCGACCGCGTCCGCGGTGTCTTTCGCCGTCAGCGAAGTGCTCGACGCTGCCGCCTACACCGTCATCATCCGGCGAGCGAGCGTCGCGCTTGCCGTTCTCTGCAGCGGGATCGTCGGCGTCGTCGTCGACTCGCTGCTGTTCCCGGCGATCGCGTTCGCATCTCTCGCACTGACCCCAGGACATCTGCTGGGCAAGGCTTACGGCGTCCTCGCCGGGACGGTCGTGACCGCCGTTGTGCGGCGTCGGCCATGAAGTTCCTGCTCGGTACGCACCGGCCGCACTGGCTTGGACTGCTGGACGTGCCGTTGTTCGTCTCGGACCGGACCCTGCGCCGGTACAAGACGTTGCCGGTCGCGACGTGTGATTGGGCGTGTGACTCCGGCGGTTCTCCAGCCTGCCTGGGGCTGTCTCAGCTCCACACCACATATTCGATTCTCTCGCATGCTCCACCGGTTCGACAGGTCCTCGATCGGCGTCAGAGCGGGGCGAAATTGCCCTGTGGGCGACTGCGTGCTGCGTTATGTAGTGAAATTCGTCGCAGCAAGTTCCGCCCGCAGCTGATTGGCGCGTGTGAGGGCGCCGTCCAGTTCCGTGAACAGGTTGAGTGCCTCCATCCAATGTGCTGTGGCTGTGTCCAAAATACCGGCGTCGCGATAGGCATATCCGAGGTCGGCCAGTGCGTTAGCTTCATCTTCGACATGGCCGAGTTCCCGGTGAAGCTGTATGGATCGCTGGTAGCAGTTGATGGCGTGGTCGAGTTGTTCGAGTTTGTGGTAAGTCTGGCCAAGGTTGTGCAGCGTATCGGCTTCTCCATGGTTGTCCCGAAGTTGACGATTGAGTGCAAGGGCTTGTTGGCAGCACTCCACGGATTCTTTCAATCGACCCATTTCTCGATAGGTGTATCCAATTCGGTTCATCTGGAAAGCCTCACCGGAGTGGTTGCCGAGATCCCGCCACATATCACGTGCCTGGTGATGGTATTGCAGCGCTTCCGCCCACTGACTGTGCTTGGTGTAGTAATAGCCGAGACAGGCCATTTCGAGAGCTACCCCGTTGCGGTCACCCAGCTCCAGGTAAATTTCGAGCGCTTGGCTGAAGTAGGCTCCGGATTCCTCAGTTCGATCTGCACATTCAGGTTGAGAAAAAAGCTCACCAAAGCCGTGCAACGTGACGGCTTCCCCGGAGCGATCGCCGCTGTCCTGATAGTAGGCCAGGGCCTGGCGAAGCCAGCGGGCAGCCTCCTTGCCACTGGTGACGTAGCCGAGCCCGCGCATTGCTTTCGCCTCTCCGCTGCGGTTGTTCAGCGTTCGATAGATTTCGAGTGCCTGCTGATGGTGCTGAGCAGACTCGCTGCCCAACTTCGATCGCATGAATGCCAGCCCCAGGCTGCCATGGATACGGGCCTCGGCTTCCCGGTCTTCAATTTTGCGGGCAGCCGTAAGAGCTGTTTTGTGTATAGTGATCCAGTCCCTCGCATGCAAGGGTCCGTGTTGCGCGAAGAACGAATGCAATGCATCGGCCAAAGCGACAATCTGACCATAGCGCTCGGTGTCGAAGGAAAGGGTAAATGCGGCGACAAGATTAGTATACTCGGTGCTAAACCAGGCAAGGGCGTGCTGTCTTCCTGTGAATCGCCGATCGTCTCCTATTTTCGTGCCAACATCGAAGTGGCTGCTGGCCGCTTTGCTGGTAACCACGTAGTAGTGGAGGAGTCGGTCGAGGGCTGGCTCGCACTCTTCGTCTTTCTCGGCCCGCTCGATGGCGTAGAGTCGCAACAGGTCATGCATGCGCCAGCGGCCACGGCAAGTGCCAGGTTGCGCCAGATGTGCGCGGCGCAGTTGACCGATCAATCTTCGAGTCTCAACGATTCCAGCGTCGACCAGAGCTGCGGCAGCCTCGGTACTGATTTCGGATCCGGTGTGAAGTCCCAGCAGTCGGAACAGCCTTGCCGGTTCGCGAGCGAGGTGCTGGTAGGACAAGTCGAATGCGGCTCGCACGTTGAGGTTGCCTTCGTAGTCGAGCTCCTTCAGCCGATGCTGCTCGATAGTCAGCGATTGAATCAGTTCGGCGATGGGCTGGTCGGCATCTGCAGCAAGCAGTGCTGCGGCGATGCGAATCGCGAGAGGCAGCCCGTCACAGAGCCGCGCAAGCTGAAACGCGGCAGCTGGCTCGCTCTGAATCCGATTGTCCTTGCCACGGGCGATAGTCAGTTCCTGGTGGAGCAGTTTCACCGCGTGTTTGGCGGACAGTACGTCAATATCGAACAGTCGAGCTCCATCCAGATCAGCCAGGCTATGTCGGCTGGTGAGCAGGACTCCGTGTCCGCCAGGGCCGGGCAGCAGAGGGCGGACCTGCTCGGCGCTGGAGGTGTTGTCGAGCAGGATAAGCATGCGCCGTCCGTTGGCGCCGTGGTTGGCGAGCAGGGAGCGCCACAGTCGTCCGCGATCAGCTTGGTCGGGCGGAATGTGTTCGCTAGGCGTGCCAATGGCACCCAGCAGACTGGCCAGTGCGGCCGTGGGCTGCACGCGTCGTTCTGGCGGGTCGTAGCCGCGAAGGTCCACCATCAGCGCGCCACCTGGGAACCATCCGGCCGTGATCGCGTCATGGGCGGCACGGACGGCGAGGGTGGTCTTTCCCACCCCAGCCAGGCCCGCAATGGCCGAGACGACTACAGGTCCGCCAAAGGTGTCGGCTGCAATCGGTTTGAGGGCATCGGCCAGCTGGGCCAGTTCGCCCTCGCGACCAACGAAGACCGGTTGTGCGGACAGCCCCGAGACGGCGACTGGAAGCGCGGCTGGCACGGCCACCGTCACGTCTCGGCCCTGGAAGACGTGCCCGATTACGGTGCCGTTGACCTCGTTGTGCACATCTGTCTGTTCGGTCACATAACTAAGTGTCCCAACATCGTCACCCCGTTGGGCCCGGTCTCACGGATATCGCCTGGGTGGCCTAGCAAGGATGGTCTTCTCCGATCGCATCTTGGCTGGTTGGGCGCCATGTGGCGGGCCAGCATCAGTGTGTTTTCTGGTGGTTCTCCAGCCTGTCTGGAACTGTCTCATTGCTTCACCCAGATGCCAGGTTCGTCGTGGCTCGTTAGGCCCTCCGCAATGGCTGTTGATCACGGATATTCGGAGGGCTCGTTGGAGCTGTTCTTCACAAACCGGAGGCGCGTGCTCGTGGTCGGGGACGTGCCAGGTATCGAGCCGGCGGAGCTTTCCTGCCTGTTCGAGCGGCGGCTGGCGCTGGACGGGACACCGGTCCTGCTCGACCGAGGGATGCGTCCGGTCGAGCCGGTGTCATCGTGGTTTCGCCACCTCGCGCTGATGGGCCGCAGCGCGAAGACGATGCGCAAGTACGCCTACGTCGCGTTGAGACTGTCGGAGTTCCTGAGCCAGTCAGGCACGGATCTGCGGTCGGCGACTGAGACCGACCTGCTGGAGTATCGGGCTCTGCGGACGCGGGAGCAGCCGGAGCCGATCGCGAAGACGACGTGGGAGGCCGAGGCGACCGCGATTAACCGCTTGTACGCCTGGCTGGTGGCCGAAGGGCACGTCGCGGCCAGGCCTTGGCGCGGCGACGGCAGCCGGGATTCGCTGCGCAACAGCGTGACACGGGATCTGCGGGTGCGGCACATGACCTTGGAGCAATACCGGTACTTCCGCGACGTCGGCTTGGCCGGACAGCTGCCGGACGGGACGGTGGATCGTTCGTTCCGGGGCAGGTCCCCGCACCGCAGCCGCGCCGGAGTGGAGCTGAGCTTGCTGACCGGAATGCGGCTGGGCGAGTGGTCGACACTGCTGCTGCCCGAGCTGGGCTTGGACGCCGCACGGCCGCGCGAGGGGGTGGAGATTCAGCTCGCCGCCTGCGCGAAATTCGGCCGGCCCCGCACCGTCTATGCGCCCCGCGCAGCGCTGGAGCTGGTGCGGACCTATCTGCTTTTGGAGCGGCGGCACGTCGTGACGGCCGCACAGGCCACGTTGGCGAAACGACGGCCGGAACTGTTCCTCGTGGACGCCGACCAAGACGGCCGCGGCAAGCTGCGCGGCGTTCTGGACGGGCGGCGGGTGACCAGGACGATCCGGCACATGCCGCCGGAACTGCGGGCGATCACGGTGATGGACACCGGCGATGAGCTGGAGCCGTTGGCGGTGTTCGTCGGCTTGGGCGGGACCATGCCGCATCCGTCTACCTGGGACAAAATCCGATGGCGAGCATGGGAACGGATGCGCCTGCACGCAGCAGATCTTGCCGCTCCGATCATGCCGGCACAGCCGTGGCTGTTCCACGATCTGCGCCACACGTTCGCGCTGCAGCTGCTGCGGTTCCTGATGCTGCGGGCCGCCCAGGACGGGGCGCAGTCCGGCATGCCCATGTCCACTTTGGCCGACCACATCGCCTACAACCCGCTGCTGGTCGTGCAACGCCGCCTCGGGCACGCGAGCCCCGCCACCACCTACATCTACCTGCGCTACCTCAAAGACCCGATGCGCGAGGTCGACGAGGCGTTCGCCGACTGGGCAGCTCAGGACGAAGTCACCTACGCCGAGATCGGCCGAGAGCTGCTCGCCCGCGGCGCCGAGGAGGGCAGCGACGATGCCACGCAAAGGTGAGTACCGAAGCGCCCCACGCCCCGAGCGACGCGACCCGGCACCGTCGAGGATCGGCCGGCGCCGCATCGAGGGCACCGAGCCCAACGGACACGTCGGATCGACCACCCTCGACCCGGCCGAGTTCCGCTGCTCGGCGTTGGCTGCCGAGCTGGCCGACGAGTGGGTGGAAGTGGGCGCGACCGATGATCTGGGCGTCGCCACGATGCGCTGCTACCGGCGAGCGATCCGCAGCTTCTGCCACTTCGTCGACGCTCACCTGTCGGCTGCGGCGGACGCCTCACTGGCTCACACGGTCCCTGATCTGCTGCCGGTGATCCTGGACTGGACCAGGCAACTGCCGGCCCACTGGCCGCCCGGCTCCACCGAGCCCGCGCATCAGGCCGGACGGCTGCGGAAACTGGTCCGGCGCCGCGGCGCGCATCCGGACCGCGACGTCACCGCCCACCTGGGCGGGTGGCTGACCGGATCGACCGGGCTGCGGCGCGGCGCGACTCGTGAGGTTGACGAGTTCTCCCGCGCGGACAAGAAGGCCCTGGTCCGAGCGGCTTGGGCGGATATCGGTGCGCTGGAGCGGCGGCTGCAGCGCGGCCGCGACCTGCTCGAGCACGCAGTGGATCCCGAACTCGGCGGCTGGTTGGAACCGGCGAACCTGCTCTGGGCGATCGACCACGGCATGCCGACCCGAGACCTGCTGACCCACTTGCCGAGCCCGGCCGACTGGCCGGCGGAGCTGACTGAACTGCTGCCACCGGGGACGGCCCTGAACTACCGCGGCCGGACGTTGCTGCGGATCCTGACGGGAATGCTCTATCCCCGCAACCGTGATCTGCACGGTTTCCGGATCCTGCTGATCGCCGCGACCGGGCACACCTCGGAGGAAGTCACCGGCCTGGCCGAGGATCAGGTGGAGTTCACTCCGCAAGGGGTCCTGCTCACTTTCACCAAGAACCGGGCCCGCTCGATCCGCCGCCGCTTCTACACCAGCAGCTCCGCCGCGGACACCGAGGACGGCACGGTCACGGTGACGCACCTGGCGACCGGACGATTGGACGCCGCCGACATCCTGCGGCGCCTGCTGGCCGCCACCGCCAAGCTCCGGGCCCGCAGCGGACTCACCTCCGCGCCGCTGTTCCTGCGATCGGCGATCTGGGTCTATGACCTGACGATCAGCCGGTTCAACGGCGACATGAACGGCGCAGACCTGAACATCTGGCTGGAGCAGATGAAGCTGCGGGTGAGCGGGCCGGCCGATATCCGGCGGCTGCGCAAGTCCGGAAAGGTGGAGAAGGCACTGGCCTACCGCGGGCGGGTCAGCGACATCGCCGACGACCACAGCGTCGAGGTGTTCCACGGCAACTACGCACACGGCACCACCGTCAAGGTGATCGCCGGGCACGTCATCACCGGAGCCCAGCAGCGCTGGCTCGACGAAGCGCTCACCGGCCCGACGGTCCTGACCGCCGACGCTGAACAGGCCCTTGAGGACTCTGCCGGGGCCGCCGCTGCAGGCCTGACACCGCGACAGGTCGCGCAGCTGCGTGACGGGGCGATGGACATGGGCGTCTCGGCCTGCCGTGATCCGTTCGACTCCCCGTTCGGCAAGGCCGGGGACCTCTGCCCGGTCGCGCCGCTGCGCTGCCTGGAATGCCGCCACGCCCTGGTCCTGCCGTCCAATCTGCCACAGCTGCTGCTGTTGGCCGACCACCTGGATCGGCTGCGGAACCGGTTGACGCCACAGCATTTCCACGCGCTCTGGGGACAGAGCCACGCCAACCTCGCCGCGGTGCTGGCTGACCGCGCGCCTGCCGAGATCGAGCTCGCCCGCAAGCAGATCGCGACGGGACAGGCCGATCTGCACCTTCCGCTGTCTGCACACGTGGAGTTCGACCGATGACCACTCGACTGCCCCTTCCCGCCGCGCACTCGGCGTTCCGCGACGACGAACCCGTCGTCCAGTCCTATCCGCTGCTGCCCGACGCCCGGCCGCTCCTGTTCGGTCAGCGGGATCAGTGGAACCTCAATGGTGTCGTCGAGCGGCCCGTGAATCAGTACGCCGCCAACTACCGGGTGTCGTTCGCCGGGCTGTCCCCGGCCTGGAACCTCCGGGCTCGCGAGATGGTGATGATCTGGCTCAACCCGCGTCATCCCGCCGTCCTGGCCGCCGGTGTTCATCTCAAGCCACAACCGCGCGAGCCCCGCACCACGGCGCTGCGCGCCGGCACAATGCGCGCGCTGGCCGGCTGGGCCGAGACCGAAGGTCTTCCGGCGGACTTGAGTCGGTGGGACGTCGAGGATTTCCACCGCTACATCGACGCCCAGCGGCAACGGCTGACCCTCAGCAGCGTCAACGAACACGTCGTGGTGATCAAAGCGCTCCACGAGTTCGGTCCCGCGCTGGCCTGCGGGGGACTGCCGGCGGACCCGTGGCCCGGACAGCCCGCGAACCACGTTCTGGGCATCCGCGACACCGGGGAGCTGACCACACCGGTGATCCCGCCGGAGACCTGGTTCCCGCTGGTCCGCTCGGCCTGGACCTACATCGACGTGTTCGGCACGGACATCCTGCGAGCACTGGCTCTCTGGCAAGGCATTCAGGCCACCGCCCGCACATTTGACACCACGGAGCTGACACCGCTGGTCACCGACTGGCTCGCCGACCCGCAGCACCGGGTTCCCGTTCGCCCGGCCACTGCCGGCGATCCCGCGGCAGCGGTGAACTGGTCGGTGCTGACCACGATGATCGGCGCCACCAACAACGTCTTCAACACCGGCAACCCGGCCGGACGGCACCGTCGCCGCCTCGTTGTGGA
This sequence comes from Amycolatopsis sp. cmx-8-4, assembly GCF_046548675.1. Classification (NCBI taxonomy): domain Bacteria; kingdom Bacillati; phylum Actinomycetota; class Actinomycetes; order Pseudonocardiales; family Pseudonocardiaceae; genus Amycolatopsis; species Amycolatopsis sp. cmx-8-4. The sequence goes on from NZ_JAEBDZ010000031.1 coordinate 57,102, forward strand.
CGCCGTCGACGCCGGCCGCACCCAGCCAGGCCTGCTCAACGACCTCACCGAAGTGACCCGGCCCGACGGCACCCGCGGTCCCTGGCACCACTGCCTGCACCCGCTGCAGCTCTGGCTGGAAGCCGTTGCGCTGCGCAACGCCTGCTACATCTTCGTCGCCGCGCTGTCCATGATGCGCGACAGCGAGATCCGGCAGATCACCCATGACAGCGTCGTCCAGCACTTCGGGGCGCCCGCGGTCGTTTCGACCAAACGCAAACGTGATCCCGGCCTGCCCGCCCGGCATTGGTGGATCATCGAACCGGCAGCCACCGCGATCTTCACCGCGTCACAGCTGTCACTGCACCCGAATCTGGCGTTCGGCCGGGTGCGTGACGGCGGCGACGACGAGGGCTTCGCCAGCCAGCACGCCATCGATTCCTTCATCCGCCGCGTCAACACCTACCGCCGCTACAGCGGCTTGCCCGTCATCCCCGACGGGAGGATCACCCCGCACATGTTCCGGCGCACCATGTCGATGCTCACCCGCGACCATCCCGGCTCCGAGATCGCGTTGGGCATCCAGCTCAAACACGTCACCACCCGCGCCCTGGCCAACCGCTCCACCCAGGGCTACACCAAAGCCGCGCCGGCCTGGGCTCGCCACCTCGACGACGCGCTGGCCACCACGCAATTCCAGCGCCTGCAAGACCTCTACGACGCTCACCGGCGCGGCGAAACCATCGGCTACGGACCGGCCGCTGACCGGATCCGCGACACCTTCGACAGCGTCATCCGCGCCTCCGAACAAGCGCAGCACGGCGACGCGCGAGTCGAATACGACCTGCTCCGCAGGGCCAGCATTTCGATCCGCTTCGGCAAGCTCAACCACTGCACCCTCGACGAAGCCAACCCTGTCGGCGCGAAGTGCCTGGAGAACACCGTCGTCCCGGCCGGGCATCATGGCGCGCTGGTCGACCGCTGCCAGCCCGCGCGCTGTGGCAACAGCCTCTTCGGGCCCGAGCATGTCCCCGCTTGGCGGATCGAAGAACAGAACCTGCTCACTCTCCTCGACACGCCCAAGATCGCACCCTGCCGCAAGACGGCGCTCCGGCGAGAACTCGACGACGTCCGCGCGGTCCTACGGAAAGCAGCTCGATGAACAACACTGACGACGTCTCACCTGGCGTCCACAAAGCCCTCCGCGATGCCACACAACGGCTCCTGGCGGGGCGCTCCAAGCACACCGACGGCCGCCTGACCAAAGCGAACCTCGGACGGGAAGCCGGCGTCAGCCACGCCACTCTCTACCGCGCCAAGGCCGCGCTTACCGAGTGGGATGAGGCCATTGCAGCACTCGGCACAAAGACGATCCGATCCACACCGGTCGGTGACGCAGACACCACACTGCAAATACACCTGGCCCAGAAAACCGATGAGTGCGCCGAACTACGTCGACGTCTCGAAGCCGCCGCCACAGTCATCGCGACCCTGCACCACGAAAACACGGCCCTGCGGCAACAAGTCAGCCGCGGCGACACCGTCGTTCCGATCACCTCACGTGACAGGACTACGGGCCAAGCAGCTTCACCGTTCGACGCTCGTCAGACTGGTCGGGACGGTGATGCCAGGTGACCACGACATGCTCCGCGAGGTCAGCGTCCACCCTCCTGGAGAGAAGGAACCTGTGCTGGTCGCCAGGTTCGAACACGTCGAAGTCCGTGTCTTCTCCCATGACACCAAGGTTGCCAGTTTCGACATGCACGCCATACGCGGCATCTGTTCCCGTGTTGACGAGCACATGCGCACTGCCGCACTCGGGAACGAGCTCGAAACGCACCCGGCGACGCTCAGCCTCGGCAATCTCTTCGGCTCGACGGGCTCGCTCCACTTCGGTCATCTCCGCGGCAGCATCGGCGGAACGCTTAGCCTCCGCCGCCGACCGATCAGCCGCACGCTTCTGGCCGCGGCCATACCACACCGCAGCAACTGCGGCGACGGCTGCCAAGCACGAAATCACGAACGACGCGATGTCCATCGCAGCATCCAAGCATGCCCCTTGGCCGAGCCTGCGGGCCGGCACTCGCCGCAGTATCCGCACTACCAGGCGTCTCGTGAGACACCAGATTCTGGGGAACGGCGGTTTCAGTCAACTGTCGCAGTGTGGAACGTGGGCGTGCGGCCCGAGTCCACGCGAGTACGCGACACGGATCCGCCGCTACCGCGACGAGATCGGCCGCCTGCTCTGGGCCGCGCCACAAGACCACATGTGCGAAACGGAAGTTATCTGGAGCCGCAGCGGCCAGCGAGCCGCTGACCTGCAGCGCCTTGTGGTGGACGACTTCTCTGACGCGGCGGCAGCTGGTCCGACGCCGTTCGCCGTGGCCCTGCCGACCGTTATTGAAGCGTTAGCGGAGATCAACAGTGGTGGCGGGTTTCGCGGCCCAGGCCAGGCCTGCGAGGGCCAGAGCCATGCAGGCGGCGACGAAGGTGAACGCGACCGCGGGCGATGCGACGGTGTAGAGCAGTCCGGCGACGGTACTGGCCACGACGTTGCCGACGGCCTGAACGGTGGCGAGCAGCCCGAAGGCGGATCCTCGCAGGTGCTCGGGCGCGAGCGCGGCAACGGCGGCGTGTTCGGCGGTTTCGGCGCAGCCGATCCCGATGCCGGCCGCGACAAACGCGACGGCGAGCAGCACGATCACCGGTCCGGTGACGGCGAAGAGCACGTAGGAGGCCAGGAAGGTCGCGACGCCCACGGCCACGACGATGACCGGGCCGCGGGTTCCGAGTCGGTCGGAGAGCCGTCCGGCCGGGAACGACACGGCGGTCGCGGCGATGTTGTAGGCGGTGTAGAGGGCCAATGCGATCTGCGTGGCCGCGTCGAGCCCATGGCCGGGGCTGAGCAGGTCGGTGGCGCGCAGGATCAGCAGCGTCGCGGCGAGGTTGCCGACTTCGAACACCGCGAAGGCGGCCATCAGGCGGCCGAGCTGTCCGTGCAGGACCGGACGGAGCCGGATGCGGATCGACCGGCGTTCCCGCGCGGCCGGAAGCCGGACCTGGCGGATGGCGTAGACGATGGCCGCGGCGGCGAGCAGGCCGGGGATGACCGAGAGCAGGATCGCGGTCCGGACACTGAACACGGCGACCAGACCGAGGGCGAGCAGCGGGCCGACGATGGCGCCGAGGTTGTCCATCGTGCGTTCGAAGCCGTAGGCCCGGCCGTAGGCGGTGGCGGGCACGACGTCGGCGAGCAGCGCGTTGTGTGCGGGGACCCTCAGACCGCGGGCGGCCCAGGCGCCGCCGCGCAGCAGCCCGACGGTGACAACGTTGCCCGCGGTGCCGATCAGCGAAGAGAGCACGGCGGTGGCGGTGTAACCGCCGACCGCGAGGCGACGCCGACGGTGCGGGTTGTCGGCCAGCGGTCCGCCGAGGAACCGGCCGGCGCCGGCGAGCCCGTCGGAGATGCCCTCGATGAGCCCGAGCGCGGCGGCCGGTGCGCCGAGGGTGCTGGTGACGAGGCTGGCCATCAACGCGGTCGGGATTTCGTGCCCGACGTCGGCGAGGAAGCTCGCCGAGCCGATGCCGCCGACCCCGCGGGTCATCCACGCCTGCTCAGGGGCCGTGGGCTGCGGGTTCGTGTCGTCCTGATCTTCGGGCTGGTCGGTCACCAGTGGACCTTCGCAAACCGCTGCGCATCACACCAGCCCTCGTCCGCGTCGGCCGGCCGCGGTCACCGCTGGGAGCGCAGCTCGCCCAGGGCGGCGGCCAGCTGCTCGCGCAGCTCCTCGTTGGCTTGGGTCAGCGTTCGGATGCGGTCCTGCGCGGTCTGCAACCGCTGGCGCAGCGACGCCTCGGACGCCCGCTGCCGGACCGGGACAACCGCAGAGGTCCCGGTGTGGGTGGGGCAGAGGCGGTCGATCTCCGCGCGCAGATCGGCCTGCCGGTATAGCCAGGACCGCGAGACCCCGGCTTCCCGCGCGACGTCGTCGATGGTGATCCGGCGTCCGGCGGTGTCCAGCCGCCGCAGTGCGCGCAGCGCCCGCTCCCGGGTCGCGGTGCTGCGTTGCCGGGCCGCGGTGACGAGGTGGTGGGAATTGTCAGCCCGCATCGGCGTCGCCGGTGTGCTCGACCGGGCTTTCGCCGGTTTCCAGCGAGGTGATGATGCGGTCCAGGTTGCCCAGGACCTGCTCGTTCATCTCGACCACGCGAGTCTGCCCGGCGGTCTTCGCGACGTCGATCAGGGTGAGGGTCCGGCGGCGCTGATTGTGGTGCTCGGGCAGGAATTCCGGGGTGGTGATGAACACCGGGCAGGTCAGGCAGGCGTTGGCGTGCGGGCAGGTCTGCTTCAGCGGCAGGCCGCAGTAGCCGTTGGGCAGGGACTGCTTGGCGCGGGCGAGGCGGTCTTTGAGCCAGGTCGCATCCGCCAGCTGACCATCAGGCGAGAGCTGCACGGCCTGGCCAGTGATGGAGACCTTGCGGGCTTGTTCCCAGTGCCGGCGGACGGTCGTGTCGTGCAGCCGCGCGTAGTGCCCGGTCATGGCGTGGGAGGAGTGGTCCAGCAGCTGGCGGACGACCTCCTGCGGAACGTCGAGGTTGATCAGCCTGGTCGCGAAGGTGTGCCGCCACTGGTGCGGTGTGACGTGCGCGGGGCGGCCGTGTTCGTCGCGGACGTCGCAGTCGGCAAGCCACTGTGCGAGGTGGACGCGATAGGTGCTCACCGGGATCGGCCAGCGCCCGTCGGGGTTGGCGTTTGCCCGTGGCAGCAGGACATGCGGTTGCGCCCAGCGCTGCAGCACCCGCTGTTGCTGGGCGGTGATGGCGTCGGCGAGGGCATCGTCGATGGGGACCAGCCCTTCGCGTTTCATCTTGTGGTTCCAGTAGCGCAGGTAGGGCGCCTGTTGCGCGTCGCGGACGATGCAGTCGAACGCCAGCGCCAGGGTGTCGCCGATTCGCAGCCCGGTGCTCATCAGGATGACGGTCAGCAGCCGGGTGGCGGGGTCGTCGAACCGGGCCAGGTTGTCCTCGCGTTCCAGCTGGGCCATGACCGCTTCGGGCAGCGCGCGGGGTGGCGCTTCGGCCAGGCGCGGGTAGTCCTCGGGGTGGATCACGACCTCGGCGGGCAGGGTCGGGTCCCAGCGGTGCTGCCGGATGGCGAGCACGAACCTGCTGATCGAGCCGATCGACAGCCGTCGCGACCGGATCGACTCGCCGCGCTGGGCGATGTGCGCGACGAACCGTTCGATCCCGTCGCGGGTGAGCTCCGCGAGTGCCTGGGGCGCGCTGGTGTCGGCGAGGAAGACCGCGAATCGGGTCAGGTGGGTGACCGATCGCGCGATGTGCACCGGGCTGATGTCGGTGGTCAGCTTCCACCGCGCCCACCGCTTGACCAGCGCCCGCAGCCAGGGCTGGGGAATGCCGCCGAAGCGGACGTGGCGGGTCTTGCTGTGGATCCCGACGCGGTGCAGGTCCCAGGTGTCCCGGTCGTATTCGGTGTCCCAGCCCAGCCCGTGGGCGAGATCGTCGACCTTGCGGCGTGCGGTGCGCAGGAACCCGAGCGGGATGGCGTTGGCGTTGCTGTAGGTGCGTGGGGTGAACGCGGCGAACTTCGCGTCCCAGACGTCCTGTGGCCAGTCCAGCAGCGACCGGGCTCCGCTGTCGACGGCCATGCGCACGACCAGCTGCAGGTCATACGGCTTGGCTTTGGCGCGCCGTTCGTCCACCCGGCACTGCGTGGCGTACTGCAGTTCCAGTTTCAGCTGCGGCGGCAGCTTGCTGAAGTCGATCCGCGCGTCGCCGCGGGTGTCGCAGTAGCGGACGAACGCGTCCATGTCGTCCTGCCCAGTCCGGGCCGTCCAGCGCATCCACCGGCCGTGGTGGGAGGAGCAGAAGCCGCTGCGCCGGCCCGCCCACAACGCGCAACCAGGCACCGCGCAGTCCGGACGGTTGCGCTCGGGAACGGTGGCGGTGGTGATCCAGAGATCGACGTCCGGGCGTCCGTCTCGCTTCCACGCCCAGGAGTGATTGTTGCACAGGCCTTTCGTGTATCGGCCGTAGCGGCAGCCGTCGATGACGCAGGGCTGCAGTGGTCCGCGGCCGAGCATGTTCGGGTCGGTCTGGGTGATGAACGTGCCCAGGTCGGGCCGGCCGAGTTGGTTCCAGCGTTGGACGTGCCCGGTGCACATTCCGTCATAGCGCGACACTCGGACGCAGTCCGGAACCACGCAGGCGGCGTTGCCGAGGATCGCGTCATCGATGTCGGGGATCAGGACGTCCACTCGGAACTCCGGCCGGACCGCGCCGAGCAGCTTCTCCAGCAGTTTCGTTGGTGTGGCGGCAATGCCGGGCTGGCCGGGCATTGCGGGGGTCGTCACAACGTCACCTGTCGTTCTGGCAGCCAACCGGCTGCCTCCAGCTCACGTCGAGCGTCTTGGGGCGTCAAATGTCCGTAGATTTCCAGCGTCGTGGTGATCGATGCGTGACCCAGCAACGCCGACACCGACTCGATCGGTGTCTTGCGGCGCAAAAGATCCGTGGCGTAGGTGTGGCGGAACCAATGTGGGTCGAACTCGATCCCGGTGACGCGACGGATCCGCTCGACGAGGTCGTGGGCGGTGTCGTAGGCCAGGGGGCGGCCGACGGTGCCGCTCCAGAGGTTGACGAAGACGTAGTCGCTGTCGAGGTCGCCGTACTCGATCTCCAGGTAGTCGGCGTAGAGCCGCATGAGGGCCGCGCTGACCGGGATGGTGCGCCGCTTCCCGGACTTGGTGCGCGCCCCGTTGTCGTTTACCCGCGGGACGACGGTCAGCTCGCGGTCGGCGACGGCGAAGTCCTCGTGCCGCAGCCCGAGCGCCTCGCCGATCCGGATGCCGGAGTCGTGCAGGACCGCGAACAGCAACCGGTCCCGCAGCCGCGCACAAGCGTCGAGGATGGCCTGGACTTCGGCGATGGTCAGCACCCGTGGGAGCGGCTTGGGGGCTTTGAGTTTCACGGTTCGGTGGCGTTGTGGTTGGCCGGTGGCGAGGTGAGCCAGGAACGGCTTCCAGCTCGCTCGGGATCCCGAGTACGGGCGCCAGGTGATCAGGAGCTCACCGAGGTCAAGGCCGTGGCGGCTGTGGAACTCGTAGAACGAGCTCAACGCCGAGAGTTTGCGGTTGATGCTGCTGCTCGCACAGTGCGCCTCGACCGACGGCAACACGACCACGGCGCCGGAGCGGGCGGCCGGCGGCAGCCGAAGCCAGCCGATGAACCCGCCGAAGTCCTCCAGGCGGACCTCGCGCCAATCGACATCGTTACTGGCCAGGAACGTGAACCAGTCCTTGAGGTCGTGGGCGTAGCTCTTGATGGTGTTCGGCGACCGCTCTGCCGCACTGAGGTACGCCAGCCACCTCTCAGCCGGTGCCACCGGCAGATGATCCGTTCCGAGCAAAGTCCACGACTCGACCAACGACCCAGGCGCCCGGACCCGCTGAACCCTCACATCACCTCCGCTTCAGTGCCTGATGGACAGCGGAAGATAACCCGTCCACCAGGGACGGTGCACTGGGCCACAGCTGCGTGGAGTACCTCGAAGACACCGCGTCGGGGACTCCAGATAAGCGCGATCCTGAAACGGACGGGACTGGACGTCGCACAGCACCAAAACCTGACAATCAGCAACTATCTGGAGTTGCGGTCCATCGACGCGGACCTGCCGTTCGTCCCCGTCCTGCAAGGACAGTCCATCAAGGACTATCACCGCTGCGCCGACCTCTACGAGCACCGCGGTGTCGACCTTGCCGCAGCCGCGCTGGTGGGGGTGGGCAGCATCTGCCGGCGTCAGCACACCGCCGAAGTCGAGGCGATCCTCCGTTCCTTGGCACGGCGCGGCTTCCGGTTGCACGCGTTCGGTGCCAAAACGCTCGGGCTGGCCCGATACGCCGGCGCCATCGCGAGCAGCGACTCCCTCGCCTGGTCTTTCGCAGCGCGCTGGCAACCGGCGTTGCCTGAATGCCGAGGGCACCGTCGATGCAACAACTGCATGACGTTCGCACTGCGCTGGCGCCGCCGCGTCATCGAAACGGTAGATAGTTTCGAGAATCACGGCAGCTGACGCGCTTGCGTGTGTTGAGTTATAGTGACGACGTCCGGCACATTCTCATTGACAGCCGGTACTAGTGGAGGTTCTGCCGATATGGCGCAAAAGGTTCTCGTGGAGATGGTCGACGACATCGACGGTGGCGCCGCCAACCAGACTGTCCCGTTCAGCCTCGACGGTGTGAACTACGAGATCGACCTGTCCGACGACAACGCGGCCGCGCTGCGCGACGAACTCGCCCGCTACCTCGCAGCAGGGCGACGCATCGGTGGCCGCAAGGTGCGACTGGCGGCCGGAGAGTCCGCGCAGCCGAGGAAGGCCAGCGCTACCGCTGAGGATCGCGAGCGGTCACGCCAGATCCGTGAGTGGGCCAACGCCAACGGCTACGTCGTGTCCGAGCGTGGCCGCTTGTCCGCTGAGGTCATCAAGGCATTCGAGGCAAACGATGGCCAGCCCATCGTCGTCGACGAAACCGCCCCGGCTGCGCCGAAGCGGGCACCGCGCAAGAAGGTCGCGGCCGCGAAGAAGTAATGACGGCCAGCCGACGACGCTGAATAGCATCTAGAAGAGGACCCAGGATAACGACGTCCGGTGAAGACGGTCATGTGCACGATTCATGACCGTCTTCGCCGGACGATGTCTGCCGCCGACTCAATAGCTGAGTCCGCGGTGAGAGCCTTCGCCGTAACCCTGGTCGTGTCCGTCGACCAGTTCTTCTTCCAGTTCGGTGCGCCGCGCAGCCGCGGCGGTGTCCGCCGCGGCCTCGGCTGCCTCTTCCTTCTCGGCGGCGAGTCCGGCGAAGAACCGTGCGGCGTAAGCGTCGGCGGCGTCGCGCAATGACTCTCGGGTCAGCATGCTGTCCGATGCGGCGTCTTCGCGGTCTGGTGTGGTCATCAGGTGCCTCCATTGCTGGGTGATGTCCCGCCAGGCGTCGGCGCGAAGGTCGTTGCCGGCGGGTTGGTTGCCGAGCGGGGAGGCAGCATCGGCGGTGGTGATGCCGTACGTTTCACGATACGCCGCAGCCAGCCCCACGACCTGATCCCAGTGCCGCGCCAGCGCAGCATCGTCGGGACGGGCACCGAAGCGTGCCAGCCAGGCCGGCTGTTCGCGGGTGACCTGCTCACGCAACTGGTCAGTTCTCGCGGTGATCTCCGCGTTCACCGTCGCCAGCCGTTCCAGAGAACCGAGATAGTTCGCCGCGTGCGCCCGATCGGGTTGGGCCTGCCACGGCAAAGCAGAGTGGTGTCCGGCGCCGTCGTCGTGCTGGCGCACCAGCGCACTGACGAGCGCGACACCCGTCCGGCGAGGATCGGTCTCCTGCGCGCCAGTCGTGATCGAGGCGACCTGGTGGGCAGCGTCGGCGAGAGCAGTGTCGGGATCGAGTCCCGCGGTGGCGCCGCCGGCGGCGTGGCGCCATACGATGCCCCACCGCTCGTCGGTGACTGCAGCGTCGGGCAGGTGCGCGGCGACGATCTGCTGCCAGCGGCTGACCTGCTGGTCGGTGGGCGGCGCGATCCGGGCCGGCGCGTCGTGGGTACGGACATGGTCGCTGACCCGCTTGGCGAGCACCGCAGCCGGATCATCGGCCCAGCTGAACCCGTCATCGTCAGCGAGGTCGCGGACGAGACGGTCGGCCTGCCAGCCGCGGTCCTGGGCGCGGGCGAGCGCTGCCAGCGCGGCAGGCTCGGCACCGGCGTTGACCGCGTCCGGGACGTAACGGGCGAGGACGTCGAGGTAGCGGTCCTCATCACCATCGCGCGCCAGCAGCTCATAACGGCGGACCAGCACGTTCAAGGGCTCGAGGACTACACGCTCGTCACCCTGGTCGAACTCCGCGAACACCTCCTCCAGCTCAACGGTTCGGGCAGCCGTGCTTGGCCTCTCGGGTGTGGCCGCGGTTGGTACTAGCGGCTGGCCGAAGGCTTTGCAGCGCTTGCTCAGCGTGTGCCAGGCATGTGCCCTCGCTCCGTGGCTGTCGGGCTTGGAGCCCAGCGGCGCTCTGTCGGTGACACGGAACGTTTCACGGTAGGCGGCGACCAGGCCGACGAGATCGTCCCAGTCCTCGGCTCGGATCGGGTTGTCCGGTCGCGGCCCGAGCCGTGCCGCCCATTCCGGCTGGTCGCGGATGACTACGGCGCGGAGATGCTCGACGCGGTCGCCGATCGCGAGGTTCATCTCGTGTAGGTACTGGGCGTGCCCGGGATGGTGACGAACGTGGGCAAAGTCCGGCCTGGCCTGCCACGGCACGGCGCGTTGATGGGCCTCGCCGCGATCAGCCCGACGCTCCAGCTCAGCTGCCAACGCCGCGTCCGCGTAGCGGTCATCGGGCATCGGATCCGGCAGTACCGGACGTGCAGCGAGGTGGTGGGCGACGACGGTCAGCGCCGCGTCGACGTCGAACCCGACCGCCAAGGCGCCGGCGGCGCGCTGCCAGACCTTGCCCCATTCCGGGTCTTCGACGGCCGCGTGCGGGGCGATCGCGTCGAGGATGCCGCGCCAGCGGGTCACGTCGGCCGGCTGCGGCGGCCCGGTCGGCGAGGGTGGGGCGCGGCCTTCGAGATGCTTGGTGATGCGCGCCTGCAGCGCCGCGCCCGGGTTGTCGGCATCGTCGAGGGACTGCCGGCGGCGCATCACGGCGACTACAAGCGGGTCAGGTTCCCAACCGAGATCGCGGGCATTGCGCAACGTCTGGATCAACGCCGGCTCACTGTCCAGATCGAGCGTGGACGGCGCGCGCCGGGCGAGGATGTCACGGTAGCGGTCTTCGTCGCGGTAGGTGGCGGTGTAGTTGTAACGCAGTACCAGCGTGCCCATCGACACCGCCTCGTCCTGCTTCTCCCGCAACGTCTCGGTAGCCGAGACTTCGGCACCGGAGTGGTTGAGCACGCCGATGAGGACTGACTCCGGAGTTACCGGTTCAGGGGTTTCCTGGTGCTGATCGATGACGTGGTGATGAGTGACCACGTAGACGAAGTTCCGCAGCATCGCGCGGGTGATGCCCGGGTAAAACTGCTCACGAGTCATCGTCGGCGGCACCAAGAGGTGGGCGTTGCCGGTGCTGGTCATGCCCTGCACCCGGTTGATGGTGGCGGCGTAAGCGAGCTCGACATGCGCCTGCACATACCCGGCGGGTAGCGTGATCGCGGCTTTGTGTGCGCGGTGCTGCACGGTGATCTTGCCGCCGCTGTGGATGTCGGTGACGGTCCAGACGTCGCCGTTCTTGACGAAGTCCTTCCCCCCGAACAGGGACAGGAGGCGCTGGTTGTGGCGGGTGACGACCCAGTCTCCGACCCCGGCGTTGGTGGCGTCGTGCAGATCCACCTCGCGGCTGCTGTCGACTGCGCCGCGGCGCAGGCGCAGTTCGCGGGCTTCGATGTTGAGGGCGACGGTGTCTTCGTTGGTCGGGACGATCAGCAGCGACTGGACACCGGCGTCGAGGTCGGCCTGCCAGCGTGAGCGCGCGGCGTTGCGCATCGTCTCCAGCGAGCCGTTGGCGACTCGGCCGCTGTCGAAGTAGTACTCGAGCCCCTTTGGATTCGACGCCCGGATCTGCAGCGAGGCGGCTGCCTGTTCCGTGCGGTCTTCGCCGCGGAACCGTACGACTTCCCGGAACCGGACGGCGCCGACGTCGTGGGCGATCAGCCGGATCGCCCCGCCGGCCTCGACTGCGGCCAGTTGTGCGTCGTCGCCGATCAGGCGCACGTCGGCGCCTTTCTTCAGGGCGTACTTCACGACCTTGTGCAGCGTGTGGGTGCCGGCCATCGCGGCTTCGTCGACGATGACCAGGTCACCGGCCTCCATCGGGAACGCGACGCGAGCGAACCCGAACTTCAGTGCGGTGGTCAGCTGGTGCAGCGTGTGCGGCTTGGCACCGATCGAGGAGCCGAGCTCCTGCGCCGCCCGAGCGGACGGGCCGAAGGCGTAGACCCGGTGCCCGGTGCGCCGCCACGCGGTCGCCAGGACCTTCATCGCCGAGGTCTTCCCGGCCCCGGCCGGTGCGAGCGCGAGCTGCAGCCGCCGCCCGGAGCGCGCGAACTGGCGCACCATCTCCGTCTGCCCGGCGTTGAGGCCTTGGCCGGCGAGGGCCTTCTCGACGGTGTCGACGCGCAGCCGGTGCCCGCCGCCGCGGCGTGCCCAGGCGACCAGGTCACCTTCGGCGGCGAGGGTCGCGGTGGTGGTGTAGCGGGTGGAGTGGTGTTCGACGAACACCGATTCCCCGTCGCGGCGGCGCAGCGATGCGGGTTCGTTGACGGCCACCGGGCCGACGAGGGCGAGGGTGTCGGGCTGGGCGAGGATGGTGTCGACAACGTCGATGATGAGTTGCCCCCGTTTGTCGACCGGCATCCGCAGGTGCGCGGACTGGCGGTGGGCTTCGGCGGCGAGGTTCCACCAGGCGAAGTGCGCGTAGTTGTCCGACACGACCTCCCGCGTGACCTCGGCGAGCTTCGCAATGTCGAACGCGTCCGGTTCGCGTCCTCCGCTGAGGAACACCCGCCGGCTCAACGTGTCCAAAATAGTTGCGGGGACGAGGGTGAGGGCGTGCTCGCGCCAGGCCGCAAGGTGTTCTGGCAGGGTCTTCGGGGGCTGTTTGCCGGGCCGGTTGTCATACTGCGCGGCACGGTCGATCGCGAAGATGTCCTTCGGCAAGGGCTCTTTCCCGTGTTGAGCCTTGAACTCGACGATGCGTTTGGCTCGGGCGGCCTCGAACTGGCGATGACGCTGGGAGAACAGCTTCACCAGCTCGACCGGCACGCCTTCCAGTTGCCAGACCGGACGTTTGAGGTCCACGCCCTCCGCGCCGCGCTGCACCCACGACGCGCCCTGCTCGCGGAACAGATCGCGCAGCCGGTTGTCGAAGAACTCTGACGCGGTGACGGTCGCGGCGAGGATGGTGCGGCCGTCGAGCGCCGTCCACTCGCCGTCGTCGCTGCGCCTGACCTTCGACGAGATGAGGGCGTGGATGTGCAAATGTGGGTCCGCGGCGCGCGAGTCCCAGTGCTCGAACAGCGCCGCCGTGATCCCGTCGACGTCGACCTGAGCTTCGCCCATGTTCCCCCGTCGAGTGAACGCGGCGTTCTGCTCTACATAGGACAAGGCGTCACGAGCGGCTTGGCGGACCATGCCGGCGATCAGTTCCCGCTCCACCGGCTGGGCCATGGCCCACGCGATCGACACCGACTTGTCCGGCGCGAACACCATCTCGAAGCCCGAAACCGCGGACTTCAGTTTGCTTTTCTGCTCCGCCAGCCATGTGCTCAGCTCATTGTCGTCGGCGGGGCCGTGGCCGTCATGGGCCTTGCGGTAGAGCTGCAGCTGCACGCCGCGACGGAGTTCAGCACGTATCGCCGCCGAGATCGGCGCGCCGATCGGGCGGCCGTGTGACCGGTTGTGGTCCTTGTAGGCCTGCGCCACCTGGCTGCGCAGGTGATCCAGCTCGGAGTACTGCGGGAACCGGCGACCCAGCCGGGTTGCCTTCAGGGCCTCTTCGGCGGTGGCGCCGCCGGCGATCATCTCGGCTTCGATGGCGTCGGCGTGCGGGTTACGGCCCTCACCGAAGAGAGCGTTCATCTGGGCAGGGGCGACTGCGCCGGAGAGTCCTAAGTGCTCTGCTCCAGCGCCGAACCATTGGCCTGCCGGGTAACCACGGGAGAGGTAGTAATCACTTAACAGCTCGCCGGGCTCGAGCTCACGGTCGCGATCCGCGCACGCCACCGTGTTCGTGAGGTACTCATGACCACCAGGGCTCAGCTTGCGCAAGCCCATCATGTCCACACCAGACTACGCCGAAAACCAGGCGGAGCCCACCCGGTTTCAGAACGTCTGCAAGACGTGCTGTGGGCCGGGCAGGGGCAGGCAGGGGTGAGGTGGGGGCGGTGGTGTGGCGGGGCGGGTGAGGGGCGGCAGGGAGGTGCGGGGTGGTGTGGTGGCGGGCTGGGGTGAGGTGGTGGGCGGGGTGAGGTAGGCGGTGGGGTGAGGTGGTGGCGACGAAATTTGCCAGCGAGCGCCGGCGCCTGCACTGAGGCGCCCCTGGCGCCGTGTGCCGGCGCCTGCGCGGTCCACCGGCCGGCGGGCACGACAAAACGGCCGCCGGTCGGGTGACCGGCGGCCGCTTTTGTCGGCGCGAGGGCTGCTACAGGCTGGTGAGGTACTGCAGTGCGTGACGGATCTGCTCGACCGGAACGACTTCGGTCATCGGCCCGCCGTTCGGCGTGGTCGCGTACTCGGTGCACTGGCGCAGCAGCGTACGCAGGTACGCGGCGACGGCGCGCGGCTGATCGGTCGGGATCTGCGCTGCGGTGCGGCGCGCGGCGTGCTGGGCGATCCAGTCGGGTGCGCTGGGGGCGTGGTCGGTGTCGGACATGACGGTTCTCCTGAGGCTCGGGTGCCGTCGCGTGCGGTTTGCGACGCGACCGCTTGTTGCTGGGCGGGTAGCTAGAACAGGCGGTCGTCGCAATCGATGTGCTTACAGCCGACGTAACACGGGATGGCGGGCCGCTTGTCGGCCTCGCCGCTGCCGTGGCGGCTTGGCTGGGTGAGGTACTCCAGTTCGCGGCGGATCGCGTCGGCGGGCACGATCTCGGTCACGGTTCCCTGGTTGTCGGTGATCCACGCTGTGTGCTGGGTGAGCAGAGCATGCAGGTAGAGAGCTACGTGAGCGGGCGCGATTGTCGGGATTGTGTCGGCGGCGGCTAGCTCGCGGTCGATGTCGGCGAGAAGGGCATGGAAGGTGCGCACGGTGGCGGCTCCTGTGGGGCGGGGCGGGGGCACCCGGTCCGGGTGCCCCCGCTAGCGGCGGGTGGTCAGGCGACGGCGGCGAGTTCGCGCGACGGCGCGAACGCGAACAGCGGCGGCATGTCCCGGTCCCGGCACATCTCGCACCGGTCATCCGTGCTCTGGGCGCGCTGCTCGATGGCGGCGCGTTCGAGGTTGCACGCGGCGCACAGTCCGCCGGGCGCGACCGGGCGCAGGGCAAGACGGTCGTAGTCGTCTTCGCTGACCAGGTGGCCGGTCAGGTCGGTGATCAGTTCCCGGCTGCTGTCGGTGTCGCGGTGGCGCTGGCGCTCCTGCTCGTAGGCGTCGACGCCGCTTTCGTTCTTGCGCACCACTCCGGCGGACGGGATCGCCTGCTCAATCTGGCGCCACTGCTCGTCGTACTCGGCTTCGACCTCACCGGCGACGTAGCGGCGGGCGGCCTGCTGTTCGATGGGCTCGTGCGCGGTCGTCCGCTTCGCTTTCCGGCCCGTGCTCGCGGCGCGAGTCCTCGCCTTGCCCGCTGACGCGGGCTCCGGCTGCGGGGCGGCGGTAGTTGTGGTCGTCGCCTCGGCGGGTGCGTCGGTGGCGGGGTCCTCCTCGGGCCTGGGGAGCTGTGCGGATTCGGCTTCCCGGCGGCAGGCATCCGAGCAGTACGGGAGGTCCGGAGTGTCGGCGAGGTTGCCATCACATGAGCCGCACCGGTGCGGCTCCCGGACTTCGGCCGTGACACCCTGCGCCCCGGCGTCGATGGCCTGCTGCTGTGCGGCGGCGCGGGCGCGGGCGTGTTCGGCGCGGGCCTTGCTGGCGTGCACGCACGCGGTGACCAGGGTGCGCATGTTCGGGGTGAGCGTCGGCCACAAGTCGTGAGCGGTCCGGATGGCGTCCACGATGGCGGGGTGGTCGACGCTGGGGTTTTTGAGCAGTGTCGCGCACACGATGAACGTCGCCTGGTGCTCGTGGTTGGTCTGGGCGTTGAGCCATCGCATCCCGTCGAGCGCGGCCGTGATGCGCGGGGGCGCCTCGCGCAGCATGGCCGTGACGTCGTTGACGTCGGTGACGGCGACGTTCCGGCGGGTCTGGCTGGTGTAGACGCACCGGTGGAACAGCTCGCGCTCCTGCTCGCCGTAGCTGTCCCACTCGGCGTGCGCGTTGCGCACGGCGGCGAGGACGTCACCGCTGATCGCGGCGTCGGTGTTGAGCAGCGTGGCGCACGCGGTGAGGATCGCGGGCGGGTTCTCCCCGCTGTCGGTGAAGACGTTCCGCAGCTCCGTGAGCGCGGTTCGCACGCGCGGCGGCTGCGCCTGCAACGCCTGCACGGCGCGCGTGATGCTCGGGCGGTGCTTACGGTGAATGGTCGAAACCATGACAGTTAGTCCTTACGAGTTGAATGAGTTCGACTCTCGGGCTTGCAGTCCCGATCGCCTTGCAGTTTCTATATTAGCGTGCGATCTCGCTGTATTCCACTCGAAATGGAGTTTTGGAAAAAAAGAATTGCGTCAATTTCAGGCGATAAGGACTGCGTATCTCCTGTTTGGTCGATATGGGCCGTTTGGGTGCGCTGACGTGGCTGTCGGCAGGCTCTAAAGTCCTCCTAGTGCGGCTGGTCAGTGCGGTGAGGGTGACCCCTGTGCTGAGCGGGTGGTGGGTGGCCCCGAAGCAACCAGGGCAGGCCCCCGGCCTGCCCTTAATGTCTGCCCAAGGGAGTAGGGGCCCCGAATGCAAGGGTGGGGCCTCGAACTATTTTTGGCCACGCTTTTCGGTCAAAAATAGTTTGGGGTGCCCTTGTATTTGGGGGGACGACCGATACAATTTCGGGGCCACCCACCACCCGCGGACGTGACAAGAACACCTGAAGGCTCCGCGACCGCCGTGTTCTAGAGGCGGATGATTGGCTGGCTGAAACTGACCTTCGACCCGTCAGTGAGGTTGTTGCCGACCTGCAGGTACGCTGCAAGGCAGCGCTTCGCGGGCTTACGTGTCCCTGAGTCGGAGCGTCAGCGGGCCGCCGCGAGTCTTGCAGCTCGCTGCTTCGGCGGCGTGGCCCTTCGGGGCTACTGCGGCGGTACCGCGCCCCTTCCTCTCGCTGGTCGGCCGTCGCCATGCATGAACAGGGTGGACGCCCTCGGCCTCTTGCGGACGGGGCGAGCGCTGCGCGGCCGACGTGGCGCGGTGGCGTCGCCGGCGCGGGTAGGCTGGCTGGTGTTACCGCTGCCCTCCCCGTGCGGGAGGTGCGTCATGGGTGAACGTCAAACAACGAGTTCGCGGCGGAAGCGTCGGTCGTCGGCGACGCTGGAGCGGCTGGAGGCGGCGCGGCGCCGTCGCACGGAGCAGCTGGAGCGCGAGCGTGAGAACGAGGCGCGTGTGGACGCGGCACTCGTCCCGTTCGCGGAGGCGGTGACGGCGATCGAGGCGGTGGAGCGCCGGCGCGAGGACCGCGTGGCCGCGCTCGAGTCGCAGCTGGATCGGAAGCTGGCGGAGCTGAACCGGCAGAGGTCGGAGAAGGTCGCGGAGTTCGAGCGCCAGGCCGAGCAGGTGCGTGTGGACGCGGAGATGGAGATCGGCGAGTGGCGTGCGGTGATGGCGACGTCGGTGGCGCAGATCCGCGCGGCGGATGTGGGCGCGGCGGAGACGGCGGCATTGCTGGGGATCTCGGCGAAGGCGGTCACGGCCTTGTCGCGTAGTGCCGCGGCTATGGCCGTGTCGGAGTCCGGCGATCGGCAGGGACAGGCTGATGAGGTCGCCGAGAACATCGACGACGAGTCGAACGCGGCTGACGCTGCGGAGTTCGAGGTCCCGGAGGGCGAGTCGGTGCGCACGCCGGACGTGGATGGCGCGATGGACACACCGGTGGACTGATGGAGAAAGAGTATGGGCATGAGAATGGGGCGGGGGCACCGTGAGGTGCCCCCGCCCCATTCTCACGTCCGTGGGTTCAGCGCGTCGCTGACTGGCGGTCGGCCTGCTGCTCGGCGAGCCGTCGAGCGCGCCGGGCGAGGGTGAGGCGCTTGCGTCGCCGGTAGTAGACGACCATGGCGGCGACGCCGCAGCAGAGCGCGAAGCCGACGGCCCAGCGGTTCCCGGGTCCGTCGCCGTCGGCGCCGGGGAAGTGCGAGACGAATACGTAACCGGGCAGCGTTGCGGCGCCGAGGATGGCGGCGAGGCGGTAGCGCTTGGCGCCGTCGAGCTTGGGTTTGATGCGGCGGCGGGTGAGGTAGGCGACGACACACCCGATGAGCGCGCCGAACAGGAGCGCGCCGGGTAGGGCGAGCAGCCCGGCGGGGTCGGTGAAGGGCGTGACGATCAGTCCGATGTAGCCGACAGGTTGGATGCCGAGGTAGACGCCGGTTCCTCCGGCGAGGACGAGCCCGGGAATCGTGACGCCGTAACGAATGCTCATGCTCCGAGCGTAAGCCGATTCGGCCACCCCAAAAGGTGATTTCCTAGCAGGGGAAAGCTTTCGCCGTTCTCGTGCGGCGCACGCCTTGCACGGCGCGGTCGGTGTGGTGGGACGGCTGGTGTTGCGGGTGGCGGGCATCGTGACCTCCAGGACGTGCTCGGGTGGCATGAGAAAGGCCGGGGCCAGCCGGCAGGCTGGCCCCGGCCTTACGGGGTGGTGCCCGGCCGGCGGGGAAGACCGGCCGGACACCGGGCTTGATCAGAAGGGCGGCTTGTCGCCGCCCCCGGCGCCCGCACCGACCAGATCCCGCTCGGCGGCCGGGCCCCACGGGTCGTCGGCCTGGGTCGCGGGCGTGTGCGTGCTGGTGACCAGGTCCGGGTTCACCCTCGAAGGACTGCTCTTGCCGTTCTTGGTGACTTCGGCGGTGGCGTAGCGCAGCGACGGCCCGATCTCGTCGACGTCCAGCTCCATCACGGTGCGCTTCTCGCCTTCCTTGGTCTGGAACGAGCGCTGCTTGAGCCGGCCCTGGACGACGACGCGGGCGCCGCAGGTCAGGGACTCGGCGACGTTCTCGGCCGCCTGGCGCCAGATGGTGCAGCGCATGAACAGCGCCTCGCCGTCTTCCCACTCGCTGGTGTCGCGGTTGAAGGTGCGCGGGGTGGAGGCGACGGTGAAGTTCGCGACCGCGTTTCCGGCCGGGGTGAACCGCAGCTCGGGGTCGGAGGTGAGGTTGCCGCAGATGGTGATGGTGGTGTCGCCGGCCATGGTGGCCTCCTTGGGCTTGTTGGGGTGTGGAACGCGGCGCAGCCTGAGCACACGGCGGCCCGGGGGTCGCCGTGAGGCGACGTCCCCGGCCCTGGCTCATCCGCCCGGCGTGAACCAGCCGACAGCTCGACCGGCATCGGAGTTCGGCAAGGTGATGGGGCTGGTTCACCCGGGCGGATCGGGCCGGGCTTCGGGGACGCACTGCCCCCGGCCGGGGTGTGCTTACCTTCGGGCGATCCACGACCCAGCGAGCCAGGCGAGGACACCGCCGGTGACACGCCTCTCACCGCCGCGCCGTCACTCACGACCGTCCAGGTTGCGTGCGACGGGGCGTTCGGTCGGCGGGCTCGCAATCTCGCGCACCCAGCCCCGCGAACTGACGCGAACGGCGCGGCGAGACGGCGTTATGCCTGATCGACCGCGGGCTCGGTGAGCAGTGTGCGGCGAGCGTCGGCGCTGGCGTTCTGGAAGACGTGATGGACCTTCGACGGCGGGACGGCGTGGCCGAGCATGTTCGAGAGCAGTCGCATCATGAGATGCTCGGGGTCGGCGTTCTCGAGCGCGATCCGGGCGCCTGTTCCGTCGCCACGTAGGTAGGCGTGCACCGCGATGACGGTGGCGAGCTGGCCGGCGATGGGGTCGCAGCTGTGGCGCCACAGGTGCAGGACCAGGTTCTCGGCGGCTAAGCGCGCGGTGTCGTCAGGGACGGCGAGCAGGGCGTCGCGGAACGGCAGCGTGGCGAAGGTCGCGGCGAGATCGGCGATGGCGGCGTCGTCGGCGGGCAGCTCGCCGTGGGCGGCAGCGCGGATCGCGGCGTCGGCGCGGTCCAGGCGTACGTGTGCGGCGAGGTGCCAGTGCTGGTCGATTACGGCTGCTTCGACGGCGTCGGCGATGCGGGGCTGCAGACGTTCGCGGAGATGTCCGGGTGCGGGGGTGAACCGCGCCGCGAGGTCGTCTTGGGAGGCGGCGATGGTGTGTCCGTCGGCGACGGCGGCCGCCGCGGCCGCGGTGGTCGCGGGGTCAGGCAGGACACCGGTGCGGTCGGCTTCGAGGTAGGAGCGCCAGCGCGCGCCCTCGGTGATGGCCGGCACGTGCACGAGGTCGACGTCGGTGAAACTGTGCTCGGCCAGCAGCTCGACCACGGTGTCGACCTCGGCGCGCAGCGGCAGCGAGTCGTCGCTCGTGGCGTCCTCGTCGATGGTGCGGACGAGGATGCCGGTGACGCAGAGGACGGGCAGGTCGCCGCATTGCCAGTTGAACTGCCGCACCCAGTTTTTCGCGTGACGGGTGAGGTGGGTGAGGTCGATCCGGGTGAGCGGTCCGGTGGTGACCAAGCCGTCGTCGTTGGTGAGCGTGGAGATCAGTACCAGGGAGTTGTCGGGAATGAAGCCGATGAACGCCGGGATACTGGCGACGACGGTGGTGGTGCTGCCGACGGTGAGGGGCATCGATCAGGGTCCTTTCCGGTAAAGCGCGAGCGGAAGTTGCTGGTGGGGAACGGACGGGCTGTGAGCTGGGAGGCCCGGGTGTGCTTGCCTGGCGGCGAACGTCCGCGTCGAACTGCCAGATGTCCGGTGCGGTCGCCGCTGTCGTTGGCGGATGGCCAGACACGGGCCCTACTGCGGCTGCCGCTCCGTCGCGGCTGGCGCGTGGCGTGGGCGTGGATGCGCGGCGGCGGGAGCAGCAGGGAGGCCCAGAGGAGCGTGTGGACGCAGGAGGGACCGGTAGCGCGGTGTTGAGGTGTTCGGCGCGCACTGCGCTACCGGCCCTCGGGGCGGTGGCTCAGGCTGGCAGGGAAGCCCCGGCCTGAGACACCTGGTCGGGAAGGTCGCAGGAATGTGCCGCCCGGTGTGAACTGGAGAAGAGCCGCTGGTCACCTGCCGAGTTCGGTGCGCAGCGTCTGCGCGGCGGTGTGGGCGATCCACGGCGGTGAGGGCCGTCGGGCGTCCTGGCCGGAGGCCGGGATGAACCCGTTGACCGCGACGCTCCAGAAGTCCGGCCAGGGTTCGGCGTCGGAGCGTTCGCTGCGGTAGATCACGCGCACGTCCTGCCCGTCGGCGCTCCGGGTGTGCGCGGTGATCCGGATCGCGACTCGGAGCCGGTCGCGGCGCTGCACGGGCTCGTAGAGCAGCGAGACTGGTGCCGCGGGTAGGGCTCGGCACAGCTCGACGAGGACACCGCGCGCGGTATTCCAGGCGCCGCAGTCGTTGAGGCTGCCGCGGTGGGGGATGTTGCAGCTGACCGACTCGGGCAGCACGTAGGAGCGGCTCCAGTCGTAAGCGGTGAACCACAACTTCCGCTCAGCCATGGGCGGCCACCGCCGTGTTCGCCTCGGCGAGCGCGCGGTTGAGGCATTTGCTGGTGAAGCGGCGCCGCTGGTCCTGCAGCTGATCGGGCCAGGTGCTGGCGTCGGGTTCGAGAATGTTCCAGGCGGCGGTGAGCGCGGCGTCGGTGCAGCGCCCGTCGGGACCGAGGTAGGGGTAGATCGCTTCGACGACCCGACAGGCTTCCACGACACCGGAGGGGAAGCAGTTGTTCCAGACCGCGGTGATGAGCGCGGTCTTGTGCCGCCGGGTGCGAGCGAGTTCGTCGAGCCAGGTTCGAGGTTCCGGTGCGAGCCGGCGGCCGCCGAGTTCGGTTTCGATCAGCCGGCACGCCCGGTCGAATACGGACTCGGTGTCGTCGGTCGGTCCGGTGTGGATGGTCGGTGTGGTCACGGGGTGCCTCCGGGTCGGGTGCGGGTGAACCCGTCTCCCCGAGCACGCCCGCGGTCCTCGGGCGCCCCGTCGGCTTCCGCGACGGGGCAGGGAAAGACGGCGCCCGAGGGCCCGGGGTGTGCTGTGCTGGCGGTGGTCGTCCGCGCCGGCCGGAGTGCCTGAGTGCGGCGGCGGACTCAGCGGTCCGTCAGCTGCTCGCCGCCGTCGTGATGCTCACCTGTTCCTTCAATACTTGGTGGGCCCGGCGTACCAGGGCGAGAAGTTCTGCCGGAGTGCCTTCAATGACCACAATCGTCTCGTTGCCGTGGTCGCTCAGGACCACAGCGAATTCGCCGTCGGAGAGCAGCTCGCAACCGGCCTCGTCGCCAGGGCGCGCTGCCTCGACCTCGCACCGAGCCGAGATCCCGGTGTAGTCGTTACTCATCGTGTGCCTCCGCGGTGTCGCTGTCGTGGGCCGGTGCTGTGGGTGGATTCGCCGGGTTCCGGTGTTGGTGCCGGATGCGCCGGAGCGTCTGCGGGTCGAATGCGGAAAGGGTGTTCTCGGCCACCGCTGGGGAGGGCATGTTGTGGGGTTTATCGGGCGTGGAGATGACCTGCCTTGTGTCTCAAGTGGATGTGTAGGTGTCGTCTGCCTCGTGTCAGGTGCAGTCCAGGCCGCAGCGGCGGCACAGCAGCGCGACGCCGTCGGACGCGGTGTGGTCGCCCTGGTCGGGCTGCGGGGTACCGGCGGCGTCGAACCAGAGCCCGGTCGGGGTCTGGTCGTCGCAGTCCTCCGGGCGCCCGATCGGCCAGGGCCGGTTCGGCACCTCGATCACGGTGCGTCCCGGGTGGACGTACTCGCGGGCCGCTTCGTCGCTTCCGTGCCAGCGGACGAGTTCGTCGCGGCGGCGCAGGATGCCGACCGCGCGACCCTCTGTATCGGCCGCAGGGCCGTGAGAGGAGGTGGCCCCGGCGACGCGGTCGGCGAGATCGTGCGGCGAGACGGCGAACATTGAGGTTTCCCTTCAGCGGGCGCAGAATGGGCGGTGAATGGCGCGGACGATCGTGAATGGGGAGCGGCACCATCGGCAGGTAGCGCGCATGGGGTAGCGCAGTTCTGGCGGTGCGGGTGCCGGGCCGGGCGGGAACGCCGGGGCGGTTGTGCTGTCGCAGCGGGAATCCCACGGTGTGTGGTGGGTGCAGCGTGTCCCGTTGTCCCAGCGGATCGTGATCGACCAGGCCGGGTCGGTCAGGTCGCCGTCGCGGAAGCGGATGGCGAGGGTCTCGACGAGGTAGCGGCGATGCCAGTACCCGTCCCAGTAGGTGCCGCCGGCCTGTCGCGGGCCGATCGCGTCGAGGACCTCAAGCATCCGCTCCCGGTGGCGCCGCAGGCGTGCCTGCGCCGCGTCGAGCGCGCGTAAGATCTCCGGCGGCGGTGACCAGAGGCAGTCACACGGCTGCGGGTACCGCGGTTCGGGTTCTTCGGGATCCCACGGCTCGTCGGTGTCGTCGCTGACCAGGTACTCGCCGTTGCCGCCGCACGCGCGGCAGTCGGCGAGGGCCCATAGCCCGCGCAGGTGGGTTTTGCGGTATCCCGCGGGAATCGTGAACGTCGGCTCCGTCACGCGCTCTCCTTGAAGAGTCGGTCGCCGGCAGGCAGTGCCGCCGGGCTGAACGGGCCCTCGCGAGCACGGCGCGGCCCGGGATGCCCATCGGCGGACGGATCATTCGCACGCTTCCGGTCCCGGGCCGCGTTGTGCTTTTCTGGTGACCGGCGCGGGCCGCGCGGCGTTCCGATGAGTCCGGCCGTTGGCTACTACTCCTGCGAGACTGCTGACAGGAGCGAGACGAAGTGCACGCAGACCACCGATTTCCTTTGCCGTGCTAAGGAAATCACGATGTCGATGGCGTCGCGCAGGCACTCGCGCACGGCGTGGTGGCTGGGGCGGCGCGCCGGGCGGTGATGGATGACGACCTGGTCGAGTGGCCGCTGACGTTCGCGGTACTCGCCGCCTTGGTGGAGTTCCTCGACGCTGGAGAGCGTGGCGGCAAACCCGATGTCGGGCTGGAAGGCGATGTGTAGGCGCGCCCGGGGCTGCCAGCCGTCGGCGCTCGGTTGGCCGAGGTTCCAGTACGCCGTCGCGGTGTGCCGTTCCCAGTGGACGGTCGGGTCGGGGTGCGGCGTGAGCGCGGTGTCGATGACCGGTTCGGCCGGTGCGCTGGGCTCGGCGTCGTGCGGGCGGACGTCGGTCTTGTGGATGGTGAAACCCGAGCCCGGCCGTTCGCCGGCGATGGCCAGGTACATGCCCTGGTCCTGAACGACGGTGCCCAGCTGGGCGTTGTCGTCGTAGGTGAACCGGACGGGGTCGCCTGCGGTGTAGCGGTGCTGGAGCATCGGCAGCCAGTCCGTGGGGATCAGGTGGGCCGGGATGAGGGCCTTTTCCAGGTCGGTGCTGTTCGGTTGGCGCTGCCAGAGCCAGGTGAGGTTCGAAGTGGTGTCCGGATCGGACGGTGTGGTGTCGGGCATGAGGAGGTCCCTTCGGTCAGCGGGCTCCGGGTTGCGGCCGGTGCCGGGGTGCGGGGCGGTCGGTGAGGATGCGGGGGTGTTCGCGGCCGGCGGCGATGCCGTCGTGGATGGTCCGGGCCAGTTCGGCGCGGTCGAACTCGGCGACGCCGAGGTGGTGGCGGGCGGCGTCGGTGAGGTGGTGAGTGATCGCGGCGGCGCTGATCCACCCGTTGCCTAGGAGCTCCCCGAGGGCCGCGGCGGCGGCGTAGACGGTGATGTGGCGGTGGCCTTCGGTGGCGGTGGCGACGTTGCGGCACTCGGCGGTGACGGCGGCCTGGACGTAGGCGGTGATCCGGCGGCCGGTCGCCGCCAGTTCTGGGAGCACTGCGGGGCGGCGCGGCGGTGGCGGTGGGGTGAGGGCGGTGACCAGCCAGCCCGGCAGGACAGTGACCGGCAGGTCCCGGGTGACGGCATATGGCACCGGCACGCCCTGGACGACGGCGAAGGATCCCGGCGCGGTGATGGACGCGCCGGGGCCGCGGGTGTCGAGGTGCCAGCCGAGCCCGCGGCCGCGGGCCCCGACGGTGCTGCGCAGTCGCGATCCGGGCGGCCGGGAGAAGTAGCGGTGCTCGCCGCCGCGCGGGGTCGCGACGGTGAACGTGTCGACCGGGTCGGGTTCGCCTGCCCGGTGCGCTAGCAGGGCCAGGACGTCGCGGCCGTGGGTGACGCCTCTCCGGACCCACGGGAGTGGTATCGGTCCGTGGGCGGCGTCGAGGTCGAGCACCAGCAACCCCGCCGGCCCACAGGCGATGCCGACGTTGCACAACGGGTGGCGGAGCCACCAGCGGAGGATGCGGTCGGGATCGCAGGTCGCCCGCTGTTGCCAGCCGGGAATGGCGGGTCTCTTGACGCGCGGGATGAGCGGGAACACCGGCCATCCCCGCGCGGCGGCGTCCAGCGCGGCGCCAAGCAGACCGGAGGAGCCGGTGACGAGCGCGGCCGACATCGTTGTGGTGGGAGTGGTCATGGCACCAGCTCGGCCGCGACCGGGGCGGGTACGGGGTCGATGACCATGGCGGCGGCGTTGTCGGTGCCGCCGAAGTACCGGGCGGCGAGGGTCACCCGGTTCGCACACGAGCCTGGGTCGCTGAACGTCCGGACCGCGCGGAGGAGGGAGGGGTGCGGTGTGGGTTTGTGGACGCCGTCGCTGGTCAGCAGCAACCGGCGACGTGGCCCGGTCGTGGTGACGCGGCCGATGGAAGCGTCGTCGGCGGTGGCTACGGAGCTGGTGACGACGTTGTCCCGCCGGGCGGCCAGCTCCTCGAGCTCCAGCGGCCGGTCCCGGTAGTGCTCGGCGAGGCTGTCGCGCAGCTGCTGGCCTTCGGTGTGGTCGACGGTGAGCTGGGTCAGCACGTCGGCGTCGGAGTCGTATTCGTAGGCGCGGCAGTCCCCGACCCACGCGAGGTCCCACCCACCACCCTGCTCGGGCGGGAGCGGGGCGGCGACGACCATGACGGTGTCGCCGGCGTGGACGGCGGCGAGGGTGCCGGTGGCGGCGAGCAGTCCGGCGCGGGCGCCGCGGTCGGCGGCGACGTAGGCGGCGGTGGCCGCGGCGCTGCCGGCGGCGTGGGCGGCCAGGGCGCTGTCGCCGATGCCGTCGGCGAGGGCCCAGCCGTGGCG
This sequence comes from Amycolatopsis sp. cmx-8-4, assembly GCF_046548675.1. NCBI lineage: Bacteria > Bacillati > Actinomycetota > Actinomycetes > Pseudonocardiales > Pseudonocardiaceae > Amycolatopsis > Amycolatopsis sp. cmx-8-4. The sequence goes on from NZ_JAEBDZ010000031.1 coordinate 82,955, forward strand.
GGTGCCGGTGGTGGAGACGTGGGTGCCGGTGGCGTCGGCCTGGTGGGTGCGGTCGCCGATCCGCAGAGCGGCACCGGGCAGGAAGGTCGGGTGCTCGGCGGCGTAGCGGCGGTGGTGGCGGGCCAGGGCGCGGGCGTCGCGGTGGGATTCGGCTATCTCGGCCCACCCGCAGCGGCAGGTCGCGTGCGTCCAGCACGGGCCGTGCAGCAGCGGGGCGTAGGGCCAGCCGGGGTGGTGCCCGGCGGCGTAGGTGCTGGTTCGGTGGATGTGGTCGAGCACTGGTGGGAGGTGCGGGTGCATCGAGGAAACTCCGTTCACACGCGGGACTGGGGCGGGCCCGGCATCGCAGTGCGCGGGCCCGCCCCAGCGAGGAATCGGGTGCGGTGGTGGTCGGCCCGGCTAGACCGCGGCGCCGGTCAGCTCCGCCTCGGCCTCGGTGTCCGGCTGGACCGCCTCCTCGCCGCCGGTGGCGTCGTCACCGGTGGCGTCGGTCGTCGTGTCGCGCGGGTCGTCGGCGCCCGAGACGTCGTCGACTGCGGCGACGTCCTCGTCGAGGTCCGGGACGTCGACGGGGTCCTCGTGCCCACCGTCACGGTCGACGTCGTCGTCGGCCGGGTCGCTGTCGGTGTCCGGCTGGTGGCCGGTCTCGTCCCCGTCTGCGGTCGTGCTGGCGGCCGCGGTGTCAAGGCCACCGAGCTGGGCGGCGATGACGTCGCGCTCGGTTTCCGGGTCGATCACTTTCCGCTCGACGTCGGAGGCCGGGTAGCCCCAGTTGATGATCGCGGCCATGTACGCCTGCGAGGAGCCCCACGGCGTGCGCCAGGTGTTGCGGGAGATGTCGTCTTCGATCGCACAGAGGGTGAGGACCAAGTCGTAGAGGGTGGCCTTGCCCGCGGTGGGGGCCTTGGCGATCTTGGCGGTCAGGTCGGCGAGGGTGGCACCGACCGGCAGGCCGAACAGCTTCATCGCGAGCGGGTGGTTGCGCTCGAAGGCCCGCCGCAGCTCGTAGCCGCCCTTGGCCTTCTGCAGCGCGAGGAACAGCTGCGCACCCTGCGGCGCGTTCTTGCGCTGCACCAGCCCGGCCAGCCAATCCCGGCGCGGCGCTTCGGAGGCGTCCCAGTCCTTGTTGTTCTGGATCACCCACTTGCGGATGATCCGCGCCTTCTGGCGCTCGAGTTCGGCGGCAGCCAGCGCGGCACGAGCGGCCGCGATCTCATCGTGGTCGCTGGTCGCGTCGGTGTTGCCGAGGTTGTCGAGGTCGACGGCCTCGCCGGAGGTGCCGACGCTGGTGGTGCCGGTGGCCACGGGGGTGAAGTCCGCCCGGCCGGCCGGGGCGTAGCTGAGGGCGTGTCCATGGGCCAGGAAGTCGGCACAGCCGTAGACGGCCACCGGAATCCGCTTGTCGCTCTCGTCGTAGTCCTCCCCGAGCCAGGCGCCGTGGCCGGGGCAGGAGGCGTGGTCCTCGACGGTCAGCTCGGTGCGGGGCTCGTGCTCGGGTGTGAGGCGCAGCCGGTCGAGGGTGCGGGCGTCCCCGTCGCAGGTCGAGATCGTGTCGTCGAAGATCGTGACGCCGGCGGCGGTCAGTTCCTCGGTGAGATCCTCGGTCAGGGCCGTGAACCGCTCGTTCTCGGTGCGCTCGGCGCGCTTGCTTTCGGCGAACACCCGGAAGTTGTTGGGTTCGACCCGGGCGATGCGGATCAGTTCCTTCGCGGTGTCGGTGTCACCGGCCTCGTCGAACTCGGCGATCACCGTGGCCTGCAGCAGATCCAGCTGGAACCGCTCGGCGGCTTTGACCGCCAGCTCGCTGCGCCCGGCCTTCAGGACGTTCTCGACGTAGGCTTTGCCGTCTTTGCCGCGCGCGAGCTTGCGGGCGATGCCGGTCGGGGTGAGGTTGAACGCGGCGAGCTGCTGCAGACCGCGGGCGGTGTCCTGCAGGGTCAGCGGCTTGCGGATGGCGTCGTCGTTCTCGATGATCTGGTTGACGATCCGCTCGATGGTGGCCTTGCGTTCGTCGGCCGGCGGCGGCGTCTTGATCCAGACCGGCAGCTCGCAGCCGGCCTCGCGGGCGTTGAGGACGCGGCGCTGGCCTTCGGTGACCACGATCGCGCCGGTGTCGTAGTCGCGGTAGCCGTTGGTCGCGGTCTTGACGCCGTGGGTCTTGAGGTTCGCTGTCGTCTCATCGTCGGCTTCGGCGTTGTCGGTGCGGACGTTCTCGGCGATCAGCACCTCGTGCGGGTCGGCCAGGACAACGGTGTTGATCTCGGTGTCCCACTGCGCGTGAAGCGCCGCGCGATCCTCATCGGACAGGTCGTCGAGCGGGGTGTCGCCGGAGTCATCGGACACGTCATCGCCGGACACCGCCTCGTCGGCGTCGACGTCGTGTTCGGTGGTGTCGTCCTCGACGCCGGGCACCGCGACCGAGGTCTCTGTGGTCACGGCCTCCGGCGTGGCGGTGGTGTCGAGGTTGTCGGTGTTGCGCTGGGTGGGCAGGTCCATCGTGCTGGTCACTGGGCAGCTCCTTTTACGAGAGCTGGTCGGTCACCTGCGTGCGCCGGTGACCGACCTCCAACCCCGCACTGCCCGTGTGCTGTTGTGGAGCAGCAGAACGGCGGAGTGCGGGTGTCCCGGTCGGGACGCACTCGACCCAGCGGGGCCGCCCGCGACGGCGGAAAGCCCGCCCTGGCGGCGATTCCGCAGCCAGCGCTGCGAACTGGCGGGCTTTTGCCGTCGCCAGGCTCCGCTAGAGTGCGTCGTCCCGACCGGAACACCCGCACCGCTTCCTGTGCCGCACCAGCACTTCCTCAACCCCTCTCCCGACACGGGAAAGAACATCTGCGACACACTCCCGCGCTGCGCTTATGGCTCGAGGGGGATGTGCAGAAGCTGGAAGGCACGGCGGCGCTGGGCGAGAATCAGCCTGATGTCGCCAATACTGGGGAGCGGGCGTCCGTCAAAGTCAGCCATGGTCCAGGCCAGGTGCAGGCAGCGCACGGCGGTGTGGGTCGCGATCGCGCCTTTCCGTGTGGCGTCATCCAATTCCTGGGTGACCTCGGCGGGCACACCGTCGACGGCCTCGCCGAGACCGATCGGCTGGCCGGGTTCGGGGAGGGCGCCCCAACGGTGGAACGCCCGCTCGCGTGCTTTGACGACACCAGCGCGGACCGCGTGCAGCGGCCGCAGGGACGGGTCGGGGTCGGTGAGCGTGAGCCGGTGCAGGAACAGGTCCGTGCCGGCGAGCAGCCACCGAGGGATCCTGTCGAGGTAGAGGGTTCGGTCGCCGGGGCTGCAGGTGCAGTCGCAGGCGCGGGAGCACCGGCCCGGGCAGTCGCGCGCGGTGAAGACCACGCGAGCGCCTGCGGGCCGGGTGACGGTGTGCCCGCCGGTGGCGATGGTGACGTCGCGGCCCTCGAGCAGCGGGTGCAGCGCATCGACGGTGGCGTGGGTGAACTCTGGCAGATCCTCGATCACCAGGACGCCGCGGTGCGCGAGGGACAGCATGCCGGGCCGGGTGGCGGACCCGACGACGGCCGCGGTGGTGCAGCTGTGGTGCACGCAGATCCGCGGTGGGCGGGTGATCAGCCCGGTCGAGGGAAGGGGCGCGCCGGCCAGCGAGTGCAGGCTGGTGACCTCCAGTGCTTCGGCCTCGGTGAGGTCGGGGGTCAGTGTGGTGATCAGCTGGGGCAGTAGTGAGGCTCCGGTGCCGGGGCGGGCGAGGAACAGGGTGTGGTGCCCGCCTGCGGCGGCGAGTGCGGCGGCTCGCACAGCGAGGGGGTCGAGGTGTGTCCAGGTGTCGGTGGTCCACAGCTCGTCCGTTGGTTCCGTGTCCTCGTCGCTACCGGAGTGAGCTGCTGCAGTGGGGCCGACGGCGAGCCAGGCGACGAGTTCGGTCAGGTCACCGACCGGGACGGCGGTGATACCGGGGGCCTGGGCGGCTTCGGCAACGTTGGCGGCGGACACGACGATGTGGGTGAACCCGGCTTTCGCGGCGGCGACCGCGCGGGGCAGCACACCCGGGACGGGGCGGACGGTGCCGTCGAGACCGAGTTCGCCTACGAGGGTGGTGGCGACCAGCCGGCGGGTCGGGACGGTTCCGGAGGCCAGCAGCACCGCGGCGGCGACTGCGAGGTCGACGTCGGAGCGCGGATGGGCGGTGGAGCAGGTGACGTGGACGATCCGCTCGCCCCAGGTGTAGCCGCTGTTGCGGAGGGCGGCGCGGACGCGATCGCGGGTCTCCCGCGAGACGGTCTCGCTGAGACCGTGTACGCGCAGTTCGGCGTCGCCGACGCCGAGATCGACACGGACATCGACGATGAGGGGCTTCAGGTCTTTCAGGGTGACGACGCGGGTAAGGGACTGCATGAACAAGGTCCTTCCAGGTAGGCGAACAAAGGGGGTGTGGTGGCGACGAGACAGCTGCGCCCCCACCGCGTTCGGTGAGGGCGCAGCGCCCGGCCGTGCGGGCAAGGCGAAGGGTGCCGGGTGTCTAGCCGGCCGCTTCGCGTTCGGCGACGTCGGTGGTGAGGGAGGCCATGCGATCGCCGACCAGCTCGGCCAGCGCGAGTGCGTGGTCGGGGCTGGCGTCGATGCTGAACCGGACCCGGTGCTGCCCGTCGCGCCACAGCGGCTGCAGGACCTGCGCGGTCGCGAACAACGGCTGGCCGTAGGCCCCGACCGACACCGTGTGCGCGCCGGGGCGGTGCTGGGCACCGAATCGGGTGCCGATGGCGTCGAGGACGCTGCTGAGGTCCGCGGCGTCGCGGCGGCGCCGCTCGGCCAGGTCCCGTGCGGCGTCGATCAACTCGATCACCTTCGGGATCAGCCGCCGCCGCAGATCACTGGCGACCTCGGCGGCCGGGCGGTTGCGCGCGACGGTCACATCGGGGCGGACCATGCCCGCGGGCTGATGGGGCGACAGGTCGCGGGAGAGCCACGTCTCCAGCACCAGGCGCTCCCCGCGCGGTGCTGATCGGACGGTGACTCCGACCCAGCCACCCTCGGGGCCGACGAGTGCGGCGTCTTCCCCGACGCAGTGCGCTGTTGTCGCATGCCAGCGATCACCGAGTGCGTCGGCGACGTCGCGCAGGTAGTGAACCAGCTCGTTCGACATCGTGAGGTCCCCCTTCGATTCTGGTGGTGCCCACCCGAGGCCGGACGATCCGGCGGGCCCGGTGGGCACGGAACGGGGCTCGGTGACAGCGCGGCTCCGGGCGCGGCCCCAGTGGTCGGTGGTGAGGTCCAGCAGGAAGCCGGGGCCGCGCCCGGGGCCGCGCTACTGTGCGTCGGCGGCCGTGCCCGCCTGGCTGTCGTCGCCCGCAGCGACCTGGGTGGCTGCGGTGGCGCGGGCACGACGTTCAGCGCGAGCAGCATCGACCCCGGCCTGCCACCGACTCCAGCGCCGCCCGGCCTGTCGAGCCTTGAAATGCGCGATGTTGTTCGCCGGGATCCCGACTGGAGTCGGTCCGAGGACCGCGAGCAGGTCGGACTCTTCTTGGGAGTGCCAGCCTGCGTCGGTGATGGACTGTTCGTCGGGGAAGACGTCGGCGACCCGGTCGATGGTCGGGTCCAGCGTGGAGTCTTGGGTGCCGCCGTAGGAGTAGACCCACCAGAAAGTTCCGCGGCGGGTTCGGCTCCACGAGTTCGCGGAACGCGGCGACTTTCTTTGGTGTAGGCGTAGAACCGGGTGCGCTGCCGGGCGCGCATGATCTCCAGCCACGCCGTGAGGTAGGCGCGGGAGTAGAAGTCGCCGCTGTCGTGGACTCGAACCCACGCGTCGATGAACCGATTGTGCGACAGCTCATCCAGCATCGCACGCTGCCAGCCGGACAGGTCATCCAGTGTCCAGCGCAGGTTTTCTTGATGCCGCGCTTTCACCTGGGGAAAGAGATAGGTGCCATTGCGGGCGTAACACGCCTGCGCGCACACGCCGGCCGAGGGGCAGGCGTTGTAGTTGCGACCATCAGGGAGCTTGCCCGCAAAGGCAGGCAGGGACCAGTTCCAGATTCCCAGCCGTTTCAGTTCTCGGTTCTGCCGCAGCAGCGTCATTGGTGACCACCGTCCTCATGCCACTCGATGCATGGGGAGGCCACACCAAGATCCGGTTCTTCCACCGTACACCTGGAATGGCGCTGCGGCGATAAACCCGGAAAACGGAAACTGCTCGTCCTGCGGGAATGCAGGCCTGTGGTCAGCTCGGCGAGCTCGCGCCGGCGGAATGCCCTCTCTGAGGACGTCCAGGCTGGCGGCCGCGTGGACACCCGCAGTGACGGAGTGCTCGTCGCTGACCGGCTACAGCTCATCCGGAAATGTGAACGCAACTCGTGATCGAGGTGGTGAGGCTGGCGACTTGCCTGTCACGCGCCGAGCTGGGGGCCTTGAGCATCGTGGTCTTGGGGTTGCCGGCCGGGGCGTTGGCGGCCTGGCCGCTGCTGTGGGCGGCAAGGTTGGAACGGGCGTGGCTGGTCGCCCTGCTCGCTCCCGTTCCCGTGGTGGCGATGTGGCATCTGCTGGATCTGCTCTGGCTTGACCTCGACGTGCGCGACGGACGGCTCAACGCCGTGTCGCTGCTGGCCCTGACGGCCGGAGGGTATGCGGCCGCTGCACTGGTCACCGCACCCGGAGTCCGACTCCGGTGGTGGCGGTCTCGATCGCGATGACGGCCATGACCGTGCCGCCCCTCGCGCGTCACGCCGAGCAAGCCGGCACAGCCCAGGCAGGCGAACAACCAGCTTGAGCGCCGAGTGCATGCCTTCGACCCTCCGCTGTATTCCCCGGACAGCCAAAGTGCCGGCTATCCCACGTTCGACACCAGCTGCTGCGGACCAGGACAGCGAAACCCACGACGCGCGCCCGTACCGATTGGCGGACGTTTAGCGCCACCGTCGGTCAGGTCCGTGACGACCGCACGGTACGCGCCCAGACGATCTGGCCCAGTGCAGAACGACCATCGCGGCCAGCTCGGCGCGCAGTTGCGGAAGCTGATCCCGGTGGCGAGCCCAGACCTGCAACGCCTGGACGCTGACGAGGGCATCGCCGGAATGTCGCCGAGGTGTTGCATCGGCCGGCGCAGGAGCGACTCCCCTCGTACACCCGTTTCACCGAAGTGGGGACCAGTCAAGGGGAGGTCGACGTGATCGACCATTTCCTGCCGCCCACAGCCAGCCGCTGACCTTCGCCGGCGCGTTCGCTCTGGTGGCCCCGCTGTCGTTCTGGTTGCTGAGCAGGGTCGGCTTTCCGTCGTGGCCTGCGGACCCGTCCCCGGAGTTCTTCGGCTGGGAACGGGACCGGGTACTTGCGGTGGCCAAGGGCACGGCGACCAGCGCGACCGGGTTCCTGACCTCAATGATCGTCGCGCTACTCAAAGAGGAGATCAAGATCGATGTGCCGGGTATCGCGGTGCTGGGCTGCATGCTGGCGCGGCCGGACTGCTGATGTTCGCGACGCGGATGAGCATCAGCGTCCGAGCCTCAACCGTCGTCAACGTCGCGAACAGCCTGAAGCCAGGCGCGAAATGACGACGCAGCTCATCTATGCCGTCCTCGGCGGTGCCGGGTTCGGCGTGTTCGCCGCAGCCATCGCCCGATGGCTGTCTGGCGGCCGGGGCCTGCCGAAACCGCCGCCGCCTCTGCCTCCACCGGAACAGCCTGATCCACAACTTGAGCAGCAGCGTGATCCACAACACGACAGCGGTTCCGAGGGCGAGCCGCACACGTCCGACAAAGCGGCGGCGGAGGAGCTGGCGAAGGTAGAGGAAGAGATCAGGAAGCAAGCCGAACATGAAACCCAGCGCAAGATCATTGCGGCTAAGCAAGAAGCCCTGAAACGGCGGGCATCCAAGATCAAGATACCGTCCGGACCGCCCACCGCCCAGTCGAAACCGCCGGCCGGCGAGTCGCGACCGGCCGGGGGCGTCGCGCAGGACGCCGGATAAGCCACCCGTTGCCGGAAGAGACGACCGGGCGACGCGACGAGTTGTACCTGACGACGATCTACGGCTTCGTCCAACGGCCGAGGCCAACATCAAGGCAAGGTCGGCGAAGTGGCAGAAGGTCCCACCGGCCTCACCGCGCTGACTGGGCTACCCGAGAATGTCGTTGCCGCGCTGCCCGAACGCGCGCACCTGACCACCCTCGCCTGACCCATTCCCGCCTGAACGCCCCGTGGAGAACTCGATGATCACACCCGCTGCCCGCATCCGCCACGTCGGCGTCGCGATCCTGACCGTCACTGCGCTCGCGGCCTGCGCGCCCGGCCCGCTGAAAGCCGCCAGCGCCGCGGGCCAGACACCCGCCAGCCTGGCCGCGCCCACGACCAACGCGCCGGTTCCGGCAGCGGGAACCTGCAAGCTGGGCAGCCACAACGGCCAGGACCTGCCCGACCCGCACTGCACCCCCGGCACCATCAACGGCCAGGTCACCCAGGCCACCATCGGCGACACCATCTGCAAATCCGGCTGGACCAAGACGATCCGCCCGCCGACGTCGGTGACCGGCAAGCTCAAGACCCAGATCGACACCGCCTACGGGCTGCCCACCTCGACCACCGGCGAGCTGGATCACCTGGTCAGCCTGGAGCTGGGCGGCGCACCAAGTGACCCGGCGAACCTGTGGGTCGAGCCGGGCAAGATCCCGAACCCGAAAGACGCGGTGGAGAACAAGCTGCACTCCGCGGTCTGCTCCGGGCTGGTCCCGCTGGCCACCGCGCAGAAGGCGATCGCGAGCAACTGGACCACCGCCTTCGACGACGCCGGCCTGCGGGTCGCCAGCGGCAAGGTCTGCCTGCGCGACACACCGTCCCGCTGTGTGGGCTCCCACCGCGGCGACGAAGACGGCAACTGACCATGCCCGACGGCCCGATCCACTACGGCCCCCGGATAACCAGGTGACTGGTCCGCGCGCCGGTGAGACGCAAGGGCCGTCGGGCTCCAGTCACCCGGCCCGACGGCCTAGGCATTGAGATCCTGCCGATCGACTGGTCGCCTCGCGAGTCCTGCCCTGATCAAGCCATCGTATGGCGTGTGGCCAGCACCCGAAGAAGCCTTACGCGAAAGTGATGGACTTCCGGTTCCGTCGGCGCGAGACCTGATCAGTTACGCTGGCCCGCGTGGGGTCACCAGCCTGCGACCACCAGTGATGGCCGCAGGTCCTGACCTCGGAAAGTGCGTGTCGGGAACGTGGGGAGGCGACACCGACGTGGTGTTCAACGCGGACGTCATGCGGCGACAGGCCGCAGAGCTGGACGAAGAACTCGAGCGGGTGCGGTTCACCGGCCAGTCCCGCGACGGCGCGGTGACCGCGGCCGTGAGCGGCCACGGCCGGCTCCTGGACCTGAAGATCAGCGCCGCCGCGATGCGCGGCGCCCACCCACACGTCGTCGGGCCTGACGTGGTCGAGGCCGTGGCGGCCGCACGCCGGCAAGCCAGCACCGTGGCCACCGCGAAGATGCGCGCGGTCCTGGACAAGGACCAGGTGTGGCAGCCCGCTCCCGTCCGGCCATCAGGCGGCGTCGCCGTCAACAACTGGGTCGGCCCCGCCCAGGACGACCGCACGCAACCGGACCCGGTCCAACCGAACCTCGCGCCGGCGTCCGCGCGTCCCCGGCGGGTCGAGGTCGAGGAGGAGAACTTCGAGAACCTCGACTTCCTCGCCGACGACAGCAGCGAGCACGAGGAACGGGGACACTGGTGAACTACCAGGACGAGCTGCACAACCTCGCGCGGGAGATCGACACCGCCGTGGCCACGGTCGCGCAGACCGCGCGCGGCGCCGAACAAGCTCCGCTGCAGTGGCGCCTGCCGGGCGAGCTGGGTTCGGTGACCGTGTCCGGCGCCGGTGAACTGACCGCAGTGACCCTCGAGGTCGCCGAGCTGCGCCAGTACTCCGCCGACGCCTTGGCCCGCACCCTGCTGCAGAGCATCCGGGATGCCGAACACCAAGCCGATCGGCAGCGCAGCGACACCGTCGCCGCGGCCGTCACCGAAACGGGGCTGGCATGACCTTCGACCCCAACGACATCTCCGGCCGCGGCTACCGGGTCTATCCCGAAGCGTTGCGCAAAGCCGCCGACGACGTCGCCGGCGCGGCCGAGCTGGTCACCACGTTCGCCCGGACGGATCTCGCCGGGACCCTGATCGGCGAGTTTGATCTGGGCTTGCCCGGGACGTTGACGACGATCATGCCCAACGTCCACGGTGCGGGAACGGCCGAGCAGTACAACCGGGCCGTCGAGACCATCCGCGGAGTGTCGGCCAAGAACGCCGAAACGCTACAGCAGCTGGCCCAGGCTCTGAAGACCGCCGCCTCCTACTACGAACAGCAGGACGCCGCCGAGTACGAGCGGCTCAAGAAGCTCGAGGGAGGCCTTCCGTGAGCGACACGCCTACGCCATGGACGACGGACTCGCCGGCGCCGGTCACGCCACCTCAGGCGGGTATGCCCTATCCCACCGACTCCGATGAGAAGATCCGCTACTGGGCCGAGTTCATCGGCGCGCAGGGCATCGTGACCTTGCTGGACAAGCTTCGCGTTTTCATCGCCGGCGACATCGGCAAGGTCCTGCAGCTCGCAGACAGGTTCGCCAACGAATCGGCCCTGTCCGACGCGGCCAAGCAGCTGAGCGAAGCCAAGTTGAGCCTGTCGAAAGCCTGGCACGGCGACGCCGCCGACCAGTTCAGCGACTACGCCGGTAACGCCGTGACCGTCCTGGGGCAGAACCAGAACTCGTTGATCAGCCTGACCAACACGATGTCCGCCATCGCCCAGACGATTATCGACACCTACAAGAACCTGCTCACGACCATGGGCAAGTGCGCGATCAACCTCGCCCAGCTCGGCGGGAAGATCGGTATCGCCGTCGCGGAATCGACTGCCGTGCCCCCGCTGGCGGTCATCGGGTTCAAGGACGTCGCCGACGCGATCAACTCCGCGTTCGCGACATTCTGGACTGACTGCCTGACCCTGCTCGGCGGGATGATGACCGACATCGGCAAGCAGATCGGCAACCGCCTTCAGCTGTCCATCATCGAAGCCAACTTCGCCACGCTGCCTGACGTCGGCGATAGCCGGGCGTCATCGACGACCCGGCCCGCTGGCAGGTCAAGCCGGGAGCCACCCACTCATGACCGATCGCCGCACCCTCTGCGCTGCCCTTACCGCCCTGCTGGTTTCGGGGCTGAGTGCCGGCTGCTCGACGGCTCGGCCGCCGGTTCCGCCGATCCCCGGGGTCGGGATGAGCGGGGCCGGCCGGTTCCGCACCGATCCGTGCGCCGCTGTCACCGTCGAGCAGCTCACCGCCCTCGGTTTCACCGGCGGTGAACGCAGCCGCGACGGGAACCGGTGTGACACCAAGTTCGGCGCGGTCGCCAACGTCAGCACCTCGAACCGGAGCGACAGCCTGCCAATCTTGTATCAAGAGCACGCCCTGGGCCATGACACCGGCAACCACTGGGAGCCGATCCTCGTCGAGACCATCTACCCGGCGGTCATCGTGTCCATCGATGAGAACGTTCCCAGCAAGCAAGCCGACGGGCCGCGCGGCTGCACCCTCGCACTCGCCGCCGACAACACCACCCTCGTCTACATCAGTGCCGCCACCGCCGACGAACCCGAAGCCGGGCCGTGGCAGCACGACCCCTGCGGCGCCGCACAGAAGATCGCCGCCCTCGCCGTCGCCAACCTGACTGCGTAACCGCGCTGTAGGTGCTTCTGTCGGTGCCCCCACTCGACCACGCCGGGTTCTGGCCAGCCGTGCACTGACGAACACTCGGTCGGCGATCGCACCTCCCACTGACGCACGCTCATGCCGATGACCGGACGCTGCTGGACTACGGCTCGACATCGCCGGACTCGGGCCGGGTAACACGGTGGCCAGCAGAAGCGACTGCCTGAGATACCAGTGACGAGGGAGTCGTGATGGCTGGTCAGGTTGTGCCGATGCGGTTCGGTGACGTCGAAGTGCTGGTGTCGACGGTGCCGGTAGCGGGAACCGAGCCGACATCGACGCTCGGTAACGCCGGAACGAAGGCCCTGGACGCGCTCGGGCGTGCACAGGATGCGATCGTGGGCGCGGCGACGTCTGCGGCCCAGGTGCTGGGCAAGCTGGCGTCGGAGTCCACGCGGCCGGACAAGCTGGAGGTCGAGTTCGGGCTGGGGTTTTCGGCCAAAGGCAACGTGATCATCACAGGCGGCTCGATCGATGCGACGCTCAAGGTGAAGTTGACCTACGAGTCGAAGCCGACGGAGTAGGCAGATGCCGGCGGATCCGCGTATTCCCGGTTATCTGGGCCGGGTCCTGACCGCAGCGGGTTTGCCGGTGGGTACGTGTTTCCAGGTCGCTCCCATGGTGCTGGTGACGGCCTGGCACGTGCTGAACGACCTGGACTGTGGGGCTGAGGACGACGCTGTCGACGTCGATGCTCTCAACGGAGCCCTTCAGGTAACCAAGGCGCGGGTGTTGCGGACAGATCTGCTGCGCGATCTGGCTGTGCTGCGGGCGGACGCGCCGTTGCAACGGTCGGTGACTGGGTGGTTCGCGACCGACCGGGTGCCGCTCAACGAGCCGGTGGTGGTTACCGGTGTGTCGCACGTGGACGACCCCGGGCACGAACTGGAGTACCTCGACGCACCGGGCGAGTGGGCAGGCGGGACGACCCGGGACAGCGAGGTGCCGCTGGGCCGGTTGTCGGCGAAAGACGTGATGAGGGGGATGAGCGGCGCCCCAGTCCGCCGACGGTCCGACGATCATGTGGTCGGGGTGGTGTCCGCGCGGTACAACTCGGGCGATGGCTGGCTGGCCCACTCGGTCTGGGTGGCACGTAGCGAAGACGTACGACGTTTGCTGGCCGGGATCGAAGACGTGACGTTCGAGCGCAGGCCTGATCCGGTTGAGGCGGCCGATGAAGGCGACGCACGCCCGTCGGGGCGCCGGGTCGAATGGCCGTACCGCTGCGGAGTCGTGCCACCACGGGCCGACGCGTTGCAGGTCCGTGCTACCGGCGGGTGGGCGGCAGACGCGGTCGGAGCAGGCGAGGCGGCCGTATCGACCAGTGTGTTGTCCGGCATGGGCGGAGTGGGCAAGACCCAGTTGGCCGCCGACCACGCTGAGACGGCGTGGGCCGCTGGTGACCTGGATCTGCTGGTGTGGATCACTGCGGCTTCCCGCGACGCGATTCTGTCCACCTATACCCGCGTCGCTGCCGACCTGACCGGGGTGGACGAACCCGATCCCGAGCAAGGAGCGCAGCGGCTGCTGTCGTGGCTGGTGAACGCGTCGAAGCGGTGGTTGATCGTGCTGGACGACGTGCAAAGCCCGGGTGACCTGCGAGGGTTGTGGCCGCCGGCGACGTCGTGGGGGCGGGTGGTGGTGACCACTCGCCGCCGCGATGCCGCCCTGCGCGGCCGGCACCGCCGCCTGATCGAAGTCGACGTGTTCTCCGATGCGGAGGCGGCAACGTACCTGTCGGCTGCGCTCGCCGACCATCCGGATCTGATCGAGGGCGCCACCGGATTGGCGTGGGCATTGGGGTGTTTGCCCCTGGCGCTGGCCCAGGCCGCCGCGTTCATGCTGGACCGGCAGCTCTCGTGTCTTACCTACCACGCGCGCTTGGCAGATCGGCTACGCCGGCTGAGGTCATTGCTACCCGAGGCCGAGAGCCTGCCCGATGAGCATCAGGCGACAGTGGCCGCGACGTGGTCGCTGTCGGTCGAGCAGGCCAATCGGTTGGAGCCGGCCGGGCTGGCCGGGGTGTTGCTGGAGATTGTCAGCCTGCTGGATCCGAACGGTGTTCCAGCCGTGGTGTTCACCGCCGCCCCTGTACTGCAGTGGCTCGGCGATACCGTCGGGCGTCCTGTCGGCGAGGACGACGCGCGGGATGGGCTGGCGTGTCTGCACCGGTTGAGCCTGATCACCTGGAAGCCGGATTCCGCGCTCCGGGCGGTGCGGGCCCATGCTTTGGTGCAGCGCGCCACTCGCGACAGCCTGCCCCAGGCTCGGCTAGCGGTCCTGGCGCGTGCGGTGGCCGACGCTTTGGTCTCGGTGTGGCCGGACATCGAGACGGATACTGTCCTGGGTCAGGTATTGCGGGCAAATGCCGATGCGCTGTCCGCGGCCGGCGACGCGTGCCTGTGGGAGCCGGCCGCGCACCCGCTGTTGTTCCGCGCCGGAACCAGCCTCGGCGAGAGTGGTTCGGCCGCCCAAGCAACGAGCTACTTCCAGCGGTTGCGTGCCACCGCGGTTCGTCGCCTGGGTCCTGACCATCCCGACGCCCTGGACTCCCGCCACAGCCTCGCCCGATGGCGCGGCGAGGCGGGAGATCCGGGTGGTGCAGCTGCTGCGCTGAAGGAGTTGCTGGCTGACCGGGTGCGGGTCCTGGGTGCGGAGCATCCCCATGCCGTCGCCACTCGCCACAGTTTGACCCGCTGGCTTGGGGAGGCAGGGGACCCGGCGGGCGCAGCCGCCGTGTCGGAAGAATTGCTGGCCGACCATCTGCGGGTGTCAGGTGCCGAGCACCCCTCCACTCTGGCCACTCGTCACCACCTCGCCTACTGGCGTGGGGAGGCCGGGGATCCAGCAGGGGCAGCCGCCGCGCTGGAAGAGTTGCTGATCGATTTGGTACGGGTGCTGGGAGCCGATCATCCCAACACTCTCATCGCCCGCCAAAGCCTCGCTCGATGGCGTGGAGAGGCCGGTGATCCAGCGGGGGCGGTAGTTGCGCTGAAGGAGTTGCTGGCCGACCGGAGGCAGGTGTTGGGTGCCGACCACCCCGACACCCTGGCCACCCGCCATCACCTCGCCCAATGGCAGGGAGAGGCAGGAGATCCGGCGAGCGCGGCCATTGCGTTCGCCGAGTTGCTGACTGACCGGTTGCGGGTGCTGGGTGCCGACCACCCCGACACCCTGGCCACCCGCCACCACCTCGCGCAGTGGCGAAATCGACTATCCAAGAGCGTACCCACCTGACCGCAGGGTCTTTACTGCTGCGAACACGTGCGCTGCAACTGCACTGCAAGAACCCCGGACTCGACTGCAAGTGGACCCGTGGCACAAACGCACTCTCTTGCCGAAGAGCGGGCGGTTGCCTTCACTGCAGAAGCCGCCGCGTACCGAGCGGCGGACTCAGCCGCTGCCGGCTCGTTCACCACCGACCCGGGCCAGGGACCGGTGACGATGGCTGAACCCGAAGACACCACCGACCCGACCGCCCTCGTCCCAGGCAAGCCCGAAGCGATCGAGGAGAACGCCCGCGTAATGAACGCTTGTTCAAGGAGTGCCAGTGAGCTCCGCGAGCCGGGCGGCCAGTTCGTCGGCTTTGCCGTGCCGGTGCTGGCGGCGGTACAGGCGCACCGCGTAGGTCCAGGCTTCGATCGCCGGCGAGGGGCGGCCCAGCCGGAGGTAGCACTCGCCGAGCCGTTCGCGGGTCGCGGGTTCGGCGTAGGTGTTGTCCAGCTCGGACAGCATGGCGGCCGCGTTTTCGTAGTGCGTCGTGGCTTCGAGGAAGTCGCCGGTCGCCACGTCGAGCTGCCCCAGGCTGTCGCGAGTGGCCGCCTCGGTGTCCCGGTCGGCGAGCTTCCGGCTGAGCAGCAGCGCTTCGTCGCAGCACCGCCGGGCCCGGGGAAAGTCCCCGTTTCCCATGGCGTAGCAGCCAATTGCGTTGAGAACCTGTGCGATCCCGGCGTCGTTTCCCAGGTCCCGGTACAGGGTCAAAGCCTTCTCCGCTGCGGCTTCCGCTTCGGGGAAGGTTCCCCGTTCGCCGCGGGTCCACGCGATGACCTGCAGGGTCTGCGCCTGGGCGAGCCGGTCGTCGCAGTCCTCGGCGAAGGCCAGTGCCGCTTCGAGGTGCTCGCGCGCCCGTTCGTGCCGCCCAGCCCGGGTGTAGGCGCCCGCGAGCATCCGGTGGGCGAGCGAGCGCTGTGCCGGGGTGCCGATGTGCGTGGTGGCGTGCTGTCCCCGCAGCCAGCTGGCGAGGTGCTCGTCGGTGAGACCGCGACGGTGGTGGAAGGTGTGCATGGTCCAGGCCAATTGCCACGTTTCCTCGTGCCAGCCCGCCTCGACGGCCGCGCGCTGGGTGTCGAGCAGGCACCGGTGCTCGGCGTCGAACCACGCGATCGCGGCACCGCGATCGGCGAACCGCGGCGGCGCACCGGGGTGCGGCACGAGCGGGATGCGCCCCCGCTGGGGGTGCAGCACCTGATCGGCGGCGTCGGCGGCGTGCAGGGAGTACCGGGTCAGCTGGTGCAGCGACTCGCGGATATCGGCGGCGGGCAGCGCCTCGGCGCACCGCTCGGCGAGGTAGGCCCGCACCAGGGCGTGCATGCGGTATCGGCCGGGCGACTGTTCCAGCAGGGAAGCGTGGGCGAGGGACCGCAGTTCGCCGTCTACTCGGTCTGCGGGGATGTTCAGCAGGGCGCCGGCGGCGCTCCGGCCGATGTCGGGGCCGGGCGCCAGCGCGAGGAGCCCGGCGAGCCGCTGTTGCCGCGCGTCGAGGACGTCCCACGAGCACGACATCACGGCGCGGAAGCCGGAATCGGGGTCAGCCGAGTCGAGTGTGGCCAGCCGGTGCTGCTCGAGCTCTCCGGCGATCTGCGCGAGGGCGATCCGAGGTTGCAGCTGGACGAGCCCAGCCACGAGGCACAGCGCCAGCGGCAGCCCCTCGCACGCCGCCAGCAGCCGCGTGACGGCGACCGGGTCATCATCGGCTCGCCGGCCCACCGAGCGGTGGAGCAGGTCTCGGGCCGCTTCTCCGGCCAGCGGGTCCAAGGGCAGGTGGACCGCGCCGAGCCCGGCCAGCGCCCCGGCCAGCTGGTGACGGCTGGTGACGAGCACGCAGCATCGCGCGCCGGCGGGCAGCAGCGAGCGGACCTGGCCTGCGTTTGCGGCGTTGTCGAGCACGATCAGCAGCTGCTTGTCGTCGGCCAGGCCGCGGAAGAGGTCCGCCCGGGCCTCGGTGCCGGCGGGGATCTCCTCGGGCGCCACCCCTAGTGCTTCGAGGAACCGACGTAGCACGACGCGGACCGGGGTCGGTTCGTTCTTATGGTCGAACCCGCGCAGGTCCGCGTACAGCGAGCCGTCAGGGAACTCGTCCTGGTGCTGCTTGCCCCAGCAGAGCGCGAGGCTGGTCTTGCCCATCCCGCCGGGCCCGGCGATCGCGACCACCAACGGCCCGGTCGCCGCTTCCGGTTTTCGCTGCAGGCAGTGCGTCAGCTCGTCCAGTTCGGCCTCCCGGCCGACGAAGTTCGCGGTGACTGGCGGCAGCGACCGCGGTGGCGCGGATCGGCGTGGTGGCGGCGTCGGCGGTCCGGCGTGCAGCAGAGCGGGGTCCTGCCTACTGATCCGAGCGTGCAGGTTCTTGAGCTCAGAAGTGACCTCGACGCCGATCTGTTCCTCGAGGTTCTCCCGGAATGCCTGGTAGACGTTCGCCGCCTCGGTCGTCTCTCCGCTGCGGTAGAGCGCGATCATGAGCTGCCGGCAGAAGTACTCGCGCGTCGGCTCGCGTTCGGCCCACTGCCGGACCAGCGGGAGGATCTCCCGGTGTCGGCCCAGGTCGAGCTGGGCGTCGATGTAGAGCTGAAGCGCCTGCAGGTGCTGCTCGACCAGCCGCGCCCGCGGCGGCCCGAGCCCGGGCGCGGCGATGCCGGCGAACGGCTCACCACGCCACAGTCCGAGCGCTTCCTCCAGCCGCTCGGACCGGCCGAGGGCCGTATTTTCCTTGTCGGCCTGCCGCAGGAGAGCGTCGAACCGGTGGAGGTCGACGGCGCTGGGCGGAACGTCAAGACGGTAGCTGCTCCGGCCCACCGTGACGAGCAGCGTCTTGCCGGTGTCATTCAGCGCGGTGCGCAGGGACTTGATCGCTTGGTGCACGACCTCCCGAGGTTTGCCGGGCTGCTTGTCGTCGTTCTGTTCCCACAGGTCGTCGACGAGGGTGCTCAGCTGCACCGGGTGCCCTCCCGCGACCAACAGCAGGGCGAGCACGGCCTGCCGGTGTCCGGCGGGGATCGGCACTGGTCCCGACGCCGTCCGCACCTCGAAATCGCCCAGCAGGGCGAAGCGCGCTTCCATCGCCCTCCCTTGACTCGATGGCGACACACCTCCTTTCCATAGTGGCGACGGGTGAGGGTTTCGTCACCCCCTGCGACAAAGTTCCTAGAAGTGTCACTCAGCAGTACATCAGCGCGGATTCATCGGAGACTCAGCTGCGCCGCTCAAGGTGGACAGCAGCCGGGCTCCCGAGGCCCGGCCGGCGCCCCGGCGGTCCGCCAGCGCACTTCGTCCGACACTGGAGTGACCATGAAGATCCCGACTTACCTCGCGTCGGCCGCGGCGGCCGGAACGGTGCTCGCCACCGTCCTAGCCCCGGCGGCCAACGCCGCGCCGGCCCCTGCGGCGACGCACTCGGCGAGCACTCCGGCCCGTCCGGGCACAGGAGACCCGGTGCACGCCGGCTTGCCCACGCTGGGTACGGCCGTGCCCCGGCTTGACGCCCAGGAGCAGGCGGAATGGGACCGGCTGACCGCGACGCCCGAAGGCCGCGCCCAGGTGGTCGCCAAGATGCAGGCGGCGTTCCAGGGCCTGGCCACGGTCGGCACGGCCCGGCCCTCCGGCGGCGCCCACACCGACCTGGCGACGGGTATCACCGGCGACCACTTCTGGATCACGGCCTCGTACGCGGACGTGGTCAACGGCGCCATTGCAGTCGGCGTCCGGGCCTGCCAGACGAGGCTCCCGGGCTGGCTCTGCAGCACGGCGGGCACCCTGCTGACCAACTGGGCCTCCGGCTGGGGCTCGGCCAGCAACCACGGCGTGTGGGCGGCGATCTACTGGGCCCCGCCGCACGTCGAAGGTGGCCGCTGGTAGGGCAGGGGTCCCGGAACGCCCCACGGTGTATCGTCACCGTGGGGCGTTTCCCCGTGTCCGGATGCCCGTGGCTACCCGATCCCCAATCACTCGTTTGGCGGCTGAGCGAAACCCGCGCCAGCTTCCCGCTGAGATCGCCGTCGATTCGGACCGACTACCCGCTGATCGGCGAGCGTCCCAACGCTGCGAACGCGACCTGCGCCGATTGGGTCATGTCGACGCCTTGGCCACTCGCCGCTGTCGTTGCGGTCCGCTCGGGCCCACAGCTGAGTCCGCCATGCTCAGCCAGGGCGGCCACTTGCTGCCGAGGTCGCCAGCGTGGTTGTCGACGGCCGGCTAAACCGTGTCGCGGACCCATGCGTGGACGTACCGGGCGCCGCCGGCGCCCGGCGTCGATTCGGCGCTGTGCGAGAGGGAGGACGAATCCATGAGGGACAGGCATCTCACTCGAGGTGACAGTCGGACGGGAGCCCGGGCGAGCCGTCGCGTTCGCCCGTTCATCGCCGGTGCGGCCGCGATCGCCGCGGCGTCCGGGTTGCTGCTGACCGCGGCGCCGGCGGCGATGGCCAGCACCACGGTCTCGGCGGCGCCGGGCGCGGCGCGGATCGCCGCTGCGTGCGGTTACCGTGAGCAATCCCCGTTCACGTACTGGTACAACTGCCGATCCACGAACGTGAAGATCCGCGTCGACGTCATCCTGTACACGGACTACGACTACTGCGCCCTGCCCGGGGACAACCTGCTCGACAGCGGTGCCGCCCGTACCCGAGGCGCAAGGGAGATCGGCGGCTGCTGAGCCGCATGGCACACGGCGTGGGTTGACCGTAGGACGGCCTCGGCTATGGCGGTGATCTGGTCGTAGGCGCTCAGCAGGTCCGCTCGTCCAGCGGCCCGGAGGCCTCCTGCTCGTCGGTGACTGCTCGGTCGTGTCGGAGTCGCAGTAGGCGCGCTCGGCCAGGGCGGGCGCAACGGGCGTGACGATCGGCCGCGAACGGGCACACGAGGCCCCCCAGCCTGGCCGGCTGGGGGGCTTTCGCGACGGGTTGAGCCAATGTCGCTCGCCGTGCGCGGCGATCCGATGTTGCATCGACGGCCGGCCGAACGACTATCCCGTACGCGGTCGACGCGGTGCGGGCGCACCAGGTCCCGTCGGTGTGCATCAGCGCCGCGTCGAGTTCGGCAAGGTAGCCGGTCAGGGCTTGCTGCTGCAGCACCGTCGAACGCCAGCGAACCGCCGCGGTCCACCGCCGTCGACGGACGTCTTGTACTTGTACATCAGCACGCGCAACGCCTTACCGTCACAGCCGCTCAGCACCGGACAGCGGCGGAACTGCGACAGCTCGAAAGTTACGACGTAACTGAGCTTTCCGCTCCGGCGCCCCAAGAGAGGAGATCGAGGGAACGACGGGACTGTTCCAGGATCGGTGTTTCCGGCCCGACACCAGCGTAAGACGGATTTTGTCAAGTGGGTCGGGGGGCTCGTCGCCTCCTCGGCTCTACGTAGCTGGCAATGGGGCTGTTGGCCCGACAGCGCGCAATCGAGTTCGTGGAGGAGGCGACGGGCCTGCTCAGGGTGTCGGTCGAGGTGGTCCTCAACGCCGGGTTGAGCTTGGCCCGTCCCTGGTCAGGGTGTCGTGGCCGGGTTCAGGCGGCGGTCTGCAGTTCGATGGCGCCGCTGGCGGCCTGTGCGTTCCAGGGGACACGCTGGGTGACGATCACATGCAGCCAGCGCAGCAGCGCGGCGGCGAGTGCGGCGTGGGCCTGGCCGTGCGCGAGCGGGTTGTCCGGTCGGGTGGTCAGATGCCGGTAGCGGGCGGCGAGTACCGGGTTGTTCGCTTGGGCGCCCCAGACCGCCCGCCACGCGGCCAGGCGCAGTTTGGGTCGTCCTCGGCGGGCGATACGGGTCCGGCCCTCCATGGTGCCGCTGGAGTTCTGGCGGGGGCAGAGCCCCGCGTGTTTGACGACTGCGCGCGGGCTGTCGAACCGGTTCATATCCCCGGTTTCAGCGAGGATCGCGGCCGCACCGACGGCCGAGAGTCCCGGGATGGTGGTGACCAGGTCGGTGAGTTCAAGGTGGTTCAGGACGTCGACCATGCGAGTCTCCACTTCGGACAGTCGACGTTTAGTGGCGTGCCAGTCGGCGAGCACGAAGCCGGCTCGTTCGAGCGCGCCGATCCGTTGAGCGGTCACGCCGGCGCGGTCTGACAACGCGGTGAACACGGCGCGGACGATGCGCTGCCAGACCTGGCGTCCTCCCCAGTGCAAGACTTCTCGGTTGACTGCCCGCAGAAACCGATCGAAGCCCATTCTGGTCAGCCGTTCCGGCCGGCCGTGACAGCGCCCGAGCACCACGGTGAGCGCGGCGCACCAACTGTTGGACTCGAACGGTTTGGCCGCGCAGCCCAGTGCCGCTGGCCACGCGCACTCCAGCAGGTCGCGCAGCTGCTGCACGTCTGCGGTGGCCTCGGCGACCAGCCGCTCCCGCCGGGCACCGAGATGCCGCAGCCGCACCCAGGTCTCATCCGCCCGTTCCGGTACGTAACAGCGCAGTTCGCCGACCAGTCGCGCGATCAGCACGGCATCCTTATCGTCGGTCTTGTCACGCGTGTAATCTTCGCTTTCCCTTGCCCGGCCCACCAACAGCGGTTGGACGCACACCAGCGGCATGTCCAGTTCGGCGGCGAGCTGGTCGAGTACCCGCCACCGGTGCCCGGTCGGCTCACAGCCCACCGTGACATCGACGAACCCGCGCCGGCGCGCCACCTGGCGGGCCCATTCCAGTGCTGATCCCAGCCGCCACGCCTTGGCCCGGACCCGTTTGCGTGCCAGCACTCGTGAGTCGTGATCGGTCAGCACCATCGCCTGTTTCTCATCGGCGAGGTCGATCCCCAAAATCGCGTTCTGCGGCGGCACCAGCTGCCGCAGGAGGAGCCAACCGCTCGTTCCGGCGCTTGTCGCCGCGCGACAGGCCACTACCCTGGACCATGACGTCCTCCTCGATGTCTTGGGACTGCAAGCCCGCACACGACATCAGGAGGACGTCGTTCTGATCAACTCGCTTCGTCATAGTTCCCTTACTACGCCGGGCCAAGGTCCGGCGGGATGGGCACTGTGAGTGATGACATCTGAGGTTGTGAGTCCACGCAAGAGTGAGTCCCAGCCGGCGCGGGAGCTGTCGCCGGAGCAGGCCGCTGCGGCGGCGATGGTGGCCGAGGCGAAGGCCCGGGGGCTGGCGTTGACCGGCCCGGACGGCTTGCTGAAGCTGTTCACCAAGAACGTGCTGGAAACAGCGTTGAACGAGGAAATGACCGAGCATCTCGGGCACGAGAAGCACCAGGCCGAGTCGGGTCGG